>JAGIAA010000009.1 GCA_017745115.1 Sphingobium sp. | reverse complement strand
TCGCCCGCTCTTCGACGCGCTGGTTCTCGCGGAAGGTGCCGGACTGGCGGAAAAGCTGGTCGACAAGGGTCGTCTTGCCGTGGTCGACGTGCGCGATGATCGCCACGTTGCGCAGCGCGGGCTGGCTCATTTCTATCTCTCTGGTTTCATATTGGCGGCGCAGCCATTTCGGGGCCGTCCTCGGGTCGCGGCGCCATTAGCCGAAAAGCCGTTAGGGTGCAATGCGGCCGTGCCCCTTCTCAACGCTGCAACGTCCCGGGCTTCCAAAAGCAGACAGTCAGAACTCGACGCCATTGCTGTCTTAAGCCCCTCCCCTTCAGGGGAGGGGTTGGGGTGGGGCTGGACGGTTCCGATTGATCGCTACGCGAGCGATGCTGCGCATCGCCCCCACCCCTTGTTCCCCTCCCCTGAAGGGGAGGGGCTTAAGACTGCTTCCCACCCCGCTTCGGTCATGAAACGAGCGGCGCACGGGTTTTGCAAGCGGACGATACGTCATCCGCTACATTGAGTTGTGAATGCGCAACCTACGCGGTGGTCTTTCGTGATCGCGTCGCTGCCACGAACAGGAAGAAGGCCCCAATGGTCGCCGCCGGCAGCGCCAGCTCGCCATAGAGCATCGCCATGGTGCCGTGCTCGTCGTGCACCCAGCCGTCGAACTGCGTCATCGCGGCGATCGGGACGTTGGCGATCGCGGCGAGCAGATTGAACTTGGTCGCCGCCGCGCCTTTGCCGATCGCTTCCAGCACGATCGCATTATAGGCGGCATAGCCCATGCCGATCGCCAGCGCGTAGCCGAGCGTGCCGGCCGCGAAGAAGATCGGCGTGCGCGGCGCCCAGCCCATCAGCACGGCGATAACGCCGGCGGTGATGCCGAACAGGGCATAGGCGCCCTTGTTGTCCATCCTGTCGCAGACATAGCCGCCGATCAGGCAGCCCGCCGCGGAGACCAGGCCGCCGACGACGCCGTTGACGACCGCGACGAGGCTGGCATCGGCGCCCCACTCGCTGGAGATGGCCGACCACAGATTCTGCGCGCCGCCTGAGGCGATCGGCAGCAGCATGACGATCAGCGCCAGATAGCCAAGGCGCGAGCGCGCGACGCTCCAGACGTCCAGCACGACCGACTTGAGGCTGGTCAGATAATTTCTGTGCCGATGTCCGCGCGGCGCCGCCGGCAGCAATGTGACTGCACCCCAGCAACCCATGCAGACCAGCGCCAGTACCAGGCCGGACACCCACGGCATGGCGATGTGCTCGGCCAGCAGCAGCCCGATGCCGCCACCGATCCCGCTTCCTCCCAGATTGCCCGCCTGGCCCCAGCCGCTCGCCGCGCCCTGCACGTCCTGCGGCACGAAATGCGCCATGAAGATCTCGGTCGACATGCTGACCAGCGTCGAGGCGATGGAGGAGAGGATGATCAGGCCGGTCAGCAGCGGTATCGCGCCGGGGCCGACCTTGATCATGCTCATCGCCAGGATCGTGAGGCCGGTGAGGGCAGCGCCGAGGCCGTACCACAGTTTGGGATTGCCGGTCGTGTCGACGATCGGCGCCCAGAGCACTTTCCAGGTTTGCGGCCATACGGAAAGTGCCACCAGCGTGCCGACAACGGCGATCGGCAGGCCGGCCTTGGCAAGCATGAAGCCGAGCGTCACCTGCACATAGCCGGCTGAAATGCCGAAAGGTGCGAACAGGGGCAGGAACAGCCAGCTCCGCCGGATGACGGGGCCATTGTCCGGCGCGTTGCCGGCCATGGCTTCAGTATGTGCGGTCATGCGGCCTCCCGGCGCGAAAGATGATTGCGCGCACGCTAGCGGCAATGCGGCCCGACGCAAGCGCACGAAAAATTGAGCCATCTCCCTTCTTCTTCGTCATTCCCGCGAAAGCGGGAACCCAGTCACCCGACCCCATGCCTTCGCCATCCCTGAACGACCCACTAGGTTCCCGCTTTCGCGGGAATGACGAGGAGTGGGTCGTGAGCCGCGTTGACGGGTGTCGGGTCCGAGGTCATTCATGTGTCCGGAGAGGGAGTGACGCATGAGCGAGACGATCGGGCAGGGGCTGTCGGCCAATGAATGGTCCGGCGATCAGGGCCGAATCTGGCTCGCCAACCTCGCCAGGTTCGAGGGCATGATCACGCAGGTCGGCGCGGCCCTGGTCAAGCATGCCGGCTTCCATCCGGGCGAGAATGTGCTGGATCTCGGCTGCGGTGCGGGGCCGACGACGACCGGAATTGCGCGCTCGGTGTCGCCCACCGGCTGTGTCACCGGCCTCGATATCAGCCGGGAGCTCATCGACTATGCCGGTGTCCGCGCTGCGCAGGGCACCCAGTCGCGCATCTACTGGGTGTGCGCCGACGCCGCGACGACGATCCCCGCGACCGCGCCTTATGACCGCATTTTCTCGCGCTTCGGCTCGATGTTCTTCGATGATGCTTATGCCGGCTTCCGTAACATTCGGAAGATGATCAAGCCGGGCGGCCGCATGGACCTTGCCGTCTGGGCAAGCCCGCAGGACAATGAGTGGACGCGTCTCATCGCCGCGGTCGCCGCGAAGCATCTGCCCGACATGCCCCGGCCCGATCCGCGCGCGCCCGGCCCCTTCGCGTTTGGCGATCCGGCCTATCTCACGGACGTCCTGGAGAAGACCGATTTCGGCCGGATCGGCTTCGAGCCGTTCGAGACCAGGCTCGCCATCGGCGGCGTCGGCGCGACGCCCGAAGAGGCCGCCGATTTTCTGATCTCCTCGACCCATATGGGCCGCATGCTGAAGGAAGCGGGCCCACAGGCCGTCGCCGATCTCGCGGCCGCCTTCGTGCCCTATCATATGCCGGGCAAGGGCGTGCTGATCGGCGCAAAGATCTGGATTGTCACCGCCTGGGCGGCGTGTTGACAGCACCACCGATAATTCTACGTTTTACTTCACTTTAAGGCGGAACTTGCTAGTCGAATTCGGGGCGGTCGAGGGGGAATATTATGACGGAATCCGTGTTCCAGCGCGTGAAGCGGACTGTCGTCGCGCACGTCGAAACGGCTGTTGACGCCCTCGAGCGCGCAAATGGTCCTGCGCTGATGCGCGAAGCCATTCGTCAGATCGAGCGCGCCATCGGTGAACTGGCGGCTGATCATGATCGCGCTTTAGGCCGTGCCGTGCAGGCCGAGATGCGTAGCGGTGACCTCACCAAGGAACTTGTCACGCTCTCGGAGAACGCGCGCTTTGCGATGGAAAAGAAGCGCGAGGATCTCGCGCGCGCTGCGCTCTCGCGGCAGGTGGATATCGAAGCGGACATCGTCACGCTGAAGGGCGTCGTTCGCAACGCCAAACAGGAAGCCGTCCGGCTGCTGGAGGCGCAGGCCGCGCTCCGCGCGCAGCACCAGCAGATGAGCGCAGAACTTGCCGCCTTCGAGAAAGCGCAGGGCAGCGTTGCGCCCGGCAGCCCCGCCTCTGTGGCTTCCGCCTCCGATGTCGAGACGAAGGTGCGTCATGCCAAGGATGCGTTCGATCGCGTCATGAAGGCCAGCACCGGCCTCGATGCGCATGACAATGCACCGTCGGATCAGCGAAAGGTCATGGAAATTCGCGAGCTCCAGCGCGAGAACGCGATCGATGAGCGCCTGAAGGCGTTGAAGGCCGCTGCGCCCGCCAAGGCGGCCACTGCGAAGAAGTCCTCCGCCAAGGCCAAGGCCGCAAAGAAATAACCCGCGACACTTAGCCCTCGAAGCATTTGCCTGCATGCCGCCAAAGGCATAGGCTCCCCTCAAACGGGAGAGGAGTCGCTCATATGCTCACGCGCGACCAGAACGAGCTGTTGACCCGCGTCGGTCCGGGGACGCCCATGGGCGACATGCTGCGGGAATATTGGGTCCCCGCCTGCCGCTCGGATGCGATCGAAGCGGATGGCGCGCCCGAGCGCGTGCGCCTGTTCGGCGAGAATTTCGTCGCCTTCCGCGTCACCGATGGCCGGGTCGGCTTCATGCAGGAGGCCTGCCCGCATCGCTGCGCCAGTCTCGCGCTCGCCCGCAACGAGGAGAATGGTCTGCGCTGCATCTTCCACGGCTGGAAGTTCAGCGTCGAAGGCCAATGCGTCGATGCTCCCACCGAACCGCGGGAGCAGCGTGATCGCTTCGCCCAGTCGGTCCCCGTCCGCAGCCATCCGACCCATGAGGCCGGCGGTATGCTCTGGGTCTATATGGGCAAGAAGGCGACGCCGCCGCGCTTCCCCGATTATGAATTCACCGGTCTTGGCCCCGATCAGGTCCAGCCGATCCGCGGCATCATCAGGACCAACTGGCTGCAGGGTCTCGAGGCGCTGCTCGACAGCGCCCATGTCGGTTTCCTGCATTCGGCCAATCTGAACAGCGCCGCCGGCCGCGCGATCTTCAAGGCCGAGTCCGATTACATGCTCAACGACGGCGCGCCCGTCTTCGAGTTCGTCGACCAGCCTTACGGCTTCCGCGAAGGGGCGATCCGAGACGAAGGCGACTTTCGCTATGCCCGCGTGCGCGAGGTCTCGCTGCCGCTGTTCGCGTTCATTCCGTCCTCGCCGACCGGCCCGCGCATCGTCTGCTGCTCGATCCCCATCGACGACGAGACCACGGCGCAATGGTACATCAGCTACGATACCGACGCGCCGCTCAGCTATAATATCCTCGTCGACTTCGGCCAGACCTCGGGCGATCTCGGCTATTTCAACAGCGACATGGGCGGTCCCGAAAACATGTGGAACCAGGACCGCGCCGCGATGAAGGCCGGACACTGGAGCGGCATCACCGGGCGCGGCAATGCCTATGAGGATTTCGTCGTGCAGGAATCGATGGGACCCATCGTCGACCGCTCACAGGAATATCTCGGCACCTGCGACCGTGTCATCTATCGCGCGCGCCGGCTGCTGCTGGACGCCGTTGAGCGGTTCCAGGCGACCGGAGAGACCAGCTTCGCCGGCGACGAGGTCGACTTCGCGGCAATCCGCGCGGTCAGCTTCGCTTATCCCAAGGGCGGCGACTGGCGCGATATCGAGACGCATGTCGCGCAGGCCCTGGCGGCGGAATAGGCAGACGGCAAAGCTGTCGCTTGGATCGTCATCCCGGCTCAGGGCCCGGATGACGGGCAAGTTGCTGGTTGCAGCCGCTTATTTTGCTGCAGCAACCAGCACATGTTCCAAAGCTTGAGCGGCCTTAAAACCCTACGAACTTGGTCGCGCTGGCAGGAAGGGTCCCGCCATCATCGATCAAACCAGATCGAACCGGTCTGCGTTCATGACCTTGGTCCAGGCCGCGACGAAGTCCTTCACGAACTTTTCCTCATGGCCGTTCTCGGCATAGACCTCCGCGACGGCCCGCAGCTCCGAATTCGATCCGAAGATGAGGTCGGCCCGGCTGGCCCGCCATGTTTCGCCGCCGCTCGCGCGGTCGGTTGCGACATAGTCCTCGTCGCCTGATCCATCGACGGCTTTCCAGACATTGGTCATGTCGAGCAGATTGACGAAATAGTCATTGGTGAGTTGGCCCGGCCGCTTGGTGAAATGCCCATGGCCGCGCTCGCCGTGATTGGCGCCGAGCACGCGCAGGCCGCCGATCAGCACGGTCATTTCAGGAACCGAGAGGCCGAGCAGCGACGCGCGGTCGAGCATCATTTCCTCGGTTTTTACGGCCAGCTTCTTGGGCGCATAGTTGCGGAAGGCGTCGGCCTCCGGCTCCAGCCATTCGAAGCTCTCGACGTCTGTCTGTTCCTGGCTGGCGTCGCCGCGCCCGCCGGTGAACGGCACGGATATATTGAAGCCTGCATCCTTGATGGCTTTCTCGAGACCGACCACGCCACCCAGCACGATGGCGTCGGCCATGGACATCGATCCGCGCAGTCCCTCGAGCGTGTCGAGCACCTTGGCAAGCATGGCCGGCTCGTTGACGTCCCAGTCCTTCTGCGGCGCGAGGCGGATGCGTGCGCCATTGGCGCCGCCGCGATAGTCCGACTTGCGGAAGGTGCTGGCCGAGGCCCAGGCCGTCTTGATGAGCTGGCTGACGGTGAGGCCGCCAGATTCGATAGCGCCGGCGATCTTCGCCTTCACGGCCGTCACGTCCGCATCGGAAGGCATCGTGCCGGCGGGAATCGGATCCTGCCAGATCAAATCTTCGGCGGGGACTTCCGGGCCGAGGTAACGGATCTTCGGACCCATGTCGCGATGGGTCAGCTTGAACCAGGCCCGCGCGAAGGCGTCCTTGAACGCCTCGTGGTCGTTGCGAAACTTCTCGCTGATGGCGCGGAATTCGGGATCGCGCTTCAGCGCCATGTCGGCCGTGGTCATCATGGTCGGCACCTTCTTGGAAGCGTCCCAGGCGGCCGGGGCCATGTCTTCTTCCTTCTGGCCGATCGGCTGCCACTGATGCGCGCCCGCCGGGCTTCTCACCAGCTCATAGTCATAGTCGAACAGCAGGCGGAAATAGTTCTCGGTCCATTCTCTCGGCGTGTTGGTCCATGCGCCTTCGATGCCGCTGGTGACGGTGTGCTCGCCGATGCCGCCGCTCTCATGGCCACTGACCCAGCCGAAGCCCTGGGCGGCGAGATCGCCGCCGGCAGGCGCCGCGCCCAGCAGCGACGCGTCGCCATTGCCGTGCGCCTTGCCGAACGTGTGGCCGCCCGCCGTCAGCGCGACGATTTCCTCGGCGTCCATCGCCATGCGCCGGAAGGTTTCCTTCATGTCGCGTGCCATGCCTTCGTCGTCATGCGGATTGCCGCCCGGACCTTCGGGGTTCACGTAGATGAGGCCCATCTGGATCGCGGCGAGGGGGCCCTCGATCTTTTCATAACCTTGGGCGGGGTCGATGCGGGTCTGGACACCCTGGTTGACCCACTTGTCTTCCGAGCCCCAGTAGATGTCGCGCTCCGGTTCATAGACGTCGGCGCGGCCGCCGCCGAAACCGAACACGGGTCCGCCCATGGTTTCGATCGCGACATTGCCGGTCAGGATGAACAGGTCCGCCCAGCTGATCTTGCTGCCGTACTTCTGCTTGATCGGCCAGAGCAGGCGCCGCGCCTTGTCGAGATTGCCATTGTCCGGCCAGCTGTCGAGCGGCGCGAAGCGCTGCTGTCCGCTATTGGCGCCGCCGCGGCCATCTGCCGTGCGGTAGGTGCCGGCGGCGTGCCAGGCCATGCGGATGAAGAAGGGGCCGTAATGTCCATAATCGGCCGGCCACCAGGGCTGGCTGTCGGTCATCAGCGCCGCGAGGTCGGCCTTGAGCGCGGCATAGTCGAGGGTCTTGAACGCCGCTGCATAGTCGAAGTCCGCGCCCATCGGGTTGGAGGGGCCATTGGGATTGAGGATTTCGGTCGCCAGCATGTCGGGCCACCAGTCCTTGTTGGTGCGGCCAAGCAATGCGCGGACACCGTCCTGGCCGTGCACCGGGCAACCGCCTCCGCTCGTGTTTCCAGTCTTCGCGTCCATGGTCCTGCTCCTTGAGTCGGTCTTGAGGGGGACCGCCAGAATATGCCTGACTCATGAGACGGTGAAACGAACAAGCTCGGCTACATTGATCGCTTCAGTCGATGAAACTCGGCGCAGTGATCGACAGAGTCCAGAAATGAGAAGGGCGCCTCACGCGGAGGCGCCCCAGTGTGGCGTTCCTAGACGGAACAACCGTAACTTTCTGCCCGGCCCCCATGAATCGGCCGCCGGATCCTGTCTCCGCCAATGCGACGAACCGAATCGAATGATCGGCCAAGCGAGTCACAGACTCATTTGTCTATCATCGCATTGCGGTCACGCACCGCTCGCATCGCCTTCATATAGGCATCCATCAACCGATGCTCTTCGGCTTCGGGCCAATTGCGGACCCTGGCTTCATCGCCAAAGTCCATCACTTGCGGCCCACCCGCGAATTGCGGCCATGCCGGAAGTCCTGGCCCGTTAGGATCGCCGGTCCGTGCGAAGTTCACCCAATAGCCCTGGATTGTGTCGACCAGCGCGCTGTCGCGCCAGGCCTTCCAGGGCCATTGCGTGCCGTAGCGAATGCCGCGTCTGGGAAAGTCGAAGACATAACCGAGTTCGCTGCCATGGGCCGCACCGATCCTGCGAAAGGGGCCTATGCCGGGCGTGCGCGAGAAGCGGTAGAAGAAGACCTTGCCTTGGTGCGTCGCGGCATGGAGGCGTGCCCACGTCATCATATGCCATTTCGACGCGTGCTCGCCGGTCAGGCGAATGGCGGACTGCCGCGCTTGTGCGTCGTCGCCCGCCGGATATTCGTGCAGGATGCTGCTCGCGAATGCACCATAGCGCTTCTGCACCTCTGCCCGGTAGGTCGCGGCATCGGCTGCCGTGGGGAAACCGAGGCCGACACCTTCGAGTGCGGTGTATCCGGTCAGCAGATCGACCGGATGCGCCTTGCCGGCCGCATAGGCGTCGTGGAGGTCGCCGGCGATGATGTAGCCGTCCACTGTGACCGGGATGTCGCCGCCGTTGGTCCGGTCGCGCCACAGGCCGACCGGTGCCTTGACGATCTGGTCGGCGGGCAGGGCGCGAAGCTCCGCCAGCGATCCGGCACCGAGCTTCCGCGCGAAGCGCACGCCGGCGGCCTCGGCGTCGGCCAGAGGTGCCGGGCCCTCCTGTGTTCCGGCGGGTCCGAAATCGCCGCTGCTCATCGCGATGATGCGCCGATAGAGGCCCGCTGTCTCCGGCAGGATTTGGAGATTGCCGATGTTCGAGGAGCCTGCCGAGTGACCCATGACCGTCACATTGTCGGGATCGCCGCCGAAGGCGCGGGCGTTGGCCTGGACCCATCTGAGCGCCGCGACAATGTCCATGAGGCCGTAATTGCCGGAGGCATGGTGCGGTGATTCCGCCGTCAGCTCCGGATGAGCGAGGAACCCCAGTGCGCCCAGCCGATAATTGGCGGAGACCAGGACCACGCCTTTGCGGGCGAGCTGCGTGCCCCAATAAGGATAGGCCGAGGCGGAGCCCACGAGATCGCCGCCGCCATGCAGCCACAGGATGACCGGGAGCGGCTCACCGCCTGAACGCGCTGGCGCCCAGACATTGAGGTAGAGGCAGTCCTCGCTCTGCGGCTCGGGCGGCAGGCCCGGAACCGGACTGCCAATCTGCGGACAGGCACGGCCGAATGTGAAGGCGTCGCGCGTCTTGGTCCATGCTGCTGCGGGCTGGGGCGCGCGCCAGCGCCGCGCACCGACCGGCGCCGCCGCATAGGGCAGGCCACGATAGGCGATGACGCCCTGGCTCTCGAGGCCGCGCACGGGCCCCAGCGTGGTCGTCACGGGCGCGGACGGCGATCCGGGCGGAGGCGGGCGGAACAGGAAGAACCACAAGGCGGCCGAGGCCAGCAGCAGGACGAGGACGACGCCCCCGAACCATGTGAGCAATCTGCGCATGAGCATCTCTCCTTTTCAGGACGAACGGCACCACCCGGCCGGACTCCGGTCCGTCAGTGCAGTCTCGCGGAAATCGGGTTGGGCCTGTTCGGCCTCGTTGGTTCAGTCGGTGGCGCGTTGATCCAGCCGGTTGAGTGCTGCGATCTTGGCGCCAAGCTCGCGTCTTCGCTCGCGGTTCGCCCGGGCGATCGTGAAGGCGAGCACGGTCATGCACGCGATGCCGCCCAGCGCGATGTCGCGCTGTCCCGCGATCGTTGCGCGTAGGACGAGATTGACGCCCAGGCCGCCGAAAAGCGGGAAGAAATACCACCACCAGGCCAGCCCGACGACATGACGCTGGCGGGCCAGTTGTCCGCGATAGAAAGCAAGCTTGCCCGCCGGCGGCAGCGTCATGGGCATGGGCCGTGGCCGCCGGGCGATGTTGAGCAGGATGAGCAGCAACGTGAGCGCGATCCAGATAAGGTCGATCGCGGCGACGATCGGCACAGCGATCGTCGCAAACCAGAAGGCGACGCCAAGCAGAGGGAGCAGCAGCCCGATCTCGATATTGTTCTTGAAGCGGATGCGACGGTTGAAGCGTTCGTAATCTTGTTCGACCGCGTCGAGGCGCGCGGTGCCCGTCACCAGATAGAGGCCGGAACGCAACACGAGCAGCATGGCGAGTGAGAATGACAATCCGCCGACGAAGAAGCCGGTCGGGACCGCGAGCGGCGGATGGATCAGCAGGGCGAGGAGTTGCCCGCCGAGGACCGCGATCAGCGTCCAGAGCAGGTCGCTTGCTGCGCGCGATCCGGTCCAGTCGTCGGTTGGCCGATAGGCGGCGCGCAGCAGCAGTGTGGCCAGCGCGGGAATGGTTGCGCAGAGCGCCCGCACGCTCATCGGCAGGCCCGGCGCGCCGAAACTGGGCTCGAAGCCTCCGAAGGATGCGAAGATGGTGAACGCTTGCAGCAGGAAGAGCGGCCCGTTGGTCTGGCGGCGCGCCTGGCTGACGATCAGGAAAGGGAGGGCGCTCGCAGCATCGGCCAGATAGCGTAGCGGCGAACGGAAGCGTTCCCAGAGATCGCCCGCCACTTCCTCGCGAACCATGGGAGGCAGCAGGCGCCAGACCAGCTTCTCGAGCGCGGGAGGCGGGGCGATGCTCAGGCCGGGCTCCATGGCATCTCCCCCCATTGTTGCTCGACGGCCTCGTAGAGCCGCTTCGACGTGGCAGCGGCGTCCTTGAGAGCCTCGGCTCCTTCCGCGCTCAACCGGTAATGCCGGCGTGCCCGTCCGCCGCGCTGGGCGGTCGGTTCGGAGAGCCAGGATTCGATCAGGCCCTTGTCCTCGAGCCTGTCGAGCGTCGCATAGACGGCGCCCAGCTGGCACGATCTGGGCGTCATCAGCGCCTCGACGCCGCGATGGATGGTAACGCCATAGGCGCCGTCCGCGAGCTTGAGGATCGCG
Source organism: Sphingobium sp. (assembly GCA_017745115.1). Next base: position 62,712 of record JAGIAA010000009.1, on the reverse strand, counting down.
GTCAGCACGAGCTGTTCGAATTGGCCGAGCGAGGGTCTGTCCGTCATTAGTCATACAATGTATAAGTAATCACATTGCGTCAAGAGCACAGTCGCCGGCAACCACAGCCGTGGTCCGAAAAAGCCGCGCGACAAGGCGCGCGGGCGACGTTAGTCATTTGATCTATGAGAAGAAGAATCTGGCGGCGTCGCATCCGGGATGGGATCAGTGGTTTGGGCATGGCGCTGGCGCTGGCGCTGTCCGCATGCGGCGGCGGCTCCTCGGGCGGCAGTTCGTCCCCCGTTACCGTCACCCCCACGCCGACCCCGACCCCCACGCCGACCGCCGGCTGTTCGCTGCGCATGCGCCAGGACTGGGTGCTGGCCCAGTTCAACGAATGGTATCTCTTCCCCGAGACGATGACCTATGTGCCGCCGTCGGGTTTCTCCAATCTCTCCGATTATGTCGACGCGCTGACCGCCGGCGCCCGAGCGCAGGGCAAGGACCGTTACTTCTCCTATGTGACGTCCATCGCCGCGGAGAATGCCTATTATGCCAGCGGTTCGACCGGCGGTTTCGGCATGCGGCTCTACGTCGACGATGCCGCCCGCCGCCTCTGGGTGAGCGAGGCCTTCGAGAATGCGCCCGCGCTCAATGCCGGCATCGACCGGGGCGCGGAGATTCTCTCCATCGGCGCCTCGTCCACGAGCATGCGCACCGTCAGCGCGATCCTCGCCAGCGAGGGGCAATATGGCCTCTATGTCGCGCTCGGCGCCGATACGCCCAACGTGACTCGCGTCCTGCAGATCCGCGACGCGGCCGGCACGCGCAACGTCACCGTCACCAAGGCCGATTTCAACATCGACGCCGTCTCGCCGCGCTACGGCATGAAGGTCCTCACCGACAGCGGCCGCAAGGTCGGCTACATCAATCTGCGCACCTTCATCAGCCCGGCCGTCCCCGCGCTGCGCACCGCCTTTGCGAGCTTCAAGGCACAGGGCATCGACGAGGTGATCATCGATCTGCGCTACAATGGCGGCGGGGCCATCTCGGTGGCGCAGGTGCTCGCCAGCCTGCTCGGCGGCGCGCGCCGTTCGTCCGACATCTTCGCGACGCTCAAGTTCCGCCCGGAGAAGTCGGTCGAGAACACACCTTATTACTTCCAGTCCGAGTCCAGCGCCATCGCCCCCAGGCGCATCGCCTTCCTCGGCACGCGCTCGACCGCCTCGGCCAGCGAGCTCGTCATCAACGGCATGCGCCCCTATCTGCGCGCCGACATCGCGCTCATCGGCGACAACACCTATGGCAAGCCCGTCGGCCAGATCGCGCTCGACATCACCAGCAATGCCAGCCTCGCCGCCCAGGGCTGCAGCGACGACCGCTTGCGCCTCATCGCCTTCGCCACCGTCAATGCCGATGGCGACGGCGGCTATTACAACGGCCTCGGCACCGTCATGGAGCAGACCTGCCGCGCCCGCGACGATCTGCAATATCCGCTCGGCGACATTGGCGACGACATGGTCGCCCGCGCCGTCGACTTCCTCGACAAGCGCGCCTGCACGCCGATCAGCGGCAGCGGCGTCGGCCAGTTCGGCATCGTCTCGGCCGACCGCAGCGTGCCGATCGAATCCGCGCTCGAGCCACTCATCGGGGACAAGCCAAGCCCCGCCCAGCGCGACCTGCCGGGACTATTCTAAACGCCCCCGCAACCACCATTTCCGCTACGGTATTAGTCTTTTCTTCACCGCGCCCGACCACCCTGCCGTCCAGGACAGGGGAGACCATCCATGCTGACTCGCATCCTGCGCGACCAACGCGGCGCCACCGCGATCGAATATGGCCTGATCGCCGCGCTCATCTCGATCGCCTGCATCATTGCCTTCATGAGCCTCGGCCTCAACCTCAGCAGCGTCTTCATGAACGCCGCCAACGCCATGGGGTGAGGCGGCCTGCCCGACTCTTCCTTCAGAGGGAGGCCGATCGGAGGCCCGTGACTTTAATCGAAGGTGGCCCCCGACTGTCGCGCGACGCACCCCGTTGCCGACACCCCAGCACCCACTTCCACTCATCCTTTCGATTGGCTGACAGCTTTGTTAAGCCTTCGATAACCGGCCGAAGCGCACTCTCAGCACGATCAATCGAGAGGCGTCCCCATGCGGACTCGGCTTACCAGGACTGGCATCACCGCAACGGCCCTCGAGCTCGGCCTGCTCGGCTCGCTGCTCGCTCTCGCGTCCGCCGTCGCGATGATCTCGCTGGGCTGACCGCCGGCTTCAATGCCCGTCGCTGGGGCCCGCCCCGGCAACGCGTCAACGCCACAAAATGCCAAAGCTGTCCTGTTCCCCGGCGAAGGCCGGGGCCCAGTCTGACGCGAAATACTTCAGCCGCGGCTCCATATCCTGGGCCCCGGCCTGCGCCGGGGAACAGGTCGCGCATAAGCGCCCCCGACATCCACCTCCATCGTCATTCCCGCGAACGCGGGAACCCAGCTTCTTCTCTCAACCCATCCCTGGGTTCCCGCTGTCGCGGGAATAACGAGAAGGGCCAAATAGCACTGTCCTACACGCGCAAAACCTTGGCAGCCTCCGCGCCATGAGAAAACGCAAAGCCCCAGCCGCCGCCCCAACCGCGCGCCCCGCCGCCCCCCAAACCCCCCTCACCACCGCCGCGGAGCCCGGCCCCGATCCAAACCCAACGTCGCGCCCCGCGCCCCCGGCCTTCACCCCCGTGCCCCGCAAATGCGCGCGCCACGATGGCTGGACGCCCGCGCGCCAGGCCGCCTTCATCGACGCGCTCAACGACACCGGCTCGGTCAAGGCCGCCTGCGCCGCGGTCGGCATGGCGGAGGTCGGCGCCTATCAGCTCCGCCGCAAGCCCGGCGCGGAGGAATTCGCCGCCGCCTGGGCCGCCGCGCAGGAGAACGGCATCGGCATCCTGCGCGACGCGCTCATGCACCGCGCCATCCACGGCGTCGAAGTGCCGGTCTACAGTTACGGCAAGCTCGTCGGCGCCCGCCGCGTCTATAACGACCGCGTCGGCACCTTCATGCTCGCCAACTATGACGGCCAGCTGAGCGGCGGCGCCAGCGGCCTGCCGCTGCGCCTGAAGCGGGTCGTGGATGAAGAAGTGAAAAAGGCGCGAGCTGGCGAAAAAGCCCGCAGCGCGGAATTCCTGAACGAGGCCATGGATCATTACTGCAAGCTTGTCGACGCGATGCGAGCCAGGTTCACGGATCTCGGCCTCATCGCCTTCGATCGGAACGACAACCGCAAACAGGCCTGGGCCAGGATCGTCGCCTGGGCCGGATGCGAAGACAGCTTCGCGCTCCGGAGCGCCGTCGCCCACATGCGCGACTAGCGCCGCCTGCTTTTTCCCCTCGCCCCTTTAGGGGTTCACGCGAGGCGCGTGACTCGCGTGAAGGAGGGAGTGCCGCAGGCACGGAAGGGAGAGGGGACCGCCGCTCGCGACGGAAGCACCAACCCCGCCTTGCCCCCACCCCCAAATCCGCTACGCTGCATCCGTTCGGCTCAAATGGAGCCGAGAAGCGGGATTTGTGCGCATCGGAGCGCAGCGTACATTTGGTACGTGAGCACCGAAGCACAGCACATCGTGCTTCGCAGGCCCATATGGGTCGAACGGAAAAAGGAGAGAGCGCCCATGTTCGTGAAATTCACCAGCACAGACCGCGTGCCCGTCGCCGTCAACGCCACGCAGATCTCCTTCATCACCAGCAATTCGGAAGGCACCCGCATCCGCTTCGGCGAAGGCCGCAGCGTCACCGTCGTCGAGCCGATCGACGAGATCATGGACCGGTTGAATAAGACGAATGCGCTGCCGGATGGGTAGGGATTAATCGCGAGCTTTCTTCATCGTCAGCATCAGCCGATCTCTTTCCAGGCGAGCTAATTGCTGTCGCTTAATGTTCGCGCGATCTTTCGGGCTTCCTCCGCGCAGATCCGCAATAGCACCCGCCAAAGGTTTTTCCAGTTCCCGGAAGTGCTCTTCCTTAACTCGGTCGAGTCTCCGAAGTTCGCTGACATGCACTATGAGTGCCCAAAGGAGATACTTGTTGTCGCGAAGCCGTGCCGCAAGGGCGCTGACCGAACTTGGCGTTGCAGAAAGGCGTAAGTCGGAAATCAATCCCACGCGGAGGAAATCTATAATTTTCGGTTGGCCGTCTTCGGTCAGCGTCGGTTCCGTGAGCTGCCGTTCCAGCTTTTCCGTGCCAACAGCGTGTGACAGCATCTTTATATGAATATGAGGCAAGACCAACATCATCTTTCGCAGAAGCGTGGCTGTTTCCATGCCGTGCGGAGCTTGTACCTCATACAACGCGCCGTTGATGCGCAGTCGGCGTTCTTTGGCCAGAACAGGCGACAACGTCAAAGCTCCCACCAAGAGGGTGGCCCAGCCATAAAGAACCTTTGTTAAGTGTATTCTCTTTTCAGAATCGGATATTAGCTCCATATTTTTAACTAATCCGGAATATAAAGTAAGAGAATATAGAGCCATATCTTGGGCATCGATGACATCAGGTCGAATCATATCTTGCCTGTCTTCTGTGTCACGAAGCATGCCTGTTTCTAATTCAAGATCTTTCTCTTCTTGGCTCAGTGGTGTATCAGCCATTTCTCGCGCTGCGATGAGGAATGCCTGATTTTTCTTGTCAAGCGGAAGCGGTCGACTCTCAAGCTGTCTTAAATCTGCCTCGGTCACGTCCCCCATTTGTGCTGCCATTATAGCGTCATGGCGAGCCGCGACGAGATTGACCAAATCCGCATCATTCCGCAATTTCCCAGCATAGTACTGAATTTCGTTGGTGAAGCGGAGATAGCGCTCCTCCTCCAAGACCCAATCCTTAAATGCCTGGTCGACGGTCATGCGGAGCGCGATAAAGTACTGCAGAACAGAGCGATAACGAAAGCTGAGACGTGCTTCGGATTTATCAATAAATATACGAGCGCTGAAAAACTCCATCATAAGGACGTCGAGGTTTGCGTTCAGTCCTTTGCTGTCCAAGTATGATTTTATTTCGGATCGGGTAGCTTCCCGAGAAGGAGCATATTCACCATTTTTTGCCATCCAAGCCGCAACGTGAGAAAGTAAATCGGTTTTATTGGTGTAGTCAAAAGTCTCTCTTTTGCTTTGTTCTATAGCTGCCTTACGAAGCGTGGAATCTATAAATTGTTCTATCAAAACCGATCGATTAATTGGATTAAAATTGTACTTCTCGGAAAGAATTTCGATAAGAATTGATCCGTTTGCGGCCGTAAATGGGAGATTAATTTCTTTAAATTCCTCTTGAAGGCGGTCCAGCCATTCTTCCACATTTGTACAGCGTTCTTCTTTTGCCAGCAGTTGACGCATGTCGTTGCGGCCAAATTCTTTAATTTCTACAAATTCGAAGCGGACCGGCATTTCCGGATCGACGGATGCCCCTAGTTTTGTTGCAGAGGATTGAACGCTTGAGAAAAGATATCGCGCGACGAAGTCTCTGAGGACTCTCATTCGAGGACCGTCCTCAAACAAAACATCGTCAATCATGACGCAAACATGGCCGAGCTTTAGCAGGGCCTGAAGGTCGTGTCCCTCGGGCAGGGCTTCTGCGTTGCCTCGGGCCTTTCGCAGCATATTGTCTGCGTTGGAAGTAATTTCCCGGAAATCCAAGATCACCGGCAGCCGCGGAAATCTTAAGGCTTGGCCATCCTTGAGCAGGCGGTACCGCAATTCGCGTAGCAATGTGGTTCGGCCGTATTCAGCCCGGGAATAAATGATGAGATTTGAATCGCTTTCGACCAGGTTGGAGAAGGGGATGGACGTTTCAATTTCTATCTTATTGTCATCGCTCGGAACGTCCTGAATGAAGGTGCGCTGCAGTGGTGGAGGGATGAACTTGCCATGCAAGTCTCCATAGCCACCCGTTGCAGCCTCGCGGTCGCACAAAGCGACGAGGGCTGGCCCACTTAAGTGTTGTCGAAACGCGCCCTCGTCGATCGGTGCGCCAATTGCCTTAAAATGCTCTCGTGCTTCTTGCGAAGACCACCACCGGCCGTTTTCGACAATATCGACACCCTCATCAAATTCCTCACGGTCGCTGAAATAAGATCTAATTAAAGTTTCCGCGTAATGATGTGCTTTGTCGACAGTAATAAGGGCATATCCATTGTAATATTCGCGACGTTGCGTGAAAATTGCCCCAGATTGATTATCAAGAACTTCACCCCTAAGACCGATTAATTTCTTAGGTTGTGGATCATGCATATGCCCAAAAAGATGGATATTAGCGTGCTTTTCTAAGGCGCCATCAAAATATTTTTTGAAATCATCACTGAACCACGAAGTTGGGTGGTGTGTAACGAAGACTCTAATGCTGCCCGGTTTCAGAGCCGAAACCGCCTCCATCACTGCATATTCAGGAATGGCTAGACGCTTATCGTCTCCGCCCAATGACTTCATACTGGCAGCAGAAAAGGCCGCTGTATTGAAGCTGACGATATCCAAATTCAACGCTTCGACGTGATCGACGGCAGCAAATGGGCTCCAAAAGCGACGACCGTGGCTGCGTTCGCCCATAGTAAGATAACGATCGAGGTCAAAAAAACTGGAGAACTTCTCAAGCAAGGCCCCATCGAACGATTTTGCCTCGTAAAGTTCGTTCAATCGAGCGATGCCGCCCGAAGCCACTATCTCTCGCCACTCTTTGGTATCGGCAGCATGCTTTTCAACAGCGGAGGTGGCAGCATCATGGTTGCCCGGAGATAGAAACAGGCGAGCATCGCTAACACCTGTCGCTTTTGACACCCGATCAATCAGGACGTCATATGCCTCTTCATGCGAGTCCACGCCTGCCGCGTGCACAAGATCTCCGCTGAAAACTATCAAATCGGGCTTACGGTGTCCAACACACAGGGTCGTCAAATCCTTGACCAGCGCGTTGACCACGATTGTTTGCTCGCGTTGCTTCCGTTTCGAAAAATGGAAGTCGCTGATGTGTAAGATCGTGAGCAAATTTGAGTCAGCCATCAGATAATTCTAAGGCCACTCAGTGCGGTAAACAACTAAAGGTTTACCCCTCATCCCCCATCCTCAACGCCGCAATAAACGCCTCCTGCGGGATCTGCACAGACCCATATTCCCGCATCCGCTTCTTGCCCTCTTTCTGCTTCTCCAGCAGCTTCTTCTTCCGCGTAATATCGCCGCCATAGCATTTCGCGGTCACGTCCTTGCGCATCGCCGCGATGGTCTCGCGCGCGATCACCTTGCCGCCGATCGCGGCCTGGATCGGGATCTTGAAGAGGTGGCGCGGGATGAGGTCCTTGAGCCGCTCGCACATGTGCCGGCCGCGCGCCTCGGCGGCGCCGCGGTGGACGATCATGCTGAGCGCATCGACCGGCTCGTTGTTGACCAGGATGTTCATCTTGACGAGGTCGCCCTCGCGCACGCCGATCTGGTGATAGTCGAAGCTGGCATAGCCCCGGCTGATCGACTTCAGGCGGTCGTAGAAGTCGAACACCACTTCGTTGAGCGGCAGCTCATAGGTCACCTGCGCGCGGCCGCCCACATAGGTCAGGTTCTTCTGGATGCCGCGCCGGTCCTGGCAGAGCTTGAGGATGGAGCCGAGATATTCGTCGGGCACATAGATGACCGCCTCGATCCACGGCTCCTCGATGAAGTCGATATGGTTGGCGTCGGGCATGTCCGCTGGGTTGTGCAGGTGCCGGACCGACCCGTCGTTCATCTGGATCTCGTAGACGACGCTCGGCGCCGTGGTGATGAGGTCCAGGTCATATTCGCGCGTCAGCCGCTCCTGGATGATCTCCAGGTGGAGGAGGCCGAGGAAGCCGCAGCGGAAGCCGAAGCCGAGCGCGGCGCTGGTCTCCATCTCGAACGAGAAGCTCGCGTCGTTGAGGCGCAGCTTGTGGATGCTGTCGCGCAGCTTCTCGAAGTCGTTGGCGTCGACCGGGAACAGGCCGCAGAACACCACCGGCTGCACTTCCTTGAAGCCGGGGAGGGCGGCGGGCGCGGGGTTCTTGACCGTGGTGATCGTGTCGCCGACGCGGGTCTGCGCGATTTCCTTGATCTGCGCGGTGATGAAGCCGATCTCGCCGGGGCCGAGCTCCGGCAGCGCCTCGATCTTCGGGCGCATGCAGCCGACGCGGTCGATCAGATGCTCGGTGCCGCCGATCATGAACTTGATGTTCAGCCCCTTCCTGATGACGCCGTTGATCACGCGCACCAGGATGACGACGCCCAGATAGGGGTCGTACCAGCTGTCGACGAGCATGGCGCTGAGCGGCTGGTCGCGGTCGCCTTTCGGTGGCGGGATCTTGGCGACCACCGCCTCGAGCACGTCGTCGATGCCGATGCCGCTCTTGGCCGAGGCGAGGACCGCGTCGCTGGCGTCGAGGCCGATGACGTCCTCGATCTCGTGCTTCACCTTGTCCGGGTCCGCGGCGGGCAGGTCGATCTTGTTGATGACCGGCACGATCTCATGGTCATGCTCGATGCTCTGGTAGACATTGGCGAGCGTCTGCGCCTCGACGCCCTGCGCCGCGTCCACGACCAGCAGCGCGCCTTCGCAGGCAGCCAGGGAGCGGGAGACTTCATAGGCGAAGTCGACATGGCCCGGCGTGTCCATGAGGTTGAGCTCATATTTCTCGCCGTTCTTCGCGGTGTAGTCCAGGCGCACGGTCTGCGCCTTGATCGTGATCCCGCGTTCCTTCTCAATGTCCATATTATCAAGGACTTGTGCGGTCATCTCGCGGTCGGAGAGGCCCCCCGTCCGCTGGATCAGCCGGTCCGCGAGCGTGGACTTGCCATGATCGATATGCGCGATGATGCTGAAGTTGCGGATATGAGAAAGGTCAGCCATCGCGGCCCGTTAGCAGGGCTGCGCATCAAAGGCAAAGCGCCGTCGGTTCCGTCCAATACCTGGCGTCCGCGCCATGACATGGCCGGCCCGAAGCCGGTGCATTGCTTGTCTATCGGCATGGCTGTGGTAAACTGGCGGCATTCAGTTTCGCATATGTGGGGGAAGTCACATGAGAGGATTCCATAAAGTCATCCTGGCCACCACCGCGCTCGCCGTCGCGGTGTCGCCGGTGATGGTGTCGGCGGCGACGATGAGTTCGTCGGACAACAAGAACAAGGACGGCACGACCAAGGGCGCATCGTCCGGCCGCAAGGATCAGGAAAAGGGTCAGCGCGATATTCCCAAGTGCACCCGCAAGCTCGGTACGCTCGCCATCGTCGAGCCCGACAAGCAATGGTGGCGGGAGCTCAATCTCGGCAGCCCGGAGGCGATCATCAAGCTGTTCGTCCAGCAATCGGGCTGCTTCAGCCTGGTGAATCGCGGCGCGGCTTCCCAGAGCAGCGCGATGGAGAAGGCGATGGCCGCCAATGGCGATCTCCAGCGCGGGAGCAATGTCGGCAAAGGCCAGACCAAGGCCGCCGACTATTTCCTGCAGCCGGACATCGTGTCGTCGAACAAGAACAGTGGCGGCAGCAAGGTCGGCGGTCTGCTCGGCGGCTTCATGGGCGGCACGCTTGGTGCCATCGCGGGCGGCATCAACATCAAGAAGAGCGAAGCCAATGTCACGCTCGAGCTTGTTAATGCGCGTACCACCGAGGACGAGGCGCTGACCGACGGCTATGCCCGCAAGTCGGACCTCAGCTTCGGCGCCGGTGGCGGCCTCGGCTGGATGGGCGGTCTCGCGGCCGTAGGCGGCGGTGGTTATCAGAACACCGATATCGGTCAGGTGATCGTCCTCGCTTATCTCGACGCTTACACCAAGATGGTCACCCAGCTGGGTGGTCTTTCGGGCACGCCCGGCGCGGATGCACCGGTGCGGTCCTATGCCGTCCAGCAGGTCGTCACGATGCGCAAGGCTGCCAACTCGAAGGCGGCGATCGTCCGTTCGCTGCCTGTTGGGGCGACGGTCTATCCCACCGGCAACAAGGAGGATGTCTGGTGGGAGATCGCCGACGAGAATGACAATGTCGGCTGGGTGCAGAACACCGCGCTCGCGCCTGCAAAATAAGTGGATTGCTGCTCGGGCGGTCTGATCGCCGCCCGGGCCTAGCGCCTGTTTCGGTCGCCGAACCGTTTGCGGATCGCCGCGAGAGCGTTTTCGAGACGCGCTTCGCCCGTTCCGCCGACCAGCGCCCAAGCGACTTCGCGCCGCTTCAACTCGGCCTTGCATAGATCGAAGAAGCGAGCCCGCTCGTCGGCACCGCCATAGATGCGCAGGCCGTCGTCGACAAATGGCAGGTCGATGTCCAGCAGCAGATAGAGATCTGCAGTGTCGTCGAACCGCGCAAACCAGGCGTCGCGCTTGCCGAGCATCATATCGGCCCACACGGCCGTCATCAGCGCGTCAGTGTCGGCGACGACCCAATGCGGGGCGGTTTCGCTCGCCTCGGCGATCAGGTCGGTCTGCACCATTGCCATGTCGACGAGATCTGCCATTCGCAGATCGGTGCCGTGACGGGCGCAATAGGCCCGGCCATATTCGGGCACCAGCTGCGCACCCAGCGCTGCGGCAAGCCGCTCGGCCATGATCGATTTGCCGACGCTCTCTGGTCCATGCAGGCAGATCGTGCGCGCCTTCGTCATGTCGCCGATGCCACTTTGCCGTGTTGTGCCCGGCCGACCCTGAGCCATTCCCACCAGCCCCATGCCGCGACGACAAAAAAGACGACATAAAGGGCAGCGAATGCCCAAAGGCCGCGCGTCGCATAAAGGCCGACCGCCAAGGCGTCGACGAGTACCCAGAGCATCCAGTTTTCGATCCATCGCCGCGACATCATGATCTGTGCGGCAATGCTGATCATGGCCACGGCCGCATCCCACCAGGGGAAGGCGGCATTGGTCAGCGCATGCATGAGCCAGCCCCAAAGGCCGGTTGCGATCACTATGCCGACGCTCCAGCCCGCTATCGTTCGCATGCCGGCCCGCTCAACGATCAGCACGCCCTGCGTGTCGCGCCCCTTAAACCAGGACCACCAGCCATAGAGTTGCACGACAAGGAAAAAGATCTGCAGCAACGCGTCGCTGTAAAGCTTGGCCTCGAAAAACACGAAAAAGGACAGCGCGACCATCGCGATGCCGAACGGATAATTCCAAAGGCTACGAAGGACGATGAGGACGATGTTGATGATGCCGAGCGCTGCGGCGAGGTATTCAAGGTTACTCACGCACCGACCGTATCGACACGGAAGGGGCCTGTCGACAGCCCTTAGCCGGCGGCTCGCTTGGGTTCCGCCTGCTGTGGCTGGCTACGCTTGACGGCTGACGCCGGCTTGTCCGCAGCGCGTATGCGGTCGATGCTGACCGACGCTTCGAATTCGACGCCCATACGGTCTTCCCTCGACCAACGGCAATGACCTTTCACGCTGTAACGGCCGCCGAATTCGATGCTGAAAGCCGTGCCCACCGGCACATCACGAAGGCCTTCGATTAACGCCCCGTTCGGGGAGACGTTGCGGATGCGCCCGGTATAGCTGTTTTCACCATGGGTGAGCGTGACGGTGCGCAGCATCGTCATGCGCGGCTCGCGGCTGGATTTGTGGCCTTGCGCAACAGCATGGCCGTCATTTTCGGCAAGCAGCTGTTGTGTCGCGTCCATCGCCATGGGGCGTCCGTAGACAAAGCCCTGGATGTGGCTGCAGCCCAGCGAGCGGATGAGATCCAGCTCGTCCAATGTCTCCGCGCCCTCCGCCGTCGTCTCCATGCCCAGTGCCTCGGCCAGGTTGACGATGGACTTTACGATCGCGGCGTTGCGGCTGCCCTTGATTGCGGCGCCACGCACGAAGCTCTGGTCGATCTTGATTTTATCGAACGGCGCGGTTTTCAAATAGCCGAGCGCCGAATAACCTGTTCCAAAGTCATCGAGCGCGAGGCGTATACCCAGATTCTTGAGATGGGCGAACATGCTGTCCGTATTGTCCTGATCGGACAGGAATACGCTCTCCGTGATCTCCAATTCCAGCTGGGCCGGTGGCAGGCCGGAATTGGCGAGAGCGCTGATCACGATGCTGGGGAGCGCGGGATTGGCGAACTGTATGGGCGAAACGTTGACGGCAACGCGCGTCCCCTTCGGCCATTTCGTCGCGTCGTTGCAGGCTGTGCGCAGCACCCATTCACCGATGGCGCCGATCAGCCCTGCTTCCTCGGCTATTGGAATGAACACCGCCGGCGAAATCGAACCCCGCACTGGATGATGCCAGCGGATGAGGGTCTCGAAGCCTGTGATGCGCTCACTCCCCACGCAGACCACAGGCTGATATTCAAGATGCAAACCGCCAGTCAGAATGGCCCGGCGCAGCTCGCCCTCAAGCAACCGGCGGTCTTCTGCCTCGGCATGCATTGCAGGCATGAAAAAGCGGAACTGGCCACGACCGTCGCCCTTTGCGGTGTAGAGCGCGAGGTCTGCGTTGCGGATCAGGGTCTCGGTGCTTTCGCCGTCTGCTGGCGCCAGCGCAATGCCGATGGAAACACCGATGACGACCTGGCTACCGTCGATTTCATAGGGCTCGGAGATGGCGTAGATGATGGCGTCGGCGAGTTTGGCGAGCGCCATCATCTCGACCATGCCGGGCAGGATGATCTTGAATTCGTCGCCGCCGATACGGCCGACCTTGCCCTTCGGCCCGACGAGCCGGAGCAGGCGCTGGGCGACCTGGCGTAGCAGCGCGTCGCCCGCCGGATGCCCCATCGTGTCGTTCACCTCCTTGAACCGGTCGAGATCGAGGAGGAACAAGGCGCAATCGCCGGTCATGCCGGTAGGGCTGTGCAAAGCCTGCTCGAAGGCTTGCATCATTTGCGGGCGATTGGCGAGGCCGGTGAGCGCGTCCACACTGGCCAGACGGGCAACTTCGGCCTGACTGCGACGCATCTCCGTGAGATCCGAGCCATTGCCGCGAAAGCCGAGAAACTGACCGAATTCGGTGACGATCGGGCGCCCTGATACCGACCACCAGCGTTCTTCGCCCTCGATCGCGGCACGCACGGCCATGTCGGAAAAAGCAGTGCGAGCGGAGAAATGAAAACCGAGCGTCCGCTGGTTTTCGCTGTCCGTCCCCATCCCCGATGCAGCGATCAGGTCGGCGAAAGGCATTCCGAACAGGTCGGTCGCCTGACGCCCGACCTGTGTGGCGAGCGTTTCTGAAATGTAGCTGATCTTGCCGGTTCGGTCGGTTTCCCAGAACCAGCCCCGCCCGGCCTGCTCGAATTCCTCGAGCAGTGCCTTGGCCTGTTCTCCGCTAAGTGGGCCCTGAGTTGCGGCTTGCTGCGTCACCAGATGCGAGCGTGTCCAATATTCGCGGCCCAGCAATATTGTCAGACCGCCGGCCAGCGCGACATAGGGTGTGACAAGCAGAGGATCGGGCAGGACAATGAAGAGGCCGACGCTCGCGCCAATGGCCAGCGCCATGCCCAAGGCATGCAACCGGCCCACGATCGACAAAACCAGCAGTGCCGGCGTCAGCGTCGCGATCAACAATGGGATGGTCTCTGTCTTGAGAGCCGTGGCGGCGCACAGACGGAATGTGAGCGCTGACGCGAAGACGAGGCCAGCCATGATCCAGAGCCGCCTGTTCGGAGCCATGCTATCAAACCGAGGAAGCCGGTGCGCGTAGATGATCGTCAAGTCTGCGAGAAGCCAGCTGCCTAGCGCAAGTTGGAAAGACAGGCTGCGGACCTCGGGCGAGAAAAATCCGAGACCCAGAAACAGAGCCGCGAGGGCAAGTCGTACGAAGAGGACGACGGCCCAATCCCGGCCAATCTGACGCAAGGTTTCGGATAGCCGGGCTATCTCCCGGCCATCCTGATCATCGGCGGCACCAAGGATTGATTTCCAGGTTGGCCGCTGAATGGGCGGAAGACCCGCTCTTGGACGGACAAAAACCATGCCGCCTCTTGGCACGCAGGCGATTGAAGAAGCGTTACTTTGTGACCCGGATCATACTTTTGGAGGAGCGGAGAACATGGCCTTTGTCCAGGGTCTTGCGCGCGGCGCTGGCGAGGCTAGGCTCGTCACTCGCTGCGCCAGTCCCGCAGCGGACGGCGAGCAAGCCAAGGAGAGGCCATGCGGCACATCGCGATCGTAGGTTCGGGCCCTGCCGGCTACTACACCGCCGAGGCCTGCCAGAAGCAGTTTGGTGATGATGTTCGCATTGATATCCTTGATAAAATGCCGGTGCCTTTCGGGCTCATCCGCTCGGGCGTTGCGCCGGATCATCAGTCGATCAAGGCAGTCGCGCGCCGCTATGAGGCGATCGCGCTGACGGACAATGTCCGGTTCATCGGCAAGCTGGCGGTCGGCGGCGATGTCACCATATCGGAGCTGACCGACCTCTACGACGCCGTGATCCTGGCGACCGGGGCGCCCTTTGATCGGCGGCTCGGCATCCCTGGGGACGACCTGCCCGGTGTGCTCGGCAGTGCGGCGTTCGTCGGCTGGTATAATGGTCATCCGGACCATGCGGACCTGGCGCCCCTGATCGACAACCAGGACGTTGCGATCGTCGGCAATGGCAATGTCGCGCTCGATTGTGCGCGGATCCTCGCCAAGAGCGCAGCGGAGTTCGAAGGCAGCGACATCGTGCATCATGCGTTGGAGACGCTCACCGGAGCGCGGGCGCGGTCCATCACGATCATCGGCCGGCGGGGGCCTCACCAGATCGCCATGACGCCCAAGGAACTAGGAGAACTCGGTCACCTGGCGCATGCCCATCCGGTCGTCGATCCGGCCGACATGCCGCCGGCGGAGAGCGACCAGGCCCTCGAACCCGGACAACGCAAGTCGGTCACGCTGCTCCGTGAATTTGCCGCACACCCTGCGGGCGAAGGGCTTCCCGTGCGTTTCGATTTCTTCGCCGCGCCGGTTCGCGTCGAAGGCGAGGGGCGTGCGCAGGCGCTGGTTGTCGAGCGCACCGTACTGGGCACGGATGGCGCTGCGGTCGGTACGGGCGAGACCTATTCGATCCCGGCCGGACTGATCATCAGCTGCATCGGTTATCGCACGCCGCCGATTCCGGACGTGCCTTATGACGAAAAGGCCGGGCGCTTCGCCAATGTCGACGGACGCATCTCGCCCGGTCTCTATTGCGTGGGCTGGGCGCGTCGCGGACCCACGGGGACGATCGGCACCAACAAGCCCGACGGCTTCCTGATCGCCGAAGAAATCGCCAAGGATCAGCCCGAGGCGGCAGGCAAGCCTGGTCGCTCGGGGCTGGATGCCCTGATCGAAGCGCGCGACCTCGACATCGTCACCTTCCGCGACTGGCAGAAGATCGACCTTGCCGAGATCAGCCGCGCCCGCACGGGCGCCCCGCGTGAGAAGTTCGTCCGCGTGGATGACATGGTCACGGCGAGCCGGACCTAGTCCATGCTTGCGTTTGGTCGACCCTGCTCCCGCGCAGGAATGCCATGGCGCTGTCTTCGGTGTGGAATGTGTCCAGCACGCGTTCGGCCAGCACTTCGATGTGGATGGCATCGAGCGGCTCACGCTGGACGCGCCGGGCCAGCGCGGAGGTGTTGTGCCGCACGACACGCAGCGCGTTGATCGGTTCGTGCAGCACGGCCCCGCAGCTCTGCTCGGTCCGCCAGACGACAAGACCGGACGCGTTGAGCCCCTTGGCGCCGATTCGCACGCGGGCGCCGGCGTAAGGCAGGCATTCGCCGATCAGGCGGAAGCCGTTATTCGCGATGTCGGCAACCTGTACGAAGGCATAAGTGTCGTCCCAATGCAGGATTGCCCGGAAATTTGTCGGGCAGCGCGTCTCACGCCGCACACTGCGGAAGGTTTTATCCAGCGATCCCATGTTTCTCTCCTCATCATCAAAGACAAGTCAATTCAATGGTGTGAAGAGAAAAGGCGTTGTCGGGATATAGTTCCGGATAATCGAAGTTAAGTTATCTTAACCAAACAATTATCTGAAATGCGGAAATTATTTTTCCATATCTTGATGACTGACCTGCGCTGGCATTGTTGTTGTAGTCAGGCGCTGGTTCATGCCCGCGGTTCTTCCAGCCATTTGCCCAGGCTGATGCAGTCCTGGTCGATATATCCCAAGGCCTCGTAGAAACCGATCACGGTCGCATTTTCCTTGCGGACGAGAAGATTGAGCTTGGGCACGGCACGTTCGCGCAGCCAGTCTTCGGCGCCGCGCATGAGCAGGCGTCCGAGACCCTCCCCCTGTTGTGCCGAGTCGATCGCGACATAATAGACGCCGCCGCGATGACCGTCGTGGCCCACCATGGCCGCGCCCATAATCGCCGCGCCCTGACGTAAGACCAGAACGGTCGATGCAGCACCGCCCAGCGCGAAATCGAAATCGGAGACCGGGTCGTTCCACGGCCGCGTCAGACCGCACGCCTCCCAAAGCGCGATGACCGCATCGCGATCTTCGGGGTTGGCAATCGCGCAGATAGGATCGTGAGGCTTACCGTTCACACCCGCATCGGCATCAGCACGTAGAGTGCCGGTGCCTTGTCGTTCTCGCGGATCAGCGTCGGTGCAGCGGCGTCGGCCAGATGCATTTCGATGGCGTCACCCTGTACCTGGCCGAGAATGTCGAGCAAGTAGCGCGCATTGAAGCCGATCTCGAAGCCTTCCGAGGTGTAGGCGCCAGGTACTTCTTCGGCCGCCGTGCCGTTCTCGGGGCTGGTCACGGAGAGCGTGATCTTGTCGCGTTCCAGCGCCATCTTGACCGCCCGGGTCTTCTCCGTCGCGATGGTTGCGACGCGGTCGACGCCTTCCTCGAAGCTGCGCGGGTCGATCTTCAGGAGCTTGTCGTTCCCCGTCGGGATGACGCGGCTGTAATCCGGGAAGGTACCGTCGATCAGCTTGCTGGTCAGCACGGCATTGCCAAGGTCGAAGCGAATCTTGGTCGGCGACAGGTCGACGCGGACGCTGCCGTCGACCTCGTCCAGCAGCTTACGCAGCTCCGCGATGCACTTCCGCGGAACGATGATGTCCGGCATGCCTTCCGCACCGTCCGGGCGCGCAACCGTCACGCGAGCGAGGCGGTGGCCATCCGTCGCAGCGGCCTTCAGCACCGGCGCCGGGTCGTCCGCGACGTGGAAGAAAATGCCGTTCAGATAATAACGCGTCTCTTCGGTGGAGATCGCAAAGCGCGTCTTGTCGATGATCTGGATGAGTGTCGCGGCCGGCAGCTCGAAGCTGGTCGGCAACGCGCCCTCAGCGATGACCGGGAAGTCGTCGCGCGGCAGCGTCTGCAAGTTGAACCGGGCACGCCCCGCCTGCACCAACATCTTGCCGTCAGCTGCCTCGAGTCGCACCTGACTTCCTTCGGGAAGCTTGCGCACGATGTCGTGGAGCGTGTGTGCCGAAACGGTGGTGGCGCCGGCGCCGTCCACGCCCGCCTGCACATTTTCGACGACCTGCAGGTCGAGATCCGTTGCCATCAGCCGGATCGCGCCGTCGCTCGTCGCGTCGATGAGAACGTTGGAGAGGATCGGAATGGTGTTGCGCCGCTCGACCACCGACTGCACATGGCCGAGGCTCTTCAGCAGGGTTGCGCGTTCGATGGTGGCCTTCATCCCGTTCGGTTCCGTTTCTGCCCGGTTGAGTGGAGTCGGACAAGAAAGCGTCCGCTCATGGGGTTCCTTTCCTTATCGAAAAAGCCGCGACGGGCAAGAGCGGCGGCGGAAAATGGACAGAGTTATCCCCGCACTCTTGCCAATCCCATGTCGATGGGCTTTGCCGTGGGCGATGAAGCAACTTCGGGCGAGGGGCAAAGGCGTGCGGATGGCATCGGCTGTACTGTTGTTTGCGCTGTCTGCGGTGCTGTCCGCGCCGGTACTGGCGCGCGATGTGCTCGGCATTTTCGGTCGATGGGGCGCGTTCCGCGACGCCGGTGAACCACGCTGCTTCGCGACGGCCGAGCCGCTGGGGGTGCGGGATATGAAGCGTGGCTGGCTGCCCTTCGCGTCGGTCGGCTTCTGGCCGCGCAAAGGCGTGCGCGGACAGATCAACATTCGACTCAGCCAACAATTGCAAAAGGGCGGTGTCGCGACGCTGAGCATTGGAGGCAAGCGCTTCGCCTTGGCGGGTGGCGGGGCCGATGTCTGGTCTAGGGATCGTCGCGATGATGCGGCCGTCGTGGCAGCGCTCCGCGCTGGCGGAGATATGGCTGTTCACGGCCGCGCGCAGAATGGCGCCGCTTTTTCGGATCGCTATGAGTTGCGTGGTGCCGCCACGGCGATCGACGCCGCTGCCCTGGGATGTGCGCACCGATGAAACGCATTGGTCTCATCGGCGGCATGAGCTGGGAAAGCACTGCCATTTATTATCGGCTGATCAATCTCGGCGTGAAGGCGCGGCTGGGCGGGCATAGTTCAGCCGATCTGGTGCTGCGCAGCCTCGACTTCGCGCCGATCGAGGAATTGCAGCGCGGCGGCGATTGGGCGGGGCTCGATGCCGTGATGGCGCAGGCGGCGCAGGACGTGGAAGCCGCGGGTGCGGAATTCCTGCTGCTCTGCACCAACACCATGCATCGCTGCGCTGACGCCATAGAAAACGCCATTTCCATTCCGCTTCTGCACATCGCCGATCCACTCGAGAGCATGCTCGCCGAGATGGAGATCGAGACGGTCGGCCTGCTCGGCACGCGCTATACGATGGAGCAGGGCTTCTATCGGGAACGCCTTGAAGAGGCCGGAGTTGAAGTGATCGTGCCCGAAGAACCCGACCGCATCGAAGTGCATCGCATCATTTACGAGGAACTCGTCGCGGGCCGCTTCGAAGAGGGTTCGCGCAAAATCTACAAGGACGTCATGGAGCAGCTCGCGGGCGACGGCGCCGACGCCATCATCCTGGGTTGTACCGAAATCGGCATGCTGGTGAGGCCGGAGGACGCGCTCGTGCCGGTGCTCGACACCACCATCCTCCACGCCCAGGCCGCTGTGGAATGGGCGCTTGGCTGAAGTTCAGGACGACGCCGAACCGAAGAAGCCATCGGTCGGAAGCTTCCTGCGCGGGTTGGGGCCGGGCCTGGTCACGGGCGCGGCCGATGACGATCCAAGTGGGATCGGGACCTATAGCCAGGTCGGTGCGCAATTCGGCTACGGCCTGTCGTGGACGTTGTTGTTCAGCTTCCCCCTCATGGCCGTCATCCAGATTGTTGCGGCGGAGATCGGCCGGGTTAGCGGGACCGGCATCGCCCGCAACCTGCGCAAACATTATCCCCGTCCGGTCCTGTTCGTGGTGGTCTTACTGCTGCTGGTCGCGAACATCATCAATCTCGGCGCCGATCTTGCTGCCATGGGCGCTGCGACGAAGCTGATCGCGGGCGGCAATGCGGGGTTCTACACCTTGCTCTTCGGCATCGTCTGCATCGTGCTCGAGATTCGCCTCAGCTACGCGCGCTATGCTGCCGTGCTTAAATGGACGACGATCTCACTCTTCGCCTATGTCGCTGTGGTGCTGGTCGCGGACGTGCCCTGGGGCCGCGCGCTCTATTCCCTTGTTGTCCCACAGATCAGCTGGACGCCGGCTTATGCCGTCGCGCTCGTCGCGATCTTGGGCACGACGATCAGCCCCTATCTCTTCTTTTGGCAGGCGGGGCAGGAGGTCGAGGAGGCCCAGCGCCGCAACGCAAAGCCGCTGTATACGACGCCGCGGGCTGCCGGGCCGGAGATGAGGCGCATCCGCATCGACACATTGACCGGCATGGGCTTCAGCAACCTCGTGGCGCTGTCCATTGTCTTCGCCACCGCCGCAACGCTGAACGCCCATGGCGTGACCGAGATCACCACGTCGGCCCAGGCAGCGGAGGCGCTGCGCCCCGTTGCCGGCGACTTTGCCTTCGCCCTCTTCGCGCTCGGGATCATCGGCACGGGCATGCTGGCCGTTCCCATTCTGGCGGCGTCCGCGGCTTATGCCGTGACGGAAGCGGTTGGCGGCCAAGGCAGCCTCAATGCCAGGCTGGTCGACGCACGCCTCTTCTACGGCACGATCGCCGTGACCACCTTGGCGGGCGCTGCGATGCACTCAGTCGGCATCGATCCCGTGAAGGCGCTCTATTGGGCGGCGGTGGTGAACGGCGTGCTCGCGGCGCCGACCATGGTCGTCATGATGCTCATCGCCCGCAATCCCAAGGCTATGGGGAAGCTGACGCTCGGCCGCCGGGCGACGATCCTCGGCTGGGCTGCGACGCTTGTCATGGCGGTCGCGTCGTTGATCTTCTTCGTCACCCTGTGAGATAGCCCGTCTCGCAGACCGGCTTGGGCCCATGCCATTCCGGAATCACCGTGATCCGCCGCTTGCCATAATAGCTGATGTCGATGGAAATCCGGAGGGGCGCGCCCTTTTGCATGAAGATGTGCTGGTCGCCCCATCCGTTTCGTTTGGTGCGGCAGGATTCCCAGCCGCGCCGTTCCAGGTCCTCGGCGAGGTCGATCGGTGCATCCTGATCCCTGTCGCTCCAGAGTGTGAGCTGATCGAAACCGCCGCGTCCGTCGCCACCCTCCAGGTCGATCGCGGCGCTGTACGGGCCATGGCCCATCAGCGTCAGACCGGTCCGCCGGCAGCGCATGGTGACCTTGAAATCGATGCAATAATTGAAGCCTGCTTTTTGAGCGTCGCGCCAGGCGCCGGCCACCGGGAGACCATCGAAAAATCGCGTGGCTGGGATGCGATACGAAGCCTCGGTGCGCCATTGAACAAGGAAAGGGAGAGCGATCACGATTGCGAGCAAGCCCAGGGGAATCAACTGCAGACGGCTGGGAGATGTCCCGATCCAGGTTCGGTCGTGACTGAAGGCCATAGCGTTCCCCTCCATCATATAGTATGATATAACATAATATTCGTCGTGATAAAGACCTGTTTCTCATTCATGAGCGCTTCCGTGCCCGATGTCGGAAAGGCCGCGTCACGCAATTAGTCATACTATGTATGACTAATTGGCCTGCGTCAACCGCATGGCTGATCTCGACCAGCCAAGGCGGTTGATCATCCGCGCGCTACGCTGCCAGAATTGGCAAAGCTTCCCAATTCACGGCAACCGCACTATATGCGCGGCCATGCCTACAGCTGCGACGCCTCTCATGCCGATCCCCGGCCATGTCGATCCCGTGCCCGTGAAGCGCGAGATCACGCCTCGAGAAGATGGGCGCATCGATCTAGTCGGATTGTCGCGCGCGCAGATCAAGGCGGAGCTGGCAACGGCGGGTCTCGACGAGAAGCAGGCCAAGCTGCGCTCCAAGCAGATCTTCCACTGGCTCTATCATCGCGGGGTCACGGATTTCGACACGATGACCGACATCGCCAAGACCCAGCGCCCCTGGCTTGCCGAGCGCTTCGTGATCGGCCGGCCGCAGGTGATCGAGGCACAGGTCTCATCGGACGGCACGCGCAAATGGCTGCTGCGCTCCGACGACGGCCAGGACTATGAAATGGTGTTCATCCCGGACGCGGACCGGGGCACGCTCTGCGTCTCCAGCCAGGTTGGCTGCACCCTCAACTGCCGCTTCTGCCATACCGGCACGATGCGCCTCGTCCGCAACCTGACGCCCGGCGAGATTGTCGGCCAGGTCATGCTCGCGCGCGACGCCCTGGGCGAGTGGCCCAAAGGTACGATGGTCGATATGGGCAAAGATGACGAAGATGACGAAGATGACGACGCTCCCCAATATAGCCCCGACGGTCGTCTGCTCACCAACATCGTCATGATGGGCATGGGCGAGCCGCTCTACAATTTCGAGAATGTTCGCGATGCTCTCAAGGTCGTGATGGACGGCGACGGGCTTGCGCTTTCGAAACGACGGATCACGCTCTCCACCAGCGGCGTCGTGCCGATGATGGCGCGCGCTGGCGAAGAGATCGGCGTCAATCTCGCTGTCTCGCTCCATGCCGTGACCAAGGATGTGCGGGACGAGATCGTGCCGATCAACCGCAAGTTCGGCATCGAGGAATTGCTGCAGGCTTGCGCCGACTATCCCGGCGCCAACAATGCCCGGCGCATCACCTTCGAATATGTGATGCTCAGGGACAAGAATGACAGCGATGAGGACGCTCGCGAACTCGTTCGCTTGATCAAGCAGTACAAGCTGCCGGCCAAGGTAAACCTCATCCCCTTCAATCCCTGGCCGGGTGCGGTCTACGAATGCTCGACGCCGGAGCGCATCAAGCGTTTCTCGGACATCGTGTTCGAGGCCGGCATTTCCGCCCCCGTGCGTACGCCGCGCGGGCGGGATATCATGGCAGCTTGCGGGCAATTGAAATCGGCTTCGGAGAAGAAGAGCCGCGCCGAGCTGGATCGTCTGGCCGAAGAGAAGCAGGCGGCTTTGGGCTGATCGCTCCAAATTGACTTTGTCTGCCGTTTATCCGGTCGTCATCGTTGCTTGCCGACACGCTCCCACCCGCGCTGGTCCATGTGGGTCATAAGCTACGGCCATTATATTGCCGCCGCTCCCCTCGTTGTCTATGTCTGCGCAAAAGAGGGGGAGGATGAGATGAAGTCCTTAAAGTTCGTCGTGGCGATTCTTGCTGCCGCGACCATGTCCTTTGCCGCGCATGCGGCGAACTGGAAGGCGGCTGGTCCTTGGGCCGCAGACTATGGCGACGACTATTGTGATCTCGGCCGTGTCTTCACGGACGGGAAAAATCAGCTGACATTTATGATCGAGCGCACGCAGCCCGGCCCGTTCCTGCGGCTGATGTTGGTCGGCGAGGGCGTGAGGCCGTTTCGGGGCGCGGCCCAATGGGGCGTGAAGTTCGGGCCGACCGGTCAGAACTGGAAGGCGCCCATCCTCATCTCGAAGACGGGCGATGGAAAGCAGTATTTCGATCTAGGTCCGACCATGATGTCGCCGCCGGCACCAGGCGCTCCGGGCGCGCCACCGGCCTTCAAGCCATATAAGAAGGATGAAGAGCGGACTGCGGCCAAGGCGCTGTCCTCCTTCGAGATAGGCGAAGGCCTGGCGGAGCCCATCGCGCTAGAGACGGGCTCGCTCGAGGCGCCGATCGGCGCGCTGCAAAACTGTGTCACTGACTTGATTGCTTCGTGGGGGCTCGATGCCAAGCGGCATGAGACGCTGACCAAGCCCGCGGCGCCGCAGGGCCCGGCAAGTGCCTGGGTACCCAGTGGCACGATCCCGTTCACCGAGTTCCAGAAAGTGCTTGGTGGCAAGAACACGTTCCGCGTCATGGTGGATGAAACGGGCAAGCCGACGGCATGTGTCGTTCAGCGCGCGACCGTGACCGAGGCGGTCAATAAGGCGGCCTGCGATGCGATCATGAAGAACGCGAAATTCACGCCGGCGACCGATGCCGCGGGGCAGGCCATGCCCAGCTACTGGATCACGGAAGTGTTCGGTTTGATGCCGCCGTTCGGCGGTGGGGGCGGTCGCCGATAAGCCAAGCGTGCAAAAAGGGCGGCCTCTTTCGAAGCCGCCCTTCCTGCTCTCCTCGGAGAACCAGGATCAGAAGCGGAAGCCGACGCCTGCCAGCAACTGGTGGCGTTCCACATCCTGCTCATAGTTGGTGTAGCGATATTCGGTCTTGGCGAAGAGCTTGTTGCCGAGATCATATTCGAGACCGGCGCCGACGCGCAGACCGCTGCCATTATTGTTGAAGCCCGCGCCTTCGATGCGCGCGTTGGAATAGCCGGCCTTCACATAGGCCAGGGTCTTCGTCCCGAGCACCAGGCCTGCGCGCCCGCCGACATAGATGTCGCGCGTGGCGTCGATCGGGCCGGCCACCGTGTTCACCGAGGCGGTCGAGTCCGTCAATTCCGCGTCGATGCCGAACACCGTGTTGCCCGAGCGGAAGTCGTAACCGACGCCGGCGCCGTACAGGAAGCCATCCGGATTGCCGAGGCCATTGCTGTTTGTCCTGACGGCGTCATAGCCGGCGAGAGCTTCTATTCGTGGTCCCGTGAAGGTGGTGTCGTCCTGCGCAAATGCGGGGGCGGCGAGAACGGTGAGGGCAGCAGCCGTCGCTGCGAAAATCACAGTCTTCATAAGATCCTCATATAATAATATGCACGCTAAAGCCCGATATGGCGCGATAACGTTTTATTCATGGAAGAATATATCTGATCGTATTATCTATATACCAAGCAACATCTCCCCATTTGTCGTGGAGATTTCGTTCTTCCAATTCCAATCCGCACCAGGCCGATGCGGCATCGCCTATATGAACCCGCAAGCTGTCTCTTCAATGAATGAACAATAACTTAGATTCGGGTGATGCGCTGAGGTGACAGTCGAGCCGGTCGGGCTGGTCTCGTGTCAGAAAGGCCGAGCGGTCGATGCTGTCAGGGCTTGCGGGTTCGTCCAATCGCACTAGGCTGAAAGCGCAGGGATTGGAGCGAACGGAGCCGCCTATGGCCGACGAACCGCAAGGAGAGGGCGCTGTCCCCGCCAGGATCAAGCGCCACCGGCTTTCGACGCGTCTCTGGCACTGGCTCAATACGCTCTGCCTCTATGTGCTCTTCTCCAGCGGCCTCGGCATCTTCAATGCCCACCCGCGACTCTACTGGGGCCAACTCGGCGCTAATTTCGACAAGCCCTGGTTTCAGAAGGCGCGCTTCGGCAGTTGGCTGACGCTTCCCGCGCAATATGATCTCGCCCTGTCACGGCGCTGGCATTTCGCATTCGCATTGATCTTCGCCATCGCCCTGTTTGCCTACATGCTCTGGAGCCTCGTCAACCGCCACATCAGCCGCGACCTTGCCTTCCGAAAAGGCGATCTCAAGCCAGGCCACGTCTGGCAGGACATCAAGGATCATGCCCGCCTGCGCTTCCCGTCCGGCGAAGCGGCGACGCGGTACAATGTGCTGCAGAAGGGAAGCTACATCGCAGTCATCTTCGTGCTGTTGCCGCTCATCATCCTGACCGGCCTCACCATGTCGCCCGGCATGGATGCCGCCTGGCCATGGCTCGTCGACCTGTTTGGAGGGCGCCAGTCGGCGCGATCGATCCACTTCATCGTTGCATGGCTGTTGGTCGTCTTCTTCATCGTTCACATCCTGATGGTACTGCTTGCCGGCCCCATCAACGAGATCCGCTCGATGATCACGGGCTGGTATGTCCTTCCGAAAGCCAGGGCCCAGGAGCCAAAGCCATGAGCTTCATCATCACGCGCCGCCGCCTGGTGACCGGCCTCACGGCCAGCGTCGCGACATTGCTCGCCGGCTGCGACAAGCTCGCCCGCAACGAGGATTTCAAGAAGGCGCTCTTTTCTGCCGAGAACATGCACAAATGGCTGCAGCGCAGCCTGATGGACCGCAATGCGCTCGCCCGCGAGTTTCGGCCCGATCAGCGTTCGCGCCTGTTTCGCGGCAATGGCACGGTCAATCCCAATAGCGAGGAATACAAGGCGCTGTGGCGCGGCGACTTCGCGGATTGGCAGCTGCGTGTCGACGGCCTCGTCGCCCGCCCACTGACGCTGAGTCTCGCCCAGCTCAAATCCATGCCCAACCGCATCCAGACCACGCGGCATGATTGCGTCGAGGGCTGGAGTGCGATCGGCACATGGCGGGGCGTCCCCTTGAGCCTCGTTCTCGATAATGCGCAGATTTCCACGCGTGCCAAATATATCGTCTTCCATTGTCTGGACGATATGGGCGGCGGGAACGTCTATTATGAGAGCATCGACATGATCGATGCGCTGCATCCGCAGACGATCCTGGCGTTCGCGCTCAACGAGAAGCCGCTGCCGGTCCGCAACGGTGCGCCGCTTCGCCTCCGTGCTGAGCGGCATCTCGGCTACAAGCAGGCAAAGTTCATCAAGCATATCGAGGTCGTGGCCGACCTGAAGCACGTCCGCGGCGGCAAGGGCGGCTTCTGGGAGGACGTCGCCGGATACGAATGGTACGCCGGTATTTGAGTTAGGGTTGCCGGCTGCCCTTGCGCAGCCGGTCAGTCGAAATAGAAGAGCACAATGAAGATTCTGACGCGATTGCTCGGCAGCGTGGTTCGCCGAGGTACTCTGACCATAAATTATGCCGATGGCGTCGTAGAGACGGTCGGCACGCCAGCGCCCGGCTTTCCCGATGTGACCATCAGGCTGACCGATGGGGCGATCGCCCGCGCGATCGTGACCGATCCGGAGCTCGGGGCCGGCGAAGGCTATATGAACGGCCGCATCGTCCTGGAACAGGGCAGCATCTGGGACCTCATCATGCTGGTCACCGGCAACTCGCCGATGGAAAGCGACAAGCAGCTCGTTCAGCCCAGCGCATTCCAGCGCATCCTGGGTCGCTTCAAGCAGATGCGCGACAGCCGGAACAAGCGGTCGACATCCAAGGACAATGTCGCTCATCATTACGACCTGTCGGATAAGCTCTACGATCTCTTCCTCGATAAGGACCGGCAATATAGCTGCGCCTATTTCACCGATCCCGAGACGGTGAGCCTCGAGCAGGCCCAGCTGGACAAGAAGGCGCATATCGCCGCCAAGCTGGCTCTGAAGCCGGGCCAGCGTGTCCTCGACATCGGTTGCGGGTGGGGGGGCATGGCGCTCTATCTCAATCGCGTTGCCGATGTTGACGTGCTCGGGGTCACGCTTTCCGAAGAGCAGCTCAAGGTCGCTCGCCGGCGTGCGCAGGAGGCCGGCGTTGCCGATCGCGTGAAGTTCGAGCTCGTCGACTATCGCGATGTCCAGGGCACATTCGACCGCATCGTCTCGGTCGGCATGTTCGAGCATGTCGGTGTGCCCAATTACCGGACCTTCTTCCGTACCTGTCACAATCTGCTCGCGCCCGACGGGGTCATGCTGCTCCACACCATCGGCCGCCTCGACGGGCCGGCGTGGACCGACGCCTTTACGCGCAAATATATCTTCCCCGGCGGCTATGCGCCGGCGCTGTCGGAGATCATGGAGGGAAGCGAGCCCAATAAGCTGCTCCCGACCGACATCGAGATCCTGCGCGTCCATTATTACCACACGCTACGTCATTGGTACGACCGCACGGTCGCTGCGAAAGAGCAGATCGTGGCGCTCTATGACGAGCGGTTCTATCGTATGTGGAGCTACTATCTGGCAGCGGCGGCATCCGGTTTCCGGTTCGGAAGCCAGACGATCTACCAGCTCCAATATGCCCGTGACCGCATGACGCTGCCGCTGACGCGCGACTATATGGCCGAAGCGGAAGCGCGTTATCGGGCGATGGGCTAGGTCGGGTAGCGTTCTCGCATGGCATCCCAGGCGTCGGCGATGAGGGCTTCGAGCACAGCCATGTCGACGTCGGCGAGCTTGTTCACATAGAGGCAGCCCTTGCCGCCCTTGTGCTTGCCGAGCCTGGCGAGCAGCTCTTCGTGACGGCGGTACGGCGCCAGGTAGAAGACCAGACTACCGGAACGCGGCGAAAAGCCGATGCGGCACATGTCGCCCTCGTGCCCGCTCTCATATTTGTAATGATAGCTGCCGAAGCCGATGATGGATGGGCCCCACATGATCGCCTCTTCGCCGCTGATCCGTTCCATGATCGGGATCAGCGCTTGGGCGTCGCTCCGTCGGACGGGGTGCGTCACCGTCGCCATATAGTCGGCGACCGTGCGCTGATGCGCCTTGGTCTTGATCTTCGCCATGTCCGCTCCGCCCTGAATGCCGCTCGTATATAGCGGTTTTCTCGGGCCCTGGCATGGTGCAATTGCTCATGTCGGCGACGCCTGTTGGGGTATGGCCGGTCGGATCGAAGGCGGTTACCGGCTTGAGATGAGCGGATTTGCGCTCACCCTCGATATGGCGATGCGAACGGCGGGGCGTGTTCCACTAAACACGCCCCGCTGCCTGCTTTCGTTTAGAACCGGAAGCCGACGCCGACGACAGCCTGATGGCGATCGACATCGATGTCGGCGTTCACATTGTCGAGATTGATATTGCCGTAGTGGGAATAGCGATACTCGGCCTTGATGAAGCCGCTCGGGCCCAGCAGCGAAAGCCTATGTTCAAGGCCGATGCCGGCGCGCCAGCCGTCGAGCGTCACGCCCTGGTCGAACACCGTGCCGCTCGTGTTCTCATAACGGCTTTGCACGCGGAAATTGGTGTAGCCGCCTTTCACATACAGGAGCGTGCTCGGCCCTACGGCAAAGCCGACGCGTCCGCCGACGTAGATGTCGCGATCCGACTCCAGGCGCAGGCTGTCACCGGCGATGTCGATGTCGCGGCCAGTAAGCTTGCCTGTGGAATCTGCCAGTTCGGCTTCAAGTCCGAGCACGGCACCGCCCATCTGGAAATCGTAACCCAGGCCCACGCCGTAGGTGAACCCTTCCGCGGCCTTGTCGGAATTGTCGTTGCCCGGTTGAACATTGTCATAGCCGCCAATGACCTCGACGCGCGGGCCCGTGAAGGGCGCAGGCTCGTCCTGAGCGAGGGCAGGCATGGCTGCAAAAGCAACAACCGCCGCGAGGGAAACTTTTGAAATAGCACGCATTTGGGTCACTCCTTATTATGCGTCGACCATTGCAGCCAATGCGCGGGGCAACGAGAAGGTTGCCCTCTGGCGTTGATCCGTGCCCATTGTGCGATGCTTCAATCCTGCGCCTGTGGCATCATGGCCTCAGTCGTGCGCGCCGGTTGCGATTCCCGCCTACCCCTGATAGGCGCGCGCCGTTCCCCAATTTCGAGCCATAGGATTGCCCATGTCCGAGAAGATCAATCGCGTCGTCCTCGCCTATTCCGGCGGCCTCGACACCAGCGTGATCCTGAAATGGCTGCAGCAGGAATATCAGTGTGAGGTGGTGACCTTCACTGCCGACCTCGGCCAGGGCGAGGAACTCGAGCCCGCGCGCAAGAAGGCGGAGATGGCGGGCGTGAAGCCCGAGCACATCTTCATCGACGACCTGCGGGAAGAGTTCGTTCGCGATTACATCTTCCCGATGATGCGTTCGAACGCGCTTTATGAGGGGCTGTACCTGCTCGGTACCAGCATCGCGCGCCCGCTGATCGCCAAGCGCCAGATCGAAATCGCGAAAATGGTCAACGCCGACGCCGTCAGCCATGGCGCAACCGGCAAGGGCAATGATCAAGTCCGCTTCGAGCTGGGCTATTATGCGCTGAACCCGGACATCAAGGTGATTGCGCCCTGGCGGGAGTGGGGTCTGACCTCGCGCGAGCGCCTCATCGAGTTCGCCGAGAAGCACCAGATCCCGATCGCCAAGGACAAGCGCGGCGAGGCGCCCTTCTCGACCGACGCGAACATCCTGCACACCTCGTCCGAGGGCAAGGTGCTCGAGGATCCGTGGCAGGAAGTGCCCGACTATGTCTATTCCCGCACGGTCAATCCCGAGGACGCGCCGAACGAGCCGGAGACGATCACAATCGACTTCGAGCGTGGCGACGGTGTCGCGTTGAATGGCCAGGCGATGTCCCCGGCCACCTTGTTTGCGGCGCTCAACGAACTGGGCCGCAAGCATGGCATTGGCCGGCTCGACCTGGTCGAGAATCGTTTCGTCGGCATGAAATCGCGCGGCATGTACGAGACGCCGGGCGGCACCATCTACCATCTCGCGCATCGAGGCATCGAGCAGATCACGCTCGACCGTGGCGCGGCGCACCTGAAGGACGAGCTGGCCCCCCGCTATGCCGAGCTGATCTATAACGGCTTCTGGTTCTCGCCAGAGCGCGAGATGCTGCAGGCGGCGATCGACCACAGCCAGGAGAAGGTCAGCGGCACCGTCCGGCTCAAGCTCTACAAGGGCAGCGTGATCGTGACCGGACGCAAATCGCCTTACTCGCTCTATTCTGAGAAGGTCGTCACGTTCGAGGACGATCAGGGCGCTTACGACCAGCGCGATGCAGCCGGCTTCATCAAGCTGAACGCGCTGCGCCTGCGTCTCCTTGGGCGCCGCGACCGCTAACGGCTATTTAAAGAGTGCGCCCGAGACCCAGATGAGAGTCAACGCGCCGATGGCCAGGAACAGCGAGATCCCCAGCACATAGCGCACGATATGCGGCGTGCTGCCTGCACGCGCGTCGTCGGTCGACTTGTGGATTTCCTGATCCATGACGGCCTCCATTCCTGCTCTCAACGCAGAAGCAGCCTCCAGGTTCCGCTTGGGAACTAGGTGTAGAACGCGACACTGATTGTCCCACGCGGCCGAATCCGACATAGTGGATCGGACATGGGGGAGGTCCATATGCAGGGACAATCTATCCGGTGGCTGCGCGTGCTGCTGATCGGCATCGCGGCTGAATTTGGCCTGATGCTCGTCGTTGCCCCGCTTTACCTGATCGGCGGCCAGGAAGCAGTGAACCTCGGCGTCGCCCCGGCCACGCTGGTCGTGTTCATTCCGTTCGGCATATGGGTGGCGCGCCCGCTCAAGGATCGGTTCGTCCTTCACGGCGTGCTGATGGGCGCTGCAGCGGTCGTCTTCTACAATGTGATGAACTTCGGAGCCACGTCGGTACCGGGCGCACCGCCACTGAATGTCGCCCAACTGTTCTCGCCGCTCTATTTGCTGAGCCATGTGTTCAAGCTGGTCGGCGGCGGCATTGGCGGCTGGCTCGCATCACGCAGGCGCCAGCCGGCCTGACCGCCGCTCATTTAAAGGCACCCTCGCGCAGGTTGATGCCATATTCGAGCCAGGCCTTTAGGGCGCAGACCATCTGCGACCATCCGAAGCAGTTGCCGAAGGCGCCCTTGAGACCCGCCGGCGTTTCGCGCCAGCTGCCTTCGCTGACCGAGACGAGCGTCCGCGTGTTGCCGTCCAGCGGCTCGAAGGTGAAGACGCAGTCATTGTAATAGGGCTCGTCGGCGCGGCCTTCTGCCTGACCTTCATGGGCTGGCCAGCGCAGCACGATCTTCTGGTCCGGCACGACCTCGATCACTTCGACGGGAAAGGCGCCGGGAAAATCATGGAAGTCCCACATGACCGTCGCCCCGGTCTCCAGTCGCCCTTTTGCACCGCCGGTCGTGAAATAGGCGGAGAGCTTGGTGGGATCGGCGACGGCCTCGAACACCTCGTGGACGGGCTTTGCGATCCGGATCGACACGGTGAATTTGAGGTCCATTTGGAAACTCCTCTCTAACGAAACCCAGTTCGAGCGCGCTTGGCAACTGGAAATGAGCCTTGAGTCGCGCTTGATTATGTTATAAAAATATAACATGTCAATCAGCGACGCACATGACAGGGTTTTCAAGGCGCTCTCGTCTTCCGTCCGACGGCAGATGCTCGACGATCTGCGCGACCAGCCGCTCACCACTGGAACGCTGTGCGCCCACTTCCCCGATCTCGACCGCTGCACGGTCATGCAGCATCTCAAGGTGCTCGAAGAGGCCGACCTGGTGATAGCCGTGCGCCGGGGCCGCGAACGCTGGAACCATCTCAACCCGCTTCCGATCCACGACATCCACGAGCGCTGGATCGGCCCTCATGCTGAGCGGGCGGTGGGCATGCTCGCGTGCCTCAAGCACGACCTGGAAAAGGGGAGCACGCGCTAGCGCGGCGGCCGGGCCTGGCCGGCTAATGCATGCCGGAGGTCTCCGAAGGGTACGGCTTTTGCCTCCGTCAATGAACCGTCACGGAATCATGCAATGACGGTCGGATGCCATGAGCGCACAGCGAGCGAATCCGGGGAGCGCGCGCATGCCGACCATTAAGCCATCCGTGATCTGGGCGATCGATTTCGAAGACGGACGCCCGCATTTCTGCGCGGACGGGACGATCGGCTGTGAGCCGGAGAACGGCAATTTCCGCTGGCTGCACCTGAGCCTCGCCGATGAAGTGACGCGGGGCTGGATCGACAAGGCAACAGACCTGCCCGAGGACATGCGCCGGCTGCTGCTCGGGCCCGAACAGCATCAGCGCTCTCAGGTCAGCGATGGCTGGCTCGGTTGCGTCTTCCACGACGTCGAGCGGGACTTCGACCGGCACGACGCGGAGCGAACCGGCGTGCTGCGCCTCGTTCTAGGCGACCGGATCATCATCACAGCGCGGCACCATCCGGTTCGCTCGGCCGATCTGGTGCGGCGCCATATCGAACGCGATGGACGGATGGTGCGCAATGCTACCGATGCATTGGACCTGCTCGTCAGCTCGATTATCGAAAATATCGGCGCCGTCGCGCGCAGCCAGGGCGACGTCATCGAGCGGCTGGAAGATGATCTTCTGGATGAGGCCCGGGGTTTCGATCATCGCCGCCTCATTCATTTGCGGCGTCGAATCGTGCAGTTTCACCGGCTCCTCAACGGCATGCGCTCCGTCTTCCGGCGCATGGAGCTTGACGAGGACATGCCCCAAGCGCTCGCGCCGACCGTCGAAAAGCTCTCGCAGCAGCTTGGCGCCATCGACGGCGAGATGCTCAGCTTCCAGAGCCAGCTGCGCCTCCTTCGCGAAGAAGCGGATCTGCAGGCGGCCCAGCGCACCAACCGCAATCTCTACGTGCTGTCGATCTTGACGGCGCTGCTGCTTCCGGCGACGATGGTCACCGGTTTCTTCGGGATGAACACCGGCGGTCTTCCCTTTGCGGGCCACCCCGAAGGCACGATCATCGCGACCTTCTTCGCCATCGCGGCTTCGGGTCTGGTCTATTGGCTGCTGCGGGTCATGGGCCTCGATCGCCAGAAATAACCGGTCCGCCGACGGATCCGCGACTCCGTCATCAGGCGATCATTAAATGAGGCCACCAAGTCAGGAGCGAGTCGCCATTCCTTTGATGGAGATGACTATGACCGAC
This sequence comes from Sphingobium sp., assembly GCA_017745115.1. The sequence continues at coordinate 30,082 of JAGIAA010000009.1, read as the reverse complement.
ACCGTGAACAGCTTTGCCGAAGCGCAGCAGAATCTCTCCGACGCGCTGTTTCGCCTGTGGATGCAGCCGCTCCAGCTCACGCAAGCCGCGCTCGCGGCGAGCAGCGAGTTGATCGCGAAAGCGTCGGAGTCAATGCCGATTGGTGAGGCCGGCGCTCCGGACGCCATTGAAGCGGCCGAGGAGAAGATCGCGCATCTCGACGAGGAGATGGACCGCGCCGTGCCGGAGGCCGCAGCCGTCGTTTAGGACCAGCGTGAGGGCTGGGTGCCCGGCGTCTCGCGATAGCCGCCCTGCACGGCGAGCATCCAGCCGGGATATTCGGCCGGAAGCCTGCTCGCGACGTCGAGAGCAGCCAGTTCCTCGGCAGTGAGATCGACCGCGCAGGCGGCGACATTGTCGGTCAGCTGGTCGAGCCGGCGCACGCCGACGATCACGCTGGAGACGACGCGCTGGTGCAGCAGCCAGGCAATCGCGATCTGCGCCACCGAGACACCGCGTGCGTCCGCCATCGGCCGCATCACGTCGATGATGTCGAAGGCGCGATCCTTGTTGACCGGCGGGAAGTCGAAATTGGCGCGGCGCCCTTCGCCGTCGCCGTCGCGATTATATTTGCCTGACAGAAGCCCGCCCGCCAACGGACTCCAGACCATGAGGCCGACGCCCTCGCTGAGCAGCATCGGCACCAGTTCGCGCTCGAGGTCGCGTCCGGCGATGGTGTAATAAGCCTGGAGGCTTTCGAAGCGGGCGAGGCCGTTTGCTGCGGAAATGCCTTGCGCCTTCGTGATCTGCCAGGCGGCCCAGTTGGACACGCCCGCATAGCGCACGAGCCCGTCGCGGACGAGGTCGTCGAGCGCACGGACGGTCTCCTCGACCGGCGTGGTCGGATCGAAGCCATGGACCTGGTAGAGGTCGATATAGTCCATCTGGAGGCGCTTCAGGCTCGCCTTGACCTGGTCCATGATGTGTTTGCGCGAAAGCCCGCGGCCATTGATGTCCGGCCCCATTGGGCCCAACACCTTGGTCGCGATGACCAGCTGCTCGCGTGGTAGCCCAAGATTGCGCACGGCCTGCCCAAGCCGCTCTTCCGACGACCCTTCCGCATAGACATTGGCCGTGTCGTAGAAATTGATGCCGGCGTCGAAGGCTGCTTTAACCACGGAATCGGCGGTCGGCTGGTCGAGCTGACCCATCAGCTTCCAGCGCCCTTCCGTCGTACCGAAGGTCATGGTGCCGAGGCAGAGCTCGGAGACGAACAGGCCAGTACGGCCGAGCTTGTTGTAGCGCATGAGGGTCTCCGGGACTCGCGGGGAACGATGCCGGTCATTACGACGCAGGCGCCGCGCCCGTCCAGCCGGTCGCAATTTGAAATGGAGCGAGGCGCGGCTCTTGCGCGACGGGCCGTACAAGGTCCAACAAGAATCCGATGGCGACCCGATCCGCACCGTTCTGGCATCTGCCCTGGCGTTATGCGCTCTTTCTGCTGGCGCTGCTCAGCATCGTTCCGCTGGCCCAGTGGATTGGCCTGCAGAGCGGCATCATGGCGGGCTTCGATGTCGCCGCGCTTGTCTTTGCGAGCACGCTGCATTCCGTCTTCGCACACAACCCGGAGGCGATGCGCCGCTCCGCCCGGCAGAACGACGCGAACCGGACGCTGATGCTGGTAATGACGGCCATCGTGATGGCCGTCATGCTGGTGGTCGTCGCCACGGAGCTGCGGCAGAAGGCGACGCCCTCGACGGCCCAGCTCATCCTCATCATCGCGACACTGGTGCTCGGCTGGATCTTCTCCAACCTGATCTACACCTTCCATTACGCCTTTCTCTTCTATCGCGACGGCGGCCGGGGCAGCGATCATGGCGGGCTCGAATATCCCGAGCGTCCCGAACCCGATTACTGGGATTTCGCCTATTTCGCCTTCACGCTCGGCATGACCTTCCAGACCAGCGATGTCGCCATCACCAGCCCCGCAATCCGCCGGGTCGCGCTCTTTCACAGCTTCGCCGCGTTCGTCTTCAATCTCGGCGTCATTGCCTTTTCCATCAATATCATCGGCGGCGGCTGATCCCCGATTTCCGCCAAGATCATTGGCAGCGTGTAAACCTTCTTTTTTGCGCTGCACCATCGCCATCTTAGGGCTTCGTTAACCAATTTGGCGGACAGTCGGTCATGCGTTGGGGGACGGCAACAGGGGGCCGTGCAATGCATATCGGGCTGATCATTTGGGACCTCGAAGGGGCGCTGTTTTCGGCGCCCTCCGACACGAGTCCGCTGGGCGCACTCGTCGAGGCGCGCGCCGCGCTCATCCGGGCTTTCAACGACTATGGCATCGCGTCCACCATCTGCGCCGACGCGCCTGGCGGGCTGGCGCGCCTGCGTCTCGAGACTGCGGGTATTTGGGACGAATTCGTGCTGCCGCGCTTCGATGCGACGCAAGACGCCGACTCCGTCCGCCAGCTCATTGCCGATTTCGACATGGTGCCCAGCCAGGTGTTGCTGGTTGATGACGATCCGCAAGCGCTCCAGCGGGCACGGGCACTGATGCCGGAGATTCGCATCTTGAACGCGAGTGGCGACGATGCCGACGCGATTCTGGAAGCCATACTGGTCGCCCATCGGCGGCCTTGGCAGACGCGCAGCGATATTGCGCTGCTCTTCGGTTCCCAGACACGCAGCGTTGGCCAATTTAGCGATCTGCGTCACCGCATCGATTTCAGCCCCGAAGCACGCCAATTCTCGCTGTCGCGCATGATTGCCGGCCCGATGGTCGACATGAGCTTTCCGCCGATGATCATTTACGGGGCGGGCCTTGATTATATCGACGACCGGTGGCCCGACCTCGTCAACCTGCTCGACTGCGAAGGGCTCCTCGAGGCTTGCATCCATCAGTTCTGCGAACAGGTGACGGCCGCCAAGTCACGCATGCTGGTCGTGCTGCCCTCGGCCGGCGACCTCGCCATTCCTACCATCCATCTGCGCCGCCGCACCATTCGCTTCAACGCGGCGTGGCGCGATGCGGCCCAGGCCCACCCCAACATAGACCTGCTCGACATGCCCAACCCACCGGCGGCCGGCGCCATGCAGTATAAATGCCTGGCCGCGGCGATCGATGACTGGGCCGATCAGGGCCAAGCCGTCTGGGTCAAGGTCGCCTAAAAACTTTCCTCGGCGTAGACGCGGCTGAGGTCGCCAGCCCATTCGCCGTGATAGCGTTCAAGCAACCGCTCGGCATTGGTCCTGCGCGCGGCGACAACCTCGTCGAGGGTGGAGAGATAGCCGCTTTCATTGTCACCCGCGCCATTGAGGCGCGCACGCGCGGCAAGGCCGGACCGGGCAATGTCGAGGACCTGGCCGGCAATGTCCTGCAGCGTGCGACCGCCGGGGATCTGCGCTTTGAGACCCAGGCGCGGCACATCGTTGCGCAGCGCCTCGCGGGCTTCCATCGACCAGTCCTTCACGACCTCCCACGCCGCATCGAGTGCACCGTCATCGTAAAGAAGGCCGACCCAGAGCGCGGGGAGCGCGCAAATGCGGTTCCACGGGCCGCCATCCGCGCCGCGCATTTCGAGGAAGCTCTTCATGCGGACTTCGGGGAAGGCCGTGGAGAGATGATCGTTCCAGTCGGCAACCGTCGGCAGTTCGCCCGGCAGCGCGGGTAGGCGGCCCTTCAGGAAGTCGCGGAAGCTCTGGCCGGCGGCGTCGATATATTTGCCGTCGCGGAAGACGAAATACATCGGCACGTCGAGCACATAATCGGCGTAGCGCTCGTAGCCGAAGCCATCCTCGAACACGAAGGGTAGCATGCCGGTGCGCGCCGGGTCGGTGTCGGACCAGATATGGCTGCGATAGGAAAGATAGCCGTTGGGCTTGCCTTCCATGAAGGGGGAGTTGGCGAAGAGCGCGGTCGCCAGCGGCTGAAGCGCAAGGGAGACGCGGAACATCTTCACCATGCGCGCTTCGGACGAGTAATCGAGATTGACCTGGATGGTGCAGGTCCGCAGCATCATGTCGAGGCCCATGGTCCCGACACGCGGCATGTGGTTGAGCATGATGCCGTAGCGGCCCTTGGGCATGATCGGCAGCTCGGCGCGGCTTTTGTCCGGCCACATGCCGAGGCCCAGGAAGCCGAGACCGAGGCGCTCACCGATCGCCTTCACTTGCGTCAAATGGCGCCCCGTTTCGGCGCAGGTCTCGTGAAGATTGTCCAGCGGCGCGCCGGAGAGTTCGAGTTGGCCGGCAGGCTCGAGGCTGATCGTGCCGTCATCGCCGGAGAGCGCGATGACATTGTCGCCCTCGAACACCGGCTCCCAGCCATATTCGCCGAGGCCTGCGAGCAGGTCGCGGATTCCGCCCGGCTCGGCATAGCTCGGCGCGCGATGATCGGCTGTGCGGTAGACGAACTTCTCGTGCTCGGTGCCGATCTTCCAGCGATTCGCCGGCTTCTCGCCTTTCTCGAACACGCCGATAAGCTGATCGCGGCCTTCGATGACCGGATCGTCGCCTGCCGATTCCGTGCGCGTGCTCATTCCCTGTTGATCCTCTCAACCCAGCGCGCGCCCATACGGCCTTTATATGGCAGTCGCAAATTCATTTCGTTTCGCAACTTGGTGGGTGGCTAATGTGCCTCCGTCCCTCTTAACGGGCCAGGGCTTAGGCCTGTGCGTCACCAGTCACCATTCTGCATCATCCAGCAGGCAGTGGCGGCAATGGCGGCGGTTTCTGCGCGCAGAATGCGGGGACCGAGCGAGATGGCGCGGGCGGTCGGCAAGGATCGGATGAGCTCCCGCTCCTGCGCGGTGAAGCCGCCCTCGGGCCCGACGAGCAACGCTGCCGGTCCGGGGTTGGCGGCGAAGGCATCGGACATGGGCGTGCCGCCCAGTTCGTCGGCGAAGAAGAGTGTACGGTCGCCGGGCCAGTCTTCGAGCAGCTTGGGCAGTGCGATCAGTTCGGCGAGTTCGGGCAGAGCGGTGCGGCCGCATTGTTCGGCGGCCTCGACGAGATGGGACTGGAGCCGGTCGAGATTGACCTTATCGACGACCGCGCGCTCGGTGCGCACCGGGACCAGTCGCGCCACGCCCAGCTCGCACGCCTTCTCGACGACGAGGTCGATGCGACCCTTCTTGATCGGCGCAGCGCACAGCCAGAAGTCGGGGACGGTTTCGAGCGGCTTGGTCTGCCGGACGCAGCGCAGGACAAGGTCGCGCTTGCGGATCTGCTCGGGCCGGGCGGCCCACTCGCCGTTGAGGCCATCGAAGAGGAGAACGGCATCGCCGTCCTTCACGCGCATGACCGAGATCAGATAATGCGCGGCGTTGCCGTCGACGCTGACCGCCACGTCCGGACCCAGCGCCGCCTCGACATAGAGGCGCGGCGCGCTGCGCGGCGGCCAGGCGGGGGTGGCGGGCATGCTATCCTTTCGCTAGGGGATACTGCTTCGTCCATGCCGGGCGAACAGCGTAAAGTCGAGGCGGATGATGGGCTGCGAATATATGCCCGGGTGGCAGAAATATTTAGCCGTCATTCCCGCGAACGCGGGAACCCAGGCTTCTGTGGAAGGCAAGGTCCGACTGGATTCCCGCATTCGCGGGAATGACGACGGTTTGCCGGGTTCTCTTCGGCTACGACCATGACCGTGAGCGCTGTAGATCAGGTGCCCGATACTGAAGTGCGCGGCTTTTTGCGCCTATTGCCCCGCGCGGCTCGACCCTATGCCTTGCTCGCCCGCTTCGACCGGCCGATCGGCTGGTGGCTGCTCTTCTGGCCCTGCGCCTTCGGCGTGGCGCTCGCTGGCGGTGCGATCGGGCGTTGGCCGCTGATCCTGTGGCTGCTGCTCGGTGCGATCGCGATGCGAGGCGCTGGTTGCGTCTATAACGACATTGTCGACCGCGATTTGGATGCGCAGGTCGCGCGCACGGCGAGCCGGCCGATTGCCAGTGGCGCCGTATCGCTGAGGGCCGCCTGGACCTGGCTCGTGGTGCTGAGTCTCGTCGGATTGATCGTGCTCCTGCAATTGCACTGGCGCGCGCAGCTGGTCGCGCTCGGGAGTCTGCTGCTGGTTGCGGCCTATCCGTTCATGAAACGCGTCACCTGGTGGCCCCAGGCCTGGCTTGGCCTCGTCTTCACCTGGGGCGCACCGGTCGCGTGGGTGGAAGTGGCCGGCGGTATGAGTGCGGCGGGACTGCTGCTCTATGCGGGGGGTCTGTTCTGGACGATCGGCTACGACACCATTTACGCATTGCAGGACCGGGAAGACGATGCGCTGGTCGGCATACGATCGAGCGCTTTGGCTATGGGGCGTCATATCCGGCCTGGCGTCGGCCTGTGTTATGGTCTCGCGTTGCTGCTCTGGGGAGCCGCCTTCTGGATGACGGCGCGCGTCCCGCTGGCGCTGGTCGCTCTGTTGCCGGTCGCGATTCACTTCTTCTGGCAGGTCGCTTTCCTCAAGCAGGATGGCGCCGATCCGCTCGTCAAGTTCCGCTCCAACCGCTTTGCGGGACTGCTGATGTTCGCCGCCTGTGTCGCCGTAGGAAGCGCCTGAACGGACAAATGCGGCGGGCAAGCTGTTGCGCCGAGGCCACAAAATGTCCTTCGACCCATAAAAATAACGATCGGTACAAAATAATTGGAGTCGCCGGCTTGAAGCTCGACGCACTTGTTACCATACCGGTTGGTACGAAAAGGGGAGTTCACGATTTTGATGCGCGGGTGACTGCGTCTCGGACCGGACTCCCAATGAAAGGATTGTTCGTGTCACCCCCAGCGCCGGCGTGGAGCGCCCCCTCAAACCCCTAGCTCCCGCCGGCCAATTTTCCCGAAAGGAATGAATATGAAGAAGTTGATGCTCGTCGGGGCAGCCTTGGTTGCGCTCTCCGCTACCCCGGGCATGGCTAAGTCGGCGTTCGAAGGTCCCTCCGTGGGCGTTCAGGCCGGCTGGAATCATGACATTGCGGTCAACGACAAGAAGGACGCGGTCGTCGGTGGCGTTTTCGCCGGTTACGATCATGAAGTCGCACCCAATATCATCCTCGGCGCCGAGGGTGGTTTCTCTCTGAGCGCAAGCGACCGCATCGGCCCGGCCGGTACAAACGCCGCGACGATCGATCCGAACTACAGCTTCGACCTGTCGGCCCGCGCCGGCTACGTCGTCGGCGAGAAGAACCTCGTCTATGTGCGTGGCGGCTATTCCAACACCCGCGCCGACGTGACGCGGACCGTCGCCAGCGTGACCACCACCGGCAAGCAGACCTTTGACGGCTGGTTCGTCGGCGGCGGTGTCGAGCGCAAGCTCACGGACAATGTCTCAGCCCGCGTCGAATATCGCTTCAACGACATCGGTTCCGACAATGCCAAGTACCAGCGTCATCAGGCCCTGGTCGGTGTCGCCTACCGCTTCTGACGGCGTCTAGCCTCAGGTGGGGCCGGGCCTTCGGACCCGGCCTCATGCTTTTTTCAGGATCATGTCCGCCGCCTTTTCGGCGATCATGATGACCGGCGCATTGGTATTGCCGCGAATGAGATTGGGCATGACCGAGGCATCGACGACGCGCAGACCATCGATGCCCCGCAGCTTCAGCGTCGCGTCCACAACGGTGCCCATGGAGCAGGTGCAGGCTGCATGGCCTCCGCTCATCACCGTCGCCCGATTCCAGCCGTCAATGGCTTCGTCGGCATCCGTTATGCTTTCGCCCGGTGCCAGCTCTGCGCCGACCAGTTCGTTTGCGGGCGATGCGGTCATGAACTTGCGCATGAACCGAACCGCATCGCGCAGACGCACGACATCGCCATCCGCGCTCAGGAAGTTGAGCTGCACCTTGGGCAGGTCCGCCGGGTCAAGCGAGCGCAGCGTGACGCTGCCGCGGCTTTCCGGGTTCAGGAGGAGCACGCCGAGCGAGAATTGATGCCCCGCGCCCTTGCGCCAGCCAGGGAACCAGGGCCGCGCCGCATAGCTCGAATGAACGATCTGGAATTGCCAATCGGGCCGGTCCTGCGCTGGACTTGAGCGCAGGAAGCCCTGGATGGACATCGGGCTCTGGCTCATCGTGCCCTTGCCGGTCAGCTGCCATTGCAGGAATGAACCGACAAGCCGGTCGAGCCTGATCTTGCTGTCGAATGTCACCGGCTTCGACGCCGCCCAGAAGCTGAGCGCGATCGGATGGTCCTGCAGATTGGCGCCGACGCCCGGCAGGTCGAGCAGCGGCTCGATGCCCGTTTCCTTGAGATGGGCAGCCGCACCAATGCCGGAGAGCATAAGGATCTGGGGCGAGTTGATCGCGCCGGCGCTCAGAACGACCTCGCGATCGACCCAGACGAAATGAGTCTGGCCGTTGCGCATATATTCGACGCCTGTTGCGCGCCCGTCCTCGACGATAATGCGCGTGACCTGTGCGTTCGTCTCGACCTTGAGATTGGCGCGCCGCTTGGCGGCATCGAGGAAGGCGCGGGCGGTGCTGTGTCGCCGGCCATCCTTGATCGTGCAGTCGGGCATTCCAAAGCCCTCGGGTGCGGCAACGTTGAAATCGGGGACGACATTATAGCCCAGGCCTTCGGCGGTTTCGGCGAAGGCGGGGAAGAGGACGGGGTCAGGCCTCATGGGCGAGACATACATCGGGCCGGTGCCGCCATGTTCGGTCGTTTCGCCCCGCCAATGATGCTCAGAGCGTTTGAAATAGGGCAGGACGTCGGCGTAGTTCCAGCCGTTGAGACCCGACGCCGCCCAGGCGTCGTAATCCAATGCCGCGCCGCGCACATACATGGTGCCGTTGATCGAGCTACTGCCGCCCAAGACCTTGCCGCGCGGAACGGGTTCGGTACGGCCCAGCCGAGCTGGGTCGGGTTCGCTTTCATTGCCCCAGATGAAGCGTCTGTTGGCGGCTGCCTGCATCCAAGTGAGCGGCATGTCGATGAGCGGGTGGCGGCACTCGCCCCCGGCTTCGAGCAGGATGACCTTGTTGGTCGGGTCTTCGCTAAGGCGATTGGCCAGCACACAGCCCGCGCTGCCCGCGCCGATGATGACGAAATCGGCGGTCGGCGATGTCGGCCGGGTCAGGATCTCCAATGGCTGCTCCTCTTCTCTGCATTTCGGGTAGCAGCACAAGGCGTCGGGCGACAATGGCCACGAAATTGCGATCCGCGCGTTTGAAGGTGCATGAGTGAACCGCAGCAGGCCGCCGCGACCGAGGCGCAAGTGAAGCTCGCCAAGAGTGCGGGCGAGCTCGAAGACAGTGCCAAGGAACAAACCGACAGCGCCGACCGTCGAACCGAATTGGCAGTCGATCGCACAGTGCTGGCGGCAGAGCGAACCTATGCGGCGTGGGTGCGGACGGGACTTGCCTCGCTGGCGGCAGGCGTCGGCGCTCGTGCGCTGCTGGAGGACGTCGTTCATCCCTCGCTCGCCTTGGCGACTGCGAGCCTGCTCATCCTGCTCAGCGCCTTTTGCTTCCTCGCGGCGGTCTGGCGCGAGATGATGAAGATCGCGCCGCCGCGGCCCCATGCACCACGCCTGCCGCCCATCCTGTTGCTGTTGGTCAATGGTTTCCTGACTTTGGTCAGCGTTGCGGCGCTGGTCGGCGTCTGGGCTTCGTAGATATGCAGGAGCGGCCCAAGCCAGGACATTTCCGCGAAAATATCGTCCTCTATGGGGCGCTGCTCGCCAATGTGGGCATAGCGATCGCCAAGTTCGTGGCATCGGCCGTAACCGGTTCATCGTCGATGCTGACCGAAGGCGTCCATTCACTGGTCGATAGCGGCAACCAGGTGTTACTGCTTTACGGGCAGGCGCAAGCGAAGCGGCCTGCGGACGCGGCCCATCCGTTCGGCTATGGACGCGAGCTCTACTTCTGGGCCTTCGTGGTCGCCATCCTGATCTTTGCCGTCGGTGCCGGCGTCTCGATCTACGAGGGCTGGCTGCACATCGCCGATCCAGAGCCGCTACGGAATCCGGCAATGAACTATATCGTGCTCGTCGTGGCGATGGCGCTGGAAGGCACCTCCTGGGCCATCGCCATTCGCGAATTTGACGGCAAGCGTGGCGCGAGCAGCTGGTGGCAATCGATCCGCATTTCCAAGGATCCCGCCGGATTCATCGTCTTGTTCGAGGACAGCGCCGCGCTGATCGGGCTCCTCATCGCAGGCATTGGCGTCTGGGCCAGCCACCACTATGGCGATTCGCGGCTGGACGGTTACGCCTCTGTCGCGATCGGCTTCATCCTGGCAGGCGTGGCGATGCTGCTGGCTCGCGAAGCCAAGGGCCTGCTCATCGGCGAGAGCGCAGATGCTGCGATTATCCTGAAGGTTTGGGACATGCTGGACCAGCGCCCTGAAATCACAGCCGTCAATCACGTCCGTACCATCCATACCGCGCCCGACGCGGTGTTCGTGGCGATCAGTGCCGACTTTGCCGACGATCTCCGAATGGGGCGCGCCGAGACTTTTGTCGAGGACATGGAAGCTGCGATGAAGGCGGCGATCCCACAGCTGACCTCGATCTATATCAGGCCCGAGAAACGTGAGAACGCGGTTGTGTTGCCGCGCCCTGCAGCCGTCCGCAGACGCTGATCTTCTCGTGCGCGCCGCTTCTGGATTTTCCGCTGTCCTACAGGCCGTCGTCCGTGGCACGACTGGGTGAGGCCAATTGACGAGGTTCGAGTGCGCGATATTTTGTCCTTATGCCAACGTGCTTGGCAGCGTCTCCCATGACTGCAGTGGAGCGGAAGTTGACGGCCCCGAGTCCTCACCTTCGTAAATTTCCAGCACACCGGCGTCAGTTGGAGAGGGCCGGGATCTGTTTGCGGCCACCCGCGCTGGCGCCCGTCACAATTAGCGGCTAAGGGCCCTCGCGATGCTGAAGCGCCTCTATGACTGGACGCTGGCCAAGGCCGCGCACCGCCATGCCGAATGGTGGCTCATCCTCTTCTCCTTCCTGGAATCGAGCGTCTTTCCCATCCCGCCGCATCCGCTGTTGGGCCTCATGTGCCTCGCTCGACCTGAGCGGGCGCTGCGCTATGGTGTGGTGTGTACCTTGGCTTCGGTGGCGGGTGGCCTGCTGGGTTACGCGGTTGGGCACTTTCTGTTTGCCACCGTCGGAACCACGCTGCTCGACTGGCTGCACCTGACGGCGAGCTTTCCCAAGGCAGCTTGTTACCTCCGCGACTACGGCGCGGAGATCATCCTGGTCAAAGGTGCGACGCCGATCCCGTTCAAGCTGATCACGATCACTTCGGGCTTCATCAACCTGTCGCTCTTCACATTCATTTGGGCGACCATCGTTTCGCGCGGCATGCAGTTCGTGCTGGTGGGTCTGTTGTTCTGGAAGTTCGGCGCTCCCATCAAGGCACTGCTCGATCGCTATCTGACGATCATCAGCATCGCCTTTGTGGTGCTTGTCGTCGGCGGCGTGTTCATGGCGAGTGCTCTCACCGGCCACGGCGCGAGCGACAAGTGCAGCAAGGCCACCATGGACATGATTACCGCGTCATGAGAGCGCATGCCGACCGGGCGATTGCGTTCGCGGCGAAGAGGCCTGGTGTGACTGCACTCATTGCGGGTGCTGTTTCCGCAATGGGTTTCAAACCCCTTGGGCTCTGGCCGGTGACGCTGGCCTGCCTTGCGCTCTTCATCCATCAGCTCTGGCGGGCGGCAGATCGGCGCGCGGCGTTGAAGATCGGCTATCTGTTTGGGCTCGGACAATTCACGGTCGGGCTGAACTGGATCGCTCACGCCTTCACCTTTCAAGATTCGATGCCGCACTGGCTGGGCTGGGCCGCCGTGCCGCTGCTTTCGATCTATCTGGCGGCCTATCCCGCGCTGGGCGCTCTGGCGGGCTGGTGGATCGGCAAGAAGGCGGCGCATGGCGATGTCCGGCTGTTCGCGACGATCCTTGCGGCGACGTGGACGCTCAGCGAATATCTGCGCGCGACGCTGTTCACGGGTTTTGCCTGGAATCCGCTTGGCGTGATTTGGCTCGGCACCGGCGTCGACCAGCTGGCGCGCGTCATAGGAACATACGGGTTGGGCCTGGTTGCCATGCTGGCGGCAGGCGGGCTGTGGTGGGCGTCGCATAAGGCCTGGCGGCCTGCGGCGCTGATGCTGGGCGGATTGCTCGTCGTGGCGCTGCTGGGGCTGTGGTTGAGTTGGGCCGGCCAGTTCTGGAAAGGCGTCCGGACGTCGATCGTTGTTGTCCAGCCGAACATCAATCAGAATGAGAAATATGATCCAAAGCTGGAGCGCGAGAACTTCAATCGCCTCGCCGCTCTGACGGGGCTGCAGAAGGATGGCCCGCGCCTCATCTTCTGGCCCGAAGCGGCGGTGCCGGCGATTCTCGATATGGAGCCCGCCTGGCGCGCGCGCATCGCAGCGCTAATGGGGCCGGGAGATGTGGTGCTGCTGGGCGGAGACAAATTTCATTTCCGGGAAACGGCGGGCTTCATCGATACCAACGACCTGATCGGCGCCAATAACAGCCTCTACGCGATGGATGCACAGGGTCGATTGCTTGGCCGTTACGACAAGGCGCATCTCGTGCCCTATGGCGAATATCTGCCGATGCGGCCGATCCTTTCGGCGATCGGCCTGACGCGGCTCGTGCCGGGCGGCGTGGATTTCTGGCCGGGGCCGGGGCCGCGCACGCTCGATCTGCCCAGCGCAGGGGACCGGCGGCCGCTCAGGATGGGCGTCCAGATTTGCTACGAGATTACGTTCTCGGGGCAGGTGGTGGACAAGGCAAACCGCCCGCACTTCCTCTTCAACCCCTCCAATGACGCCTGGTTCGGCAGCTGGGGTCCCCCGCAGCATCTGGCGCAGGCGCGGCTCCGGGCGATCGAGGAAGGGCTGCCGGTGATCCGTTCTACGCCGACGGGAATTTCGGCGGTGGTCGATGCGAGAGGGCGCGTGCTTGCCGCGATCCCGCTCGGAGTCCAAGGCGCCATCAAGGCGGCATTGCCGTACAGCGTTTCGCCCACGATCTTTGCACGGGGGGGGAATATCATACCGCTCGGACTTGCCGTCACGCTTCTGCTGAGCGCCGTTGCTATCGCGCGGCGCAAAAGCTAAGGAGCCCCGACATAAACATTTCTTTATATCAATTGCAGCCAAGACAGAGCCGCTAGAAGAAAGGCCTCCCGATAATATGCGTGCCAGCTATCTTTTCACGTCCGAAAGCGTGTCCGAGGGTCACCCGGATAAAGTCTCGGACCAGATCAGCGATACCATCGTCGATCTGTTTCTCTCCAAGGACCCGGAAGCACGCATTGCTTGCGAGACGCTGACCACGACCCAGCTCGTGGTGCTGGCCGGCGAGATCCGTTGCAAGGGCGTCTACGAGAATGGCGCGTGGGCGCCGGGCGCGCTCGAGGAGATCGAAAAGGCGGTGCGCAACACTGTCCGCGAGATTGGTTATGAGCAGGACGGTTTCCATTGGGAGAAGTTCGAATTCATCAACCGCCTGCACGGCCAGAGCGCGCACATCGCTCAGGGCGTGGACGCGAGCGGCAATAAGGACGAAGGCGCGGGCGACCAGGGTATCATGTTCGGCTATGCAGCCAACGACACGCCCGACCTCATGCCGGCGACGCTCTATTACAGCCACAAGATCCTCGAAGTCATGGCCGCCGACCGCCACTCCGGCGCCGCGGCGTTCCTCGAGCCGGACGCCAAGAGCCAGGTCACATTGCGCTACGAGGGCAGCAAGCCCGTCGCCTGCACCGCGGTGGTCGTCTCGACGCAGCACGCCAAGGGCTACGATGAGGGCGCCAACGAGGCCGAGCTTCACGCCTATGTGAAAAAGGTGGTCGCGCAGGTCATCCCGGCCGCGCTGCTCAGCGACGAGACCGTCTATCACATCAACCCGACCGGCAGCTTCGAGATCGGCGGACCGGACGGCGACGCGGGCCTCACTGGCCGCAAGATCATCGTCGACACCTATGGCGGCGCGGCCCCGCATGGCGGCGGCGCATTCAGCGGCAAGGACCCGACCAAGGTCGACCGCTCGGCCGCTTACATCACGCGCTATCTGGCCAAGAACATCGTGGCCGCCGGCCTTGCCCAGCGCTGCACCATCCAGCTCGCTTATGCGATCGGCGTGGCTAAGCCGCTGTCGCTCTATGTCGACACGCATGGCACCGGTACGGTCGGTGACGACAAGATCGAGGCGGCGATCGGCAAGATCGCAAAGCTCGGGGGCATGACGCCGCGCGGCATTCGTACGCATCTCGGCCTCAACAAGCCGATCTACAAGAAGACCGCAGCTTACGGCCATTTCGGCCGCACACCCGAGGGCGATTTTTTCCCCTGGGAGCGCACCGACCTAGTCGAGGACCTCAAGGCCGCGCTCGCCTAAGAGCCTATCGTCACATGAATTGAAGCGGCGCCGGGTCTTCCGGCGCCGTTTTTTGTGTCCCGGTGGCCCGCCACCGACCTCCTTTCCGCATTGAGAGTTGCCGGAAATGCGCCTTGCAACTCCGGCGGATCTTTCGTGGGAAAAGGTGGGGACAATGAAACTTTTGAAGACGCATTTTACAGGCGTGGCGGCCGCCACGCTCGCAACGGCGGCCTTTGCCGCGGTCCCAGGCCATGCCGCTGTGGGGCTGGTCAACGGCAGCTTCGAAGCCGGACCGGCCTATAATCAGGGCAACGGCTCGGCACGCGGCGTTTTGCCGGCCGGATGGAGCGCCATTCCCGGTCTGGAGGTGCCCGACATTCTCGGACCGGACTACAACCAGACCGGAGGCGGCTTTGCGCAACTGCTGCACGCACAGGACGGCGACCGCTATCTCGACATGAACGGCGCCGGCCCGACCGGCGGCCTTTTCCAGGACGTGTCAGGCCTGCTCGGGGGCAGCAACGCGACGATCAACTTCTGGGTGTCGAGCTGGGCGCAGAACAGCTCCGGCACGCTGACGGCCAAGCTGTTCGACGCGGCCACCAGCACGCTGATCAACGCGCTGGTCATCGATCTGCCGTACAGTCCGAACGCGCAGAGCAGTAGCTGGGTGCAATACAGCCTTTCCGGCGTGGTCGGTGCCTCGGGTTCGCTCCGCGTCCAGTTCGAGGGCGACAGCAGCTCCTATGCTCGGGGAGCACCGGGCCTCGACAATGTCACGCTGACGGCGAACTACGTCAACGGCGCGGTCCCCGAGCCGGCAAGCTGGGCGATGATGATTGCAGGAATGACCGTGGCAGGGGCGGCCTTGCGCCGCCGTAGGCAGCAGCTCGTTCACGCGTCCTAAGCGGGCGGGCTGTTTTCTTGAAGGGGGTGCGCCGTCGGTGCGCCCCCTTTTTTCGTTGCAGTTTCGCCGGGCCGTGCGACATTCATACCTTGATCGATAAGCCGGACTCGGCGGCCTGTGGTGGGGGACGACCTATGGAGAGATCGCTCTTGGCCCTTGGGGGCCTCCTGATGATTGGCACGACTGCAGCGGGCATTGCCCAGGCGCCGACCATGTCGCGAGACGAGATGCGTCAGCTCTACGCAGCCGGCGGCTTCCCGATCAGCGCCAACGACAAGGGGCCGACCAATCGCTGCGGGCAGGCGGCGAGCCCGAGGATCACTTTCCTCGATCTGAACGGCGACAAGAAGCCGGACGCGCTCTTCACCGACAGCGGCCCCTGCTATGGCACCGACCAGCGCTGGTTCGCCATGGCCACCAAGGGTCCCGACGGGCGCTGGCGCGGCATTGGCGGCTTTCCGGGCACGGCCAATGCCGTGGGCACGGCGAAAAATGGCTGGTTGATTCTCAGCTGGACCAGCAAGAGCAATACCCGGTCGCTCGCTTATAACGGCCAGACCTATGCGGTCGGCGGGGCGGCCACGGCAGCGGCGCCGGTGCCGGCACCATCGCCCGGGGCATCTACAACCATGGCCAGCCCCACGCCGGTCCCGACGATTGCGACTAAAGCCGGCACGGCGCCTTCCGCAGCGGCATCCGCTGCCCAGTCGCCTGCCGGGCGCGATGCCGCCATTTTCAGGGCGGCGGGCTTCAAGCAGACGAAGCGCGGCTGGGAGAGTGGATGCGACGATCCGAGCGCGGGCGCGTCCTATGGCGCGGGGTCGATCGAGCAGGTGAAGGACCTGAACGGCGACGGGCGCCCGGAAGCGGTCGTGATCGAGAGCGGAAGCTATTGCTACGGCAATACCGGGCAGGCGTTCTGGCTGGTCAGCCAGCAGGCAAACGGCACGTGGAAGCTGCTCTACAACGAGACCGGAATGGCCGAATTCCTGGCGACCAAGGGCGTCGGCGGTTGGCCGGACATTTCCATTGGCGGGCCGGGCTTCTGCTTCCCGGTCGTGCGGTGGAACGGGACGACGTACAAGTTCAACCGCAATGCCTATGAAGGGAAGCCCTGCAGGCCCTGATAACCGGCGACGCGGGGCTTATTGGATGGTCACATAGACGCGGCCCCGGGCGAGCGCGCCTGTCTCCGGGTGCCGGCTGATATAGTCGAAATAGGTAACGCCCGAGAAATTGCTCCCGGCCTTCATCGTCACCGAGCCATCGGGATTCAGCACGGCGCTGATCTCGCTGCTGTTCTGCGACGGCACTTCCACGGCCGCGATGGTCGCCAGGCTGTCCGTGAACACGCGGTCACTGTACAGGTCGTTATAGGCAAACAGCCGAGCCCGGTTCACCTCCTCGGTAAAAGCGCGCTTGTAGGTCACCACCTTATCGGCGGTGAATGTTTCGCCGCGCGCCAATCGATAGAAGTCCGGGAACGGATATGTGCGCGCATTTTGCCCATAAGTGAGCGTTTCGGAATAGCGCGCGATGGCATTGGCGACATCGCTCGACGTCAACGACAGCGCGTCCGTGCTGTTGCCCACGCCGATCGCATCGAGCTTGTGAAATAAATAGCCGAATATGCCGATTTGCAGTTGGGCACTCTGGGCTCTCGTGGCGAGGCGTTCAGGAATCAACTCGAGATAGAGTCTCAGAACATGCGCAGCTCGTTCGACCCGTTCGGCCGGCATCTGAGTTGCGGTGTCATAGATCCAGTTTCTGTAGAAGAGCGCGAGATTGGCTTCGGTGAAGACATAGGAAGCGCCGGATTGTCCCAGATATCTTGCGACCCGGCTATAATCGCAGTCCCTCATCGGCTCGGGCGAATTCCCGCCCCGCAGAATGCCGATCCCGCAGGCGAGAGCCATCAGGCGGACATGCTGGGCGAGGATGCGCTCGCCGTCCGCTCGCGCCACCGGATCGCCCGAGCCAATGGCGGCAACCGGATCGAAGGTGAAAAGATCCCTGTCGACCTGCAGTGCGTACGGGCCGTTGCTGAGGCCCAGCTGGCTCTTCAATTTTGCCTGATCGGGCGACTGCGACAGCATGTGCGAGATCGGCGAGATCACGCGCGACGCTTCGGGCGCCCTAAAAACGGCGCCGACATTGGCGGCACTGTCGATCGTGGACGCCACCTTCTTCAGATCAGCATAGTTTGTCGGAATCGTGCCGGAGGTTGCGGCCCCGAGGAAAGTGTCGATCGCTGGATAATAACCCCGGACGCTCGTCGGGACGGCAGAGGAGAGTCCGTCGTAGCCTTGGCCCGGAGGAAAGAAGAAGATATTGGCGATCGTCGTCGAGCCGCCCACGACGCTGATCGTGGGCCCCGGAGGCGGAGTGGGCGTCGGCGTTTGCGTGGGGGGCGAGACCGAGGGTGTCGGTGACGACGAGCTGCCGCCGCAGCCGGCCAGGAGGGCGACAAGAGCCAGAGGGGCGTGGCGCATTTTCGAGATCACGATTTTTTGCCTCGCTGAAAATCTTCAATCAACGGTTCAATTTATTGTGGCTATTCAGTCTGATACTATCTTTTTCTTGTAATGACAGCCGGGAAATACGCCTGATTGCTATGGCTCCAGTGTCGGCATCCGCTGCCCAATCCTCCGCAGCGCGCGATGCCGCCATTTTCAGGGCGGCCTGCTTCAAGTAACCCCGGGGCGATCGAGACAAGCCTGGATTGCCGCGCGACTTCGTCGCTCGCAATGACGATCCGGGTCTGCCGGATCAGCTCTAGATCGCGAAGCCGCGCACCAGCGCCTGCAGACCGATCTCGAAGCTCGCGTCGAAATCGAGCAGTTCGTCGAGATAGTCGTGCATCGGGCCGTTGGCCTCGAAGCTTGCCCAGCCGAGCGCGAAGGAGATGACCGACGCCTGGAAAGACAAAGCCTGCTTTTCGGTGAGACGGAGCGCGATCAGTGGTGCCGCGATCGCCTGCGCATGATCGGCGATCGAAGGGGTACGGGGGGCGCGCGCCGTTGCGCAGAGCCGGGCGCCGTCGCGATGAGAGGTGAAGGCCGTCCTCAGCGCCTGTCCGAAATGGATCAACCAGGTTCGCCAATCGGGCGCTGCCGGGACCGAGGCATAGGCAACCGCATAGATATCCCGGGCCATCAGGCCGAGCAGCTCCGACTTGTCCGCGACATGCCAGTAGAGCGCCGGGGCCTGCACGCCGAGGCGGCTCGCCAGCGGACGCATGCTGAGGCCCTCGAGGCCATCTTCTTCGAGCAAGGCGAACGCGGCCGCGACGAGACGGTCGCGATCGAGAAGGGCAGGTTGTGCGCGCGCCATTGCCGATGGATTGACTATTTAACAGTGTTAAGTCAACATCCGTCGCAGGAGAGAGTCGAGGGTCAATCACCGCCATGAGCAGCACAGCAGCAAATCCCGGCACCACTTATGTCCGCGACGCCTGGTATGTCGCGGGCTGGTCGGAAGATATCGCGGCGGGCAAGCCCTTCGCCATCACCATCCTCGATGAACCCATCGTGCTCTGGCGCGGTGCGGGCGGCGCGGTCCATGCGCTGGCCGACCGCTGCGTGCACCGCATGGCGCCGCTGTCGCTCGGGCGCTGCGAAGGCGAACGGCTGCGCTGCATGTACCATGGCCTGCTGTTCGAGACCGACGGGAAGGTCGTCGAGATCCCGGGACAGGAGCTGATCCCCGGCAATGCGCGGGTGAAGAGCTACGCGGTGGTGGAACGCCATAGCTGGATCTGGGTCTGGATGGGTGAGGCGAGCGCGGCCGATCCTGCCCTGATCCCGCCCGCTGTCGGTCTTGACCATCCAGACTATATTCTCGGCCATGGCCAACTCGACTATGCGGCGGAAGCGCGGCTGATCAACGATAATCTGCTCGATTTCAGCCATCTCAGCTTTGTCCACGCGAACAGCTTCGGCGCCGGGCCTGACTTTGCGCAGCGCCCGCCCGCGGTCACGCCGCTCGAACGGGGCGTCCGCTTCGAGCGCTGGATCACGAACACCTATGGCGCGAGCAACCGCAAGTCGGCAGTGCCGATCGATACTTGGCAGAGCTATGATTTCCTGGTGCCGGGCGTCCTGCTGATGTGGAGCGGCAATTATCCCGCCGGCACGGCGGAGGCGCTCGACTTCGCGGCGCCGGACCCGGATGCGGCACGGGCCGGGCTCAATTTCACGAGCCAGGCGGTGACGCCCATGGCCGGGAAGACGGCGCGCTATTTCTTCTCCTGGGGCCCGCACCGCCGCCATGGCGACGAGGCCATGCGCGACGGCATGATGAAGATGGCCGACATGGCCTTTGGCGAGGATAAGGTGATGATCGAGGCGCAGCAGCGCGTGATCGACCAGACGCCCGACCCGCGCATCATGCCGACCAGCCATGATCGGGGGGTGACGCTGTTCAACCGGCTGGTAAAGAAGATGGCCGAACCGAAGGAAACGACTTTGGCGCGGAGCGTGGCTGTCGGCCGTTGACACGCCCGAGACTTGCCATCCGCGGTGCGATGGCTAGGAACGCCCGCCATGACCGCCTTCAAATCCGGTGATCCGACCACGCTGAACCGCCTCTATGGGCGCCAGAGCGGGCACAAGCTGCGGCTGGGCCAGCAGGACCTGGTCGACCGGCTGTTGCCGGCGATCGGCGTGCCGGAGACTGGCGAGATCAGTTCGCCGGTGCTGTTCGGCGATGACCGTCCCTTGCATTTCGAGATCGGCTTCGGCTCGGGCGAGCATATGGCCTATCGCGCCGACATGTTGCCGGACCATGGTCTCATCGGCTGCGAGCCGTTCCTCAACGGCGTGGTGGGCGCGCTGGGCCATATCCGCGATCAGCACCTGGCCAATGTCCGTCTCCACATGGGCAATGCGCTCGAGGTGCTCGCGCGGGTGCCGGACGGGACGCTGAGCTTCGTCTACCTGCTGCATCCCGACCCCTGGCCCAAGGCGCGCCACGCCAAAAGGCGGATGATGAACAAGGGGCCGGTGGACATGATCGCCGCCAAGCTCAAGCCCGGCGGAGAATTCCGCTTCGGCACCGATCATCCGATCTATCTGCGCTGGGCGCTGATGGTGATGCGTGAGCGGACGGACTTCGAATGGCTCTGCGAGACGCCGCAGGACTTCCTGAAGCGCCCCGGCGGCTGGCCCGAGACCCGCTACGAGGCCAAGGCGCGGAAGAAGGGGCATGAGGTCTGGTACTTCCGGTATCGGCGGAAATAAGCGGGCGACCGACGAGTGGTCTTTGTAGGAATGGCCTGAACGAGAAGCTAAAAGGTGATCTCCGGCTGTGTCATCGCAAAAAGAAATCTATCTCGTTCGGCATGGCGAAACCGAGTGGAACGTCTCGGGCCGCTTCCAAGGAAAGCTCGACTCTCGTTTGACGGAAAAGGGCGCAGGGCAGGCAGCGGCCTACGGAAGGCACCTTGCTGCAATGGCGATCGAGATCGATGCGCTAGTGGCAAGTCCATTGGGCCGCGTGCGCGAAACCACGGCAATTATAAAAACGTTTGGAAAATTTCCCGAGCCACATTGGGAGCCTCGAATTGCCGAGGTTTCGGTTGGTTCGTGGGATGGTCTCACACATATGGACATAGACGCCCAGTGGCCGGGGAGATTGGACGAAACGACCCCATTCGACTGGTTTTTCCGATCGCCTGATGGTGAAAGCTATGACGCTGCTTTGGCGCGCGTGACGCAGTGGTTGGATAGCTTACAAGGCGTCGTACTTGCCGTGTCACATGGATTGGTGGGGCGCCTCATTCGCGGAGCCTATCTCAGTCTGCCCAAGGATGATGCCCTCAGCCTGCCCGTTCCCCAGGACATCATATGGCGACTAGCCGATGGCCGCGTTGAACCCATTCGCGTGAGCTAATGTGCATCCACCCGTTTCGGACGTGATCGCATCCATGCGATCCAGCTTTTGAGCAAGCGCGATCCCGGATCAAGTCGGCGTTTATCCCGTTAGAAAGACAGCCGTTCTCCGGCGCAGGCCGGGGCCCAGGCCGAAAGTGGGAACGCGTGTGCGATAACACCCATTCGACGCTTCGCGTCGAGACTGGGCCCCGGCCTGCGCCGGGAACGGCTTGGTCCTTGCCGTATGGGTATAAGCGCCGATCAAGTCCGGGGTGACGATGAGGGAAGGGCTCAGCCGCGCTTGGCTCGGCGGTTCTTGCGCCAGATGGCGAGTATGATGAGCAGGAAGGCGGCGAGCCGGAAGAGGTAGAGGGGACTGCGTTCCTCGACGGGGACGTCGGTGAAGGTGAGTGCGGCCTGGCCGATGCCGAGCAGCACGAAGGCGGCGGCGAACCAGAGGAAGAGCGAATCGCGCGTGCTCTTCCAGAAGCGCAGGAAGAACAGGCCCGCGATCAGGAACCCCATGGTGATGGCGCCGGGGAGGAAGCTCTGCAGCATGCGATTACTCCTGCTGGTCCCAGACGAAGCCGTAAAGCAGCACCGATACGGCGGAGAGCGCAAAGACATGCCGTAGCAACCGGAAATCGATGTCCGGAAAAAGCACCATGTCGAAAATCACGACGAGATTGTTCGCCGCCAGCAATGTGAAGCAGATGGCGCTCCACAGCAGGATGCGCGCGCTCGACCGCCACCAGGCGCGGCCGAGCAGGAAAGCGCACAGGCTACTGGTCAGGAAGCACAGCAGGTAGACCGCGGTCGGGAAGGAAAACGCCATCAGTCTTTCCTCAGCTTGAAGGCATCGGCGAATGCCGCAACGCCGGGATTGGCCGCGGCGATGATCATGCGGCGCACGGCATTGGGCGACTTGGCGTAGAGCGCTTCGGCTTCGCCGGCCAGCGCGTCGAGACCCGGATTGGCGGGGGTATATCGGACATGACCGGCATCATCGGCGACGACAAGGCCAGCGGCGGCCAGATCGGCAAGGCCCTGCTCGACGACAAGATCGCTTGCGCGCAGGGCCGAGACGATTTCAGCGGTTTCGAGCAGTTGATTGCGCCGGGTGCGCACATGGCACAGCAGCTCGATCGCCCAGACGGAGCGGAAGGTGGCGCGGATGAACGCGTGGAGATCATGCTCCTGCGCCGTCACGTTGCCCCTTCGCCAAAATACTGATCATATGAGAAATTTGTGGCATCTCGCGTGAGATGCAAGCCCGCCAATGGGCCCAACTCCCGAGTGCGAGGTTGGTTCCGGTTGCTATAAAATAACCTATCTGGAAAAATATGCTTGACATCGTCATGCTGATATGGCACACGACTGTCAACGTCGAGAATTGCATCGACAGGCCGGCAACGTCCGTTGGCCGACCGCTTTTCCACAGGATATCAGATATGAGCCACCGCCCCAGGGCGGGCGCCGCCGGCGTGCAGCCGCCGCGGCGTCAACGCCGTAAACCGCGTCAATGGACGAAGCTGCGGCGACAGCGCTTCCTCGAAACGCTCGCCGAAAGCTGCAATGTGAGCAAGGCAGCGCTGGCCGCCGGCGTGGACCGGTCGAGCGCCTATGATCTCAAGGCCCGCGATCCGGAATTCATGCGCGGTTGGCGCAAAGCGCTGGAGCGGGCGTATGGCGAACTCGAGTGGGATCTGCTCAAAGACGCGAAGGAGGGCGATGTTCGCACCGAAGTGACGTTTGATCCAAAAACCGGGGAGCCGACCAGGGTCAAGGTCACTCAGCGCCGCGCGCATGCCGTCGCCCTCTGTCTTTATCGCACCCATCACAACGAAGTGACGGCATTTCGCGCCGCAGAGGCGGCGGACCAGGACCGCCCCGACGTGGCGGCGCGTGTACAGGCGAGGATGGAGGAAATCCGCTCGCTGCTCGTCAAAAACGCGGCGAAGAAAATATCAGGAGGCAGCGATGACGGCGAAGGGACCGAGCAGAGCTGAGCCGGATATGCTTGCCGCGATGTCCGATTACGAACTCGTTCTCGAAGCGTGCCGGCAGAAGCTTCTCACTACACTGCCCGACGATGAGCTACGGAATGTCACCGGGGTTTGGCATCACCTTGCCCGTCCTAACCAACTCCCGCCGGCGGGCGATTGGTCGACCTGGCTGATCATGGCGGGGCGCGGGTTCGGCAAGACCCGCGCCGGGGCCGAATGGGTGCGCGGTGTTGCCGAGCACGATGGCGCGGCGCGGATCGCCTTGGTCGGAGCGTCGCTGCACGATGCGCGCAGCATCATGGTCGAGGGAGAGAGCGGCCTGCTGGCGGTTGCCCCGGCGGACTGGCGGCCCCAATGGCTGCCGTCGCTGCGCGAGCTGCGCTGGCCGAACGGCGCACGGGCGCAGATTTTCGGTGCCGCCGATCCGGAGACTCTGCGCGGGCCGCAGCACAGTCATGGCTGGGCCGACGAGATCGGCAAATGGCCGCATGGCATCGCCGCCTGGGACAATCTGGCGATGGGCATGCGGCTGGGAAGCCGGCCGCGCATCGTGGCGACGACCACGCCGCGCGCGACGCCGCTGGTCGTGCGCCTGGCCGCCGATCCGGGTTTGGTGGTGACGCGTGGGCGGACGCGAGACAATGACGCCAACCTGCCGGCGGCATTCCTCGCCGAGATGGAGCGCGGCTTCGCGGGGACCCGGCTTGGGCGGCAGGAACTGGACGGCGAATTGCTGCTCGATATCGAGGGGGCGCTCTGGACGCGGGCGCTGATCGAGCAATGCCGGCATCTGGGCGCGGCGCCGGGCCGGGACGCATTGGTGCGCGTCGTGGTCGGGGTCGATCCGCCGGCGCGGGCCTCGGGCGATGCGTGCGGCATCGTCGCGGTTGGACGCGACCGATGCGGCATGGCCTATGTGCTGGAGGATGCGACGATCGAAGGTGCGAGCCCCGAACGCTGGGCGCGCCGGGTCGCGGAGACGGCGGCGCGCTGGCAGGCGGATCGGGTGGTGGCCGAGGCGAACAATGGCGGCGACATGGTCGCGGCGGTGCTGCGTGCGGCTGATATCGCGCTGCCAGTGAAGATGGTGCACGCGTCGCGCGGCAAGACGGCGCGGGCAGAGCCCGTCGCGGCGCTCTACGAGGCCGGCCATGTGCGCCATGCGGCGAACATGAGCGCGCTGGAGGACCAGCTCTGCGGCCTGACGATCAATGGAGTCTATGAAGGGCCGGGCCGGTCGCCGGATCGTGCGGATGCGCTCGTCTGGGCGCTGACCGAAATCTCGCTGTCACATTCTGGTAATGCGCGGCTACGATCCCTATAAAGCGGTGTGGGGCGATTCTATTCTATTCACGGACAGTTCTGGCGCCAATCCGGGAAGGCGGCGAATTCACTGGGGAATAGGTGACCAGAAGGAGTCCAGGCCCGGATGGATGTCATCCTGAGGCGCATATCCGATGCCCCCTCGTTGCCGCTGATCTGGCGGCACATGACCCGATATTTTCGGCGGCACGGCTTCGGCGCCAGCAGCTATTATATCGTCCGCAGCGGATCCAACCTGCCGGCCACGGTGCCGCTGCAGGACGGCTATTCGCATGAAGAGGTGGAAGCCTATCTCTCGTTCGACTTCCAGCGTCTCGACATCGTGCCGCGCATCGCGCTGGCGGCGGGTGTGCCGGTGCGTTGGCGGGAGGCGTGGGACGGCGTCCAGGTGACGAGCGAGGAGCGCGCATTCCATATGGCGCTGCAGGCGGTGAACTTTCCGGACGGCTATTCGCTGCCCTGCTACGGGCCGGGCAACCGCAATGCCGTGGTGGGCATCACCAGCCGCGACGACGAGCACCGGATTTCGATGGCCGAGCTCACCCAGCTGCAATTCGCGGCGCAGGCGGCGCACCTGCGCATCTGCGCGCTGTTTGCCGACGAGGTGGCGCTCGACCGGCAGCTGTCGAGCCGCGAGAAGGAGATTCTCGACTGGGTGGCGCGCGGCAAGAGCAATACGGTGATCGCCGACATATTGGAGATCTCGCCCGGTACGGTGGATACCTATATGCGGCGCATCTACGAGAAGCTCGAAGTGTCCGACAGGACATCGGCAGCGGTCAAGGGTGTCGGACTGGGCCTGATCGCAGCCTGAGCTGAGCCCGTGCCGCGCCCTGCTGGAGCCGGCCGCACGGCGCAGCCAGAATATTAAGCTGTTTCGGCAACAAGCGTGTAGCGCTATAAGGAGTGCGTGTTTCGAGGCGATGGCGGATTGGCCGGACTCTTGACACAGTGCGCCATGCACGCTGCTGATGGAGAGGCAGATCAAGGGGCTGATCGACCGCACGCGGGGACGATATTGAGCATGGCACATGCTCCCGACATTCACGATCGGATTGGGCGGACCAGCGATATCGGCGCGCTCTGGATGTTGGCGGTCGATTATCTGGGCGGCTTCGGCTTCGACGCTGTCGGTTACATGCTCCTGCGGCGGGGACAACCGGAGGAGCCGGTCGCCCTCTTCATCCACGGTATGCCTGACGAAATTGTCCAAGGCTATGCCGCGCAGGGCTATGGCAAAAATGATTCCGTACTGCGCTACGGACTCGCAACGGGCAAGCCGTTCCTGCGCAGCCAGTTGCCCAATCATACCACGCTGTCCCGGCGCGAATGGGAAAATCGTCATCGGCTCGATGCCCTGGGCCTGGGGGAGTCGCTGATCCTGCCGGTCTTCGGCCCGGGCAACAGCAACGGCATCATCGCCCTCACATTCCCGCGCGAGGAAGGGCTGCTCGATCGACTGAACTGGACTGAGCTGCAGGCCGTCGCGCAGATGATTCACTTGCGCTGCATTGCGCTGCGGCCCGATCGGGCGGTGGAAATCGAGAATCCGCTGTCCGCGCGCGAACTCGAAATCCTTCGCTGGGTAGCACAGGGCAAAAGCAACGGCGTGATCGCCGAAATCCTCCAAATCTCATCCGGCACGGTCGACACCTATTTGCGGCGGGTATTCGATAAGCTGAAGGTGGCCGACCGAACGTCGGCGGCGATCAAAGGCGTCGGGCTGGGCCTGATCGCAGCCTAGCCGCTCGAAGATGCAGAGAACAGCTGACGGCACTCGAACATCATGGCCCGCCGGAGTTGTCCGATGGCGGAAGACCGATCAGGGATTGAAGGCCCTACCACCCCTCGCCTGAAGGGGAGGAGCTATTCGCAAAGCCGGGAGGCAATCGACATGAAATGGTTTGGACGAAAGACCGGGGGCGATGCCCCGCGGCCGCCGCTGGCGCGCGCCTGGCTCGGATCGGGCTGGGCGGGGAGCTGGAATGGCGGAGGCGACTGGCCGCAGAGTTATGAGGCGCAGCTGCGCGCGGCGGTCCTCGCCAATCCGGTGGCGCAGCGCGCGCTGCGGCTGGTGAGCGAGGCGGCGGGCGGCGCCGTGTTGATTGCCAGCGCGGACAGGAAAGGGGATGCCGCGGCGGCGCTGGCGCTCGTCGCGAAGCGCGCGGCGGGACAGGGCCTCGTCGAGACGGTCGCTGCTCATGTCATGCTCCATGGAAATGCCTATGTGCAGATCGGCCATGGGGCCGACGGCAGGCCGGCAGGCCTTTATGCCCTGCGGCCGGACCGGGTGACGATCGAAGCCGACGCGCGGGGCTGGCCGCGCGCCTATCGCTACCGCGCCGGCGAGACGGTGGTCAGCTATGCGAGCGAGGACGCTGCCGGGCGGACCGCGATCATCCACATGAAGTCGCTCAATCCGGCCGATGATCATTATGGACTGGGCTGCCTGGGCGCAGCCGCCGGCGCCGTCGCGATCCACAATGCGGCAACGCAGTGGAACAAGGCCCTGCTCGACAATGCGGCGCGGCCCTCCGGCGCGCTGGTCTATGACGGCGGCGATGGCGCGGTGCTGTCGCCCGACCAGTTCGACAGACTGAAATCCGAGCTCGAGGCGGCCTTCCAGGGGCCGGGCAATGCCGGGCGGCCGATGCTGCTCGAAGGAGGCTTGAGCTGGCATGCGCTGAGCCTCTCGCCGCATGACATGGATTTCGTGGCGCTGAAGGAAGCGGCGGCGCGCGATATCGCGCTCGCCTTCGGGGTGCCTTCTGTGCTGATCGGCCTGCCCGGCGACAGCACCTATTCCAACTATCGGGAGGCCAATCGCGCGCTCTGGCGGCAGACGGTGCTGCCGCTCGCCGAGAAGATCTTGGGCGGGCTGGCACAAGGACTGCGCGGCTTCATGCCGGGACTGTCGATCGCCGTGGACATGAACGCATTGCCGGCGCTCATCGAGGACCGCGCCATGCTGTGGGACCGCGTTGCCATGGCGGACTTCCTGTCGAACGAGGAGAAGCGGGCCATGCTGGGCGTCGGGCCGGCCTCGGAGAAGGCCGCATGAGCGCGCGGGACAGCGAGATGCTGGCGCTGCTGGTCGCCCAGGCTGAGGAGCGCGGCGGCGACCTCGTCATGATCCGGGCGCTGGTCGAGGAAGCAAGCGACCTCGGTGCCGCGCGGGCGCTGGAGCGGCTCGGACTGGCGGATGCCACGGCGCATGAGGACGTGCGCGAGTTGCGGGAATTGCTGCGCGGCTGGCGCGACGCCAAGCGCGCGGCGCGCAATGCCGCGGTGGGCTGGCTCATCCGGGTCGCCGTCGCGCTGCTGCTGCTCGGCCTGGCTGTGAAGGTCGACCTGTTGCGGATGCTGCGGGCGTGAAGGGTGCAGCAATTGGGGAGCGACCGGTCCGTTTCGCGGGCTATGCCGCGATCTTCGATCGGCTCGACAATGGTGGCGACATCATCGCGCCGGGCGCCTTTGCCGAAAGCCTGAAGCGGTTGACCGGGAGGGAGTTGCCGCTGCTCTGGCAGCATGGCCCCGAACAGCGCATCGGCACGATCGAGCTGGCCGGCGAAGACGAACGCGGCTTGCGGGTGATCGGACGGATCGATGGGCCGGGATCGACGGCTCGGAAGGCTGCAGCATTTCTGAAGGACGGACGGCTGGACGGGCTATCTTTCGGCTATCGCGTCGTGGCAGCCGAGGGCGACAAGCCGAGACGGCTCGATACGCTCGACCTGGTCGAGGTCAGCCTGGTGACACATCCGATGCAGCCGCTGGCGCGCGTGCATGCGGTGGATTGACGGGATACGCCTGCTGCAGCAAACCGACGCAAATCCGGTGGGGCTCTGGTATTTGCAGGGGGCAATGTGAGCAGATGGGCGATCCTGCCGGCTTTGCTGGCGCTCTCGACGCCGGCCTTGCTGCTCGCCGAACCGCTCGCGTTGAACGAGGCTACACCCGTGGGCGCTTGCAGCGATCCCAACGATTGCGGGTTCCTGCGAGGCGGGGTCCGCTATGTTTCGTTCGAGAAGTTCATCACGCGGCGGGAGGTCTGTGCTCCTGCGAAATGGCTGCTCGGTGCGGCCAGCCGAGGGGATCGGCTGGAAACTGTCAGGCATCGCCTGCGTCGCTCTGGATGGACTCATGTCGTGGCGAAGCGAGACGGAAAAGGCTGGACGTTGTCGGCGGGTAGCAAGCGCGATGAATTGAAGTGGATCGAGGTGACGTTCGACGCCCGTGGTCTTGTGAAATGTGTCGTCGAAGGATTGAACGCGGTTTGAGCTCTGTGAATGAAGAAGGGGAGAGGCTTGGCGTCTCTCCCCTTCCGTAACTGAATTGCCTGCAAGCGTCAGGCGAAACGGATCGCAAGCTTGCGGCGGCGCAGGCCTGCGCCGACAACGCCGAAACCGGCGATCATAAGCGCCCAGCTGGCCGGCTCGGGGACGGCGCCATTGTACTTCAGCTTGACCATGTAGGACTGGTTGGGGCCGTTGCCATCGTCGCTCACGAGATAGATGTTTCCCTGCGCGTCGAGCGTCATGCCCTCGAACTTGCCGCCGGCGCCCGTGGGGTCGACGGTCGAGGTGAAGCTGGCGAGCGAATAGCTGCCGACCAGCGTGCCGGTCTGGGTGACTTCCATGATCACCTTCGACGTGCCGCTGAGGATCAGCAGATTGTTCGCGGTGCCGCCGCTGAATCCGCCGTTCGAGAGCACGGCAATGTCCGACAGGGTCTGGAGGCCGAGGGCACTGACGTCGAAGAAGTTCGTCGTGACCGTACTCGTTCCGGCCGCCCAATCGGCGCCGGTGACCTTGTAGATTGCCTGGGGATTGGTTTCCTTCACCCCGTAATACGTGCCGGTGGTCTTGTCGAAAGCGATGCCTTCGAGGCCGCTGTTGCCCGCGTCGCCGGCGATGCTGATGCGCCCGGCGGCGTCAAGCGAGGTGTACTGGCGGTCCCCGGACGTGGCGGCGCTGGTGACCTTGAACATGTCCTGGACCCGCTCGGAGCCGATCACGTAGTTGTTGTTGCCGATATAGGTCAGGCCCTCGGGATCGCACTTGTTGTTGGCGATGATCTGGCAGCCGTTGACGGTGATGGTGGCGAGAAAGTTGCCGTCCATGTCGTATTCGCCGAGCGTCGCGAAGTAGTTGGTTCCGCTGCCCTTGGTTTCTTCGTCGTTGGTCACCATCAGGCGGTTCTGGTCCCAGTTATAGGCGACAGCGCTGCCCTCCTTGGTCGGGATCGCCTTGGTCCATTCGACGGTGTAATTGTCCAAGATGCCGGCGGCATTGGCCGACGCAGCGCTGCAGACGAGCAAGGCCGCGCAGCTGCGCAGAAGAGCAGTTTTCATGATGTCCCCACTTTGATTGCGTCCCAAAACGCCCCTTTCCCGCACGGAAAGAGGCTGCGTGGCGGCTATGGCGCGCGAACATGACGGGTCGTTTACCGATTTGTTAACCATTCGAGACACGCCCGCGCTGTCCCACGAGGGGACGCTTTGAGGATGTACTCAATGCAGCTGCTGGGCCCTTCTTCGGCTCCCAAGTCGATCTTGCCGGGTGGCTGCGGTTGGCCGCCCAATGCATGCTGAAGCAAGTTCAGCATGACGGTGAATTTTTCAGGGGCTTTGTGCCCCTTTTTCTTTTTCTGAAGCAGGAGA
>JAGIAA010000099.1 GCA_017745115.1 Sphingobium sp. | reverse complement strand
GGCGGAGGCCCACGCGGCGGTCGACACACCTTTGCTCGGCAGCGGGGGAAAGTCGGTGCTGATCATCGACGACGAGCCGGTCATCCGCATGCTGGTGGTCGATGCGCTCGAGGAGATGGGCTTCGAGTGCGCCGAGGCCGGCGACGGGCCCGAGGGCCTGGCGATCCTCGAGCGCGCCGAGCGGCTCGACCTGCTGATCACCGACGTCGGCCTGCCGGGCGGGCTCAACGGCCGCCAGGTGGCCGACCGCGCGCGCGAGCTCAGGCCCGACCTCAAGGTGCTGTTCATCACCGGCTATGCCGAGAATGCCGCGCTCAACCATGGCCATATCGGGCCGGGCACGCGCGTGCTGACCAAGCCGTTCTCGGTCAGCGAGCTGACCGGCCGGATCGAGAGCCTGCTCGCCTGAGGGGTTTGCAGCGACTGCCATCGCGCCTTGACTCCGACCCCGCCGTGGCGGCAGCTTCCTGCACATGGGGGGTAGGGGCACACTGTCTGGACTCCTGGCCGCGGCGTTGGTCGCGGCGCCCGCGCTTGCGCAACCGACAGCCGAAGCCGTCGACCCGCTGCCTCACACGGCACCGTTCCCGACTCTGGGCACCGGCTACAGCG
>JAGIAA010000098.1 GCA_017745115.1 Sphingobium sp. | reverse complement strand
ATGAAGACCCGCACGATCCTGATGATTGCCGCCGCCGGCCTGTCGCTGGCCGCCTGCTCGGGCAGCAAGCCGGAAGACACGACCGCAAACGAGACGATCGTCGCAAACATCGGCGAACCGGAGAATTTCAGCAACGTGACGATCAACGAGCCGGTCGCTCCGGTGGCGAGCAACGCGGTAACCACCCCGCCGCCGGTCGCCGATCTGGCGCCCGACGAACAGACCCAGGACGATGCCGATGCGACCGGCATGACCGCGAAGGTCGATCGCAACGCCAGCGAAGGCCAGCCGGCGCATTAAGCCTGCACTGTTCCCCGGCGAAGGCCGGGGCCCAGGGTCATGCGCGATACGGCAGAGAAACCCTGGGCCCCGGCCTTCGCCGGGGAAGCAATTCTGGCCTAGAAGAACTCAGTCCGCGCCGACGAGGCTGTCGAGGACCTTCGCGCCGGCGTGGCCTTCGAGACCCAGGTGCAGGCGCAACGGGGTCGGGCCGGGGCGATGCCGGGCCAGTACCGCGTCGATCCGCGGCCACAGGCCCGGATCGCGCAGGTCCACCCGCAGCGACAGCCGCTGCGCGTGCTGCGCGCACAGCTGCTCGTAATCCCACGCCGCC
>JAGIAA010000097.1 GCA_017745115.1 Sphingobium sp. | reverse complement strand
GCCCGGCGAACAGCATCACGATCCAGCGCCCGGCGGCGGTGTCGAACGCATAGCGCGCGTTGCCGTCGAGCGCCGGCGCATGGAACCACGGTGTCGGCTCGCCGATCATCGGGATGCGGGTCATGGCCGGACTGTAGCAGCCGGACGCTACGCGCACAGCCCTTGCAGGAACCAGTCGGGCGCCCCACCCCGGCCGTCGCCGGCCAGGCCCGCGCGGTAGACCCAGTAACGCCGGCCCTGCCGGTCCTCGATCCGGTAGTAGTCGCGCAGCCGCGTGCTGCCCTTCTCGCGCCACCATTCGGGGGCGATCCGCTCGGGGCCTTCGACGCGGACCACCTCATGCACCCCGCCGCGCCAGCGGAATTGCTCGGGAGTGCCGTCGGGCGTGGCGTAGAGCACCGCGATCGGCTCGGGCCGGTCGAGCAGCTTCAAGGGCCGCGCATGGAACGCCAGCCCCTCCTGCGTCACCGGCTCCGGCGCGAGCGGCGCCTGCCAGCGTTGCGCCCGCTCGGGCAGGTGGCTCGCGAAAAGCACCGGGCGGCGCAACGCGTCGGCGCCGAGCCGCACGCCGAGCCGGTCGAGGCACACCGCGAGCGAGGTGCCGCGATCCTCGGGCGCTCCGCCGAGCCCGGGC
>JAGIAA010000096.1 GCA_017745115.1 Sphingobium sp. | reverse complement strand
GAGAGGTGCAGATCGGCACCGAGGCCAGCCCGTTCCGGCACAACGCCACGATCACGCTGACCGACGAGGTGCCGGGCGAAAACATCAACACGATGGGCGATCGCGGCATCATGCTGCTGAGCGGGACGCTGAACCTGCACGGCAACCGCCAGCACACCTGGACCAAGCTGTCGAGCACGGCAAAGGCCGGCGCCACCAGCATCGAGGTGCTCGACGCGTCCGAATGGCGCGCGGGCGACGAGATCGTGCTCGCTTCGACCGACTTCAATCCGCGCCAGGCCGAACGCCGGAGGATCACCGGCGTCAGCGGCAACACGATCAGCTTCGCCGAGCCGCTCGAATACATGCACTACGGCGAGGTCACCTTCGGCGTCGACGAGCGCGGCGAAGTCGCCATGCTGACGCGCAACATCAAGGTGCAGGCCTCCGAGGATGCGGCGCAAAGCTACTTCGGCGGCCACATCATGGCGATGGCCGGCTCCAAGACCTATGTCGATGGGGTGGAGCTCAACCGCATGGGCCAGCACCTCACCCTCGCGCGTTACCCGATGCACTTCCACCTGCTCGGCGAAGGTGCCGGCATGTACGTCAAGAACGCCTCGATCCACGACACCTTCAATCGCTGCGTGACGGTGCACGGGACCAAT
>JAGIAA010000095.1 GCA_017745115.1 Sphingobium sp. | reverse complement strand
TCCTTGAAACGCGCACGGTAGGGCGTGAACACGAAGATGACCGGCAGCGGCTTGTCGACGGGCGCAGCGCCCTGCGCAGGGCGATAGATATTCATGGCGAGCCGCGTGCCGTCGCGCACCGGGACATAGAGAGATGTTCGCGCGACATCCGCGAAGGGCTGGGCGGACGCAACGACGGCGCTGCCAGCAGCCATCAAAGCGACGATACGCCGAATCACGCCCATCTACCCCTCCTTATTGTTGACAATTTGATCAGCAAAATCGCGGACGATTGCAAATTATATATTTGACGAAATTGTTGACAATATTGTAAGGCGCGAACACATTGGGTTTTCGCGAGTTTCCTGAGAGAGTCGGATGAACGAAGTGTCGAAGATTGTGAGCGGCGCCGACCTCGCAGACTGGTTGCGAGAGCGGATCAGGAAGGGTCGGCTCGTGCCTGGTCACCGCCAACGTCTGGGCCGAGCATTCGGTGTGGCCGCAGGATCCCGGCTTCGAAACCGCGCTGGCCGGCGGCATCTGACCGGGTTCAAGGGCGATGCCGCCTTCGACGTTGAAGATGTTGCTGAAGCCCTTGCCGCGGAATTCCTCGGCGGCCTGGCTGCTGCGGCCGCCACGGTGGCACAGGAACGCCAGCCGGG
>JAGIAA010000094.1 GCA_017745115.1 Sphingobium sp. | reverse complement strand
CATCGGGATCGACAGTCCCGAGATGCCCGGCCATTGCGCCGAGGGCCGGCACTGCGTCGAAGGCGATCCATTCGCGGCGCAGGCGGCGCTCAGCGGATCGGTCAGCCCATCCATGACGATCCGCCGTTTCGGCACGGATCATTACGGGCGCACCCTGGCGCTGGTCGAGGGGCCGCTGGGCGACCTCAGCTGCTCGCAGCTGCGCGCGGGGCACGCGATCTATCGCGCGGACTGGGATGTCGGCGGGGCGATGATGAAGGGGTGCGGGGGGCTGGTGTCCGACGGACGATCTTAAGGCCCTTCTCCCGCTGGCGGGAGAAGGAGGGGCCCGCCGCGCAGCGGTGGGAGGATGAGGGTCTTTTTGGATCTCGCGAAAAAGAAAGACCCTCGCCCAACCCTCTCCCGCTAGCGGGAGAGGGTCAGAAGTTACTTCGTCGCGACCAGGTCGACCGAGATCGCGATGTCCTTGCCGACGAAGGTGCCGTTGGCGTCGGACTGGGTGCCGATCTCGTAGAGAAGACGATCGACCGTCGCCGTGCCCTTCATGGTCGCGCTGTTGCCGCTGATCGTGAGGGTGAAGGTGAGGCTGACGGGCAGGGTCTTGCCCTTGAGCGCCAGCGTGCCCTTGGCGACATAATTGTTGCCGCCGCCCGACGTGATCTGGG
>JAGIAA010000093.1 GCA_017745115.1 Sphingobium sp. | reverse complement strand
CTTCATGCGGCACCGCGCTGGGCCGGCGGGACGAAGAACCTCGACAGCGTCGCCATGGCTTGCTCGATCGGCGCACGGTTGGGCAATTCGGTGCTGTCGCCGACGCCGAGCATGTCGCCGATGTCGGGATCGTTGTTCATCACCACGATCCCGTCGGCCTTGGACAGCGCCGACATGGTGCCCGAGCGCAGTGAATAGTTGACCCCCGGCTGGGGCACCAGCCAGCCGGTCTGGCCGCGCACCGGGATCACCGTGCGGTCCTGCCACAGGTCGCGCGCGGCATAGCCGGTGGCGTGGATGATCACGCGCTCGGGCAAATCGCCGAGGTCGCGCGGGGAATGAAAGCTGCGCATCTCGTAGCGCCCGCCGCGCGAGAAGAACTCGTCGAGCATCACGCGGGCATATGCCGGAAAGTTGAAATACATGTGCGTCGATCGCTGGGCGAACGGCGTGGCGAAGGGGTTCTCCTCCGGCGCCAGCGGTACGGCTTGCGGCACGATGTCGCGAATGCGCGAATCGAGATGGGCGAACTCGGCGTTCTGGTGCGGGAGGCCGGTGGTCTCGTAGCTCTGGGTGATCGCCGGATCGGCCGGCCAGGTGCGCCGCTCGATCGGGGCCTCGGACACGGCATAGGATTCGCCAAACGCCACCGGATCGCCGGGCAGGCCGAGGAAGGTGCGGAACATCTTCCACG
>JAGIAA010000092.1 GCA_017745115.1 Sphingobium sp. | reverse complement strand
GCCCGGCTTCACCAGCGGCGCCGCGACCGCGAGCAGCCGCGCCTGCAGCGCCACGATCCGCGCGAGGCGATCGGGCGTCAGGCGCCAGCGCGCTTCGGGATTGCGCCGCCAGGTCCCCGCCCCGCTGCACGGCGCATCGATCAGCACGATGTCGCATTGCCCGGCCAGCGCGGCGAGCGCCCCGCTCTCCTTGCCCGGATCGAGCAGCCTGGTCTCGATCATCGCGGCGCAGCCGGCCCGCTCGGCGCGCGGCATGAGGCGGGACAGCCGGTCACGCACGGTATCCGCCGCGACGAGACGCCCCTCCCCCTTCATGTCGGCCGCGAGCGCCAGCGTCTTGCCGCCGCCGCCCGCGCATAGGTCGAGGACGGTCATGCCCGGCCGCGCGGCGCAGGCGTGCGCGATTATCTGGCTGCCCGCATCCTGGATCTCGATGGCGCCGTGCCGGGCGAGGGGATCGTTTTCGGCGTCGGTCCCCGCGGGAAGTTCGACGCCATGCGCGGTGCCGGGGATGGTGCGTGCGCCGGGCCAGTGTGCGAGTATGGCGTCGCTGGTCGACCTGAGCGGGTTCACCCGGACATGCAGCGGCGCCCGCTCCAGCAAGGCGGCCTTCTCGCCCGCGTCGACCAAGTCGGCCAGCTCCGGCGCGATCCAGCCCGGCAGCAGCGAGCGCTCCGGCGCTGGCTCGTCGTCCCGGATCGGCGTCGGTCCATGC
>JAGIAA010000091.1 GCA_017745115.1 Sphingobium sp. | reverse complement strand
GTCCCGCACATGACCATCATCGCAAGACATCTTCTCATCAGCGGCAGGGTCCAGGGCGTCTTCTACCGGGGATGGACAGTGGAGACCGCGACCGGCCTCGGCCTCACCGGCTGGGTGCGCAATCTTCGGAACGGCGATGTCGAGGCGCTCGTGCAGGGACCGGTCGAGGTCGTGGAGCGCTTCATCGAAATGGCCCACGCCGGTCCGCGCGCCGCGCGCGTCCAGGGCGTCGAGGCGAGCGTCGCCCCGGTCGGCTTCCTGCACGGCTTCGAGCAGCGTGCGAGCGATTAAAGATCCTCCCCAAGCTCGTCTTGGGGAGGGGGACCATCCGTAGGATGGTGGAGGGGTAACACCCTCGCGCCCTATACCCCTCCACCATTCGCTGCGCGAACGGTCCCCCTCCCCATCTGGGATGGGGAGGACCTTGGTCAACGATCCTCGCTCGGATAATCCTGCCACGCCTCGTTCGGCCACAGGAAGTTGGTGCAGGTCATCATCACGCTGAAATCCAGCGAACGCACCTGGTGCCACCAGCCGACGGGCAGGTAGAGCATCTCGCCCGGCTGCAGCTCCACGATATAAGGGCGCACATCCTTCGCCTGCGGATGGCGCGCCATGCAGTCGGCGCTCTCCAGGTCATGCACGTCGCTGAACACATGGCGGCGATGCGCCATCAGCCGGGTCTGCGCCGGCGAGACCAGCGCAATCCGCTTTCGCCCGGTGATCTGGATCAGCAGATTGTTGGTGAGGTCGAAAT
>JAGIAA010000090.1 GCA_017745115.1 Sphingobium sp. | reverse complement strand
AAAGTGGCGATCACGCCAAGGCCGTCGCCACGGCCCCGCGAAGTTGAAGTGCGACGTTCTCAGACTTCCAGCGAAGCGAGATCGCCCTTCGTCTCCAGCCGCGCCCCCGCGCACCGAAGGTGGCGATGAAACCAAGTCCGTCGCCACGGCCCCGCGAAGTTGAAGTGCGGGGTTCTCAGACTTCAGCGAAGCGAGGTCGCCCTTCGTCTCCAGCCGCGCCCCCGCGCACCGAAAGTGGCGATGACGCCAAGGCCGTCGCCACGGCCCCGCGAAGTTGAAGTGCGACGTTCTCAGACTTCCAGCGAAGCGAGATCGCCCTTCGTCTCCAGCCACGCCTTGCGGTCCGACGCCCGCTTCTTCGCCAGCAGCATGTCCATCAACGCGCGGGTTTCGTCGCCGTCGTCCACGGTCAGCTGCACCAGCCGGCGTGTGTCCGGATGGATCGCCGATTCGCGCAGCTGCTCCGGGTTCATCTCGCCCAGGCCCTTGAAGCGGGTGACGTTGACCTGGCCCTTGATCTTCTCGCGCGCGATCTTTTCCAGCAGCAGGCGCTTCTCTTCCTCGTCCAGCGCGTAGAACACCTGCTTGCCCACATCCACGCGGAACACCAGCGGCGGCGGCTTGTCCTCCAGCAGCGGCTCCAGCGCGTCCAGGGCGGCATGCGCGGCGGCGAAACGGCCGCTGCGGACCTGCCACTCGGCCATGCCCAGGCGGGTGATCAGCATGTCCCGCGCATCGGGTTCGAGCCGCAAGGACCACACATCCTGCGCATGGCCGAGCAGCGGCTCGGCGGCGGCCAGTTCGC
>JAGIAA010000008.1 GCA_017745115.1 Sphingobium sp. | reverse complement strand
GAGCTACATCGAAGCGAGCCGCATGAAGGGCGACACCGGTCAGAATCTGATCGGCCTGCTCGAGCGCCGCCTCGACGCCGTCGTCTACCGCGCCAAGTTCGCGCCGACGATCTTCTCGGCCCGCCAGCTCGTCAGCCACGGCCACATCTATGTGAACGGCGTGAAGTGCAACATCGCGTCGCGTCTCGTGAAGCCGGGCGACGAAGTGACGCTGGGCAAGAAGGCGCAGGAAATGGCGCTGGTCATGGAAGCGCAGGGCCTCGCCGAGCGCGACATCCCCGACTATATCGCGCCCGACGGCGCCGCGAAGATCACCTACACCCGCGTTCCGACGCTGGACGAGGTGCCCTATCCGGTGAAGATGGAACCGAACCTGGTCGTCGAGTTCTACTCGCGCTGATCGAGCGGTTTCTACCAATCAGTTTAGGAAAGGCGGCTCACGAGCCGCCTTTTTTTGTGCCTGCGAACTATTCTACCCGGTAGAAACGGGTGTTTCTTCGCGCATTTTTCCAGGTTTAATTCCAAGAAAAGGTCTAATACCTCGCGGGTAGGGAACTTTGAGTTCAAATAAAGGCCAACCGTGCGTGAGTTGCGACAAGATGTTGCACCGCAAAACACCGCTTGATTGGCGCAGCAATGAGGGTTAGCCCCAACCCAAAGCTTGGAGCAAAGCAACAACATGGCGACCCTCGACCATCCCGGTTCAACCGGGGCTCTATCGACTAAAAACGGCCTCATCGAAGTGGGCCGTGCGGCGATCCTGCACGAAGCTGCGGCTCTCAATCTGCTCGCCGACTCCCTGGACAGCCAGTTTGATCAGGCCGTCGATCTCCTGCTCGGCACCCAGCGCCGTGTGATCGTGACGGGCGTGGGCAAATCCGGCCATGTCGGACGCAAGGTCAGTGCGACGCTTGCCGCGACCGGCACGGCCTCCTTTTTCCTGCATGCGGGCGAAGCCGCACATGGCGATCTCGGCATGGTCGTGCCCGGCGACACCTTGCTTATGTTGTCCAACAGCGGCTATTCGCGCGAACTGCGGCCGCTCATCGGCTATGCGCGCCGGTTCGGCATTGCGATCATCGCGATCACGTCCAAGCCGGATTCGCTGCTCGGCAAGGCCGCGGATATCGTCCTGCTGCTGCCGCCTGCACAGGAGGCGTGCCCGGCCCAGATCGCGCCCACCACTTCGACGACGATGATGCTCGCCCTGGGTGACGCGCTTGCGATCGCCGCGATGGACCGCCGCGGCGTGACGCGCTCTGATCTGGCCCTTTGGCATCCAGGCGGCGAGATCGGCAGCCGACTGGCGCCGATCGAGGAAATCATCGATTGCACCGAACCGATGCCGCTGGTGCGTGCCGATGCCCCCATGCGCGATGTCGTCTTCGAGATGACGTCGGGCGGCAAGGGCGTGGCGGCAGTCGTCGATGATGACGGCGCCTTGATCGGCGTCATCACGGACGGCGATTTGCGCCGTGCTTTCGATCAGGTGTTGACCGCGCGCGCGCGCGACATCATGACGCCTCATCCCGTTTCGGTGCCTTGTGGCGCCCCCGTCGAGGAAGTTCTGGCGCAGATGAATGCTCGGAAAATTACGACTATCTTCGTGATGCAAGTCGATGATCCCACCCGGCCGATCGGGATCGCGCACATTCACGATCTGGTCCCCTGAGCAGCCTTGCCGTCCCTGACGCGCTCTTCATGAATGATCTCAGCCCCTCGGCGCGCCTCGCCGCCGTCAACACCGATGTCGCGATCGTCATCCCGACGCGATACAAATCCAGCCGCTTTCCCGGGAAAGCGCTGACTCTCATCCGCGGCGAGGATGGCACATCGCGGACGCTCACGGAGTGGACCTACAGCGCGGCGCTGGCGACGAATGAGCCTCGACCCATCTTCGTCGCAACGGACGACGAGCGTATCGCGGATGTGGTGGCCGGCTTCGGCGGCAATGCGCTGATGACTCCGGCAAGGTGCGCGAACGGCACCGAGCGGATCGCCGCCTGTCTCGACCAGCTTCCGGATGCCGATCTGTTCGTCAATCTTCAGGGCGACGCACTGCTGACGCCGCCCACCTACGTCGACGCCCTGATCGCGCATATGCAGGCCAATCCCCAGGCGCAGGTCGGGACGGTTGCGATCCAGTGCATGGGCGAGACTTATCGGCATCTCGCGGAAGATGCTGCGCAGGGCCGGGTCGGCGGCACGACGGTCGTTCTGGATGAGGCCGGCAACGCGCTCTATTTCTCCAAACGGATCCTGCCGTATCTGCCTGCCGGCGCCGAACCGGATGATGAGACGCCCGTGCTGCTCCATCTGGGCCTATACGCCTATCGCCGCCAAGCCTTGCGGAAATATGTGCAGACGGGCCCGACCACGCTCGAGATCGCCGAAGGCCTGGAACAGCTTCGCTTCCTTGCGCACGGCATTCCGGTTTCGGTGCTCGTCCTGCCGCCGTCCGACTTCCCCATCGTCGAAGTCAACAATCCATCGGATGTGCCGCTCGTCGAAGGAATTCTAAGCCGGCGTGGCCGCGGCTGAGACCGAGCATGTACTGCCGCCCCCCCCGCGACATTGAACGGGCCAGGCCGGCATGATCGATGCTGCGCGCGCCGTTTTTGCGGTGCCGCCGTTTCCCGGCTCCTCGCCTTTTCCCGTGGTGCAGCCTGCGACCGCAAAAGGCGTCCTGGCCAGCGGCATCACTCCTGCTGCGCTGATTGGGGCGCTGCGCGAGCAGCACGTCGCCGGGGCTTTCTGGCGCGACGACCTGCCTAAAGGTACCAACGCCTTGTCGGCCAACGATCCCCAGGCATTGGTCGCGGCGATCCGCGGGCAGACTGTCTCACTGCAGGGAGATGGTGCCTATGCCGCGCTTTCGGGACAGGCGGCAGGTGCGCCGCCAACCGAGGCGGCGCTCGAAATGCTGGTGGTGCGCGATCTCCTTCAGGGCGTGACCTATTGCAGCCCATTTTCCGGCGAACTGATCGATCCTCTTGAACTTGTCGCCATTCTCGCCAGCTGGCGCACCCTGATCGACGACAACCGCACGATCTCCGCTGCCTTTGGTTTTGCCCGCTGGAAACAGGATACGGTCGAACCGCTGCTTTGGGGAGGCCGGCCTGTCCCCTTTCATCACGCACGGGACGGCCTGCTCGACGAGCTGTCGGAAGGCGTTGGCATTGCCGTCTGGAAGGCCCGGGTGCCACCCGCCTTCCTCGCCCGACTGGAAGCGGGGCCATGGCGTATCCTCGAAGTCGAGGACGGCTTCATTCGCTCGACAGGCCTCGGCGCCGACTGCGTGCCGCCGCTGTCGATCGTGCTGGACGATCTTGGCGTCCATTATGATCCGACCCGGCCGAACCGGCTTGAGATGCGCATGGCTCAGGGCGAATTCGCTGCGGCGGATCTCGACCGCGCCCGCGCCTTGCGCGAATGGATCGTGCGGGAAGGGGTCAGCAAATATGGCGTCGGGGCGCAAGCCGCCCTGCCCCGCCCGGCGCCAGGCAAGAAGCATCTCCTCGTGGTCGGCCAAGTCGAGGACGATCGCTCCGTGCAGTTCGGGGGCGGAGCCGTTCAATCCAATCTGGAGCTGTTGCGGCGTGTCCGCCAGATCGAGCCGGATGCCTATCTCATCTACCGGCCACATCCGGACGTCGAGGCGGGCCATCGGCATGGCGCGATCCCCCCGCGCGTCGCACTGGATATCGCCGATGCGGTGGAACCCAAAAGCGCGATCGGCGCGCTCATCGACATAGTCGACGAAGTCCATGTGATCACGTCTCTTGCCGGTTTCGAGGCGCTTTTGCGTGGGAAGGCGGTAACGACGCACGGCACGCCCTTCTTCGCCGGCTGGGGCCTCACGCGCGACCTCGGAGAAGTGCCTGCGCGGAGAGGCGCGGTCCGCACGATCGACGAACTCGTCGCGGCGACACTGCTGCACTACCCGCTCTATCTCGATCCGGTGACCAACCTGCCCTGCCCGCCGGAAATCATGGTGATGCGATTGCTCACTGGCAATCGGCGCCGGAATGGTGCACTAGTCCCGTTGCGCCAGTTCTTCGGGTGGATGAAACGCGCGACCGCACATTTTTTGGATATGCGATGAAGTTCCAGCCGATTCCTCACCGTAACTTTCTGTTTCTCCAGGGTCCGCCCGGTCCGTTTTTCTGGCAGCTTGCGGAACGGCTCAAGTCGCTGGAATGCGGCATTTTTCGGATCAATCTCAACGGCGGGGACCAGGCCGACTGGCCCGGCGAGGCGATCAACTATCGTGGCACGCGCCGCAAGTGGACTTTGTTCATCGACCGCTATCTGGTTGAGCACGGCATTACCGATGTCGTGCTGTTCGGCGATTGCCGGCCCATGCACATGGCCGCGCACCGCATGGCGCAACTGCGAAAGATCGACGTGCATGTCTTCGAGGAAGGCTATATCCGCCCGGACTGGCTGACGCTGGAGCCGAGCGGGGTCAACGGGTTCTCGTCGCTACCGCGCGATCCGCAATGGTATCTGGAGGAGGCTCGAGGTCTCCCGCCCCTTCCCAACCGGCCGCCGATCAGCGCGAGCTTCCCGCGGCGCGCGCGCGACGCCTTCCGATATTATTCGCGGGTTGCGTTCCTGCGCTTCCTGTTTCCCTTCTACCAATCGCACCGCAAGGGGTCTCTGTTCATCGAGGCAGCGGGCTGGGTGAAAAAATATGCTTTACGGAAATATGAAAAGCGTCGAACTGACCAGATCGTCGAACAGCTGTCCGGGCAGGCCTATTTCCTTTTCCCCCTCCAACTGTCGAACGACTACCAGATCAGGGAGCATTCGCCATTCCGGGACATGATCGAAGCGCTCGAATATGTGGTGTATAGCTTTGCTCGGCGCGCGCCGAGCGGCACCAAATTGGTCGTCAAGGAGCACCCACTAGACGCCAGCTTGACCTATTGGCGACGCCATGTGGAACGATTGGCCCGCCAAGCGGGCGTGAGTGGCCGGGTGGTACATATCGCCGACGGCAATCTACGCAAACTTACGGAAGAGTGCCGGGGCTTGGTGACGGTAAACAGTACTTCAGCGACCTTATCCCTGATAGCGGGGGTGCCAACGATCGCCCTCGGCAAAGCGGTGTATAATCTCCCTGGTGTCACGCACCAGGGGCGCCTCGACGATTTCTGGCTTCGCCCACAGGCGCCGGATCCGGCTATGTTCGACGCGTTTCGCCGCGTCCTTTATGACCGCTGCCTGATCTATGGCGGCCTTGCAAGCCAATCGGCGGTGCAAACGCTGATAGAGTCTGCGGTCGAAAGGCTGGCGGGCGACCGCGTCAGCCATTGGGCATCTGCGTCTGCCGCGATGTAACACCGAACTGTGCAAGCCACTGGTCAACACGAGCAAAATGGTCTCGCCAACGCGGCGTTTTCCAACCTTCCATCCGCGAAAGTTGAGCGGCGCGGGCAGCGCTCTCCGGGTTGGAATAGTCCTCGATCAGGCGCGTCCAACCCAAACCATCCAGCGGACTTAGATAATCCGGAATTTCCCCCGCCAACTCGCGGAAGACGGTCAGATCGCTTGCAATGACCGGGGTACCCAGAGAAAGCGCTTCCACAAGTGGCAGGCCATAGCCTTCCACGAAGGAAGGAAAAAGCAGCGCACGGGCATGAGCGATGTATGCCGCAAGGCGTGCATCCTCGCAGCGTGGCGCCTCAATGATGTGGCCGCGGATAGCTTCGCACCGTTCCAGCATGTCCACGGCCTGTTCACTCTCCCAGCCGCGTTTGCCAACGATTACCAATTGAGGGCATTCAGGGCCAAGACGACGGGCAAGGTCAGCCCATATATTCAGGATGAGGAGATGGTTTTTCCTGCCCTCGATCGTACCCAAAATCACGAAATAGGGCCGAACGGGTGTCGGCAGCCGCGATGTTCGGTCCAGCTCCCAAGCGACCTTTCCCACGCCCAGTGGAGCAACCACGTCAGGCGGCAAGTCCAGTTTCAGCCGCGATTCAGCAAACAGAGCCAGCTCGCGGAGGGTTTGCCGGCTGTTGCCGATTACCCCGGCGCCATGTGCCAGCAACGCCGTCATCCGACGCAAATGCTTCTCAGCTTCGCCCGGGCGGCAATATTCCGGATGCGTTAGCGGAATTAGATCGTGCACGAAGTAGATGGGCAAGACCCCAGTCTTTTGGATCCAAGCTGCATGACCTAGGCGGTCAAGACCCGTGTGACCAACATTCAGATAGGGAACTCCCACCAGGTTTTCCGGCCAAATACTGCTCGCAAAAGCAGCCGGCAGCAGAGTCAGCAGAGCCTGCTTCACGCCGGTGCCCTGCCGCTTCAAAATGCCAAAAAGGCGCTGCGAAGTTCGGCGATCCAGCACCCAAGTCCGCCCCCCTCGCTGCACGACCGCCCGCCCGGCGTCGCCGTAATGATTCACATAGGCGAGACAGGTTCGGTCAATACCCGTGGGAAAGCGACCTTCCCAAGCGCGCCAAATTAACCGGCTGACGTCGATCAAGCACGACTGAGCAACTGGTTCCACGTCTTATTCAAATCCTTGAGGTGCGCACCCAGTTCGAAATGCCAATTTGAGCAGCCAGGGCGCACGAACGGCACTCTCGCTTTAAACTGCTCTGCCCGACGCCGCCACCCAATTTCTGCGAGCATTATCAAAGCGAAAATGCATTGGTTCGCCCGCGCCGATTTCAGCGAAAATCACCACTAAACACTTGCGGCGACACGATAACTGCCCGGCCGGGATTGATTTTGGTCCGACTGTGTGGTTCGACATTCCTAGCTCCGCCGCGGCCGGCGTCATTATCTTGATGCACAGCCTGACGGATTAGAACAACATATCATCCAACTCGGGCGATCATGCAATATAAATTTCTCCATTTCAACAAAACTGCAGGAACAACCCTTCAGCACGCCTTAAGGAGCGCTGTGAAGGAAAACCATTACTTTAATATATCAGATTTAGAGGATATATCTATTCTTTCATATAATGATATATTTCTTAAAAAGATCTTGCATGACGTCTACACCAGACGTGTTGAATCGGAGGATCCTTTTGTATTCTCGATTTTTCGTGAACCATTGGATCGTCTTTTTTCCGACTACAGAATGTGTCGACGCTGGAGAGAGGAGGGCTTTTCCGGTTCTGACCAATTTCCTTCGACAGTAGACCTTTACGATAACCCTAAGACGATGAAATATTTCTCTGAGTCTCTAAATCAGAACTTCATTCATTTCACAAATCACTACGCCTATC
This sequence comes from Sphingobium sp., assembly GCA_017745115.1. Next base: position 80,655 of record JAGIAA010000008.1, on the reverse strand, counting down.
GCCTATTAGGCCAGAAATATCAGATCTGGCTTCGCTTCAGATTAGCTTTTCATGATGGAGACCTAGAACCCGATGGCCTCATCATCGAAGAAGCGCTACGTGCGGTCGACACGATCGATCTGCCGTTTCTCCTCGAGAATTTCGCGAAAACTCACCTTTTATATCGCGCCGTATCCAGCGGGCAGTATGATGGAAGCTTTGGCGATCTATTCCTCAACCATCACGACGACGGCCCAAGCCTCTCTGAGTTGTCACCAGAAGACAGAAATTTGATCGAAAAATGCTGTAAAATAGATCAAATCATCTATGAAAAAATCCAAAAAATCGTTGCTGGTATCGATTACGAATCAGAAATATCCAGAATTATTTCAGAGGATGACAGTATTATTGTAGATTTTGAAGATGGAATTCCAGTCCAAAACTGCTACCCGCGCGAATGCAATCCACCAAAATTTTCCACGTGGAGCCGTGAGGGCGGCCTGAGACTGCCATTTATGGCAAAAAATCCACGGGAGAAGCGATTACATCTTAGGATAAGCAATTTCCTAAAGCGAGAATTTCTTGATGAGGTTTTTGTCTCGTGCGGACAACAGCGTGTCGAACATGAATTGATCGAGAAACACGGGCTGTTCTACCTTTCGGCCAGTCTTAGTGGCGACCTCTTTGAAAAGGATCGGCGGCAAGATATTACGATTTGGTCGCCTGCGGAAGCGGTGGGAAGAAGTGACGATAAGCGGATAATTGGAATCGAAGCCTCCGGTCTGTCGATCATTTCCGCCGCACATTAAGGCGCCAAAGGGCAGCCAAATGATGCCAGCTACATCGCCTGACTAGATCAGGAGCGCCCGGTTTGAAAACAACACGAGAGAAGCTCAACAGAATGATTGGTGAGCGGTTCGTTCTCACGAGCCCCCATTTCAATTATGACGACGACATTCTGGAGGTCTCACCACTCTTCGCCCCATTTGTCCTACGTGAGGAATCGTTTCGGCCGGGGGCAAAGGTACAATCTCCTATTGCGGCTATCTATCGACGGATCTGTTGATCGAACGAAGCGACAAATGCGCCGAGAATAGACCATGATGTCGAGGTGGCGACCATAGACTTTGTGGAGGCCGGGTCTGCCTCACCTCGAGTGCAACGATGAGAGACGCTACGACCGCATGACCTCGTCCCACGTTATGGAGCACGTTCCCGATTTCCTAGGGCATTTTGATCGAGCTCCACAGCGCGGTACGCCAAGGGGGGCGGTTTATTTCGTTCTGTCGAACGCAAAAGGAACGGCAGAATATTTTCGCGAATTGAGTCGGCCACCTGATCTCAAGGACGCGCTATTCCGCCGCAAGGACCGGTCGACCCCGGGTCAGATTTGGTCCTTCTTTACCCGGGTGGTCGTTCCGGGCAAACCGATTTCGGGGCGACAGCAGAACGAATTCGAACGGGTGCACACGATAACGAAGCGATATCCAATGTCGTCCGTCGTCAGGAAACCTATGTCGATGTCCATTGCTGGGCGTTCAGCCTCGAAAGCTTCAGACAGACGTTTTGCGAACTGAATCGCATGGATTGTCGCCGATTAAAATTGAAGAGATCATTCCTTCATTTTCCAGAACGCCCGATGGTGCCCCCTCGAATTTCTCGTGCTCGCCCGTCAATCTGAGAGATTTCGAGCCACCTGATCCATGGCGCATGAAACTGGACGAGATCATGCGCCGTCACCGTCAAGCCGCGATGTATGCGGGAGCAGAACCCATCTCAGGCGCGATGCCTTAAGGGCGGCTATGAGGTCGAAATGCTCCGACCCGCCCCTACAGCTTTGTGTGATCTAGCGTGATCTCGGCAAGGAAAAGGATCAGCAGGCAGATCGCCAACGAAACAACAAAAAAAGTGGGTATGTTGGTGGTCAGCGCCGGGTAGCTTCGCTCCTGCGGAAGTTGCGGCTGAACGATCGTGTCAAAGTACAGCTGCTGGCGCTCCGCATCCATTTGCGCGGAATTGAGAGCGGCCATGGCCGCCTCGAAACGCTTCATTGCATAGTCACGCGAAATCTCCAGTTCCGAAAAAGTCTTAATCGTAGGGGGGAGTGCCTTACCGCCCTCGCGCGTTCCCTGAAGTTTGCTGGCTTGAACGAGCGCCAGCTTTTCCTTGGCCGCGGCGAGCTTGGCCTTTGCTGCAGCCATGGCTGGCGCGTTGGGCGCCAGATATTGCTGCCAAGTCGTTACTTCGAGTTCAGCTTCGTCTACCGCTCGCTGGAGATCCGCAATCCGACTAAGATCCAAGGTAACTTGCTTGGCCGGATCGATAACGCCGCTATTGCGACGTTCCGCCAACAGCCGGCTTTCAATTTCCTCCACATGTTTTTGCGCTTCGCTCACTTCCGCTTGCGCATGTCTCACCTGATCGGTGCGCGCTCGCAGCGACATGTTGTTCAGCAATTCCTCAGAGAGCTGAAAAATTGCCCTGGAGATGATCCGCGCGTCTTCGGGGGAAAATGCCTCCACTCGAACCGTGACGGTTTGGGACGTCGTTTCGAAACGGGCGTCTAGTCGCTTGCGCCAGTATTTGACTTTCTCCTCGATCGGCGCATGCGCATTTAATCGATGAAACCAATCGATATTCGGCATGGCATAGCGCTCTCTTACCTTGATGCGCTTTTCGAGATCCGTCCACGCCGCCGGGCTATCCAGATATTGGGTCACCGCATAGCCAGCCTCGCTTGAAGAGGAACTACCGGCGGCCACCCCCAACAGCGCCCCGATAGAGAGCGACTGCATTGCATTTGGAGACTTGATCTGAATTCGAAATTCAGATGTATACTGTGGAGAAGCAAATGTCACCAAATATAAAGTATAAATCAATGTCGGGAATAAACAGAAAAGACCAATAAAGTTCTTCCAGTTAATTTTCCAAATCCCTCCCGAATTAAAAATCGGAAAAAAATTAAGAGACATAGTTTAGGTCTCCAACCGCGTTTTCACGGCAAATTATATCAAATCGGCGAAGGGTTTCGTCTACACTTTCGTACATTTCCAGTGCCCCTCCATGAATAATACCCGCGATATCACAATATTCTCGGATTGTGCCCGGATTATGGGAGACCACCACCATGTCGGCATGAGACATTTTCCGGCGAAATTCATGCGCCGCCTTTTCGCGGAAAATACCATCGCCGACTTCAGTGATCTCGTCGATTAAATAGTGGTCGAAATCGATCGCAAGGCTGGCGGCAAAAGCAACCTTCGCCAGCATGCCCGACGAATAGGTGCTTGTTGGGGAATCGAGCATCCGCCCCAGCTGCGAAAACCAATCCACATAGGCGAGCATGTCATCAATGTTCGCGCCGTAAACGCGCGCGAGGAATTTCAGATTGTCCCGGCCGGTGAGATCCGGATGAAAGATGCTTGCAAAGCCTAACGGAAAAGAGATGTGTCCCGTGCTGGTAATCGTACCTTTGTCGGGTAGCTCTGCTCCAGAAAGCAACCGGATCAGCGTCGACTTCCCTGCCCCGTTCAGACCAAGAATGCCGACATTCACGCCCGTCGGAAACTCTGCCGTCACGTTCTGCAAAACCTGGCGCCGGCCGCCGTGACGCAGCTTGTAGCTTTTGCTGACGTTGTCGAGACGGATCATTCCGACACCAGCAGTTCGTGATGAAAGAGGCGTGTGCACGCGAGCCCTGCCGCCAGAGAGATTAGGGCGAAGACGGCGAGATAGCCCAGGTCCAGCCAATGAGGATAGGGTTGGGGGAAATAATTAAGCCTAATCTGTTCGATCGCCTGCAAAACCGGATTCCATGCCAGAATATCGCGAACCCAGATCGGCATCATCCGAGCAATAAAAAATGTGCCCGAGGAGAAATAGAGGAGCGAGTTCAGGGCTCCCACAATTTTGGGCCACCCCTTGAAGTAGAGCGCAATCACGCTGCTGATCATGCCGCAGCCGACGCCAGCAACCCAGATCAGAAAAAATCCCAGGAGCACGCCGAGAATATTAAGGGGCGTAATATCGACGCCAAAGCCATAGATGACAACGAGAATGAATGCGGCGACGCATGTCTCGGTGAGAAGCTCGAGAACCGCCCGCGCGATAAGCACATCCGAGAGGTGGACGGCCGGCAGATTCAGCATCGGCTTATTTTCTGGTACGGCGTGAGTCATGTGAGAAAGGGAGTGCGAAAAAAGGTGGTAGGGCACCACACCCGTAAAATAAAATATCGAAAAGCTTTCGCCGATTGGCGGGCCTTTGCCGTGCCCGATAACGCTGACCAACATGATCATGATGCCGATATGGGCAAAGGGCTCGAAGATGACCCACAAATAGCCCAAGCTCGATTTTCCGAACCGGGTGCGGGCCTCACGTACGATGAGCGCCATTATGATGTTGATCTGTAAAACGATAGCCGGCCAAATGCCGGGCCGACGGGCCTCTTTTCGAACGCTTGGCGGCTTTCCGAATTTTGAAAAGTCGTCCGGATCGAAATCCCGCATCGATATAGAGCCGGCGAGGCCGAGCCTATGCTCGGTTACTATCTTGATGGCATGCTGAATGTCATTGTCTTCGGGATAGCGTGCAACGAGCGACGACGCGATCGGCATGGCGGCATCGAAATCTTTTCCCTCAATGTAGGCGACCAATGCAGACCGCATGATGGGCTCGTCGTTTGGCGACGCCACCAAAGCCGCTTCATAGCCTTTGATGGCCTCAGGCCATTTCCTTTCGACGCCGAGAAGGAATGCCTTCAGATACAGCGCGTCACGAAAGGCCGGATTGATTGCGAGCGCCCGGTCGAGCCACATATAGGCACTGTTGAAATCATCGCGCCCCCGCGCAATATCGGCATGGAGATAATAGGTATACGGCTCGGCAGCGCAGCAGGGAGCGGCCAAACTCTTTTCCGCTTCCGCATAGTTCTTAGCGCGAATTAGGGCTTGAGCCAACATGAAGTGGTTGTGGGGAACGTCCGGTCCAAGCTCCGTTGCGCGTCGTCCGGTCTCCACGGCCTCCTTCAGATGACCCAATCGGAGATGCGCATCGCTGAGCTGCGCCTGGAACGCCGCATTATCGGCACAGGAAGTCCGATAGCACTCCAGAAGAGCAAGCGCCTGCTCGGGCTTCTGGGCCGCCTGCATGAAGCTTGCAGCGTGGCAAATCAGGCTCGCCTCTGCCGAATCTTGCTCCTCGTCCAAGATCGAAAGGAGGATGGCAGATGCTGCTTCGACATGCCCGCTCCCATAGAGTGCATCGGCTTGCTGCAGACCCTCCGCGCGATCCAATGGCCGGAAGGATGCGAGACGCTGCCAGCAGGCTACAGCAAGATCCTGCCTCCCAAGGGCAGAAAAACGCCCTGCGGCGGCCGGAAGGATAGACTGATCGTCGGGCCGCGCTTGAAGATAGGCCTTCAGGGCGATTTCGTTGAGCGCCGCAACTTCCGCAGCGTCAAGCCGCCGCGTCTCGGGAAGGGCCTGACCAGGCGCCATCCCGTTCGGCTCGAACAGTATATCAGCCGAATAGTCCATTTAAGATTCCATGGCCCTAAGCTGATTATCCGCGAGAAGCCGCCCATTTTCCCCGGCAACAAGCACCGCTTCCAACATCCGCAAACTCACTCGTTAAACCGAAGAGCGAAATCCTGCTTTCGATACGGCATATTCCACCGAGCGATCATTTTATGACACCGACGGTCTGCAATGCGGTTATCGGATACAATGCGGTGCTTACCATGCTGAGGAATTTTTGCGCATCGGCAGCGCCGGCGTTGGAGACATAAATAACGTCACGATCCTGTATGGGAAAGGCCTGCGCGATAAACAGACCGTTCGCCTGCCGTAGGTTAAACTGGTAAACAATAGGAATCTGCCCATCGGGCGTCAGCCTTGCATTCCGGACAAGGGCTGGATCCAGAGCGGAGGGCTGTTCCAGGCGAAAAATGAAGACGCCCTTCGCATTCGCCCGATCGTCGCGCAGACCTCCAAAACGGCCCAAGGCTTGTGCGAGGGTAATTCCAGATGCTTCAAAAGGTATCTCTTCATTCTTGCCTGTCGCGCCCAAGGCCGTGAAACTAAGTGTTTGATAAAGCGCAGTAACAATATCGCCACTCTTTAAAACCACATTCTGCTGCGGATCGGCGATCACGGAATCCAAAGGCATTCTCGCGACGGTTGTCCCGCGCGCGACCTGAACGGTCATCTTACTAACCGGCTGTCTAACGCCTCCCGCCGCAGCAAGCGCATCCAGCAGCCTCTCGCCCTTGGCCGTGAGTGGCATTCGCGTGCTACTTGCAACCTCACCGAAGATGGTCACATCCGAAGTATTGTTGCGCGCCATGCGTACCAAAGCCTGAGGGTAGTGAGCTTTTCCGGAGAGGCGGGCAACTATCTGCTGCTCTATTTGAGTCAGGCTTTTGCCGGAAACCGAAAGGGCACCGACGAAGGGTAAACTGATCTGACCGCTGGTATCGACGACAATCTGCGCGAAATTCGTTTGGGTCCCGCTGCCAGCACTAATGGAGCCAAGGCCCGCATTGCCGAACAACGCTGCCGGCGGCGCTTCCAAGATGGTGATGTCGAGGATATCACCCGCCTCGACCGCGGTTCCTGCAGGCATTGCCTGCCCCAACAGCCGAGAAAAGGGCGGCCGCCGGTAACTGTCGCGCACACGGTCCGTGATCAGCTGAGTGACGTCGATTATAAAAACGCCAGTCCCTTCAGGTTGATTCGTAGCTTTGCCCAGACGAGCAATATTGCTTGTACTGGGGCCGCTCTGGCTGAGCATACAGCCGCTCAACGCAAAGCAGATAAGTATGGTCGCCAGGGTCTGGACTATTTTCTCAGGATCTCGCCTTCTTCCTGCAGACGTCATGGCTTTGGCATGCTCTCCGTCAAAATAACTTTTGCCATCTCTATTCCCCAAAAGGGCCAGGCAGGACCTGCCTCGCAAAAAGCAATATCACGATTTGTGAGCATCCGATTGCGCGCCAATGCTCCTCGAAGGAGATCGGTTTCAGTAATCCCTGTCCCGCTCGATCGCCAAGGAAAAAAGATTTCTGCCAAGCCGCGGCAAGCAATTGCTTCGTTGACCTGCAAAGAGGTCGTGGGCGCGGCCTTTACGCCAGCCTGCGGAAAGGCTGCGCCCTATCTCAGCGCGTCAGGAAATCGCCCTGTGTTCTCACCCGCTCACGCCAATAATCAAGCAGATCACGCATTGTCTGCTCGTAAGGAATCTCTGGCTTCCAGCCTGTATGGTTGTGGAATTTGCTGGTATCCGGCACCTGAAGATCCGCGTCGATGGGACGAAGACGCTCTGCGTCGATCTCAACGCTGATGTCGCTAACAGTGGAGAGGGACAGCAACGTCTCGAGCGTCTCGCGGACGGAGCAGACGTGTGCGCCACCAATATTATAATAGGCCCCCGGCGTAGGATTGATCGTGACCATCATGTAGTAGGCTCGCACGGCGTCCCGTACGTCCGCCCAGGTCCGCAAGGAATCGAGGTTGCCGACCTTGACCATGGGCGGAATTCGATTCTGCTCGATCAGTGCGATCTGCTTGGCAAATGTCGACTCCGCGAATACGTCCCCGCGACGGGGGCCAGTGTGCGTAAACATTCGCGTCGTCATGACCGTCATGTCGAACGCCTCAGCATAGTAACGACCAATCAGGTCGGTACCGACCTTGGAAATAGCGTAAGGTGATGCCGGGTGAAAAGAGCATTCCTCGTCGATCGGCAGTTTCTCTTTAGGCACCCTTCCAAACACTTCCGAAGACGCGCAGACATGAATGACTGCGTCCGGCCGGTAGCGTCGAAGCGCTGCGAGCAAACGCTCCGTACCCTGGATGTTGGTATCATAGGTCTCGAGCGGCGCTTCGAAGCTGGTCTTGGGAAAGCTCTGCGCGGCAAGGTGGAAGACGAAGTCAGGCTTCACTTCTTTCACGGCGTGATCAAGCGATAAGGTATCGCGCAGATCGCCGTGGATGAGGAACACACGGTCCTTGCTATTGATACGAGCGATATGCTGCTGGATATTGTCTAGAGGGCTCCGCCACCTAGCGAGACCATAGATATCCCAATCAGTGTTCGCAAGAAGATAATCGAGAAGATGAGAACCGACCATTCCCGTAATGCCCGTAATCAGGCATTTTGTCTTAGAAGACATTAAAAACTCCTATTAAATTATATCTTCCGGTAAGAATTACTTGCGCGCCTCATCATAGTTTGCCGAAAACCATTCATAGGTTTTCTCAAGACCTTCTTTGAGGCTTACCTTCGGCCGGAAACCAAGGTCGAACAACCTGCTCGTATCATAATAGCGATATTCCTGACCATCCGGCTTGCTTGTGTCGAACTTTACTCTACCCATGCCGATGCCCGAAATCTCCGCCAAATCCTCAATGATGTCGCGAATAGCATGGACGCTGCCGGATCCCATGTTAATGGCACCGCTGCCTCGCTCCATGATCGCTATCAGCGCTTCGGCTACATCACTGCTATATGTGAAGTCACGACGAGCGCTACCCGTACCCCAGGCAAGAATGTCCGTCCCATTCTTTGCCGCCATATAGAATTTGTGTACCAGAGATGGCGTCACGTGGCCATTTTCGATGTCAAAACTATCATGAGGACCGTAGAGATTACCTGAGATGACAAAGGCGTAATTCAAACCATATTGCTCGCGATAAGCTTCCAGCATGGCATAGAGAAGACGCTTGGAATGCGCGTAGGAATCCTCGGAGTGGTGCGGAGGCCCCATGAACACCATGTCTTCAGTCAGATGTTCCGATGGTGGTGGATAGGGATAGACGCAACCTGATCCCATGCCGACGATCTTCTTCACGCCGGCTCGCCGGCTCGCCTCAACGACATTAGTGTTGATGACTACATTGTCGTAAATCGACAAGCCCTTGTTGTTCATATTGCCCATGATTCCAAACACTCGGGCAGCGATATGAAATACGAGATCAGGTTTAAACTGTTCGAACGCGGCAAAAGTCTGCTCGCTTGAAGTTAGATCGCATTCCTTACTGCTCGGCGCGAAAACTTCCACATCCAGCTGGGCGAGCCTCTCGAGTAACGCCTTTCCAACCAGTCCGCGCCCACCAGTCACCAGAACGCGCGCGCCTTTATCCAAAATCGCCATGAACAAGCCCCGTCAATAATATCTCGGCCAACTCGAATGAGCTTCCGCGTCGCATCTACGGCTGCCCGATCGTCGGATCAAACCCGCCTTAGCGACGGGTCGTAATTCGCGTGAAACTCCGGATTGTAAAGCACGATCGAAGAGCCGCCGTTCTCAAAACCGAATGACATGTCGATCATCGGCTTTAGTGCCTTCTTCAAGCCTGCTCGGTTATGGGGTTCGACGTAGAAAAGGAGAAAGCCCCCGCCCCCCGCTCCCAGCAATTTACCGCCGAGAGCGCCAGCGTTACGCGCTGCTTCATAGGCAGCGTCGAGGCCGGCATTTGAAACGCCCGCGGACAGCGAACGCTTGCGCAACCAACCTTGATGTAGGAGCGCGCCAAAATCGTTCAGATTGCGGTTCTCGTTTTCCAGAATATCGCGCCCTTCAACTACCATCTCGTGAATAGCGCGGAGCTCAGTCGTCTTATTTTTTATTTCCTTGACTTTTTCACCTTCGATCTTGCTCGCAGACCGCGTAAAACCGGTAAAGAACATGATCAGATTCTTGTTGAGCGCCGCTTTTCGTTCGCTGGAAATGCACACCGGCTCTACCAGGAAGCTATTATCCTGATAGAAGTTGATTTGGTTGAGCCCTCCATAGGCCGCTGCTATTTGATCTTGCGATCCAACGGGTTCGTTGAGCAGGTCCTGCTCGATACGGATCGCCTCAGCCGCGAGAAACTGTTTAGAACTGATACGGCCAAGATTGCCGAGATAGGCTCTGAGCATCGCAACCGTGAATGCCGAACTTGATCCCAGACCCGACTGTGCCGGCAGGTCCGCATTGTAGAGCACCTCATAGCCGTAGCCATCACCATCGCCATAATTTTCCAGCACGGCGCGCACGATTGGATGCTGGATCTCGGAAATCGACTTGGTTTCCTCGATGATGCGCCAAGAAACGCGATAGTTGAAATCGAACACACGCGGCAGGCGCCGAAGCGTGACATAGAGATACTTGTCGATCGTAGTAGACAAAACCCCGGCCTGCTCTCCGGTTCGAAACCACGTCGGATGGTCCGTCCCCCCCCCAAAAAAGGACACGCGCATAGGTGAACGGACGATAATCATTCCATTATTCCTACAAAGATAGCCAAAAAATCTTAGCCTAGAGCCAACAGCTCGTTCAAGCCGCAGACAATGTGATAGAAAGAACTGGCCGGCGCGTCTTCTTCGACCCATTGCCCGTCTTCCAGCCAGCGATCCCGCCAGACGCCTGGGCACGGGGTGTCAAAATAGCGGACCAGTCCGCTATAGGCGGCAATGATCTCCTGCCCCGTCTCTTCCAGGCAGAGTCTTTTGTGGCGGACCACGGCGTGCTTGAGCCGCTCGGTCTGCGGCCAAAGTCGGGCGCTGGCGTCGACGATGTCTCCCGACAGGGATATCTCGTTGATCGCGACGCCCCGTCGCGGACAGAGACCGTGACGTCGGGCAAAGTTGCCGAGCGCTTCGCCAACGTCGACCCCCGAGTTATCCTCAGTTTCGAACAACCAAGCCCATTCAAAACAATGGCCGGGCTCTACGACACGGCCTTCGTCGCCAGGCAACCTAGACCAGTTCTGATCGAAATATTCCGTGACAGCTCCGGTAGGCGCATTGTGAAACCGTTCCCGGAAAAGAAACGCCATACGTTTCAGACGCTCCTGCCATATTTCCCGGCCGCTCGCCTGATAGAGCGCGAAGAATGCTTCGAACATATGCATGTGGGGATTTTGTCGGAATGGCGGACACGGTGTGATTTCCCCCTCCCAAAATCCGCCTTCAGCCCTAGCCCATTTCGTTTCCAGAACAGCCGTGACCTCCTGCGCAACATCAAGGAGATCGGAACGATTGAGGGCTTTCGCGGCATGCGCTAACGCAAACAAACCGAACGCCTGATTATAGAGATCGGAACGCTCATCTGCAGAACGACCATCACTTCCAAATAAGTGCACGAAAGTACCGTCGTCGCAACGGTTATCGATTAAATGGTCGATCACACGTGAGACGAGCATTTGCCACGGCCCCGACCAACCCAGTTGGCCGATTGTAGCGAAGCTGTAGATCTGGCGCGCCTGGACCCGCATGCGGCGCGGCATCTCCACACGTTGCCCATCCAGAGTCAATCGTTCAGCAAAAAGGCCGTCTGGGCACACACCCTCGGCCGACCAAAGAGGTCCCGCCACGTCGAACAGCCACATCTTGGCATGAGTCTGCGCCTCCTGGATGCTACGGAACAAAGGAATCCTCCCAGATGCTGTTTTCAGGCCTTAAACTCTCCGCCCGCTTCAATCAGGCGCGCCCATTCTTTACTAGCGAAGACCAAATCATCGACTCGTCCGCCCTTGTAAAGTAGAGCCGGAATACTCAGCGCGCTTGCCGCCTCAATGTCACTTATTTGATCACCGACGAGCAATGCACGGGATGGATTGAGGTTTTGTTGCCGCAAAGCGCGCGACAACATGACAGAACTGGGCTTGCGGGCGATCGGTATCGACACCCGATATGCACCACTCACCGCATCCGCGTGTTCCGGGCAATAATAGACAGCATCGATGAAGGCGCCTTGGCGATGCAAATCCATCGATACGTGATGATGGAGCGCCCAAACATCACACTCTGCATAATAACCTTTTGCGATGCCAGCCTGGTTCGTGACCAGAACAACGGCAACCCCGTGGTCATTCGCCGCGCGGATCAGGTCGACTGCCCCCGGGGCCCACTCCCATCGATCGATCGATCCCACATGACCGTGATCTACGTTAACGACGCCATCGCGGTCGAGAAACAGCACGGGCCGCGATCGTTGCGGCAGCTCAGTGCGTGCTTGTTCGAGCGCCTCCGGCAGGCCGATATCGAGGAAATAACCTTCCGCCGCGATTCCCGCCAACACGCCGTTTTTCGCAAGTACCGGAAGTATTTCGGTTTCGAGCGATGTCGGCCGATCCGGGATAAGGTCGATAACGCCCTTTCGAAGCACATAAATGCCGCCGTTGATCAATCCTTCGACACCGTTACGCGACGGATCCTTTTCGAGGAATTTAACAACGCGGTCCGCCTGGTCCGTTTCAACAGAACCATATCGCCCGACATCCGGAACCCGACGAAGAGCCATAACACCCTGAAGCCTGTCGTCGGCACGCAAACGGGCCTCGAGCTTACGGATATTGGCGTCGAAAATGGTGTCGCCGTTCATAAGAAAGAAGTTGTCTGCCAAATGCGGCCGCGCCAAGCGAAGCGCTCCACCGGTGCCCATTGGCTCCGGCTCCACGATGACGTCGATATCGGCCCCCAACACGTTTCTATGTGCGTAGCGCGATACGATCTGCTCACCAAAATGTCCCGCCACCATGAGGACATGCGTTATCCCTTGGCGTACCATGCCTTCCAGCAAGAAATCGAGAAACACCCGCCCTTCATCGATCGGCATGAGTGGCTTTGGAGTAGCTTGTGACAGAACTCCCAGGCGGGTGCCTTTACCCCCGACCAGAACGGCCAGCTGTCGCGCAGAACGATCCATAACTGCCCCCACGCATTATTGTATTTGACAGCCAAATTTCTCTAGCTGTAGCCGAACGCTGGCATCGATATTATACCGCTCTCGAGCCTTGTCGCGATTTTCTTTGAAATCGGCAACTTCGCGATTGGAGACGACCCACTCTATTTTCTGTGCGAGTTCTACATAGTTTCCGATGTCGAAACTGCTGAACGAATTGGGAAAATATCGAGCCGTTTCCATAAAAGAAATGTTATTTGCGCAGAGCATTTTCGCTCCCGCTTCCAGCGACAGCACAATCACGCCTGACATGCCCTGCCCAGTCTCAAGATATGGAAGAACCGCCACGTCGCAGAGGCGCAACGCCTTGATGAACTCAGGATCGGGCAAGCCCCCGACAAACCGGACACGTTCGGACACCGCAGCGAAATCAGGGGCCTTCACCTTCTGCAAAATGACGTGCTTAAAGAACTCCGTCGCAAAATCCTTGGAACCGTCCTTTGATTTGGCAAAATCTTCAGCCATCTCACTCATGACATTGCGGCCGTCGATCTCGTCCATCAACTCAATGAGGTCCTCGATATAGGGATCGACTATCTCATTGCGCTTCACGCTTTGCGGATGCTGGCTGCCAAAGAGGCCCAGTTTGTACTCCTTGGGTAAGCGAGCTAGCGCCTTGATGGCGGTGTCTACGCCCTTATAGGCCGATAGATAGCCAAACAGGCCGATGACTTTGCTCCCCTCCTCGAAGCCGTGGCGCTCAAGAAAGGCCTCTCGGCCATCCAACTGCCATGCTTGATCTCGCTCTTCGTCAGTCAGAAAGCAAATCGGATAATCATAGGTGTGAGGATTGCGAAAAACCACTTCGATCGCACGGCGGTCCCTGCGTGTATGCACCTTGATCAAAACAGTCTTCTTATCGGCAGTCTTTTTGCAATACTCTACCAGACGTCCAGTCATTGTTGTGTATCTAGTCGCTCTCCGCTTCTGCCTGAAACGCTTAAATGAACGTCGCGCAAAGCCGATCTTCACAGCCGCGTAATAGCTTTCCTTTTCGGATTCAACGCGGTGCATCGTTATAGTTATCGCCTGACTCGCATCGATAATCCACTTTATACGACGCAATACATCTTGAGTTGTCTTTCCGAACAATCCCGCTTCAAATTGAATATTTACGTAGTCATACCCCCTGAGGCGTTCGCAGATCTGCCTAACGTGGAGATCGCCTGCTTTTCTGACTGCAGGCGAAATACTTTGAAGTAAGAATAAATCGAGACCTATGACATCGACATCAACATATTTCGAAAAAGCCTTCTTCAAAACATGGGTATAAGAAGCATTTCCACAATTTTCATTGTACGAACTTATGATCGCCAATTTTTTCATTCTTAGCTTCTTCTTTCATCAGTCCGAATTGCGTTGCAAATTTACCAGCTCCCTAGGCAAGCGGCCTCCCGCTTGCAAGCCCCACTGGAAGGCGTGCCTCTATTTCCCGCCCCTTGCCGTCCGCCGTTCAAGTTTCCCGATGGCAACTTGCTGTGCGACGCGATCGGAAGTCAAATCCAAACTGACGCGGATCCGCCCTCTAAATATTCGGAGCGATCGCTGATGCTGCTCGCGGTTGACGGACACCGACAAACCGCTGAAAGGGGAAGCGACTCCTGAATCAAGCGAGCCCGACCAGCCGATGCTTCCTCTCCTCCCGTCCGAATGGGCACCGCAAGAGTGCCTTTGGATCGGCCTTCCCGGTGATCAGGCCGAGTGGCCCGCTGCACTGCCGCAAGCCCAGGAACAGACTGCAGCCTTTGCCTCCGCCGTTGCTGCTCACGGCCAGCTCACCACGCTGATCACACGCACCGAGGCGGACTCTGCCAGCGCGCGCGCCCTCGCCTCTACCGCCGTCAAGGTCATCCACATGCCCTTCGGCGACGTCTGGCTGCGCGACACCGGGCCAATCGGCGTCGTCCGCCCGGATGGCTCCCGCGCCCTCGCCGATTTCGACTTCAACGGCTGGGGCGGTAAGTTCGAGATGCCGGGAGACGAGGATATCGGCGCCCGCCTCGCCGCGACGACCGGCCTGCCCTGCACCCATGTCCCGCTGATCTTCGAGGGCGGCGCGATCGACACGGACGGCACCGGCTTGTTCGTCACCACCGAGCAATGCCTGCTCAATCCCAATCGCAATCCGACGCTCGACCGGCGGCAGATCGAGACGCTGCTGAGCGGCGCGCTTGGGCTTAGCAACATGTTGTGGCTCGGGGACGGTCTCGTTGACGACCATACCGATGGCCATGTCGACAATCTTGCGCGCTTCGTGAGCCGGGGGGTTCTTGCGGTTCCCAAGGCGACGACCGACGATGATCCCAACGCCGCCGTCTTTGCCGACGCCGCCGATCGCGCCCGCGCCTTCGGCCTCGAGGTCGCGCTCGTTCCGTCGGTGGGGCGCTACGAGATCGACGGCCTTATCGCGCCTGCCAGCTACATGAACTTCACCATCACCAACGGCGCGGTCATCGTCCCGCAATATGGCGCGCCAAACGATCAGGCAGCGCTCGACGCCCTCGCCCCTTTCTTCCCGGGGCGGGCCCTTGTCGGCCTGCCCGCCGATGCCCTATTGCGGGGCGGCGGCAGCTTCCATTGCATGAGTCAGCATCTGCCCGCCGCGCCGGAGTAGAAGGATGACGAGGTCCGCACAGGTCTGGAGCGCGCTATCCCTGGCGTCCCTGCTTGCGCCGGCCGAAATCGCGCTCGCCCAGCCGGTCGAATCCGGTGAGGAAAGGGGCCGCCCCCGGCTCGTCACGGTCAGCGTCGATCTGGACGAGAAGGGTGCTGTCGTGGATTGCCGCGTGACCGCTTCCAGCGGCATCAAGGAACTGGACGACCATAGTTGCGAGGCCGTCCGCGAGCAGGGCAAATATGAGCCGGTGCTGGACGATGAGGGCAAGGCGGTGCCCGCGACCATCGTCCACACGCTGACCTGGCGCGCGGAAGAGAATGGCCAGCAACTGGCCCAGAAGAACAACAAACGAGATCGCCGCCAATGACCGAAAAGCCTTCCAGGGTCACCGTTGCCGCCCTCCAGCTCGCCTTCTCAGACGACGAGGCCGAGAACATCGAGGCTGTGGCCGAGAACGTCGCCATGGCCGCGGCGCGCGGGGCAAAGATCATCCTGCCGCCCGAACTGTTCGAAGGCCCCTATTTCTGCACCGTCGAGGACGAAAGTCTGTTCACCCGCGCGCGGCCGGTGCACAAGCATCCGGCGGTGACGACCATGCAGCGCGTCGCCAAGGAGCAGGGCGTCTATATCCCGACCAGCTTCTTCGAGCGCGACGGACCGCACCATTACAACTCGCTCGCCATGATCGACGACCAGGGCGAGATCATGGGCGTCTATCGCAAGAGCCATATCCCCGACGGCCCGGGCTATGAGGAAAAATACTATTTCCGCCCCGGCAACAGCGGCTTCAAGGTGTGGGAGACGCGCTACGGCACCGTCGGCGTCGGCATCTGCTGGGACCAATGGTATCCGGAATGCGCGCGCGCCATGGCGCTTATGGGCGCGGAGATGCTGTTCTATCCCACCGCCATCGGCTCCGAGCCCTATGACCCAACGCTCGACACGAGCCGAATGTGGCGCCGGGCGATGCAGGGCCATGCGGTTTCCAACTGCATGCCCGTCATCGCCGCCAACCGTATCGGCGAGGAAGAGATGCCTGGGTCGCGCGGCCCGCAGAGATTCTACGGCCACAGCTTCATCTCCGACGAATGGGGCGATCTCCTCGCTGAGGTGGAGGATTGGCAGACCGGTTGCCTGGTCGCCACCCTGGACCTGACGCAGGCGCGCATCCATCGCGCCGGCATGGGCTTCTTTCGCGATCGCAGGCCCGAGCTTTACGGGCGCCTCGCCCAGGATATCTGACGTTCCTCAAACCAGGAGACATATATGACCGTTGCCCGCCTCTACATCGTGCCCGCCGCAGACGGGAAAAGCGCCGAGATGGAAGCCGCTTTGATCGGCCTGATCAAGGTCGTGGAAAAGGCCGAGGGCAGCGAGGGCGTCGAACTGCTGCGCGACCTTGGCAATGAGCACCGCTTCATCTTCATCGAGAAGTGGGCGAGCGAGGAGCATCACGCCAAGGCGCTCGCAAACCTGCCCGAAGGCACGCTGGGACCGGTCCAGGACGCAGCTGGCGGCCCGCCGGACGGGGCTTATTACGACTATCTGGTGCGCTGAGCTTTATTTTCCCGTGGGCGTGTTGCCGACCTGGTCGCGAACGACAAGCGGCTTGGCGCAACCGCCCTCGGTGTAAAGCACGGCTTTCAGCTCCTTCGCGGATGGCTCCTGGGAAAGCTTATGCGCGCCGCGCTTGCCCGCCTTGCCGACTTTCTGGATCGCGGCCTGCTGGCAGACCGGGGCACCGGTTAGAACGGGTGCTTTCTGTGGCGTCGCGGCACGCTGAACTGGCGTGGCGGCGGCAATGATGGCTGCGGCGAAAAGCAACATGGCTCCTGCTCCCTCCTGTTCGGGGCGAACGCTCTTTGCGCGCTTCGAGCCCCGGCACCGGGCACGCGCGGCCCGGCAGGCTGTAGGTAACAGACGCTACATTCACCCGCGATGAACGGAGCGCGGCGCTAGTCGCCCGCGACGGGCAGTTCGCCCTGCCAGACGATATCGCGCGAGGAGCGGCCGACATAGAGCTGATAGACGCCCCCCGCGATCCGCCAGCGTGACGCCAGCTCGTCCCAATGACGGAAGGTCTCGCGCGGCAGAGTGATGGTCAATTCCCGGCTTTCGCCCGGCTGGAGCATCGCCTTGGCGAAGCCCTTGAGCTGGCGGGGCGGCTCGTCGGCTTCATCCGGGAAGCCGACATAGAGCTGGGCGACCTCGCTGGCCGGACGCGTTCCCTTGTTCTCGAGGCGGACGGTCACGGTCACGGTCGCGCCGCCGTCATTCGTCGGCTTGACGGCGACGGAGGCGAAGGAAATGTCGCCATAGCCGAGGCCTTGACCGAAGGGGAACAGGGGCACTTGGTCATACTGGTCGTAAAAGCGATAGCCGACGAACACGCCTTCGTCGAAATAGGCGGTGTCGATCGCGCCAGTTTGCGGATCGCGCGTGCCGGGGAACTGACGTGCCAGCGTGGCCGGCCCCTGGCTCTCGTCGATCGGGAACGTGACAGGCAGCCGCCCACCCGGCTCACGGTCGCCGAACAGCATTTGCGCCACCGCCGGGCCGAAGGCATCGCCGGGTTTCCAGGTTTCCAGGACCGCAGCGACCTTGCCGGCCCAAGGCATGGCGACCGGCGCACCGGTGCTCAGCACCACAACCGTGCGCGGATTGGCGGCCGCGACCGCCTCGATCAGCGCGTCCTGGTCGTTCTGGAGAGCGAGGCTGGTCCGGTCCATGCCCTCGCCCTCCCGCTGCCCGGCGAAGACGATCGCGACGTCCGCCTGCCTTGCCGCCTTTACGGCATCGGCGATGAGGCTGTCCGGCGGCGCGTAACCGAAGCGCAACGTTAGCCCCATATCGAGGCCGAACATGCTCATGCGCTGAGGCCTCAGCGCCGAGCGCGGACTGTAATCGATGCGGATGTGGACGGGCTTGCCCGCCGTCAGCGCGACATTTGCGAAGGCCTGGCTGGCGAAGTCAGCAAGCTCGAACGAGCCACGCTCGACGCCGTCGATGAAAAGGCGCGCGCTGCCAGAACCGTGCAAGCTGAACTTGTGCACGCCACCGACGGCGGGCTTGAGGCGCGCCGAATAGCGCACCGACCAGCCATTGTCGGCCGGCAGACCTGCAATGTCGGGCACCTTCGCGAGATCGACCTGCGCGACCGTCGCCGATGCCAAGAGTGCGCCGGAAAAATCCATGCGCGTGTTGGCGACGTAGTCGGCGCGGAAGCCCGGCCGGCCGTCCGGCGTTCGGAACAGTCCCGCGGCCGGCAACGGCAGCGGGCCAAGCCCGCGCGTGCCCGGCGCGAAGGTCACGCGAACGGCCTTTCCCGCCCGCGCCTTGATCGCGTCCAGCGCCGGCTCGAGATGGGCAGGCTTCACATAAGGCGAGCCCTGCTCGACCACGACCGCGTCCGCCGTCGCCTGTGGGCCGATCACTGCAATAGACCGGACCCTCGCCGTGAACGGCAGCACCCTCCCCTGGTTGCGCAGCAGCACCGTGCCTTCGGCCAGTAACTGCGCCGCGGCGGCGCGATGCTCGGGCGTCGAGGCCGGCCCCTCGCCCTTTACCGGCGGATTGTCGTAAAGCCCGACGCGGAACATCGGCACCAGCCGGCGCAGGATGAGATCGTCGATCCGCGCTTCGGGGATGTCGCCGTCCGCCACCGCCTGGCGAAGCGGCTTTTCGTGCGCGAGGCCGGCATTGAAGCTGCTCGCCCGAAACGATCCGGTGTCCAGCCCCGCGATCACCGCGCGCGCGATGCTACGCTGGCCTGAGGGGAAGTCCGGACCGACCGTCCCGTCGAAGCCCCATTCGCGCTTCAGGATATCGAAGAGATGCGGGTTTTCGCAGGCATAGGTGCCGTTGATGCGCGGGAAGGCGCACATGACGCCGCCGGCATGGCCGCGCCTCACCGCCGCCTCGAAGCCGGGCAGGTAAATTTCCCGCAGCGCCTTCTCGCTGAGCATATTGTTGCCGGCCAGGCTGGTGCCGGAAGGAATGCCGCCGACTCGTCCGGCCTCCTGCGCGTAGGCGACGAAATGTTTCATCGTGACGATCACGCCGTTGGCCTGGATCGCCGGGATTTCGCTCGCCGCCATCTCCGCAGTCAGGAACGGATCCTCGCCGAAGGATTCCGGCAGCCGCCCCGCCTTCCAGCTGCGCGCGATGTCGAAGGCCGGGCCGAGGATGTTGCCCAAGCCCGCCGCGCGCCATTCCTGGCCGATGATGTCGCCATAGCGGGCCGCAGCCGCCCGGTCGAAGGTCGCGGCAATGGCGATGGGGGACGGCAGCGCCGTTGCCCTGGCGTCCTCGCGTACCAGACCCGCCGGACCGTCCGAGCCGCCGACGACCGGCAAGCCCAGGACCTTCGCCACATCGCGCGCCTGCCCGCCCGGCTGCGGATCGAGATAGGCGAGCTTCTCCTCCATGCTGCGGAACTCGCGCAACGCGAAGCGTGCGCGGCATTCGGCAGCGTAGCTCTTGTTCGCCCAGGCCTTCTCCTCGCCGGTCGTCGCCTGGCAATGCGCGCCCTGCGTCGCCCAGATCGTCGCCTGCCCGGAACTTTGCGCCCGGAGTGGCGCCGCAGCGAGTAATGACAACGTTGCCACAAGCGGGCCTGCGAACGTCTTCCCTTCCATACCCCTCTTTCGCCTCTTTCAGGTGTCGCTGATGATCGGATGGACGTGACCGCCGAGCGCATAGCGATTGGCGATGGTGAGCTGGGCGAGAACGCCCGGCTCAGCCTTCATCTGCCCCGGCGTCATGCCGGTGAAATGTTTGATCTCGCGGATCATGTGCGACTGGTCATAGAAGCCCCGGCCGACCGCGTCATCAAAAGAAACATCATCCGCCACCAGCGCCACCGCCGCCCGCAGCGCGCGATATTTGCGGGCGAGCAGCTTGGGCGGGGCACCGTAGAGCGCGCGGCACTTGCGCTCGACCTGCCGGCGTGAAAGGCCGGTTGCGGCGACCAGCGCGTCAATCTCCGGTGAATCGCCGTCGCTCAGCCATGCATCGACCGTGCGCACGAACTGAAGCGTCTTCTGGCGCTGGCCACTTAGCAGGCTGGTCAGGATCGCCTCGCAACAGACCTTCTTGGCTTCGAGATCCGGTGCGGCGCGAAGCCGGTCGATCGCATCGCCGATCTGTGGCCCGACGAGATCGGACACATTGACCGCGCGGTTGATCATGGCGGACGCATCGATGCCGACCAGAGCCGCCCAACCGGTCGGCGTGATCCCGGCGCCGAACGCCTCCACCGGTCCCGCCGCCTTCACCTGGAAGGCGCCAGTGGTCGGGCCGATGATATGCGCATCCGCGACGGACTGCACGGTGCCGTCCGCGAAGCGATATTCCCCGCCGCCGGGAGTCAGGCGGAAGCGGATCTGGGCATGGTCGGCGCGTTCGAGATCCTCGAACACCGGCACGTCGGCACGAAACCAGTAGAACAACGTCACATAGTCCGCGAGCACGGCATCCGGCACGGCATAGTCCAGCTGGATGTTCATCGACCCCTCTTTTCTGCCTTCGAGGATAGCCAATGCCGCCCCGGTTGAAAAGCGTCGAGGACTTAGCTGCCCCGTATCTCCAGAGCCCGCGCGAACACCTCCTCGAACATCTCCGCCGTCAGCCGTCCCGTGTTCGTGTTGTAGCGCGAGCAGTGATAGCTATCGATGACGATGCGCCCGTCCGGCATGCGGTGCTCGGCAAGGTGACCAAAGGGTGCCTTGAGCAGCTTGCCGCCGAGCACCTTCACCGCCGACTGATGCCCGATCTGGCCGAGGGCGATGAAGATACGGGCATTGGGAAGCGCCCCGACACCCTTCTGCAGGAACTGCCGGCAGGTGCGAACCTCCTCGGGCAGTGGCTTGTTCTGCGGCGGCAGGCATTTGACCGCGTTCAGGATCGCCACGTCGACCAGTTCCAGTCCATCGTCCGCGCGCGCCTCATAGGCGCCGTGCGCGAGGCCGAATTTCGCCAGCGTCGCGAACAGGAGGTCGCCCGCGTAGTCGCCGGTGAAGGGGCGGCCAGTGCGGTTCGCCCCGTGCATGCCCGGCGCGAGACCGACCAGCACGATGCGGGCCTGCGGATCGCCAAATGCACTGACCGGTCCATTCCACCAGTCGGGATGTTCCGCCCGGCATTCGTGGCGGAAGGCGACGAGGCGCGGGCAGAGCGGGCAGTCGCGGGATGGCTCGGCACCCGGCACGGGGCTCTCAATGGGACTGGTCAGCATCGCCGGGCCGCGATAGGCCGCAAGCCATGAACAGGGCAAGCATGAACGGGCGCCGTAAAGACCGGAGCGATACGCAGCCGCTCCATCTCTATGCCGTCGGCATGGGCTCCAATCGCCCCCTCTCCCGCCATATGCGGCCGCGCGCGATCGTCCAGGCCGCCATGATCGCGCTCGACCTGCCGCCACTGAGCGTCGTCGCTCGCGCGCCGATCATCGCGACGCGGCCAATCGGCCCCTCGCTGCGCAGCTATGCCAACAGCGCCGTCATCGTCCTCTCGCCGCTGTCGCCGCTCGCCATGCTGGACCGCCTGCAAGAGTTGGAAACGTGCTTCCACCGCCGCCGCTTCCGTCGTTGGGGCGACCGCACGCTCGATCTCGACCTGTTGCTCTGGTCGGGTGGGGCTGTGAAGAACCGCCGCCTGACGCTTCCCCATGCGCGCCTGCGGGAGCGCGCTTTCGTCCTCGATCCCCTGATCCATATCGCCCGCCGCTGGCGCGATCCGGCAACCGGCCTCACCATCGCGCACCTCGCGGCGCGCCTGCGCAAGGCGAAGGCATGTTGACCCCGCAGCCGCGCACCACTAGGTGACCCCCAGCCACCAGGCGCGCATAGCGCCTCCGGGCCCTTAGCTCAGTCGGTAGAGCAACTGACTTTTAATCAGTAGGTCGCTGGTTCGAATCCAGCAGGGCTCACCATTTGCACCCTATCCCTGGGACATCCTGGTAGCAGCATTTCCGCGATCTGGCGCGGGGCGATCCCCGCCACGCAGCTTTGCCGGTCGTTCGAATCGGGGCGGACATCCTGCGAGACCGCCTCCAATCTTCACTCAGGCGACGAAGAACGCTTCAGGGAAGCTGCAGCTTCTCTCCAACGTCACCCTAGAAGACGGTCCGCGAGGCAGACCATCGTCGATCGCATGAAAATCTATCGAGCGGCGTCGAACGAAAAGTCGATCCGCACGGTGGGGGAGAGTGTGGCGCCGTTTCGCCGGTCCCGACGTCGAAAGGCTTCCGCTCCAGGGTCAGGGTCGCATGAGCCTCGGCATGCGTCTTTGCTCCCGCACCGGACAGCGAGAAATGCACTGCCAGCCGGTCCTGGCAAGCTCAGTCACTTCCACCGATGAATTCGACCTCGCCTTTCTCGTTGATTGGATTGCGGTCATTCTGTGCGCAGATGAACTCGAGCTGGTCCAGGTTGCGCTGGCGCGTGAACAGGTAGGTCGAGCGCCACGGCGCTGCCAGCGCCTTGGGATCCTCGAACATGTTCTCGACAACAAGGACATCCTTGTTGTTGGGATCGAGATGGATGCGCTCCGTCACTTTGACCTGGTCGCTATAGGTGATGCCCCAGCGCCCCATCGTGCCGCCTTCGCGGAGGCCAACGGTGGTTACGACCAGCGTGGCGCCTTCCCAATGACCAATGGAGAAGCCGTTGTAGGTCGGGTCCGGTTCTTCCGGTAGCGGCCGTCCATCGGTGAAGATCCGGCGCACCTGCATATAGGCTTCCTGGATCAAGGTCACACGCCCCGGCGTGAAGAGAAACTCGATATTATAGGGCTGGGTCATGATGCCCGGCATGCCGGGCGGTTCGCAGGCCGAGGAGCGGCGCTCGACCTTCAGGAGCGCTTCGGGATCGCCGCTTTTGATGAGCGTCTGGATCTCGTCGAAATGCGTCTTGTACTTGCCGATGAGCCGCGGAATTTCGGTCTTCGGCATCCGGCCCAGCATAGGGGCCCAGATGCCGCGCCAATCGGGCAGAGCGCCGAGGGCCGCATAGTCAACCCGCTCCGCCGATGCCGGTCGGACCTCCTGCGAAACCACGTTCGCGGACTGGGCGGCCACCGGGCAGGAAGAGAGTAGCCCGGTGACCAAGGCCGTTAAGGCGCAATTGCGGCGCAGCCGCCGCGCGTTGAAGAGTCCCACGTTCAGATGCCTATTTGTTTTCGAGGGTCGATCCGTTGGCCAGCTGGACCTTCGCAAGCGATCCACCCGGCTTGCCATTTAGCAGGGGATGGAAGGTCACGGAGACCTTGTCGCCCGGCTTCAGCGACGTGCGCCGCCAGCCACTGAGGACGAGGTTGTTGGGACTGGTCATTTCCAGAGCCCAGTTCACCTTGGCGCCGCTGCCGTCGGTCACGTCGAGATGCATCCAGGCATGCGGGTTCGTCCATCGAAACTCGGTCACCACACCTTGCGCGGTGACATCCTTCTTCATGTCGAACATCGCGAAGCTGTGATGCGCCAATGCCGGCGCGGCGATACAGAAGCCCAGGGCGATGAGGTGGATCTTGCGCATGAGTGAAGCTCCTCTCAATTCGCCGTCGGCACGTTGATGGCCTTGTCGGGCGCCTCGCGAGCGTCGCCCAGCACGCGCCCGCCGGGCAGGACCACGGACTTGAAGAGGCCGCCCTTCTTGCCGTTGCGCAACGGGTTGAACGTCACGCTCACCGTGTCGCCTGGCTTCACCGACGAGCGACGCCAACCCTGCCGCGTCAGATTGTTGGGGCTGTTGAGCTCCAGGCTCCACCGATCGCTGGCGCCATTGTCGCCAGGCGCCTCGAGTTCGATGAAGGCGTGCGGGTTCGTCCACTGAAATTCGACGACCTTGCCCTTCAGAGTCACCGTCTTTGTCTGATCGAACATCGCGAAGCTGTGGTGGGCGCTCGCCTGCACCGCGAACAGTGCGATCGCCGCGGGCACCACGGCCAATAGGTTCTTGTACCGCGTCACGTCAGTCCTTTCGCTTACTTCTGCTTTTCGTCCCGCTCGTCGAGCGTCTGTTGCCCGCGATCCGTGCCTGGCAGGTTGGCGTTGCGGGCCTCGGTGCATTCGACTTCGCCGATGTCGGCTTCAAGGACGCGGTTCCAGCGCTTGGTGTTGCGCCATTCGCCCTTCCAGTTTGCTGGATCCGTCATGATGTATTCGATCTCGAGCGTGTTGCCGCGATCGACCATGCGGATGCGTTCGACGATCTTGAACTGGTCGCTGATGGGCAGGCCGATATCGATCCAGTGATGATCGGTCTCGAAGCCCTGGGTGGTCACGACCAGCGTGTTGCCTTCCCATTTGCCGATCGATTCACCGTTGTAGGTCGGAACATAGATATCGGGATCGGTCGGGCCACGGCCATCGAGGTAGATGGTGCGGAAGCTGTTGGTGAACCCCGCGACCATGTAAATCGCGGTCGGGACCTGAACGAACATGACCGGCCAGACGCGGGTCATGATCATCGGCATGCCTGCCGGATAGCATTGGCCGATGCTGTCGCGATAATTCTCGCCGCGTGCGCGGGCGGCCCTGCCCTCTTCGAGCGCCTTTTGACCCTCCGCGTAGAATTCCGGATAGGGCGGCCCGAACATGAATTTGTTGAACCCCTCCGACAGGTCGACGAACCAGGTGCCGGTCATGTCGAAAGCCGGCTTGGCGCGCTTCCTGGCGAGATTGGCCGGATCGAGGGCGCCCGCCCGGCCCGGGTGGCGCTGCTGCATCGCTTCCAGCTCGGCCGTACTCAGTTTGCGATTTCGGTCGCGCTGCTGGGCGTCCGCAGGCGCTGCCATCATCAGGCCCAGGCAGGCAGCCATCGCAACCTTGCCGACGGCGGGGATCCAGAGGGCCCGAAAGGCGTTCATGCTTCTCTCCCGATGCGGTCGGCTGACCAGCCGCCCTGCGGTTTCGCACCGCGATTCCATCACGTGGAACGCCTCGTATCAGATAAAGTTGACAAATCAACATAATTTGAACGATAGTCGAATGTGAGCGGCGACGCGGCGCAAAAAGCCGCGCGTGGCTCCCGTTTGACGGCGCTGCCGGGCGACTCGATGTGATGCGCCCCGCAATGCCGCAGGGAGGGGATAAGATCGTGATCAAGAGCTCATATGGTAGCCGTGCACCGGTCGTCGGTTTGCGGGCGCTTGCCCTGGCGGGAACGGCGCTTTTCGGAATTCAGGGCAGCGCGCTTCTTGCGCAGCAGGCCGACCCGGCAAAAGCGGCGACAGCGGAAAGCGCCGAAGAGGATGTCAGCCCGGACATCATCGTGACGGCCGAGCGCCGCGCCACAAGTCTCCAGAGCACGCCGCTTTCAATTGTTGCCGTCACCGGCGAAACCATCGCCGCCAAGGGCATTCAGAACCTGCAGGACCTCTCCCACTTCACGCCGAACCTGAGCATCTCGCCGACGCGCGGCGGTGGCAACAGCGCGGCCAACTTCGTCATCCGTGGCATTTCGGGCGGCGGCGGCGCGACCGGCGAACGCGGCGTCGGCCTTTATGTCGATGGCATCTATATGCCGCGCACCAGCGGCGCGGTGCTGCGCGTGATCGACGTCGACCGGGTCGAGGTGCTGCGTGGCCCGCAGGGCACGCTGTTCGGCCGCAACTCGACCGGCGGCGCGATCCGTATCTTCAGCAAGCAGCCGACCGATCAGTTCGAAGGATCGATCCAGGCGACTGTCGGCAATTTCGATCACAACGATCTCATCGGCATGGTCAACGTGCCGGTCGCCAACGGGATCGCGATCCGGGCGCAGGGTGCGTATCTGCACGAGGATGGCTATGTCAGCCGCGGTACTCAGATGCTCGGCAAGCAGGAAAGCTTCATCGGCCGCGTACAGATGCGCGCCGAGCTGGCGCCCGGCCTGACGGCAACTGCCGGTTTCCTCTACGACAACTCCAAGTCGAACGCGACGCCGTGGGTGTTCAAGACCTTCGACATGAACCCCGGGATCGAGGGCTTAATTCAGGGCGGCTATGGAGACCTGATCAACGACGCCTTCAAGAAGGCCGGCCAGGGACCGCTCGCGGCCTATAACGATCCCCGGCTGGTGAAAGGCCCCTATCAAGCGCCCGATATCTGCCTGATCGACAATTTCCACCCGGATTACAGCTCCGCATGCGACCAGTATAGCAATGACGAGTTCTGGCAGGCGGATCTCAATGTCGGCTGGGAGATCAGCGACACGGTCAAGCTGCAGTCGATCACCGGCTATTCCAGGCTGAAGCACACTGCCGTCACCGACTGGGAGCTGATCGGCGCGGAGATGCGCTACGAGAATGTCAATTCCAGGGTGTTCTATCAGGAAGTGCAGCTCAACGCTGCGTTGTTCGACGACAAGGTCGACCTGGTGACCGGCGGCAGCTACTTCCACGAGTTCAGCAATACGCCGGGCGACAGCCTCTTTCCGGGATCCTACATCTTGAACCGGCGCACCACGAGTAACTATCAGGGATTGACTCCAAACGGCTATTCGCTGCCCCAGTTCATGGGCAATCCGCCGGACTCCGACGGCGGCCTCTATTATCGCACGATCTCCTACACCAAGCAGAAATCCTCATCCTGGGGACTGTTCGCCTCCGCGACCTGGCACATAACCGATCAGCTTAATCTGACCGGTGGCCTGCGCCAGGCTTGGGATCACAAGGACTATTCGCAAACGCGCTACGCTCCGCCTGCGACGGCCTATCAGGCGCCTGATTTCACCCCCGCGCCGGGCACGGGTTCGACAACCGTGTCCGCAGGCTCGCCGTTCAAGGCGCTCGATTACCGCGCGACGCTGGACTATCACGTGACCAAGGACGTCATGGCCTATGCCACGGTTTCCAAGGCCTATAAGGCGGGCTCATATAGTTACACCATCCTGAGCACGCTGACCGGCGCTGCACAGAGCGCGGTCATCAAGCCGATCCCAAACGAGAAGGTCGTCAACTACGAGGCGGGCCTGCGCATGACTCTGTTCGGCGGGCGTCTGCGTCTTAATCCGACCGCGTTCATCATGGACTACACCGACCGCCAGTCCGCGATTCGGGTGAACTGCACGATCGGCTCGAATGGCTGCCCGGCGGTCGGCTTCAACATCATGCTCCAGGATCAGGGCAACGCACGGATCAAGGGTTTCGAGTTGGATGGCCAGTTGGTCGTCGCACGCGGCCTTACGATCGACGGAAGCCTGGGGCTCACCGATTATTCGCTGAGCAACGCGCCGGCCGGAACGACGCACCTCTATCCCGACATTCCAACGCCGACTTACAATGTCGGCGCCAATTACACGGTTCACGGCGGCTTCGGCAAAGCGACATTCAATGTGAACTATGCCTATGTCGGGAAGCAGTCGGTGTACCCCGACGACACGGCTGACTCGGGCTACATCCTGCCGTCCTATAGCCTCGTCAACGCGCGTCTGGTCGTGACGCCGGAAGCCGTGCCGGTCACCATCACCGTCTACGCCAACAATCTCTTCGACAAGGTCTACTCGACCTATGCGCAGAAGTTCGGCGGGGGCTTCTGGGACAGCGGTGCCGGTACCGGCCCGGCCGCGCCGCCGCGCTATGCGCTCAGCGAAGTGCGGGGCCGTCCGCGCGAAGTCGGTCTGATGCTCAAATATTCCTTCTGATCTGATTGGGGGCGGGCAGCCTGTCCGCCCCAAGCCCCGGGGAAGCGGCCATGAGTGATTTTTTGACCGGCGCGGTGCGCTGGATCGAGACGCTGCAACTGCACGAAATGATGGTGAATATCGGCTGGGCCGTGCCCTTGGTTCAGACGATCCATATCCTGGCGATAGCCGTGGTGTTCGGCTCGTCGATCGTGCTGTCCCTGCGCGCCTTGCAACTGGCGGGCGGCGACTTGTCGCCGGCGGATTGGGGCGCTCGCCTCAATGGCTGGATCGGCTGGGCCGTGCTGCTTCTCCTTCTGACCGGGGCGCTCATGATCTGTGGAGAGCCGGGGCGGTCGCTGCTCAACACAACTTTCCAGATCAAGATGCTGCTCACGCTTGTCGCGGTCGTCCTGTTCATGGTGCTCGCGCGACGCATGCGCCTTCTCGACAAGACCAATGGCGCAACGCCTGGCGCTGTTCGCCTGCTCGGCGTCCTGCTGCCGTTGCTTTGGCTCGCGA
The DNA here is from genome assembly GCA_017745115.1 of Sphingobium sp. The sequence continues at coordinate 52,208 of JAGIAA010000008.1, read as the reverse complement.
TCATCACCTGCGGCCGCTGGATTGCATACACCTGATTTTTCGCGGGGGATTTCGATGAACGCGTTGCTGGACACCATTGGAGCGAGTGCCGTCGGCACATTCATGGCGACAAATCCGATCGCCTTTCCCGTCGTGGAGACGATTCACGTCATGGCGATTACGGCCGTGATCGGATTCATCCTCATCGTCGACCTGCGGCTGATCGGCATTGCGTCGCAACGTTATTCGGTTTCAGGGCTTGCGCGCACGCTGCTGCCTTCGACCTGGATCGCTTTCTGTATCGCCGTGATCACCGGCTCACTCCTGTTTTCATCCAATCCGTCGACCTATGCCGGCAATTTCGCCTTTCAGATGAAGCTGGGGCTGATCGCGGCGGCAGGGCTCAACATGCTCCTGTTCCACTTGGTTACCATGCGCAGCATCGCCCAATGGGACCATGCGGCGCGCCTGCCCGCGGCAGCGCGCGGGGCCGGGCTCGCGTCGATCCTGATCTGGATATTCGTCGCGGGTTTCGGACGGTGGGTGGGGTTTACGATCGCACCGTTCTGAGGCGGCATTGGCCGGTCCCGCGGCCAGTCCGCCCGCCTCAGTTCCGATCCTGGCGCAGCTCATCGACGCGCTGGGCGAGACGATTGAGGGCGCCGTCGAAGTCGAGCCGCTCCGTGGCGCTGAGATCCTGCATGATGGTCTGGAAATAGGTTTGCCGCAGCCCTCTGGCCTTGAGGTAGAGATCCTTTCCGGCATCGGTCGGGGAGAGGATCATCTTCTTGCGATTGGCGCTGTCCTGCGCCCGTGCGACCAGCCCGGCTTCGGTCAGTCTCGTCACTGCGCGGCTGACCTCGGCCCGGTCAGCCTCGAACGCTGCCCCGACATCCGCCGCACTGGCGGGCCCGGCGGTACAGATCAACGCCAGCACGCGCCATTCCGCAGCCGAAAGGCCCACTTGATCCTGCAACTGCTTTGAGGTCTCGCGATCGATCATGCGCGCAAGCAGGAGCAGCCGGTGTGGCAGATGATCGCTGCCGAAAAGGTACCAGGTTGGCGGTAAAGACATGGCTTGGGTCCGTTGCCAAATATGAATAGCGATTGCAACATGCATCATGTTGACTTATCAACTAATGGAGGGCTAGCAGAAATCCATGAACAGTCCACATCCCTTCCAACCGCAGCTTGAGCATGTGTTCACCATCTCAATCACGCTCTCCAAGCCTTTTTGGGTTCGACCGGCGGCCCGAGGCGACATGAGGGCGGCCATCTATGCGACCGAGGGGGTCATAGAGGGCCCTCGGCTGAATGGCCGGGTGATCCCCATGTCCGGGGGCGACTTTCCGTTGACCCGGCCCAACGGCGTGATCGATTTCGATGCGCGTTATCTCCTCGAAGCAGATGACGGCGCCGTGATCTATCTGGAAAACAGGGGTTATCGCTGGGCGCGCTCCGAGGAGGCGGCGGAGAAGATGCGGAAGAACGAGCCCGTCAGCGTGGATGATTACTATATGCGCGTCACGCCGCGGTTCGATGCTCCCGAAGGGCCACATGCCTGGCTTTCGCAGCATGTCTTCGTCGGCGTGGCCGAGAAAGTGCCCCGGGCCAACCGCATCCACTATTTCATGGTCCGGTGAGCGCGGACTTGCCTTTTCAGCCGCTCATGCGTGCGGGCGTCGATCCGTTCAGTGCGACGCACAAGCCGCCGCTGCCGCCGACCGATTACAGCCGGCGAACGGAGCAAGGGCTGCTTATCGAGCGGAACTGCGTGATCCGGTTGCGCGACGGAACCGAGATTTTCGCCGATCTCTATCGACCGGAAAATTCCGGAGGCCCGCTGCCGATCCTGCTGGCCTGGGGCCCCTATGGGAAACACGCCACCACCAACAAGGTCTTCTGGCCGCGCTCGGGAGTCGACCCGGCATGGCTCTCCGATCTGACGGCGTTCGAGGCGCCCGATCCGGTGTGGTGGGGGAAGCAGGGATATGGCGTCGCTGTGGTCGATCCCCGCGGTGCCTGGCTTTCCGGTGGCGACTTCCACCACAATGGCATTCAGGAAGCGGAAGACTGTGCCGACACGATCGATTGGCTCGGCAGCCTGCCATGGAGCAACGGTTGCGTCGGCATGTCCGGGGTCTCCTACCTCGCGGCCATCCAATATTATGTCGCGCCGCTGAAACCGGGGCCCCTGCGCGCGCTCAACATCTGCGAAGGCTTTTCGGACTGGTACCGGGAGTTCTGTCGTCACGGCGGCATCCTGGAAACGAACTTCCTGCCGCGCGCCTCGGACAATATCCGCTTTTCGCTCAATCGCACCGAGGACACCTGGTCCAACGTGCTGGCCCATCCATTGATCGATGAATATTGGCGATCGAAGACCTGCGCACTCGAGCAGATCGATCAGCCCGCTTATGTTATTGCCAGCTGGTCGGATCAGGGCTTGCACCTGCGCGGCACGATCGAGGCGTGGCGGCGCATGGCGTCCCGCGAAAAATGGCTGGAGATCCACGGCCAGAAAAAATGGGCCTATTTCTATCGGCCCGAGACGCGCGAACGGCAGCGCGCCTTCTTCGATCGCTATCTCCTGCAGCGCGAAACGAGCGTTGCCGCCTGGCCTGCGGTCAGGCTCGAGGTTCGCGAACGTCATGACGTTCAGGTGGAGCGGCCCGAAGCCGAATGGCCGCTCGCCAGGACCGACTATCGGCGCCTGCACCTCGACTGCGCGAAAGGACTGCTCGAACCAGCGCTTCCGGCCGATGCGACGATCGAGCTGGAGGCCGAAGGCGAGCCGCTGCATTTCGATCTCCGCTTCGACAGCCCGGCTGAATTGACCGGGCACGCAAGCCTCCGCCTCTGGGTCGAGGCGCTCGACAGTGATGACATGGACATCTTCGTCGCCTTGCAGAAGATCGACCGGTCCGGCCAGGTCGTCGGGTTCACCTTCTACGCCTTCTTCGAAAATGGGCCGGTTGCGCTTGGCTGGCTCCGTGCGAGCCATCGTGCGCTGGACGAGCGCCAATCGACGCCCGAGCGCCCGGTTCATCGTCACGATCGGGAGCAGCGGCTGAGGCCAGGCGAAATCGTACCGGTCGATGTCGAGATCTGGCCATTCTCGGTTCGCTTCGAGGCTGGGGAAAGTCTCCGGCTCGTCGTTGCCCTCTCCGATATCTATCCGAAAGAAGAAGGATTGATGCTGCCCTTCCCGCTCCATGAGGAAGCCCGCAATCGCGGCCGCTACAGAATTCGCGCCGGCAGTGCTTTTGACTCCGCTCTGCTGCTGCCCTTCGTGCCCGTGGTTGGAGAAGCTGAATGAGCGTTGCGGATTGTCGGCTGGAGCATGTGTTCGACATCGAGGTCCTGTTCGGCGCCGATCGCGAGATCATCGGGCCGCTGCCCGCGGGCGACAGCCAGGGCTACACGCCGGCAATCGGCGGAAAGATCAGCGGGCCCCGTCTGAGCGGCTCGGTGGTCCCCCACAGCGGCGCCGACTATGCGCTCGTCCGGGCGGACGGCGTCATCGAATTGAAGGCCCACTACCTCCTCGAGGCGGACGACGGGACGAAGATCTACATCCAGAACCTGGGCTATCTCGTCCGCGCGCAGCCCGGCAGTCCGCAGCCGTCCTATTTCCGCGTCACGCCATATTTCCGCGTGCCGAAGGGCCCGCATGACTGGCTTTCCCGCACCGTCATCGTCGGCGGTGGCGAGCGCCGCACGAATCCCGACCGGACGCTCTTCCGCTACTACGCGCTGGTCTGAGCGGCATCCTTCAAAGCCTCGCGGCGCAGCCCCGGCGCGGCGCGCAGGAAGCAGAAGGCCGAGACGAAGAAGATCAGGACCACGCAGGACAGCGCATATTGCAGTCCGCTCGTCGATGCCTGGCGGCATGCCGCGGCCAGGGCCGCCGAAGCGCCTTCGGGCGGCAGGCCGTGGGGGCAGGCCGCCGCATAATCGCCGGCATAGGATCTGGATGCGGTGAAGTCGCTCATCGCGCCGACGAAGACTGGCCCGAGCCCATAGCCGCAGAGCGTGTACAGCAGCGTGTAGAGCGCCACGCCGCTCGCCCGCATGCGCGAGGGTAGCAAGTTCTGGATCATCGCCGTCGTCGGCCCGTAGAACATGAGCAGGAAGGCGCCGGCGCAGAGCAGGATCATGAAGGAGGCAGGCAGGGTCGCGGCATTGAACGCCATCCAGTAGAGCGGCGGCGCGCAGGCGAGCCCGAATGCGGCGCCCCAGGCAGGCCAGCGCGGATCGCGGCGCGCCAGATAGTCGGTCCCGAAACTGCCGACAAGCAGGCCGATGGCAATGGCCGCGCCGGAAATGGTGCCGAAGCTCGTCGCCGCTTCACGCACGCCCAGATGATAGGTGCGGGCGAGGAAAATCGCCAGGAACTGGGAGATGGACGACATGCCGAAGCCGGCGAGGCTTCCCCCGGCGATGACCCACAGCAGCGGCCGGTTACCGGCGACAGTCCTCAGGAATGTCCCGACCGGCGGAGCGCCCTCGCTTTCGCGAGGCTGCCGATCGATCTGGCCCCGCTCAGGCTCCCGGACGAAAAACAGGAGCGCGAGCGCGAGGATGAAGCCCGGTAGCGCGAAGACGAAGAACGCCGTGCGCCAATGCCACGCCGCAGCCGCCAGACCGGCCAGCGTCGCGCCGAAAAAGGTGCCGACGGGTGTTCCCAGCATGACCATCGCGATGGTGGAGGCGCGTTTCTGGCGTGGCACGACATCCGCGACCATGGACGCCGTCGGAGGGACGAAGCCTGCTTCGCCCATGCCCACGATCAGGCGTGCGAGCGCAAGCTGCGTAAAGCCACCGGCCAGTCCGGTGGCGGCGGTGGCCGCCGACCAGATCGCGGTCGCGACGGCGATGATGCGCTTGCGCGAATGGCGCTCGGCGAGAAGCCCGATCGGCAGGCCGACGACGGCATAGAGCAAGGCGAACACGAGACCTTGCAACAGGCCCAGTTGCAGATCGCTGAGCTTGAGGTCGACCTTGATCGTTTGGGCGAGCGCTGAAAAGACCGCACGGTCCGCAAAATTCATCGTGCAAATCAGGAAGAGCACCAGCACCATGCGGCGCCGGGCGGACACATCCGCCGGACTTTGCAAAGGCAGGTCCACTGCGTGTTCAGTCATGCCGTCCTGCCTCTCCTGATAATGGTCTTTTCGATCGTCCGAGCCGTGATCCGCTGGAACTTCGCGCCGCTCAGCTCGTAGAGCGCCATGCTCCTGAGCTCGATCCTGTCCCCTGCCCCGACCTTGTCGCCGGAAAAGACCAGCGATTCGGCCGTGATATCAAACCGGGATTCAAGCAGTGCCGCAATGCTGCATCGACCGGGGACCACCAGCCGCACATGGGTCGAGCGGGTGAGCCCGCATCGCAATTTCTCGTAGAAGGCGATGATTGCCTGTGCGCCGGCCAGCCGTTCTCCGGCGCCGTTTTGCAACTCGACATCTGTGGCGTAAAAGCTGGCGTAAGTGCGCGTATCCCCGGCATCGAACGCTCTGAAATAGGTTGCGAGGCACGCTGGGGCTGCGGCAATCACGACGATCCTCTCTGCTTCAATTTCCGATATCTTCATTCATATTTGTTGATCAATCAACAGATGAATTCTAGGAGTGCCCTCATGACTGATATCCCGCGGGGAGCGGCGGACAGGGTAGCCTACCTGTTGAAGCACGTGGCTTATGGCCCTAACCGCTTCTCGCTCAGCGATTTGGCGGAACGGGTCGGCTTGCCGGCCAGCACCGTCCACCGGCTCCTCAAGGTGCTGGTGGATGCCGGCTTTGTCGAGCGGGGACCTGGAGTCGGCTATCGGATCGGACGCGAGCTCCACCGTCTCGCCTCCCAGCTGCTAAGCCAGTTCGACCTGAAGCGCAGCGCACGGCCATTTCTCCTGGAGCTGGTCAGGGCGTGGCAGGAGACGGCGGTGCTGTGCGTCTTCAGTCCGTCACGCCGCAGAGCCGTGATCGCTGATGTCGTGGCTACCCCCCATCCGCTTCGCTTTGCCGTGGAGCTCGGCCTGGAGATCGCTTTGCCCTGGGGCTCGCTGGGCCGGGCGATCCTCGCGCATCTGTCGCCGGGAGAGGTCGAGGCCATTCTGCGCGAGGGAACGATCGGCCCCCTGACCGGCCGGCCCAGGCCGAGCAAGCAGGAGATCGACCGTGAGCTGGCGCTCATCCGGCAGAACGGGTTCGCGCGCTATTTCGACCCGGCTATCGACATTGCGGGCGTGGCCGCCCCGATCTTCGGGCCTGAGCACGAACTCCTCGGATGCATCGGCATCACGATGCCATCGAAGCGCTACCAGCTTCATGTCGAGGATGATCTGGCAGCGGCCATCCGGTCGGCGTCGGTCGAACTGAGCGAATTGGCCGCCATCTCCTTCGCCGGCTAAATTTCCGTATTTCGGAATTATTTTTTCGTATCCCGGAAATTTATTGACAGTTGATCAGTCAACACGTCTAATCTGACCCGAGAAAGCCGCAGATATGGCGGCGATCTGCAGCGGGAGAGATAAGATCGTGGCGAAGAAATTTCATCTGCATACGGCGGCATCAACGATCGCGTTGACTGGCCTGCTGGCAATATCGTCCCCAACATTCGCGCAGCAGGCGCCCGCCGCTCAGCCGGATGCCGCCCCGACCGAGGACCAGGCGCCCGACATTGTCGTGACCGCCCAGTTCCGTGAGCAGAGGCTGCAGGACGTGCCGCTGTCGATCACAGCCCTTAATAGCGCTCTTCTTGAGCAGCGCGGCCAGACCAATCTGGCTGACCTTGGCGGGTCGGCCCCCAACGTCACGCTCCGTCAGGCTTCGGCGACCTACGGCCCTGCCGTCGTTGCCTATATTCGTGGCGTCGGCCAGCGCGACACAACCTTCGCGCTCGAGCCTGGCGTCGGCATTTATGTCGACGATGTCTATCTGCCGACTCTGCACGGCTCGCTGCTCAATCTGCTCGATCTGGATCGCGTGGAGATCCTCCGCGGCCCCCAGGGCACGCTGGCTGGCCAGAATTCCATCGGCGGCGCGATCAAGCTCTATTCGAAGAAGCCTGGCGACTCCCCTGACGGCTATGTCTCGGCGACCTACGGCAGCTTCAAGCGCATGGAATTGCGGGCTGCGACCAATTTGACGCTCGTGCCCGACCACCTGTGGGTTCGTTTGTCCGGCGCAGGCGTGAAGAAGGACGGCTACGTCACACGCTACGACTATGCCTGCACGCATCCCGGCGGCACGGTTCCCAGCAATGTTGCCAGCGACGGCTGTAAGCTCGGGACCGAGGGCGGCAAGGAATATGTGGCCGGCCGCGTCGCGGTGCGCTGGGAGCCGATATCGACGGTCAGCGTCGATGTCGTTGGCGACGTCACGCGGGACGGCAGCGAAGTAGGCCCCGCAACACTTCTCTATGTCGGTCGCCCGGCCGCCCCCGGATCGACGCTCACCGGCGTCGCGACGCCGGCATCCTCGGCCTATCTGCTGAACGGCAACGTCTACGGCACTGCGACGGGCTCGCCGTTCGTGAGCTATTCCCCGTTCGGCTCCTACGCGCAGGACACCTTCAGCACGAGCCCATTCATCAGCTACGAAAACTATCTGGAGTCCGCGCCACGCGATGGATCGGCTACCTGGGCAGCGCCGCTGAAGAGCGCCATGAATACCTGGGGCCTCTCCGGCACCGTGAACGCGCAGCTTGCCGACGGCATCACGCTGACTTCGATCACGGCTTATCGTCAGTTCAAGGGACAATATTCGTCCGGCGACGGCTCGCCGTTCAATCCGACTCTTCAAGCGAACAATATCTGGAATCACCAGTTCAGCCAGGAGGTGCGGATCGCCGCCAAGGTCGGTGATCTGCTGAATTTCACCGTCGGGGGCTTCTACTTCGACAAGACCAGCCGCAACCGGTCGCGCGTCACGCTGACGACGCTCAACTTCATCGAGGATAACAGCGTGCCGGCCAAGACCAAGGCCGTCTTCGCAAACGCCGAACTCACGCCGGTGACCAATTTCACGTTGATCGGCGGCATTCGCTATACCGACCAGTCGAAGTCCTTCATCTACGGCCGGTTCGGTATTCCGGGCTCATCGACCGGTGGAGCAGTGCCGGCGTCGCTTGCGCCGCTGAACGGCCTGGTCGGCAAATATTCGGGTAGTCGCATCGACTATCGTCTGGGCGCTCAATATCGCTTCTCGGACGATGTGATGGCCTATGCGCAGTTCTCCACCGGCTTCAAGGGAGGCGGCATCAACCCGCGGCCATTCTTCCCTGCACAGGCGATCGCGCACAATCCGGAAACGCTCAAGGCCTATGAAGTCGGCCTCAAAACCGATCTGTTCGACCGCAAGGTCCGGTTCAACGCCTCGGCCTTCATGAACAAATATAACAACATCCTCGTCACTGTCTCGAGCTGTCCGCTCGCGGCCGGCGTGCCTGCGGCACCCTGCGCGCTGCCGCTCAACGCCGGTACGGCCGATGTGAAGGGCTTCGAGGCCGAGCTCAATATCCGGCCGGTGCGTGGGATGTCGTTCGATGCTTCGCTCGCCTATCTGAACTTCAAATATACCTCGATCAGTGCGCTGGCGACGAGCGCGGGCATCGGCCTTGAAGACGCAGGCGTCTACATCGCCCCGTGGCAGTGGAGCCTCGGCTGGCAGTATGAATTCGATCTCGCAACGCTTGGCACGCTCACCCCGCGCGTCGATGTCACGCACCAGGACTCGATGGAGCGCAATGCCAACAATGTCGATGCAGCCACTGGCGGCCTGGACATTTTCGGTCGCATCCCGGGCTATACGCTCGTCAATGCGCGCCTGACATTCTCGACCCTGGACAAGGATTGGGACCTGGCGCTCGAAGTCCGCAATCTCACGGACAAGCTCTATTACAACGACATTTTCGACAATCGGGGCTCCACCAACTCGATCCAGGGCGCACCGGGAGAACCGCGCACTTGGGCCGTGACTGTGAAGCGGCGCTTCTAAAGTTACGGCTGGCCGGCGGGACTCCTTCGGGTTTCCTTCACATCGAACGGGTCTCGCCGGCCCACCCCGGATTTCACGTCCCTGAAAGGAACGACCTTGAACATCAATTCCTCGCCTGCACCACAGGTGTCAGCGGCCGGCACTCCTGTCGTGGCCGGCCTCCCGATGCCGGAGTTCAAGCGCATCGGCGTCGAGCCCATCAGCGGTGCCTGCGGATGCGAAATCACCGGGGTCGATTTGCGGAAGCCGCTCGACGACCTCACGCTCGCGGAGGTCATGAAGGCCTTCGAGCATTTTCTGATCATCGTGTTCCGGGATCAGAATCTGACGCCTGATCAGCACAAGGCCTTCTCGCGCTATTTCGGAGAGATCACGGAGCTGCCGCAGGCCCCCACCTATGACGGTCATCGCGACATGCAGGAGGTCCGGCGAGAGGCGCATGAGCCCGAGAATGTCGTACCGTCCTTCGAACATTTCCACACCGACAGCCCCTTTCTTCTGACGCCGCCGAAATGCATCGTCATGCGCGCTCTCGAGGTGCCGCAATGGGGCGGAGACACTGCGTTCTCCAACGCTTATCTCGTCTACGAGCATCTCTCGGACGGCATGAAGGAACTGCTCGACGGCTTGCAGGTCGTCTATTCCGGCGCAGACATCTGGTCGAAGAACGAGAAGCTTCCGCCCGAGAAGCGGCTGCGCCTTCGCGAAAGCCACGACTTCAGCGAGGATGAGTTGACCAACATTCACCCGGCCGTCCGCGTTCATCCGGAGACCGGCCGCAAGGCGATCTTTGCCACAACCGCCTATTTCAAGCATTTTGTTGGCTGGAGCGAGGCGGAAAGTCGTTCGCTGCTCAATTATCTCCAGGGACTGGCGCAGCACCTCCATTATCATTGCCGCATAAAGTGGCGCAAAGACACGCTGCTGGTCTGGGACAATCGGTTCACGCTTCACCGGGGCGTGCACGACTTCAAATATGAGCGGCGCCATCTCATCCGAACGACCGTGAAGGGCGAACGTCCACTCGGGCTTCCCCACCTCCAGCGCTGACCACCGGGCATGAAAGTCAGTACGGCAATTGCCGAGATCCTTCGCCGCGAGGGCGTGGATGTCATATTCGGATATCCCCGCAACGCGGTCCTGGAACAGGCCGCGGCCATCGGCATCCGGCCCATCATCGTCCGGCAGGAGCGGACGGGCGTCCACATGGCCGACGCCCTTTCGCGGCTCACCCGTGGAAAGCGCATGGGCGTGTTCGCCATGCAGCACGGTCCGGGCACGGAGAACGCTTATGGCGGCGTTGCGCAGGCCTATTCCGAGAGCGTTCCCGTCCTTGTCCTGCCGCAGGGCTATGCGCGCCGGCTCGCGCATGTGCCGGACAACTACAATGCCTCGATCTCGATGCGCGACATCACCAAGACGGCGGAGCCCATCCTTCGCTCGGTGGATACGCCGGACATCCTGCGGCGTGCGTTTACGGCGCTGCGAAACGGCCGGCTGCGGCCTGCCCTCGTCGAGATGCCGTGGGATGTCCTCGATGAAGATGTCGGCGATTTTTCCTATGCGCCGGTCGTCTCCACCCGCTCCGGGCCCGATCCCGAGATGGTCGCTAAGGTGGCGGACCGGCTGGTGGCGGCGCGGCGCCTCGTCGTCCACGCCGGCCAGGGCGTTCACTGGGCAAATGCATATGCCGATTTGCGTGACCTTTGTGAACTTCTCGCCGCCCCGGTGTCCACCAGCCTGGAAGGCAAAAGCTGTTTCGATGAAACGCACCCGCTGTCGCTCGGATCAGGCGGCGCCGCAATTTCCGGTCAGCTGCGTCATTTCCTCGATAATGCCGATCTGATCCTGGGCATCGGTTGCAGCTTCGGCATTACCGCCTTCGGCGTCTCGATGCCGAGCAACGTGCCAATCATCCACGCCACGCTCGATCCCGCGGACTTCAACAAGGGTGTGCGCTGCGACATGGCGCTCGCGGGAGACGCCGGCCTGACGCTGAAGATGCTGGTCGCGGCCTGCAAGGAACGCTTGTCGGCCCCGCGGGACGCATCGTCCGTAGCGGCGGAGATCAGCGCGGTCGAAGCCGCGTGGATGGCACAGTGGCGGCCCCTCCTCGAAAGCCAGGAAACGCCTCTCAGCCCCTATCGCGTGCTCTGGGATCTCCAACAGACGGTCGACGTCGCGAACACGATCATCACCCACGATGCGGGCTCACCGCGGGACCAGTTGACGCCGTTCTGGAAATCCATCTCACCGCTCAGTTACATCGGCTGGGGAAAATCGACGCAGCTCGGCTATGGGTTGGGTTTGGCCATGGGCGCCAAGCTGGCGTGTCCCGACAAGCTCTGCATCAATGTCTGGGGCGACGCGGCGATCGGCTTCACCGGTATGGATTTCGAAACCGCCGTGCGCGAACGGCTTCCCATCCTGTCGATTTTGCTGAACAACAGCGCGATGGCCATTGAGCTCGATCAAATGCCGGTCGCGACCGATCGCTATCGTTCGACGGACATTTCAGGTCATTATGCGGACTTTGCAAAGGCCTTGGGAGGCTATGGCGAGCGCGTGGTTGATCCGGGGGAAATCCGTGCAGCCATTCGCCGGGGGATTGCTGCAACGGAGGCTGGCAAGCCCGCCTTGCTCGAGTTCATCACCGGTACGGAAACGCGAGCATCGCGCCTGTGAAGCGAGGAGAGAAGATGGCCGCAGCAGCTGGCGACGCGGGTCGAGACCCAGCTCAAGCTCCCTGGCCGAAGGGCGCGACCTGGCCGCTCCTCGTGCTCACCCTGATATCGGTCTTCAACTATCTGGATCGTTCCCTGCTCGGCCTGGCGTTGCCGATGATCAAGCGCGAGTTCGCCGCGTCGGACACGGAACTCGGCCTTGTTTCCGGCCTCGCCTTCATTTTCCTCTATTCCTTTCTGGGCATTCCGATCGCCTGGCTCGCCGATCGCGCCAATCGGCGCAATATCATCGCGATCGGTCTTTCGTTCTGGAGCCTGATGACAGTCCTGACCGGCTATGTCGGCGCAATCTGGCAGCTCGCAATCGCCCGGTTCCTCATGGGTGCGGGCGAGGCATGCGGCATTCCGCCCTCGAATTCCATCATTGCCGATCTCTTCCCCCCGCAGCGCAGACCGCTCGCCATGGCGATCTTCGGGACCGCCAACTCCATCGCCTTCATTGCATTTTTTCCACTCGCTGGCTGGATCGCACAGCATCACGGTTGGCGCGCGATGTTCATCGCCATGGGCGTGCCCGGCATGCTGGTTGCCATTCTTTTTATGCTGACCGTCAAGGAGCCCCTCCGCGCGGCCACAGCAAAGGCCCCGCGGGCGATGCAACCAATCAGCGCAATAATGTCGGAAATCGGCTCGTTGTTCTCGAACAAATGCTTCCTGTGGCTGTTCCTTGGTTCCACGCTCATGGGAGCCAATGTCTGGGCCTCTGGCGCCTGGACGCCGAGCTTCTTCACGCGGGTCCATCATATGACGCTGGCCGAAGTTGCCGGAATCACCGGCCCTGTGCGCGGCGTGGTCGGCGCGACGGGCGTCCTGCTGGGCGGGCTGTTGCTGGACCGGCTTCCGCTGCGCCACCTGTCCCTGCGCATTACGCTGCCCGCCGTTGCTTGCATACTGGTCGGCCCTGCTGAGGCGATGTTCCTGCTTGGCGAACGCTATCAGGTCTGGCTGCCCGCATTTATTGTCGCAAGCCTGCTCACGCTCATCCACCAGGCCCCGGTCTATGCCGCGACGGCAAACATTATAGGGTCTCAAAGGCGCGCCCTGGCGATCGCCGTGCTGGTGTTCGGCGCGGGCTTCATTGGCAACGCCGTCGGGCCCGCGGCCGTGGGGGTTCTCAACGATGCCCTGTCGGCCTCCCTTGGTGAGAATGCCATTCGCTATTCGATGCTGATCATCGCCGTGACGCCGATCCTGGCTGGCCTGTGCCTGCTTCGGGCAGCGACATATTATCGTGAAATGGCTTCGTCGCTCGCGACCTAAAGCCTGCAAAGCTCATCCAGTGCAAAGCACTTGGCGGTGGCGCCGACCCCAGAAGCACCGCCACCAACGCAAGCAACCCTGCCCTTCCCCAGGGGCAGAAGGATGGAGATGCTTGCAGATACCAGGTCCTGGGCCGGACATGAATTTTCTCGGCTATCGAAGCGTGCCGATCAAGCGGGACCAGACAGCGCTCGCCGATCGTGCTCACGACCGGCGCAGTGCCGCTGTTCACATGGCCCTAGCGCCCGACCGGAAGATATGCAGCCACCCTGCTCGCGGCCCCGCTTTGGCGGCTTCCAACGTTCCGATGAAAACAGTTTGGCCCTGCTACTCACACTTGCCCAGGGGCGCCTCGAAGCGTGGATGTGTTCACGCCCGTCTGGGCGACTGGCCTTGTTTGGACGTACGCGGCGCCCCCCGTATTGACGACGTCGATGATCACTCCATCGTCAGTCTTCAACATATAGTCAGCCTTGATGTCCACGCGGCCGTCGCTGCGGACCAGCAGCCATGTGAAGCGCGCGCATCCTTTTTCTCCCTCCGCCTGCTCGACACCATTGACCTCATTATTTGTCGGACTAATGATCGGGCGATATCGGGTCACTGGGCGCACGCCTGACCCTCAGCAAGGCAAGAGATGCCTGCATCGCAAGAGAGGATGAAAGACATGCGAGGGTCCGTACTGTTCGCCAGCCTGTGTTCCGCGGGATTGCTTTCGTCGGCGAGTTATGCGGCGGAGGCGTCCCGCGCGCAGTTCGGCACGCTGACCGACGGACGACCGGTCGAGGCCATTACTCTCACCAATGCCAAGGGAACCAAGGCGCGGATTCTGAGCTACGGCGCAATTCTTCAATCGCTCACCACACTCGACCGAAAGGGGAAGTCGGCGGACGTCACCCTCGGCTATGCGAACATGAAGGGCTATCTGACCGCACCCAATTATTTCGGTGCCACCGTGGGCCGCTACGCTAACCGGATTAAAAGCGGCACATTCAACATCGACGGCCAAAGCTATAAGCTGGCCCTCAACAACGGCCCCAATGCCCTGCATGGCGGCGTACGAGGTTATGACAAGCGCCTGTGGACGGTCGAGAGCGTCGCCAGCGGACCCAGCGCGTCGGTGGTCCTCAAATATGTCAGCGAAGATGGCGAAGAAGGCTATCCCGGCCAACTCACTGTGACCGCCACCTATGCGCTCAATGAACGCAATGAGCTGCGGATCGACTATGTCGCCACCACGACGAAGCCAACGATCGTCAACATCACGAACCACAGCTTTTTCAACCTTGCGGGCGAGGCCTCGCAAAAGTCGATCTATGGCCACATCCTCACGATCCCGGCCGAGACAACCACGCCGGTGGACCAGACCCTGATCCCAACAGGACAGTTTCGGCCGGTGGCGGGCACTCCCTTTGATTTTCGCAAGCCCGCCGTTATCGGTACGCGCATTCGCGACGGCCGCGATGACCAGATCGTATTCGGCCAGGGCTACGATGAAAATTTCGTGATCAGCCGCAGCCTCGCCGCTACGCCCCAATTGATGGCGCGCGTCGAAGATCCTGGAAGTGGGCGCGTGATGGACATATTGTCCAACCAGCCGGGCGTTCAGCTCTATACGGGTAACTTCCTGGACGGCACGGCGATCGGCAAGTCCAGCCTCGCCTATCGTCAAGGCGATGGGATTGCACTTGAACCGCAGGTCTTTCCCGACACACCGAACCAACCCGCCTTTGGTTCGGCGCGGCTTAACCCGGGTCAGACCTATCGCAACACCATCATCTATCGCTTTTCGACCAAGCCGCGCTGAAGGTGAATGCTGGCCGCTTTGAGCTTTCAGGAGCTCTTGCGGCCTGCTCGTTTCCCAAGTCCGTGCAAGAAACGGGAGTGTGTGCCGACGGATGCAGCCCCATCCTGTCGGCGCGCGTGTCCTAATCTCGGAGCCCGCTCCGAACGAGCCTCCCCTTTCCTGACGCCGGCGAGGCAGCCTTATGGGCTCAGGCGCCGAACTCGCCCGCAATGTTGGAGAGCGTTTCGAACCCGTCTTCGACATGCTTGCGCATGGCGGCCTCGGCAGCTGCTGCGTCGCCAGCCATAATCGCCGCGGTTATCGCCTTGTGATCGTCATTGGCGATCCTGAGACGCTCTTCATCATAGAAGCTCTCGAAGAGCAGGCGGTTGATCGGCACCGTCAGGCGGCCCAGCAGGTCACGAACGACGCTATTCCCGGACCCGTCGATGACCTGCTTGTGCCAATCATGATTCAGTCGGCCGAAACGCTCGGCCGCCCGTTCCTGCACACATTCGTCAAGACCGGCCTGAATGGCGAGTAGTTGTGCTTTCTGTTCGAGTGTCGCGAAACGTGCGAAGTCAGCAGCGCAAATGCCTTCGAGCGCCACCCGGGCCCGATAGATCTGCCGGATCTCCTCTATGCTGACGCGGCGCACTGAGGCCCCCCGAAATGCCTCGATATTAACGAGGCCTTCCGTCTCCAGACGTTGAAAAGCCTCGCGCACTTTCGATCGGCTCGCCCCCGTCTCGGCGCTGATATCGGCCTCCACAAGACGTTGCCCTGGCACCAGCCGACCGCGCCTGATCCGGTCACGTAGCCAATCGGCGAGATCGGCACCGGTAAAATTCCCAGCTAATTCCGTCATTTAAAGGTAATTCCTCATTCCGATCCCACCTGTCGCCCACCCGCACAATATTGTCAACAATATTGTCAAAAATAACATTTGCAATCGTCCGCGATTTTGCTGATCAAATTGTCAACAATATGGAGGGGACGATGCAGATGATTCGCCGGATGGTGGCGACGGTGATTGTAGCGAGCGCTGTTTCAGCGAGCGCGCAGCCCTATCCGGACTTCTTGCGCTCCTCTCAGTATGTTCCTGTGCGCGACGGCACGCGGCTCGCGGTGAATATCTATCGCCCTGCCAACGGGACGGCGGCGGCAGCCAAACCACTCCCTGTTATCTTCGCCTTCACTCCATATCGCGCGCGCTACAAGGATGATCAGGGCAGGATCGTCGAAACTGCACTGAACGATCAGTTGGCGCTGCGTTCGCTCATCCGGGCGGGCTATGTGGTCGCGGTCGCCGACATTCGCGGCAAGGGTGCGTCCTTCGGCATGCGCCGCGGCTTCCAGGACCGCACGGAGGCGAATGACGGCCATGACCTGATCGAATGGCTGGCCAAGCAGCCTTTCTCGGACGGCATGGTCGGCATGGTCGGCTGTTCCTATCTTGGCGGCACGACGCTCCACACGGCCAGCACCGCGCCCAAGGCACTCAAGGCGATCTTCGTCGGCGCGACCGACATCGACAAATATGCCTTCGTGCGAAACGGCGGCATCACCGCCCAATTCAACACTCGACCCGACGAGCCCCTGTCGGTCGATCTCGCGAGCATTCCCGTGGATGCCGACGCTGACGGGAGCGAGCTCAAGGTTGCCGCCGGGCAGCACGCCTATAATACGCCGATGGGGCCGCTCTGGTATGGCATGCCCTATCGCGACAGCGTCTCGACATTCACCGGCAATGCATTCTGGCAGGAGGCCGGCCCCTATCCTTATTTCAAGGCCATCCGCAATTCCGGCATGGCCACCTACTTCTGGGGAAACTGGCAGGACGAGCCGACGTCTCACGTCATTCTCGAAGCCGCCAACCTCAACGGCAAGTTGCTCGCTGGCCCCGGCGGACACTGCGCGTCGCCCGTTGGCTTCGACCTCCCCGGTGAGGTTACGCGCTTCTTTGATCATCACCTGAAAGGTGCCGCCAACGGCATCGATAAGGAACCGCGTGCGACCTATTGGGTGGAAGGCCTCAACGGCAAGGGCGGATATGTCCGTTCGAACGACCTGCCCGGTGCCGTATCTGCTCGCCGCTCCTGGTTCCTAGACGGCGGAAAGAGCGGCACCTCCCATTCCGCCAATGACGGCACGCTCAGCGCCCGGCGTACCCCCGAGGGGCACGACAGTTTCTCGGTCAACTATGACCTGCCGCCTCCGGAGTATTTCGCTTTCTGGCCGGGCCCGATGGATGACAAGGGCCTCAGTTACACGACAAGCGCGCTGGACGCGCCGCTCAAGCTGATCGGTTATCCGACCGCGCATCTCCAGATCGTCGCCGACAAGCCAGACGCGGACGTCTTCGTCTATCTCGAGCAAGTCCCGGCAGACGGCAAGGTCGAGGTGATCGCATTCGGCCGTCTGAAACTCTCACACCGCAAGCTCGGCAAGGCGCCTTACGACGTCCTGGGATTGCCCTGGCACTCCGGCCTCAGCAAAGAGGTGGCGCCGCTGCCGATCGGCAACAAGGCCACGCTGGACATCGCATTGACACCCGTTTCCCGCATCGTGCCGCGGGGGTCGAAATTGCGGGTGACTATCGCCGGCGCCGATCCGCGCCAGCGCAATCTTCAGAACATCAAGCAGACGCCGCCTCCCGTCTTGACGGTGCTTCGCGGCGGCGTGGCCGGATCGCGGATCGATCTGCCGGTCGCTCCTTGAAACCACAATCAACAACAAATCGCACCTCATTCAGGAGAGGTTACATGGCTGACACTAAAGTTCTCTTCGGGCGAAAGACTCTTCTCAGCGTGACCAGCGCGATCGCAGCGCTCATGGCACCACAGATCGCGGCAGCGCAGGACAATGCCCAGCCTGCCGCAAATGACGCGGCTGCCGAGGAAATCATCATCACCGGCAGCCGCGTGCGTGGTACAGCGCCGATCGGCTCCGCCATCACGACGCTGGACACGAAGGACATCGCGGAGTCCGGCCGCGTCACCATCGATCGCGCGATCAAGGAACTACCGCAGGTCTTCGACTTGGGCGTCTCCGAAAATTCCCGCGGGCAGAGCGGCGGCTCGGGCAACATCGTCTATGGCAACTCCATCAACCTGCGCGGCATCGGCCCCAGCGCCACGCTGATCCTGGTCGACGGCCATCGCGTGACCAATAACGGCCGCTCGACCGACCCTTCGGTTCTGCCCTCGCTCGGCGTGCAGCGCGTGGAAGTCGTCGCGGACGGTGCATCGGCCATCTACGGCTCGGATGCCGTCGCCGGTGTCGTCAACCTCATTCCGCGCCGCAATCTGAATGGCATCGAGGCGTTCGCGCGCGGCGGCCTCACCGATGGCAACGACTATCACGAAATCTCGGCCGGCGTCGCCGCGGGCAAGGTGTGGGACGGCGGCCAGATCATGATCGCCTACGAGCATGTCGATAAGGCCAACCTCAACGGCGACGATCGCGACTACTTCCGTTCCGACCAGACGGCCTTTGGCGGCAAGGACTATCGGGTGACGCGCTGCTCGCCCGGGACCATCACGGCGGCAGGCGTGACCTATGCCATCCCGGCTGGGGGAATCAGCCAGGCCGGCGCGGCCGGTCTGACCGCCGGCACCTCGAACAAGTGCGACGATCTCCAGCAGCAGGATCTGATCCCGCAGCAGAAATATGATTCCGTGAACGGCACAGTCTCGCTGGACGTGACGGACTGGCTGACGGTCTTCGCAGACGGCTTCTACAGCCGCCGCGATTTCTACCGCCGCAGCGCCCAGAGCTCCGCGACGCTCACCGTGCCCCAGACCAACGCCTTCTTTGTACGGCCGACCGGATTTGCCGGCACCAGCTACACCATCGGCTACAATTTCAGCGGCGATGTGGCGAGCAACGACACCTGGGGCTACGGGCAGAGCTGGCAGATCACGCCTGGTGTTCGCGCCAAGCTGCCGGGCGGCTGGGAGTTCGAGGCCCTGTTCGGCTACGGCAAGACCC
Organism: Sphingobium sp.; assembly: GCA_017745115.1. Next base: position 33,450 of record JAGIAA010000008.1, on the reverse strand, counting down.
GCGACAACAGCTTCTCGACCAAGGGCGTCAACAACACCGCTCTTAACGCGGCGCTGGCGAGCAGCGATCCGGCCCTGGCTTTCGATCCCTACAGCCTCCATCGCACGAACAAGAGCGTGCTGGACGGCATCTTCAACCAGATCTTCTTCGCTCCGACCAACGGCAATTTCAAAGGCTATGAGGCGCGCCTGAACGGTTCGGTCATCACCTTGCCGGGCGGAGAGGTGAAGGCGGCGCTGGGCTATGAGGGCCAGGAATTCGACATCGCGCTCGGCTCAGCGATCGGCGGCCCGACTACCGCCATGGCCTGGCGCTATTTCGGCCGCAGGATCGACTCAGGCTATGCCCAGCTGGTCATTCCGATCTTCGGCAGCGAGAACGCCATGCCGGGCTTCCAGAAGCTCGTGCTCGACGCGGCCGTACGCTACGATAAATATTCCGACGTCGGCGACACGACCAACCCCAAGTTCGGTGTGAACTGGACACCGATCGACACCCTTACCCTACGCGGCAGCTATGGCACCTCCTTCCGGGCGCCCAGCTTCCCGGAAATCTACGGCAACTCCAATCGCCTCTTCGTGCAAAGCTACCAGAATCCGACCGGCGGCGCCCCGATCGTGGGCGTTGCCGTATCCGGCGCGAACCTGAACCTGAAGCCGGAAACCGCGACCACCTGGTCCGTTGGCGCCGACTGGGACGCAGCACCTCGCCTGCGCTTCTCGGTCACTTATTTCAGCGTCGATTATAAGAACAAGATCATTGCCTTGCTCTCGGACCTCGCCGTGCTGACCCGGGCTTCGCTGTACAATGGCACCGGGATTATCCTTCAGGGCACCGATGCCGCTGCAAAGGTACAGGAGTTCGTCAATCAGGGCCTGTCCATCGCCGGCGTCCTCCCCAACCCGGTCACCCTCTTTGTGGACGGGCGGAACAACAATCTGGGCAGCTCCGTTACGCGTGGCATCGACTTTTCGATGAACTACCGCATGCCCACGACCAGCGCTGGCACTTTCGGCTTCAACATCAACGGCACCTACGTCACGGATTACAAGACGCAGCAAACGCCGACAGCTCCGGCGGTCAGCCAGCTCAACCAGATTTTCCAGCCCCTGCGTTTCAAGGCGCGGGCGACCTTGAACTGGCAGAAGGGACCATTGAGTGCCCTGCTGCGTGTGACCCATGTCGGCGGCTATACCAACACGGCGATCACGCCGAACGAAGCGGTCTCGTCCTACACGCCGGTTGACCTCAACGTTTCTTGGCGGATCAACCCGTCTTCGACGGTCAAATCGATCGTGCTGGGCGCTGAACTGCGGAACGCCTTCGATGCCAAGCCGCCTTATGTGAACATCGCACCAAGTGGCAACGGCAGCGGCGGCTATGACGCGACGGCAGCCGATCCGGTCGGGCGTTTCTTTGCCATCAGCGCGCGCATGTCGCTGTAAGCAAAGGCGACGGATCGCGTTTACATACAATGAGCATGAAAGACTCCGTTGAAATCCTGCTGGCTGGCGATCTAGTTCTCGACGAACCGGACGCCAGCCACTGGCTTTCGGGCATTGCGCCTGCGTTGCAGATGGCCGATCTGGCGATCGGCCATCTCGAGGTTCCGCATGGCCAAGGGGCGGAGCTGTTAGGCGACGTACCGGCTCCCGCAGCGCCCCTGGAAAATCTTGCCGCGATCCGCGAGGCCGGTTTCGATCTCCTGAGCATGGCAGGAAATCATATTGCGGATTGCGGCGCCGAAGGCATCGCTCAAACCATATCCGAGCTTGATCGGCTCAGCATAGGCCATTCTGGTGCCGGTCAGACTCTGGGAGAGGCCCGTAAGCCGGCGATCATGGCCTGCAGAAACCGGCGCGTCGCGCTTCTCAGCTATAATTGTGTGGGCCCTGAAGCCGCCTGGGCTACCGGAACGCGGGCAGGGTGCGCCTGGCTGCGTGTGGATACGGCCGACGGCGCACCCATTGCACCCGCCGCTGCGCTCGATCGCATGTCTGCAGACGTCCCTGCTATACTGGCCAGCGACATCGTATCCGCGCGCAAAAGTGCCGACCTCGTGCTGGTCGCCCTGCACAAAGGGATCGTCCACACCCCTGCCCGTCTCGCACCCTATGAGCGACCCATCGCCCATGCGGCGATCGACGCTGGTGCCGACGTGGTCCTTGCCCACCATGCCCATATCGTCCGGGGCATCGAATTTTACCAGGATCGGCCGATCTTCCATGGCCTTGGCAATGGCTGCGTCGTCACGCGGGCACTAAGTTCCGCACAGGATCATCCCGCCCGGCGGGAATGGGCGGAACGCCGCAAGCGCCTCTTCGGCTTCGAACCCGACCCGGCATACACGCTCGCCCCGTTCCATCCGGAAGCCATCAACGCCATGCTGGGCCGCCTCTCGTGGCATGCCGACGGGCGGATCGAGGCCGGTATCATGCCCGTTCACATCGAGCCGCCGGGCCGACCCGTCATGGCAGAAGGTGCCAGGGCCAAGGAGATCATGCGCTATATTGCCGACATCACCGTCGCTGCGGACCTGCCACCGATCATGATCGACGAGGCAGGCTGGGTACAGCCGGGAGGGGAGCGGGCTTGAAGAGCATCCACATCTGGATCGGCGGCATGGCGCTGACGCTGGCCTGCGCAACGGACCTTCTTGCCGTCCTCGGGCGTCACGCCGGCATTCCCCTGCGCGGTTCGATCGAACTCGTGCAGGCCTGCGTGCTCGTCGCGGGCGGGATTGCGCTCATCGTCGCCACGGCCGCCGGCAGCCACGCACGCGTCCACATACTTGTCGATCGGATGGCGCCGGTCTGGAAGGAAAGAAATGGCCGGGCCTCGTCGCTGCTCGGGGCGGCCCTGACCGCGGCATCCCTTGCGGGGTGCCTCTGGATCGCGTCGGACCTCTGGTACAGCCAGGAAGTCAGCGAGTTACTGCACCTGCCCTTCCGCCTCCTGCGTATCATCTGCAACATCTGCCTGGCCATCGTCCTAGTGGCATGGCTGCGCAAAGCCGTGGGAAGGAGCCGGCCATGATGGCAACGCCCGGCACCGGCCTTGTCGGCATCTTCATCCTCTTCGCCCTGCTCATCGCCGGCACGCCGATCGGCGTGGCACTCGGTCTCGTCGGCATTGGCGGCCTCATACTGGTGCTGGGCATTGAGCCCGCGCTGATCAAGGCAGGCGTCGTCACCTTCGACACATTGATCCGCTACGAGCTGGGGACCCTTCCCCTGTTCATGCTGATCGCCCAGCTTCTCTTCGCTGCCGACGCGAGCAAGGACCTGTTCGACGCCGCGGCGAAATTCGTCGGGCACCGGCGCGGAGGGCTTGCGCTGGCCTCCGTCGCGGGGTGCGCCGGTTTCGGCACCATCAACGGGTCGAGCCTCGCGACCACCGCCACAATCGGCATGGTCGCCCTCCCCGAGATGCGGCGGCGCGGCTATTCGGACGCACTGGCGACCGGCACGGTGGCCGCAGGCGGCACGCTCGGCCAGCTGATCCCGCCCTCGGGCGCGCTCATCGTGTTCGGTATCATCGCGGAACAGTCCATCGGCCAAATGTTCACGGCCGCCATCATTCCCGGACTGACCCAGGCGCTGTTCTATCTCGCGGTGGTCTGGCTTCTCGTGCTCTGGCGCCCCTCCATCGCGCCGCGCAGCGAACGCGCGCCGTGGAGCGAGCGGATACGCGCGATGGGCAAGGTGAGCGACATGCTGCTGCTCATCGTGGTCGTCATCACCGCGATCGCCATGGGTTGGATGAGCCCGTCCGAAGCGGCTTCCGTGGGCGCGGCCGGCTCCTTCGCCATCACCATTTGGCGCCGGAGCCTGAGCCTGGCGGTGCTCCACAAGGCCTTCACGGAAACGCTGCGCACCAGCGGCATGATCCTGCAGGTCATCCTCGGCGCACTGATCTTCTCGGTGTTCATCGGTGTCACCGGTGTCGCCAACCTCATTGCGGACGGCGTCGCCGGCCTCGGCCTGGGCACGACATGGACGCTCATCCTCATCGCGCTGCTGCTGCTCATTCTCGGCTCGGTACTCGATGGCCTGGGGCTGATGCTGCTCACCACCCCGATCCTCCTGCCGATCGTGCAGGGGCTTGGCATGTCGCCCATCTGGTTCGGCATCTTCATCATCAGGGCGATGGAGATCGGCTTCGTGCACCCGCCTCTGGGGCTCAATCTCTATGTCATCCATGACGTGATGCCAGACGTGACCATCCGGAAGATCTTCAAGGGCGTGCTGCCCTTCCTGGCCAGCGACCTTATTCACCTGCTCCTTCTCATCCTCTTCCCCATCATGGCGATGGGGCTGCCTCACTGGCTCGGACAATGACCATGATCGCGACCGTCGGTGCCGACATCCCCTTCGACCTGCTTATCGCAACCGGCCGTTATGCCGGACCGTTGAGCTGGTCTGCCGACAAGCCGACGCCGCAGGCCGACGCCTGGCTGGAGTCCAAATTTGCCCCCTGGGCCCGCTCGATCATGGAAGATTGGGCCCAGGGTGCCTTCGACCAGTTGGAAAGCGTGATCTTCTCGCGCAGTGACGACAACAGCCAGCGCCTCTATTACTATATTTGTGAGTTGCAATCGCGCGGCCTGCTAGGCGGCCCCCGGCCGACCATATTCGATGTGACGCTGCTGAAGCGCAGATCCAGCGAGCAGCATCTGGTTGCCCAGGTTCGCAAGCTCGCGGACAAATTCGATCTCGACGACGATACGCTGGAACGCGGCATTCGGGAAAGCAATGTTCTCAGGCTTGATCGGGCCCGGCTCGCGAAGACCCCTGCGAAGGGGCCGACCTGCTTGACCACGGGCACGCTGCCACCGGACCGGCGGCTCCATGAGATGGTCGAGTCCTGCGGCTGGAATGCCAGCGGCCTGACGCTCGGTGACCTGTGGGACGAGATGGGCGGTGCCGTCCAGGAAGGAACGGGCGACCCGGCGCACGCCATCGGCTCCCAGCTGCACTCGGTGGAAAGAGGACCGCGCAGCCAATATGATCCGGCGCAGCGCGTGGTCGATGATGCCCGCTCCACTGGCGCCACAGCGGCCATCCTTTGGTACACCGAGGAAGAGGAAGCCCTGGTGTGGCACCTGCCGTCCCAGCGCCAGGCGCTCGAAGCGGCAGGACTACCGGTGCTTTGCCTCACCCGAAGAAACTGGGCTGGGCGCGATGGCGTCGACCGCGAGATCGAAGATTTTCTGAAAGGACTGACGGCATGAAGCCGCTTGCCGGACATCGCGTCGCCATCCTTGGCGGCATGGCCGAGCGCCCACTGGCGCGCTATCTCGCCTCGCTCGGGGCAGAGCTCGGCGGCCTCGTCGACGGCGCGTCCTTCGTGATCGATGACCTCGGTCTCGAGCGATTGGACGGCGTCGCCATTCCGGACAATGCGGTCCATGTCTCCGTCACCACATTTGGATCGGGCGGCCCTCGTTCGCTTTGGCGCGGCAGCGAACTCGTGGCCTCGGCAATGGGCGGCGCGTTGCGCGTTACCGGCGAACCCGGCCTGCCGCCGGTCAAGGAAGCCGCCGACGCCTGCACCTTTCATGCAGACATGGTCGCCGCGGCAGGCGCCATGGCGGCCCATTATGCACGCGGGACGCACGGCAAGGGCCAACATGTCGATGTATCGATCCAACAAGTTGCCTTCAGCCGGAACACCAACGGCGTACTGGTCTGGCAGTTTGACCGGCGCAAGCTGAGCCGGGTCGGCGGCGCCCTCGCTTATGGCAAGGCCACGGTCCGTGCAATCTGGTCTCTTGCCGATGGCTGGTGCTTCCATTCGCTGATGACTGGACGGCTGGGCGCTCCCGCCAACCAGGCCTTGTCCGACTGGATGGACGAGGCGGGCGTGGACAATCCGCTGCGCGGCACCGACTGGCTCAGCTACAATCGTTCCACCCTGCCCGCCGAAACGCGCGCAACATGGGAGGCAGCCATTGCCGCCTTCTTTGAATCTCGCACTAAGGCAGAGATCGCCGAGGAAGGCCGGCGGCGCGGGATCAACGCCTGCGTCGTCAATGAGCCCGCCGATGTGCTGAACGACGCCCATCTCGCGGCCCGAGGCTTCTTTGCGACCCAGTCCGGCCTGCCCGATCGTTTCGCCCTGTTCCGTGACGGCATGGAGGCGGCACCTGCGCCCGCCGCGCGCACAGCCGCCCGTCCGGGGCCCCTTGCCGGTGTCCGCGTGCTGGATTTCGCCTGGGCGCTGGTCGGTTCGATCACCACGAAGACCTTGGGCGATCTCGGCGCCGAGATCGTCAAGATCGAGAGCCGGACCCGCCCGGACCTTGCGCGGCTCGACGTGCAGGTCGCGGCATCGCAGCCCGGCAACCTGGATGACAAGCCCTGGTTCGCGCACCTCAACAGCTCCAAGCGCAGCCTCTCACTCGACATGAAGAATCCGCTATCGCGCGAAGTGCTCGATCCGCTGATCGAGTGGGCAGACGTGGTCGTGGAGAATTTCTCGCCGGGCACCATGAAGAAGCTGGGCCTTTCCTATGAGGATCTGGCTGCGCGCAATCCGGGCATCATCATGGTCTCGGGCAGCGTGTTCGGACAGACCGGCCCGTTGGCGCAGGAGTGGGGTGTGGATGGCACGGGCGGAGCCCTGTCCGGCCGCACCTATCTCACCGGCTATCCCGATCGGGATCCGGTCATCCCGGGTGCGGTCCCCTATGGCGACGTGATCGTCCCCTTCGTGATGGCAGCCAGCGTCTCCGCTGCCTTGCAGCACCGTCGCGAAACCGGGAAAGGCTGCCACATCGACGCGTCGATGTACGAGATATGCGTGCAGCAAATGCGCGACGAGCTTGCTGCGGCGCAAGCCGGCGAGCGCCCCCGCAGGATGGGCAATAACGACCACGCCGTCCTGTTCCAGAATGTCTTTCGTGCCTCCGGCGACGATCGCTGGGTGGCACTCAGCGCGTTCGATGGCGGCGACCTTGCCAGGCTGCATGCGGTGGCCGGCGAGGATGTCGCGGCATGGATCGCGGAACGCGAGGATCATCGGGCGGTAGCCGAACTCCAGGCAGCCGGTATCGCGGCCGGCGTCGCGCAGGATTGCGAGGACATGATCGAGCGCGACCCGCAACTGGCCGGCCGGGGCGCCCTGGTGACGCTCGATCATCCCCTGCTCGGCCCCTTTGGCTACATCGCCACGCCCATCCGTTTTTCAGACGACCAGCTCGCGCCGTTCCGGGCGCCGGGCATGGGGGAGCATCATCGCGAGATCGCACGGACTCTGTGCGGCCTCTCGGACGACCGTATCGACGAACTTGCCGCGGCAGGAGTATTTCAATGAGCACCGCCACCGGCCAACGCAGCAAGAAGCTGCTCGCCTGCACCGCCGAAGCCAATGCCTATCAGAAGGCGTTCGGCCAGCGCCTCAAGCAGCGCGTGGTGGACGACGGCGAGCCTTTCGTCATCGCCCAGGCCGATACGCCGCATGAGATCTTCCACGCGATGGACATCCCAGTCATCGCCAACCAATGGTGGTCTGCCTATATCTCCGCCAAGCAGCTTTCCGGCCGCTATTTCGAGGCGATGGTCGAAAAGGGCTATCCCGCCAACAGCTGCAAATATTGCTCGCTCGGACTTGCCTGCACCCTCGCCAACGATCCGGCCACAGCACCGTGGGGGGGCTTGCCACGCCCGACGATGCTGGTCGCGCGGCTGACCTGCGACTGCATCCAGCATGTCTTCGGGCAGTGGGCCGACGCACTGGGTACGGAATTTTTTCCGATCGAGGCACCGGCCTGGGAAGAAAAGGATCCACGGTGGTTTTCCCGCAGCCGGACGGAATGGGACGAGGTTTACGGACCCGAGCGCATAGCCCTTCTCGTGGAGGAAATGCGGGACCTGATCGCGCGGCTGGAAGAGCGAACCGGCAAAACTTTCGACGAAGCAAAGTTCGTCAGGCTCATGGAGCGCGTGAACGAGCAGGAAGGCTATATCTGGGAAGCGGCGCAGGCAATCGGTGAAGCAAGGCCCTGCCCCGTTTCGATCGCCGAACAGATGCCCAATGTTATGATCCCGCAATGGCATCGCGGATCAGATTGGGCGGTCGAGCATGCTCGCAAGTTCCGGGATGAAGTGCTCGAGCGCATCGCTGCGGGAGCGGGCGTCAACTCCAATGAGCGGATCCGCCTCATGTGGATCGGCGCCGGGCTGTGGCACGACCCCGGCTTCTACCAGGCGCTGGAGGAGACGATGGGCGCCGTGTTCGTCTGGTCCATGTACATGCCTTTTGCCGGCCCTCAGTACATCCGCGAACTCAAGGGCAGGCCTATGGACGCTCTTGCGAGCCGGATCTGCTCGATGAACGAAGTGCTGCATCTGCCACCCTGGATGAACGGCTGGATGACGTCCGAGGCGGAGCGTTGCGGCGTCGATGCGGCCGTCATCCTCCTGCCGCCAGACAATCGCCTCTCGCAGTCAGGCACCAAGCTGACGGCACAGGCGCTCGAAGCAGCGGGCGTGCCCGTGCTGATGATCGACGCCGACATGGTCGACGCCAAGAACTGGGACCATGATCACATGGTCGCGATGGTCGCTGATTTCCTCAAAGAGCGGGGCGTGGCGTGAAGAAGGCAGCGCTCATACTGAGCCTGTTGCTCACAGCCTGTAGCCGCCCTCTCCCGACCGGCGTGACGGAGCTCACCTACGCCACGCCCTATTCGCCGCAGCATCCGTTCAGCCGCGCGGATCTGAGCTGGATCGACTATGTGGAGAAGCGCTCCGGGGGCAAGCTGCGCATCAAGACCTACTGGTCGGGCTCGCTGCTCTCTTCGGATATGTCGATGGAAGAGCTGCGCCACGGGATCGCCGATATCGGGCTGGTTACGCCCATCTATGTACGGGGCGGCACACATCTTATCCGCATCCAGTCCGGCTTTTACAGTGGCGTGAAGGCGGTCGAGGCACAGGTTGCGCTTTACCGCTGCATCGCGGCTGCCAACCCGCAGATCGGCAGAGAACTGCACGGTCTCCACATCCTCGCGGTCCAAGGCGGATCGTTGCCCGGCATCGTGACGCGCGACCGGCGGATACGCTCGCTGGCAGACCTCAAGGGCCTGCGCCTGCGCGCGCCGTCCGAACTTCTTTCCGTGCTTGAACAACTGGGCGTGGATGCAGTCAACATGCCGATGGCCGACGTCTATTCCGCCATCGCCAAGGGAGAGATTGATGGCGTCATCGCCCCCGCCGACACGTTCAAGGCCCTGCACTTCGCGGAGATTGCGCGCTTCTTCAACACGCTGGCCGTTCCGCGCGGCGCCTATCCGGCCCGCGCCATGAACGAAGCCAAGTGGAAGCGCCTAACCGACGAACAACGCGCCCTTCTGACGGAATCCACCGCAGTCTGGGAGGCCGCTCTCGCCCGCGAAGTGCGCAGCGCCGTGGGCGCCGGGTTCGGGGAAGCCAGGAAACGCGGAGTTCAAATCGATCATATGCCAAAAAACCAGCAAGACCGTTTCGAAGCCCTATATCTGGCTGACGCCGCGGGCAATGCGCAGCGCCTGAGAAAATTGGGGATCGACGGTCCCGCTGCGTTCAGGACAGCCCGGAGCAGCCTGGTCGGCCCGGATGATATTCGCTGCGGAGGCCGCTCATGACGCAACCTTTGGCCGGTATCAGAGTCGCAGATTTCAGCCATGTGATGGCAGGCCCCTATGCCACCCATCTTATGGGCTTGCTGGGAGCCGAGGTCATCAAGATCGAGCCGAAACATGGCGACGGCTTTCGAAACTATGGCTCCGACCGTCGCTATGATGGGATGGCGCCGGCCTTCATCGCTGCCAATGCGGGCAAGAAGTCCATCGCGCTCGATCTCAAGGACGAGGCCGATCTGGAGGTGGCCCGCGCCATCATCGCGCGCTGCGATGTCATGGTGGAGAATTTCAGGCCCGGCGTGATCGGACGGCTAGGCCTTGGCTATAGCGCTGTGCGCGCGTTGCGCGAGGATATCATCTTCTGCTCCGTCTCCGGCTATGGCCAGGATAGTCCGCAGCGCGACTGGCCGGCGATCGACAATATCGTCCAGGCAACGAGCGGCATGATGATGCTCAGCGGCGGCGAGGGAGAACCTCCGGTACGGGTGGGTTTTCCCATCGTGGACACGCTCACTGGCCACACCGCCGCACTCGCCATCCTCTCCGCACTGATCCGCCGCCAGCAGGGCGGCGAAGGCACCTATATCGATGTGTCGATGTTCGACGCCAGCCTGGCCTTCATGACTTCCGCCCTGACGCCGTTCCTCGTTACCGGTCAGCCGATGGCCCGGATGGGCAATACAGGCTATAGCGGCCTACCTACCGCCTCGCTGTTCACGGCACGCGACGGCCGGGACCTGTCGCTTGGCGTCGTCCAGCAAAACCAGTTCGAAGCGCTCGCTCGGCTAATCGGGAAACCCGGGTGGCTAGAAGACGAAAGATTTGCCACCCCTGACGCCCGGCGCGCGCATTTCGATGTGATGAAGGCGGAGTTGGCGGCCGTGTTCCTCACCCGGGGAGCGTTGGAATGGGAACGGTTGCTCAGCGAAGCCGGAATCCCCTGCGGAATGGTCCGTCGGGTAGACGAGGCAGCGACAATGGCCGGCAATGGCGCTTTGCTATCGCTCAACATCGCCGGACTCCCGGAAGGTCAGGACGCGGTGTCGATACCCAATGTGGGCTTCCGGATGACGCCCGATGCGGTTCCTCCCGTTGCTTCTGCCCCGCCACGGCTGGACGAGCATCATGCGGACATCTTAAGCTGGCTCTTCCAGGGCGCACATGCGGCGAGGGCAAGCCGGGACAGGACTTGACCTTCGGGAAGTAGATTACAGCAGGCGCCCGTAATTCAGTCGATCAACCTATATCAAATGAGCACGAGGAGAAGAGCATGCCCCATCGCGAGATTTGCCGGAAATCGACCAGAATCGGCCTGATCATTGCGTGCCTTCTGAGCGCTGCCTCCTCTCCCGCGCAGCCAGCAGCGTCCGACGCCGCCCAGCCCCCACAGGCACAGAGTACGGACGATTTTCGGCGCAGCCAGGAAGAGTTCAACAAGGTCCCGAACACGGCCGGCGATGGCCCCTATCCAGCCATGATCGAGACCGATCCTTCCCTGCCCAATCATGTCATCTACCGTCCCAAAAATCTCTCGCCGTTCTCGGGCAGCAAACTGCCTGTCCTCGCTTGGGGCAACGGCGCCTGTGCCGATGATGGCACGGCGCACAGGCTGTATCTCGCGCAGATCGCGTCCTATGGTTATGTGGTGATCGCAGCCGGCCCTTGGCGCAGCGGCCCCGGCGCGACGGCCCCGCGCGAACAGCGTGCGCCCGCGCCGGGCGGCGGACTGCCCCCAGCCGCGACGAGCGCCGCGGACGTTAAGGCTGGTCTGGACTGGGCGATCGCGCAGAATTCCAAGGCAGAAAGCCGTTTTCAGGGCAAGATTGCGACCAAGCTCCTGGCCGTGGCGGGTCACAGCTGCGGCGGTCTGCAGGCGATCGAGATCGCAGCCGATCCACGGATCAAAACCGTGATGATCAACAACAGCGGCATCTTCAATTCCGGCCAAAGCAGCATTCCCGGCATGACCGTGAGCAAGGAGATGCTCGAAAAGTTCCACACGCCCGTCCTCTATCTGCTCGGCGGCCCAACCGACATCGCCTATCCAAATGGCACGGATGATTTCAAAAGGATCGCGAAGGTGCCTACCATCCTCGCCAATCTTCCTGTCGGCCATGGGGGCACCTTCTCGAAGCCCATGGGCGGCGCTGTCGCGCATGTCGCGGTCGATTGGCTCGAATGGCAGCTGAAGGGCGACAAGAGCGCGGCACGCACCTTTTTGGGCGATAACTGTCGGCTTTGTTCCGGGACGGAATGGAAGGTCGAACGGAAGGGTTTTTGAGGCTCTCGCTTCCATCTATGTTCAACAGACTGGACGCCGAAAATTCTCCCTGTATTTGTCGGACTAATAGAATCGGCGAGCACGCCCTGCTAATGCCGATCTCGAAGATCCGGGAGATGATGAATATGGGAAACTGGGGAAAGCGTTCAGCCTATCTGGGATGCGCGCTGTCGCTGGCGACGCCGGCCGGCGCGCAACTGCCCGGCGCCACTTTGCCGACCTACCAGAACAGCAGCCGGCCCGCCGCGGACCGCGCCGCCGACCTGGTCGCGCGAATGTCCCTGGAGGAAAAGGCATCCCAGCTCGTCAATGATGCACCGGCTATCCCGCGTCTGGGCATTCGCGAATATAACTGGTGGAACGAAGGCCTGCATGGCGTGGCCGGGATGCACTATGCGACGGTCTTTCCGCAAGCCGTGGGCATGGCCGCGACCTTCGATGCTCCGCTCATCCACGACGTAGCGACCGTTATCGGAACCGAATTTCGCGCGAAGCATCTGGCGGAACGCCATCGCTTCGGCGGATCCGACTGGTTCGGTGGCCTTACCGTCTGGTCCCCCAACATCAATATCTTCCGGGACCCGCGCTGGGGCCGCGGGCAGGAGACCTATGGCGAGGATCCCTATCTGACGTCGCGGCTCGGCGTCGCCTTCGTCCAAGGGCTGCAGGGCAATGACCCGACCTATTACCAGGTCATCGCCACGCCCAAGCATTATGCCGTGCATTCCGGCCCGGAGGCGAGCCGGCATCGCGACAACGTTCCGGCGACGCCGCACGATCTGGCTGACACCTATCTTCCCGCCTTCCGCGCCACGGTCATGGAAGGCGGCGCCAAATCGATCATGTGCGCCTATAACGCCGTCAACGGAACGCCGGCCTGCGCCAGCCAGCCGCTTTTGACGGACTATTTGCGCAAGGCCTGGAAGTTCGATGGCTATGTGGTGTCCGACTGCGAGGCAGTTGCGGATATCTATCTCCCAGACCATCACGGCTACGCCAACACCCCCCAGAAGGGCGTGGCGGCCGCCTTCGGCGCTGGCATGGACCTGATCTGCGGAGGCCCGAACGAAAGCGAGCACATCGTCCAGGCGGTCAAGGACGGCACGCTAAGCCAGGCGACGATCGACCAAGCTCTCGTCCGGCTGTTCACTGCCCGCGTAAAGCTTGGGCAGTTCGATGACAGCGCAAAGGTATTCCCGGGCATCACAGCCAAGGATTACGATACGGAAGCCAACCGCGCGCTTTCCCAGAAAACAGCGGAAGCGGCGCTCGTTCTGCTCAAAAACGACGGGCTCCTGCCGCTCAAGGCTACGCCACGCCGCATCGCGGTGATCGGTCCGAATGCCGCCAATCTGGAATCGCTCGTCGGCAATTATAACGGCGAACCGTCCCATCCCATCACGATCCTCGAGGGAATAAAGCGGCGTTATCCCCAGTCGGAAGTGATCTACGTGCAAGGCTCAGGCCTCATCAACCGCGCCCTCGCCCCCGTGCCGTCAGCCAGCCTGTGCGTTGACGCGGAATGCCGGCAAAGCGGGATCAAGGCCGAATATTTTGCCGACAAACAGCTGTCCGGCGCACCACAATGGAGCAAAGTCGCGCCTTCCGCGGACCTCGAGTGGTCCGGTGAATTGAAAAGCGGCGTGGTGCGTTTCAGTGGCTATCTGAAGGTCGCCGAAGACGGCGACCATGTGTTCCGCTACGATGCGAATGGCGGCTACCGGATCTTCATCGATGACAAACCCGTCGTCGATGCATGGCGCGTCGACTGGCGCCCTTCGATCGCGACCGGTACGATCCAGCTCAAGGCCGGCCAGATCTACAAGCTCCGCGTCGAGGCATTCCAGCGCACGACCGAAGGCCATGAGCAGCTGCTGTGGAGCCCGCCGTCCGACCCGGGTGGCGCGGCGGCCGTCGCGGCGGCGCGCAACGCTGATCTGACGATCTTTGCCGGCGGACTGACGTCTCAGCTCGAAGGCGAGGAAATGCGCATGACTATCCCCGGTTTTGCCGGGGGTGACCGGACGAGCCTGGAACTCCCCGCCCCGCAACAGTCCGTGCTGGAACGCGTGCAGGCGACAGGAACACCGCTCGTCCTGGTGCTTGTGAACGGCAGCGCGCTCAGCGTGAACTGGGCCGACCAGCATGTGCCAGCCATTATCGAGGCCTGGTACCCTGGCGGCCAGGGCGGCGATGCCGTGGCTCGCGCGATCGCCGGCGACATTAACCCGGCCGGCCGCCTGCCGGTGACTTTCTATAAGTCGGTGGGCGACCTGCCGGCTTTCTCCGACTATGCCATGAAGGGCCGGACGTACCGCTATTTTGATCGCCCCGTCCTCTATCCCTTCGGCTACGGCCTTTCCTATACCCGCTTCACCTATTCCGGTGCGACGCTTTCAAAGAAGCGGATCGACGCCGCCGATACCGTGGATGTCAGCGCCACCATCACCAACGCCGGCGACCGCGCGGGCGATGAAGTCGTGCAGCTCTACGTCAATCGACCCGGAATTTCCGGCGCGCCGATCCGTGCATTGGCGGGGTTTCAGCGCATCCGGCTCGCACCCGGTGAGAGTCGGAAAGTGTCGTTTACACTCGACGGCCGGGCATTGAGCGTCGTGGACGCGCAAGGGATCCGACGCGTGCTGCCAGGCAAAGTGGGACTGTGGCTTGGTGGAGGACAGCCTCGTTCCGGCAAGGGGACGGCCCAGGTTGCGGGTACGAGCCTTACATTCGATATTACAGGCGCCGCGACCCTGCCATTCTAGGGGAGCGCTCGCCGGTTATAGTCCCAACTTCGGCTCTTGACCGCCCTATTTGTCGGAGTATTGTGCGGCCGTTCGTGCTAAAGATTGGCGCCCGAAACCGGGGTAATTCCCCGCAACGGAGAAGAATTGGCGGCTCTGCTTGAGTGCGCCGGATTGCGGCTCCCAGGCCGCTTACGAGGGGATATCGAGCAAGATGCGTTTCTCGAGAATTATGACGTTCGCCATGACCGGAGCCGCCTTGACGGCCCTCGCTCAACCCGCCCTTCCGCAATCCACAGCTGCGGACTCCGTCACAATGACGGTTTCGGCAAGTCAGAGCGGGTCGGTCATCAACCGCAACATCTTCGGCCAGTTCGCCGAGCATCTCGGCTCGGGCATCTATGGCGGTATCTGGGTCGGCAAGGACTCCAAGATTCCAAACATCCGGGGCATCCGTTCCGATGTCGTTGCAGCGCTGAAGGCCATTCGCGTGCCCAATGTCCGCTGGCCCGGCGGCTGCTTCGCCGATGAGTATCATTGGCGCGATGGCATCGGCACCGCCGACAAGCGCGCCGTTCGCGTGAACACCAACTGGGGCGGTGCGGCGGAACCGAATAGCTTCGGCACCGACGAGTTCATGGACTTCGCCCAGCAGGTCGGCACGGAAGCTTATGTGTCGGTTAATGTCGGTTCGGGCACCGTCGCGGAAGCCGCCGACTGGATGGCCTACATGACGGCCGACCAATCGAGCACTGCCGGCAAGGAGCGCGCCGCCAATGGCCACGCCGCGCCTTACAAGGTCAAATTCCTTGGCCTTGGCAATGAGAGCTGGGGTTGCGGCGGGTCCATGCGGCCCGACCATTATATCGACCTGATGAAGCGCTTCGCCCGCTTCACCCACAATTTCAATCCCGCCCAGCAAAAGGGCGATGACGTCATGCAGCGCATCGCGGTCGGCCCCACCGATGGTGATGCGACCTATACCGAAGCCGTCATGAAGGCCTGGAAGGATCATGACTGGGCCTGGAATATCGAGGGCATCTCGCTGCACAGCTACACCACCGATGGCTGGCCTCCGCATCTGGCCAGCACCGGCTTCGACCAGAATGATTACGCCAAGCTTATCCGCGCCACGCTGAAAATGAATGGCCTCATCGACCAGCATTCGGCGATCATGGACAAATATGATCCGGAGAAGAAAATCGCGCTGGCGATCGACGAATGGGGCGCGTGGCTTGCGCCGTTGCCCGGCACGGATCCCGGCTTCCTCGTCCAGCAGAACTCGCTTCGCGACGGCATATTGGCTGCGCTCAACATCAACATCTTTGCCCGCCACGCCGATCGCGTGCGGATGACCAACATCGCCCAGATGATCAATGTGCTCCAGGCCATGATCCTCACCGACAAGGAAA
The DNA here is from genome assembly GCA_017745115.1 of Sphingobium sp. Next base: position 17,388 of record JAGIAA010000008.1, on the reverse strand, counting down.
AGATGGTCCTCACCCCGACCTACTATGTCTACAAGATGTACGTCCCTTTCCAGGACGCGACGTTCGTGCCCGTCAACTTCGACGCCGGCAGCTTCCTGCAAGGCGATGTTCGCCTGCCACGCGTTGACGCGATCGCCGCACGCGGCAAGGACGGCAAGCTGTGGCTGGCATTGGTCAACATCGACCCGAACAAGACCGTCCACATCACAGCCCGTTTCGACGGCTTGAACGTCAAGTCTGCAAAGGGTGACGTCCTGACCGGCGCGAGCGTGGCCAGCATCAACGACTTCGGCGTTCCTGACACCGTCACCCCTCGTCCGTTTTCGGGGAAGGTGGACAATGGCGGCGTCGCGTTCGACCTGCCGTCGAAGTCCGTGACGGTGGTCCAGATCGGTTCCTGAGCCCAAGGAGACGACGGCGTACACCGCCGTCGTCTCCTCTCCCTGGCCGCGCCCTTCACTCGATGAAAGGCGCGGTTTTTTCGTGGTGGCCGATGAGGAAGGCATCCGCAACGAGGGCGAGCGGGCGGACGTCAACGTCGCTCTTTCCATTTCGGATCAGTTCCGCGAAATGCGCATAAACTGCGGGATATTCCTTATCCTCCGACGCGGTGTGGCCCTCGGGCAGGGTGAGCAGCGCACCCCCCATCGCAAGCTTGAGCGTGCCAGCGTCGGTCTCGACGGTGATGTCCCAGCTTTGCGGCCCGACTTGCAGGAAATCGAGGTCCACATTTACCGCAGCCCCGGATCCCAGGCGCATATCCAGCTGGGCAGCCACCGGAGCCGCGCAATTGGAGGGTGTTTCCAGCGCCGCGCTCACAAGAAATAGCGGCTCCGCAAATATTTCAGTGGCGATCGAAAGTGCATTGATGCCCGGATCGAACACGCCGAGGCCGCCAGCTTGCCATATCCAGGCCTGACCGGGATGCCATACGCGCACGTCCTCGCGCCAGATGATAGAGGCCTTGCCGATCCGTTTCCCGACGAGCCATTCACGCGCTGGCGCCACGCCCGCAGCGAAGCGGGAATGCCAGCTTGCGAACAGGGTGACATTTGCGTCGGACGCTGCCTGCCGAAGGGCCGCCACCTCGCCGAGAGTTGCGCCGGGGGGCTTCTCCAGAAGCACGTGCAAGCGCCGTGCTATCGCCGCGCTGGCGAGCGCGTGTCGCAGTTGTGGAGGCGTGCAGATGGCGGCGGCCGCAACGGACGGATCCGCCTCCAGCAACGCATCCAGCGTAGCGAAATGTGGCACGTCCGTGAGGCACGGGTCGACTGGACCGACAGTTCCGGCAAGGACGAAATCCGAAGAGGCGGTGATCGCAGGCAGATGTTGATCGCAGGCGATCTTGCCCGCCCCGATAATGGCAATGCGGATCGGAGACACGACTAGAGCGACCTCACCAGGACAGGATCCGCCGGTGATCGTACGAGCGCATTGCGGAGAGGCAGGGAAAAAGGTGCCGCCTCAATCTCGAAAACGTCACCAACCTGGGTGCGGACGCCATCGGCAAAGGAGAGCGTCGCAGTCCCGAAGAAATGGACATGGATGTCGCCAGGTTGGCGGAACAGCCCATATTTGAAGTGATGATGCTCAAGATTGGCGAAGCTGTGCGACATGTTCTGCTCGCCAGAGAGAAAGGGCTTTTCCCAGACCGTCTGTCCACCGCGCGTTATGCGGCTAACGCCATGTACATCCTGTGGAAGACTACCCACCAGCAGTTCGGGCCCGAGCGCGGCCTTGCGCAGCTTGGAGTGGGCCAGCCACAGATAATTGTGGCGCTCGGTGACATGGTCGCTGAATTCATTGGCGAGCGCGAAACCCAGGCGAAAAGGGGCGCCATCGGGACCTATGAGATAGATGCCGGCCAGCTCGGGCTCTTCCCCGCCATCCTGGGCGAATTCCGGCATGTCTAGCGCTTCACCCGAACCAACAAGCTGGCTGCCATTGCCCTTGTAGAACCATTCCGGTTGGCAACCGATCTCACCAGCGGCCGGCTTGCCGCTTTCGACACCTTCGAGAAACATGCGCATGGAGTCCGTGACATTGGCCGCTTCCTGCGCTGCACGGTGCATCTTGTCGCGCCCCTCGGCGGAGCCGAGGTGCGTCAGGCCGGTTCCCGTGAGATAGAGATGGGCCGGATCTTCATGATCAATGGGAGCCAGCAGTCGCGCTGCAGCAAATTCCTCAGCCAGATCGACCGTCTCGTCGGTGCCATACGCCTTGATCGCCTCCAGCAGGGTCATTCCCCGCGCAATGGCCGTCTCGGCGAGACGGCGGACGCTTTCCACACCGGTGACAAATCTTGCTCCATCGGCATTTGCCGCGATGACACGCCGTCTCCCATTCGCATCCCGATGTTGCAACAACCGGAAATCCATTCGAAAAACCCCTCCTGTTTGTGCGGAAGCCACGCGCTGGAAAAATTCCGCGCGTCCTTCTATTACTCCGACATATTCCCGCGAATGGCAATCCCGCATCTTTGCGTTGATTGCAAAGGTAGCACTGGTATGAACGGTTCATGAAAGCAGACGATGGGAACCGGCTCCCGTCACCCGAAGGAGCCTTTGAGATCGACCCCGAGGGGATAATCACGTCCCCGAAAGGCTCAGGGCGGCGCCTTCGCGGCGCGGTGGCCCATTATCTGGGATCTGCAATCGTTTCCGGCGCTATTGCACCAGGCGAACGGCTCACGGGCGAAGTCGAAAATGCGGAAGCGCTCGACATCTCCCGGAGCGCCTATCGCGAAGCTGTTCAGGTCCTGACCGCCAAGGGTCTGGTCGAAAGCCGACCGAAGATCGGCACGATCGTTTTGCCGCGCAATCGGTGGAACTTGCTCGACCCCGCAGTCCTGGCCTGGGCCTTTTCGGGCGAGCCGGACATGGAGTTCGTGCGCGATCTTTTCGAATTGCGCAGCATCGTCGAACCCAACGCCGCCCGAATCGCTGCCGAGCGGCGTGACAAATCCGACATCAAGGCAATGAAAAGCGCGCTCGCGCGAATGCGGCGGCATACGCTGGCAACCGAGGAAGGGCGTGCCGCCGACCGTGATTTCCACGACGCCTTGCTACGCGCAACCCACAACAATGCCCTCGTTGCTCTCAGCGCCAGTATCAGCGCCGCCGTCAATTGGACCACCAAGTTCAAGCAGCGTACCCGCGTGTTACCCCGCGATCCTGTGCCGGATCATGCCCGCGCGTTCGATGCAATCGCAGCGGGTGATGGGGAAGCAGCCAGCGTGGCCATGCGCGTGCTTGTCGATCTGGCACTGGAGGACACAAGATCCGCCATGCAGGCGCACCGAGCCGAAGCCGGCGCGCCCGAGAGCGACGAAGACGCCACCGACGCTCAGTAAGTCAGAGCAGCGTCACCCCAGGTTATTGGCTGAGGAAAATCGGTCGCGGTTGCCGTGCGTGCGACCAACTCGATCAGCTTGACGCCTTGAACGCTCGCAATCAGCGGCTCAGATTTATCCCCCCAATGCATTGCCTTCGAGCGGGCGATCAGCTTGCCATCGCCATATAGGGCGAAAGTCACCACGGCGCTTTTCGCGCGCCCGGAGTCATCCACACCCACTTCGGCCTTGAAAGTGCGGAAGTTCCTGTCGTTCCTCACCTCAAGACGCGAATTGGCCAGAGCACCGATCCCGGTATCGAACCTGCGACCTGCAATTGAGAGTTCCTGGCCATAAGGGGTGCTGTCCGCCTGTGAGCCGCCCCAACCGCCATAATGCGGGCGTTCGCCCGTGCCCCGCGTGCCCCGCCACGGAAGCAGTCCGCGATGGATGAGTGGTTCGATTTCCGGAGCGACGACACCGTCGACCGCGGGGTTCACCTGACCCGGCATTTCGGAGAGGTAGAGACCGTCTGGGAAGCGGCGCGTTCCCTTGGTCATGAAGACCAGTGTCTGGCGCGGCTGCATCTGCATTTTCAGCTCGCCACGGAACGAGCGCTGTTCGTTCGTCCACAGATCGGTGAGGCTCACGTCCATGTCTTCCCGCAGCTTCAGATGGTTCGCGGTGAGCCTGGCTTCGATCGGGGCCGAAGTGCGATTGACGAGCGCCACAGCCTTGTCGCCCGAAGCCAGCGTCTTCACGAAAATGCTGACATCGTCAGAATCGAAAGTGAGCACCGCCTGGTTGCCGGCAGGATCCTGGTTGAGCGCGATGATCCGGCTGTTGCCCAATATATCCATAATCGCGGGCGTTGCCTTGCGCAGGTCATAGCCGATGATCAGAGGCGCGTTGAGAATGGCCCAGAGTGAAAAATGGGATTGGGCCGCGACGAGATGATCGGCGTCAAACTCGCCACTGCCGATAAACAGCATGTCAGGGTCGTTCCAAGAGCCGGGATGAGCATAAAGCGCCCGCCGCGAGACACTGTCGAGATTGTGAAGAAAGCGGCTCCAGTTGGGCGAAATATCCTCGCTCGAGCGGGATATATTGCCCACGTCCTTCGCCCATTCGCGCACGTTGGCCGAGCCCCAGAGGCAGAGCGAAAATATGAAATCCTCATCAGGATTGTTCTTGAGAAGCGCTGCTCCCACGGACTGATAGAGCTGGCGGACGGTGGCGATGTCGGTGCGCCCCAAGGATTCGGCGTCGATCAAGGGCTCGAGGGCGCGGTATTGGCCGGACTTGACCAGCGGGCTCGTCGAGGCGAGCGCCCGCACGCCGCAGGCGTCCACCTTGAGCATGTCAAAGCCCCACTCCTTGAAATAGAGCGCGACGTCCTGTTCGATATGGCCGTACAGGCCGACCTCGCGCTCGGCGACGGTTCCCTCAGGCTGGTTGGGAAAATTGGAGGTGTAGACCTGCCCGCAACTGTTCCGGCCGATGTCGGAATAGATGCCTGCCTTGAAGCCCATGGCGTGCAGCTTGTCAGTGAAGGGGCGAAAGCTGGTCATTCCATCGGTCGTGGCAGCCGAAGGGAAATTGGCTGCGCGGATGATCATGCGTCCGTCCGGCTGGCGCCGCTTGAGCCACCAGCCGTCGTCCAGATTGATATAGCGATAGCCCTTAGCCGCCAGTCCAGAGTCAAGAATGATCTTGGCCGAAGCCATCACCTTCTCTTCGTTGATATCGCTGTTGAAGGCGTTCCAGCTATTCCAGCCCATCGGTGGAAGCTTGGCGGCGCCATGACCATAAGCGCTCCATTTTCCCGTCGGCGTGAGCGGGTCGGCAAAGACCGGATTGAGCGCAGCGACTGCCGTGGCGGCGAAAAAGATAGCCAGCTTGAAGGTCTTCAAGGCTTGGCTCCGAAAGCGAGAGTCCTGCTGAAGAAAGGTAGCACATTGTCCTGGAAGCGATACGCGACATAGCTGGTATGCGTGCCGGCATAGATTTCGAAGCTGTTCGCAATGCCGTAGCTCTCGAGCACTTCGTGGAGTTTCTGCTGGTCGACCTTCAGGCCGTCCTTGTCCCCCACATCCATGGCAATCGCCTTATATTTCCGTAGATTGCCGATATATTGGTCCACGAAGCTCAGCGGCGCATTGGCCGCCCACTTCGCCAGCACGTCTTTCTGCACGACACCGTCCTTGACCGGCAGATCCAGGTACAGCGGCGGCTTCTTGGGATTGGGCGACCAGGCGGCCGCAACGGAGAGTTGGGCGCGCATCATGAAATCCAGTCCCGCGGACTCGGCCGGCGACTTGAGCGCGGCAAATGCCGCGCTGGCCTTCTCGTCGACGGGGCCAGCATCGCGTGCCGACAGGCAGCAAGCACTCATCAGATACAGCGCGCCGAAAACATCCGCATGCTTCATACCGATCCGCGTCGCGCCGTAACCGCCCATTGAGTGGCCGACGAGCCCGCGGCTCTCCCTGCGGGCAAAGGTGCGATAGTGCGCGTCGACATAGGACACGACATCGCGGGCAATGAAAGCCTCGAAATCACCCGTCGTCGCCGAGCTCGAATACATGGAGCCATTATAGATGGTCTTGCTGTCCGGCAGCACGACGATCATCTCCCGCGCGCCCTTGCCGAAGGCGCCTTCCACAGTCTGCGGGACGCGGATTTCCTTGATCCACTGCTCGGGATCGATGGAATAGCCATGAAGCGCATAGACCACGGGATAGCGACGCTTGGGCTCCTTCGCATAGCTGGGCGGCAACACGATGATGACCCGTCGATCGGCGGCCTCGCCTTCCAGATTGCCGGCGATGGCTGCCGAATGAATGGTCACGCGCTGCAAGGTGACCTTCGGCGCGCCGGCGACCGGCGGCGGCGCCTCGGTTCCAACTTGCGCCGCTAGCGGTGTCGCAACTGCCAAGGCGGCCAACGTCAATCCCACTGAAGTTCGCCACATTGCCGATCGCATTCTGCCCTCCTAATTGCCTAATACCTTATTTGTCGGTGTAATATCGATTCGGTCAACTGGCTTAATCGCAATAATTTCGGATAATTTGGCGGAAAAACCCTGAATTATGGGCCGCAATTTTCCTTATTTACTCCGATTATAACTCATTGGAGGGCGGAGCACTCGCGCCCTTCACATCCCACGCAACTTTTGCATCACAAACGCGCGGATCCGACCATAATTGCCGGATTTCAGCGCACCGAGAATGCCGTGCTGCGCCTCGGGCAAATGCGCGAGCGGATGACCCCGTTCGCGAAATACATAATGATCGAACCAGGCCGCCCAGGCGTGGCGCTCCGCGAGAGGCCTCTCCGCAATCGCGATCATCGCCAGCATCATCGCCGTCATGGGAGCATCCGGTCCAGCGCTGAAAGCATCCCACCAATAATTGACCAGCACGTTTGCTGGCTCGGTCGCTTCCACCCGGTGCCACCACAGCTTGGGGAGAAACAGGGCATCGCCAGGTTCCAATTCGGCGACCATCGCGCGGTCACGCACCGCCTCGAACCGGGGATAGCGCTCATCACCCTTCGCCGATCCCGCAGCGAGTGCAACCGGCGCACCCGCCATCGTATGATCGATCGGCCCGACATAAAGGCCCCCGATTGAATCTGGCGGGTAAAGCGTAAAGCGCCGCCGGCCGGCAACGACGCAAGCCAGATTATCGAAGGTGTCATAGTGGCAGGCGATATCAGATGCGGTGCCAATCCAAAGCCGCGGCTCCACCGAACTATCGAGCAACCTGGCGGCGTTTTCCGCGGCAAAGGCGGGCAGGCATTCCGACATGGGGAGAGAACCAAGATATATCGACGGCGCGTCGGGGTCACCCGCTTGCCCGGTCATGCGTTCGATCACCTGCGTGACCGACAGCATCTCGGACGAAAAATTGAAGCCGTCCGCTTGGCCGCCATAGTCATAGCGCCCCCGGATCGTCGCGTGACCGATGAACGCGCGACCGGTCCGGCCACTATCCTTCTCCGTGAGATAGCGGGCGAGCGCCGCCCACTCTTGCCGCCCTGCAACCACTGCCGGCCAATCGCCGCACAGTCCGCGCAATATGACTGGCTCGCAATGTTGCACGACATCGCGATGGAACGCTGCGCCGTCGCTCAATTCGGCGGCCTGAATGCCTTGGACCTGCCGCACGCCGATCAAACCGCGAGGTCACCCAAGCGACGATTGCGCTGCTCGGCCAGGACCGGCACCTGCCGAAGCGACTGCGCGATGGCATAGGCTAGTCGCAGATCGCCACTGCGAAACAATGCGAGCACTTGGAGGTCATCGAGATCCTGAAGCTGATCGAGACTGACAGTGTAGAGACCACGCAGGGCTATGGTTTCCCCATCGTCGAATTTCAGCGAGATCTGGATCGGTTCGAGCAGATGCAGTTCCATCATCGCGGCGATGAACCGATCACTCTCCCTGATGCCGCGCTCCACCCTGCCAAGCACATGCTGCACATACCGCAAGCGCTCGCTGGGTTCGCCATCCGCGCCAAACAGGAGATCGCCCTCATCAAGCGTAAAACGCGCATCTTCCCGATCGATCGCGATGTGCTCGCCCGAAATGTAGAAACCCCCTCGGACGAGATCGAGCGGCACAAAACCGGGCATTCGCCCCGCATTGTCCTGAAGGAGGTTCTCCCCTTCCTTGAACCCCAACATCACTCCGACATAGAAATGGCCCGAATCTTTGTCTTTGGTAAAAAAGACCGGCGCCCTGGCGCTCGCTTCCACGATTTCGTCCGGTACGATCTGGATGAAACTGCGCCCCGCCCCCCTCGGTTGGGACATCTTGAGAGCGCCGTGAGCATTTCGATCAAGCAATTCTAAATTAGGCATTTTCTTTCAGCCCTCTCCCTTTAAAGGCGGAGACGGAACCAGATCGCCGTCGCGCATCCTCGCCGCTATCAATCATCGAATTAGAGAAAACTCGATCGCGCGCCAAGCCGTTCTCCATTGCAATTACACCGACAAATACCTCTTGATAGCGCTACCAGTGCATGATATCTCGCAAACCCATAGCTCGGAAAACTGACATAAATTTCGATTCTCCGCCCCTTTTTCAGGGCCGATTCGGTAATGTTTTGTCAGCGCATTTCTGAGTTCCAGATCGCAATAATGCGACAAGCCACCGCGTGCATACGCGGAAGATAGGTTCAACTCGAGGAGGGGGTATCAAGGTGTCCCAGAATATTAATCAGGCAAATAAGAGTTTCCCGCGCCATCTATCGGGTCGGTTGGCGCTGATCACGGCGTCCAGCCTTTTTGCATTGACCCTTGCCATGCCCGCCGCAGCCCAGTCAGGCGCTGCCAGTGCGCCTGCCGCCGCTGAAGACGAAGCGGAAACGATCATCATCACCGGCATTCGCGGATCCCTGCAGCGCAATCTGGATATCAAGCGGAACACCTCCGGTGTGATCGATGTGATCTCCGCAGAAGACATCGGCAAATTCCCGGATTCCAACGTCGCGGCGGCGCTTCAGCGTTTGCCGGGCGTGTCGATCCAGCGCTCCGGCGCGCGTGGCGAGGCTACGGGCGTCAGCATTCGCGGTTTCGGCGGCGACTTCGTCGATACCCTCTATGACGGCCGCCATATTTCCACGGCGACCGGCGGTCGCGGCGTCGATTTCACGACGGTTGGCGCCGACTTCGTTGGCCAGCTGAACGTCTACAAGACGCCCGACGTCGAACTCTCGACCAGCGCGATCGGCGGCACCATCGACATCGAACTGCCCAAGCCGCTGGACCGCTCCGGCATGCACATCGCCGTGACGGCTTCCGGCGCGTGGCAGTCCCGCGACAAGGGCGTGACGCCGACGGCAGGCGCGCTGTTTAGCGACACCTTCGCCGACAATCGCTTCGGCATCCTGGCGGATGTCAGCTATACGCGGCATGATACGACGTCGAACCACGTCTTCATTCCGGGTTGGGTCGGCGCGCAGTTCTATCAGTGCCAGAAGACGGCGACCTGCACGACCGCCGACCAGACGGCGGCCAACAAGAACGTGCTGGCCTGGTTCCCGCAGCAGCAGGGCCTGGAACAGACCAACAATAAGGACGAACGCGTCGACGGCCGTATCGCGGTTCAGTGGCAGCCGACGGACGACATCCTCCTGACGATCGACGACAATTTCAGCCGCCAGACCGTCCACAGCAGCGCCTATGGCTATGCCGCATGGTTCAACGGCAGCGACCTGCGCAACGTCAAGCAGGACAGCAACGGCACCGTCACCGACTTCTCCCAGTTCGGCACCCCGATGGATTTCAACGCCAACCAGGCGCGGAACATCTTCGAGACCAACCAGCTCGGTGCCAACCTGAAGTGGGACATCATGGATGGCCTCAAGCTGGAGATCGACGGGTCTGTTGCTCGCAGTACCCGCAACCCCGGCCGCAAGGGCTACAATGACAGCATGGACATCGGCTACGGCGGCACCAACGCCGGCAACACGACCGTGCTAGGTGCGAACACCGGCGTGACGATCCTGGGGCCGAGCAGCAAGTTCCTGCCTCAAATCCACGATGTCGGCCCGGCCGGCAACCTGTCGCGCTTCCTCGACACCACCGTCGTGGGCTCGCACGTCATTGTGCGCGGCGCCGGCTACAACACCGACACGGTCAAGCAGCTCCGCGCCGCTCTCGGTTGGGACAAGGGCGATCTGAAGGTCAAGATCGGCGGCCAGTACATGGAAGATCAGCTCTATGGTGACGGTGACAGCACCTTCACCAACGGCGTCTTCGCAAGCCGCGCCGGTTACGGCACGCCGTCCGGTCGCCCCGGTCCGAGCGCAGGAGGCGGCATCGCGCCGCTGCCGGCGAGCGTCTATCTGGGCACCGTCTCGACGGGCAACTGGATCCCTGGTCGATCGGGCAACCTGGCACCGGGCTTCTTCATCTTCGATCCCTACCAGGTCTACAAGCTGCTCGAATCGACGGGCCCCTCTGTCGCGCCGTCCTTCAACCCGGGCAGCGTCTTCCGGATCAAGGAACGCACCTACGCGATCTTCTTCAAGGCCGCGTTCGACAACAATATCGCGAATATGCCGTTCCATGTCTCCGCTGGCGTCCGCTACGAGGGTACGCATCTTTCGTCCGCAGCAATCGGACGCCAGCTGCTTGGCTTGAGCATCCCGGCGACCGATCCCACCCTGATCCAGCCGGATCCCACGCTTGGACCGCTTCATGACGGCTATTCGGCCAGCACGGACATCATCAGGGCCTCGAACTACAGCTATCTGCTGCCGAGCCTCGATGCCAAGCTGGAGATCACCGACAAGCTGACGCTACGCATGGATGTCTCGCGCACCCTGACGCGGCCTGGCCTCGGAAATCTCCGCCCGACGGTCAACCTGGGAACGCTTCGCGTGGGCAGCTTGTCCGCGAGCGGCGGCAACCCGGATCTGAAGCCTTACCTGTCCGACAATTTCGACGCTGGGCTTGAATGGTATTATCAGCGGAACTCCTATTTCGCTGCCAACTTCTATCTCAAGCATATCAGCAACTTCATTGTCGGCGGCGTGTCGACCCAGACCATCAACGACGTGATCGATCCGAGCACGGGCAAGGTCGCGAAATTCAACGTCAACAGCCAGATCAACGGACCTGAGGCGACGGTTCGCGGTTTCGAGTTCGCGTTGCAGCACGTGTTCGGCGACAGCGGCTTTGGCTTCCAGGCCAACGCCACGCTTCCATCGACTAACAAGAACTACAATCCGGCGGACATCACGGGCACGGCATTCTCGATCACGGGCCTTGCCAAATCCGCGAACTTCGTCGGCTTCTACGACAAAAACGGGTTCCAGATCCGTGGCGCTTTGAACTGGCGCGACGAATATCTGCTCGGACTTGGTCAGGGCCAGGGCGGCACCTTCGGCGCCGAACCGGTCTATGTCGATGAGCAACTGCAGGTCGACGCGTCGGCGAGCTACGACATCAACAAGACCTTCACGGTCTTCGTCGAGGGCAACAACCTGAACAACGCGACCTACAGCACTCATGGTCGCTTCAACAATCAGGTGCTTGACGTGTGGTCCTATGGCCGTCGCGTCACGCTTGGCGCCCGCGCCAAGTTCTAAATATGGTTCTGGGGTGTCGGCATTGTTCGACACCCCAGCCCAATCCGCATAATGTCGAGTTCAATGGTCCAGCCTGTCACTCATATCGTTATCGTCGGCGGCGGCACGGCGGGCTGGCTGACAGCCGGCGTCATCGCTGCACGGCATCGCCATCGGATACCGGGCAGCTTTTCTGTCACGCTGGTGGAGTCACCTGATACGCCCATCATCGGCGTAGGCGAAGGAACTTGGCCGACACTGCGAACGACGCTCAAGAAAATGGGCATTTCCGAAACCGAGCTCTTCCGGGAATGCGACGCCGCTTTCAAGCAGGGCGCGAAATTCGCGCGCTGGACAACAGGCGAAGCGGACGACGCTTATTATCACCCGCTCATGCTGCCGCAGGCCTTTGCCGATCTCAACCTCGTGCCGCACTGGCTTGCCGGTTCTGACGAGCGCAGCTTTTGCGATGCGGTCTGCCCTCAAGGTAAGATTTGCGACGATGGGCTTGCGCCCAAGACCATCACGACACCTGAGTTCGAGGCGCTGGCCAATTATGCCTACCACCTGGACGCGGGCAAATTTGCGCCCTTCATCCAGCGCCATTGCACCGAAAAGCTGGGCGTGCGACACGTCCTGGCCAATGTGCAACGCGTCGAGCTGGCCGAAAATGGCGACATCCGCGCCATCGTAACGGATCGCGCCGGCGAGATTGCCGGTGATCTGTTCATCGACTGCACAGGCTTCAAGGCCCTGCTGATTGGCGAAACCATGGGCGTACCCTTCAAGGATTGCAGCGATGTTCTGTTCTGCGACAGCGCGCTAGCGGTTCAGCTGCCCTATGAAAGCGAGATCAGCCCGATCGCGTCCCACACGATTTCCACGGCGCAGTCGTCCGGCTGGATCTGGGACATCGGCCTGCCCCATCGGCGCGGCGTTGGCCACGTCTATTCGAGCCGGCATATCTCCGATGACGATGCCGAAATGGAATTGCGTGAATATCTGGGACCGGCGGCGAAGGACCTATCGGTGCGCAAGATCGGGATCCGTTCAGGCCATCGCGAAACCTTCTGGAAGGGTAACTGCGTGGCTGTTGGCCTCGCCGCAGGCTTCCTCGAGCCCCTGGAAGCGTCCGCCATCGTCCTCATCGAGCTCTCCGCCAAGCTCATCGCCGAACAGATGCCGGCGTGCCGCGAAGTCATGGACATCATCGCGAAGCGCTTCAACGAGACCACCACATATCGGTGGGGGCGGATCGTCGACTTCCTCAAGCTCCATTATGTCCTGACCAAGCGGCAGGACAGCGCCTTCTGGCGCGACAATCTTCTGCCGGAAACCATCCCTGATCGCCTCCAGGACCTGATGCTCCTGTGGAAACATCAATCGCCCTGGTTCCACGACGAGTTCGACCGGATCGACGAGGTCTTTCCCGCGGCGAGCTACCAATATGTGCTCTACGGCATGGGTTTTCGTACCGAGATCGAGCATCAGGTGCGCACGAGCGAAGCCCGGGACGCTGCGCGGGCCATGCGCGAGAACCTCACCCATACCGAGCGCCTGCGGCAAGGCCTTCCACGCCACCGCGACCTGATCCGCAAGATTCACGAACATGGGATGCAGCCGATTTGAGCGCGCTTCCCTAAACCGCCCCACCTTCGTCGGTTCCACGCCAAGCCTCAATGCTCGCTTGAACTGACGAACCGAGCGCGGGCCGCCCTATCTCCTCTCCTTTAGGCCGGCCCGCGCTCCAACATCGGACCATGAAGCGTAACGGTAGCGCCCGGTGCGAGCACGAGCTCTATCGAGCGATTGCCACACCGAACCCGCTTCTTGCCACGCACGGCCGCAGCCAGCGTGGCCCGCACAAGCTGGTTATCGCGCCACTCGATATCGATCTGGCAGGCGCCACGTGCGCACAATCCGCGGACCGCACCGTTGGGCCAGGCTCGCGGCAGTGCGGGCAGCAGAAATACCTCCTCGTCCCGGCTCTGCATCAGCATCTCGGCGATGGCTGCGGCGCCGCCAAAATTACCATCGATCTGGAAGGGTGGATGCGCATCGAACATGTTGGGATAGGTACGCTCGGACCCCATCAGGAAACGCAAAATGGCATGGGCATGATCGCCATCCCGTAGCCGCGCCCACAGGGCCGCACGCCAGGCCGTGGCCCAACCCGTGGATTCATCACCCCGGGTCTCCAGAGACTTGCGCGCGGCAGCTGCCAGGGCCGGCGTCATGTCGGGATCGATCTGCTGGCTCGGAAACAGCGCGTATAGATGGGAAACATGACGATGGTGGGGATCGGGAGCCTGCGCATCCCAATCCTCCTGCCATTCCTGTAGCTGACCTTGTGCTCCGATTTTGTCTGGAGCGAGCTTCGCCCGCGCGGCGGCGAGCTCGTTCGCGAATTGCGGATCCGTCCCGAGTATGGCGGCGGCGCGCGCAGTTTGATCGAACAGGTCACGCAATATCTGCATGTCCATTGCCGGGCCGGCGCAGACGGAAGCGCCCCCCGGATGTGTATTTTCCGGCGAGATCGAGGGATTGGTGACCAGAAAGCCCGTGCGCGGATCGGTCTGTAACACGTCTAGGAAAAACTGCGCTGCGCCGCGCATGAGCGGATAGACGGCACGCAAAAACGCCTTGTCGCGCCCATAGTCATAGCGCGTCCAGAGATGCGTGCAGAGCCACGCTCCACCCATCGGCCACAACCCCCATTGCGCGCCGTCGATTGGTGCAGTCGCTCGCCAGATATCGGTGTTATGGTGGGCTACCCAGCCCCTTGCGCCATAGATTTCGCGGGCAGTGTGAGCGCCGGTTATCGCGAGTTCGCGCACCATCGCGACCAGTGGCACCGTGCATTCGGCCAAGCCCGTCGGTTCCGCGGGCCAGTAGTTCATCTCGGTATTGATGTTGATCGTATATTTGGAGCCCCAGGGCGGCTTGGTGCTGTCGTTCCACAAGCCTTGCAGGTTGGCCGGCTGCGTGCCGGGTCGAGAGCAGCAAATCAACAGATAACGGCCATACTGAAAGTAGAGCGCCGCCAGAGCCGGATCGTCCGATGTCTGGCTGACACGGATACGCTCATCGGTCGGTCGGTCTGCCGCCGGCGTATGGCCGAGATCCAACGCGGCGCGCCGGAACAAGCGTTGATGATCCCGTGCCGTGTCGGCCGCGATGCGATCAAAGCTCAGATTGGCCGCCCGATCTATGGCGTTCTTAGTCGCCCGCGTAGGATCGCCGCCCACATTGTCAAAGCGGCGGAAGCTCGTTGCGATGGCCACATGGAGAGTCAGCGCGTCTGCCCCACGCACGGCAATCCCTTTCGGGCCGCGCGTGATCGAGCCACCTTTCGCCAGCAGACGCACGCGCATCTCGAAACGCAGCGCGCCCGCAATTCCGTTTTCGGCCGGGTTGCTGCCGGAAAAGACGAGCATGTCATTCTCGACCGACAATGCGCCGTGATGGGGCGAGGTCAGCGCAATGTCGCAGTTGACCGCCCCTAGGCGATCGCTGTCCAGATGGACGGCGATGATCTGCTGCGCTGGGGAGGCAACGGCCCTGCGGCGATAAGCCACGCCGCCGGCCCGAAAGCGTGTGGTGGCGAGTGCGGCATCGAGATCCAGTTCGCGATGATAATCCTCCACGGGGGCATCGCCGAAGCCCGCCATGTCGATAAGGAGGTCGCCTGCGGTCTGGTAGGACATCTGGCCCAGGGGCCGCGCCATCAGCGCTTCATTGGCCAGTTTCTGGGCTTCTACATAGCGGCCGGAGAAGATCAGCCTTCGGACCTCGCCGATTGCTCCCTTGGCGGCAGGATTGACAGGGTCATAAGGCCCGCCGGCCCAGAGCGTATCTTCATTGAGCTGAAGACACTCATGCGCAGCGCCGCCGAACACCATTGCGCCGAGCCGACCATTGCCGATTGGCAGGGCCTCCACCCATTGCGCAGCCGGCTGGCGATACCAGAGGCGTTCTGGGGAGGCCGCTGCCCCCTGCCCTGCCGCGCGTTGTGGCAAGGCGAAGCCTGCCACAACGCCTGCCGATCCTCCAAGCATAGCTCTTCGCGTGAAGCGCATGACGATTTCCTTATGAATTCCTGCCTCAGGCGATCGGCTGCTCGGGGGGGAGCTCATTCGTCGGCCGCGATCCCCAAAGGGCGTAGAACAAGACGTAAAGCTCGCAGGCGAAGGTCAGCAGGAAGGATGTTTGCAACCCATAAGCATCTGCAAGCTGACCCTGGACGACCACCAGCGCGCCGCCCGCAATGGCCATGATGAGCAAGCCGGAGCCCTCCTCCGTCAGCGGCCCCAGACCACGGATGCCGAGCGTGAAGATCGTCGGGAACATGATGGAATGGAACAGGCCGACCGAAATGACCGCCCACATCGCGGTATGGCCCGTAGCGAAGGTCGCGATGAGCATCACGACTGCGGCTGCCGATGCGAACACCGCCAGGATACGTTCCGGCGCAATCCGCTGCATAATCGCGCTTCCGGCGAAGCGGCCGACCATCATGCCGCCCCAGAGCAGGAACAGATAATCGGACGCCCGCGCGTGGGTCATGTCGCCAATTTCTGGGGCGGAGATGAAATTGATGAAGAGATTGGAGACGCCGATCTCAGCAATCAGGTAGATGAAGATCGCGGGAACCCCGAACACCAGGTTCCGGTGCTTCCACAGGCTGTGCTTGCGCCGTTCCTCGCGGGCCACGCGGCTCGCTGCCTGACCGATGGTGGGCAGAGGGAAGCGCGCTATGACGACGGCGAGCACCACCAGGACCACGGCGACGATGAGATAAGGAAGCTGGACCGATTGGGCGTCGGCAAGGCGCTCTGCCGCACTCAGTCCTGCTGCGCCCGTCTCGGATGTACCGGACTTCGATCGGGCCAGGATGAGATATCCCCCGAAGAGAGGCGCAAGCGTCGTTCCCAGTGAGTTGAACGCCTGCACGAGGTTCAGGCGCGACGACGCCGTTTCGGGCGTGCCCACGACGGCGACATAGGGATTTGCGGCCACTTGAAGCAGCGTTATACCGCTCGCGATCACAAACAGCGAGGCAAGCGTCACGCCATAAGACGGAATTCGTGCCGCCGGGATCATGCCAAGCGCACCCACCGCCATGATGAGAAGGCCGACCACCAGCGCGCGCTGATATCCTATACGCTCGATCAGCTTTGCGGAGGGGATTGAAGCCACGAAATAGGCAATGAACCAGACGCTCTCGATCAGTGTCGTCTGGGTATAATTGAGATCGAAAACGCTGCGCAGGTGTGGCAACAGCGTGTTGTTGATGACCGTGATGAAGCCCCACATGAAGAACAGCGTCGCCAGCAGGGTCAAGGCGGGCCGATAATGATGTGCCGACATGCCTTCCCCGCCTGACGACGTGACTCCACCGGGTTGCAATACGGCCATGCTCTCATCCTCCCAAAACGCCGCCGTGCAGGGCGGCAGTCTCTTTTTGATTTAGTCCGAGTATTGAACGTTTACACAAGCGTCAACAGCGGGCATGGTACCCTTCATAGGGTAATGGGGTGAATGCCAAGGTGATGAAGTTGATCGCAGCAAAAGCTGCCTTTTCTGGACAGAAATTTGGCGCGCAATGGGTCATCCGTGCACCGCTGAATTCCTCTTCCGTGAGCATGGACATCGAAATTATAACTCCGTCTACATTGGGAGCGATGATCACTCGCGTCGGGCATGGAAATATCGTCGGGGCGTTTGGCTGAATGACCTCCGAAAAAATGGCGGGCAAGGCAAGCACGCGTCGAGCTTACAACCTCCGCAGCCGCGCTTGGTTCGACAATCCAGACAATATTGACATGACGGCGCTCTATCTGGAGCGTTACATCAACTATGGCATCAGCCTTGAGGAGCTGCGCTCTGGCAAGCCGATCATCGGCATTGCGCAGAGCGGCAGCGACCTCTCGCCCTGCAATCGCCATCATCTCGTCCTTGCCGAGCGGGTGCGCG
>JAGIAA010000089.1 GCA_017745115.1 Sphingobium sp. | reverse complement strand
GAACGGACGAACCTCAGGCGGACGGCAGGCCGTGGCCGCCGAGCGGGTGCGTTTCCGCGCGCGAATCGAAACCGGCGATCAGCGGCCGCCCGCGCGCGATCGCATCCTTCACCGCAGGCAGGGCCAGCGAACCCTGGTGGCTGGCGGCGCTGTCCCACACCTCGGTGACCCACAGCGCGTCGCCGTCGGCCGGATCCTCGGCGATGACGTAGCTCAGGCAGCCCGGCATCGCGGTCGTGCCTTCGAGCAGGATCGCGGCGAGCGCGTCACGCTGGCCGGCGACGGCGCGAATCCTTCCGATCAGTCCATACATGGCTTGGGTTCCATCTGTGGCGGCAGCGCCTGAGCCGGCTCGCCGCTGCCCGCGCGGTGCGGAAGATCCACGTCGATCCGCGACCGCGGGCGTCGACAACGGTGAAGGCGATCGTCGCGTGCGTCCCGTGGACTACACGGACGACGACCGCCTTCATTCCATCACTTCGCAGCCTTTCCCTTCACGAAGCGCAGCGTCATCCGGTCGCTCTCGCCGATCGCCTGGTACCTGGCGTTGTCGGCTTCCGGATGGTTGTTCGACGGCGGCAGCGTCCACACGCCGCCGGGATAGTCCTTGGTGTCGCGCGGATTGGCGTTGACCTCGCTGCTGCCGGCCAGCTCGAAGCCGGCAGCTTTCGCCAGGGCGATCACCTGGGCCTGGCCGACGTAGCCGCTCTTGTCGTCGGCCGGCACGTCGGCTTTGGCGCGATGCTCGACCACGCCGAGCACGCCGCCAGGCTTGAGCACCTCGTAGAAGCCCTTGAACATGCCCTCGGCCTTGCCCGGCGGCGCTTCGGCATAGCCAAGGCGCGTCTGGAAATCGGGCGTG
>JAGIAA010000088.1 GCA_017745115.1 Sphingobium sp. | reverse complement strand
CCCGTCGCCACCGACCAGCGCCGCCTGGACCGTGAAGTCGACCTGATCTCGGACAACGCCGTCGAGGGCGGCGGCGCGCGCCTGGTGCAGAACGTCTTCGAGGCGGCGATCGCCGCCGGCGCGTCGGACATTCATTTCGAGCCGCGCCGGCACGATTTTAGGATCCGCTTGCGGGTCGACGGCCGCCTGCTGGATCATCAGGTTGTCTCCGCCGATTTGGCCGCGCCGGCCGTGTCGCGTGTGAAGGTGATCGCCAATCTGAACCTTGGCGAGCGACGCTTGCCGCAAGACGGCCGCACCACATTCATCGTTCACGGCAAGCAGGTCGACGTGCGCGTGGCCACGTCGCCGACCGTGTTTGGCGAAAGCGCGGTATTGCGAATTCTCGATCGCGCCACCGTGCCGCTAGACCTGAACGCCATGGGCCTTAGCGACTATCTGAAGGCCTGCCTAACCAAGGCCGCGCGCTCCCCGCACGGCATTTTCCTCGTCACCGGCCCGACCGGCAGCGGCAAGACCACCACGCTCTATGGCTTGCTGCAAACCTTCGCCAAGTCCGATCGCAAGGTGCTCAGCGTCGAGGACCCGGTCGAGTATCATTTCGAGCATGTGACTCAGACCCAGGTCGCGCCCGGGCTGGGTCTGACGTTCGCCGCGGCGCTACGCTCGTTCTTGCGCCAAGATCCCGATGTGATCCTTGTGGGCGAAATCCGCGATCCGGAGACGGCGGCGGTCGCCATCCAGGCGGCCATGACGGGCCACTTTGTCCTGGCTTCGGTGCACGCCAATGACGCGCTATCGGCTTTGCCGCGCCTTCAGGACATGGGGATTGAACCTTATCAGCTCGCGGCGGGCTTTCGCGGGGTCGTGGCCCAGCGTCTTGTC
>JAGIAA010000087.1 GCA_017745115.1 Sphingobium sp. | reverse complement strand
CATCACATATACCCTGGTCGATCCACGGATCGACTTCGAGCGGCGCGACGTATGAACGCCGAGGCGCCGCTCGCGACCGCGCCGGTGCGCCGCTTGGGCCTCTCGCGCCACCTCGGCCCCCTTGGGCGACGGCGCTGGGCCGTGTTCAAGGCCAACCGGCGTGGCTACTGGAGCCTGTGGATCTTCCTGACGCTCTACGCGCTGTCGCTTGGTGCAGAGCTGATCGCCAACGACAAGCCGATCCTGATGGGCTTCCGCGGAGAGCTCTACGCGCCGGTGTTCGTGGAGTATCCCGAAACGGCGTTCGGCGGCACGTTCGAGACCGAGGCCGACTACAAGGACCCCGTGGTCCAGGAGCTGATCGCCAAGAGCGGCGGGTGGCAGCTGTGGCCGCTGGTGCCGTTCGCGTTTGACACCATCGACTACGATCTCAACCGGCCCGCCCCCGCGCCGCCGTCGTGGCGGCACATCATGGGCACCGACAACCAGGCGCGCGATGTCTTCGCGCTGACGCTCTACGGCTTCCGCCTGTCGGTCACCTTCGGCCTTCTGCTGACACTGCTCAGCTCGACGATCGGGGTCGTCGCCGGCGCCGTTCAGGGCTACTTCGGCGGCTGGCTCGACCTCGTGTTCCAGCGGATCATCGAGGTGCTGCAGTCGCTGCCGATCCTCTACCTGCTGATCATCCTCGCGAGCTTCGTCCGCCCGGGCTTCTTCAGCCTGCTCGGGGTGCTTCTCCTGATCACCTGGATGACGCTCGTCCACGTGGTGCGCGCCGAGTTCCTGCGCGCGCGCAACCTCGACTACGTGCGCGCCGCGCGCGCGCTCGGGCTCGGTGATCGGCAGATCATGTTCCGGCACATCCTGCCCAACGCGATGGTCGCGACGCTGACCTTC
>JAGIAA010000086.1 GCA_017745115.1 Sphingobium sp. | reverse complement strand
GGACCGGAAGCGCCATGGCTGAGAAGCTGCTGCTCACCTCGATCCACGATGTCGGGCCACGCTCCGAGGCGCAGGTCGAGCGGCTGCGCGACCATCTCGGCGTGCATGTGCCGCTCGACAAGGTGGCGATGCTGGTGGTGCCGGATCATTGGGGCGAGGCGCCCCTGAAGGCTGGCACGCCTTTCGCGACGAAGCTGCGCGGCTGGGCGGATGCGGGCACGGAGATGTTCGTCCACGGCTGGTATCATCGCGACACGGCGGAGCATGAGAGCTTTGCGGCGCGGATGAAGGCGAAGCACATGACCGCGTCGGAAGGCGAGTTTCTGGGGCTGGACGAGGGCGAGGCCTATCGGAGGATGACCGAAGGACGGGCGCTGATCGAGGATATCATCGGGCGTCCGGTGGCGGGCTTCATCGCGCCGGCCTGGCTCTATGGGGCTGGCGCGCACGCCGCGATGGCCCGCGCGGGTTTTGCCCTCGCCGAGGATCATTGGTGGGTGTGGCGGCCCGGTGCCGACGCGAAGCCGCTCGCCGATGGCCCCGTCATCACCTGGGCGAGCCGGAGCAAGATGCGGATCGCGTCCTCGCTGTTCGCGGCTGCGGTGGTTCCGCCACTACTGCGCTTCAAGCCGGTCGCGCGGGTTGCGGTGCACCCGGGCGATACCGGCGTGCCGGCGCTGCTCGACAGCATCGCCGCGACGCTGAAGCGCCTGACCCGCAGCCACCGGCCAGGGCGCTACGCGGAGCTGGTCGGCTCCTAACTCCGTCATTCCCGCGAATGCGGGAATCCAGTGAGGGCTTTGCGGTCGCTCACAGCGTTGCTCCGATCCACCGCCGACTGGCTTCCCGCATTCGCGGGAATGGCGGGGGTGGGCCATGCGCGCGCGGCTTCCCGAGCACCGTTCAGCGC
>JAGIAA010000085.1 GCA_017745115.1 Sphingobium sp. | reverse complement strand
ATGCTTGGCTCCTCGGCTACTAAGTGTGCGGGAAAGGTGCCCCGCTAACAGTGCGGGCCCGCCAAGTCAACGAAAAGCGCGGGTTGGCAGGCGTCACGCTTTGTTTCATGTAAGGCGAGATGGCACAGGAACAAGGCCATGGCAGTAGAGAAGCGCGTCCGGTCTTCGAGATTGACGGCAATCGCCTGACGCTGCTTCCGCAGGGGCCGGCCAGACTGAGAGCGTTGCACGCCCTCATCGCGGAAGCGCAACGGCAGCTCGATCTCTATTTCTACATCTTCGGGCATGACGAATGCGCCATCGAGGTGCGCGAAGCGCTGATAGACGCCTGCAATCGCGGTGTCGCGGTCACGCTGATGATCGACGCCTTCGGATCGGCGACGAGCCCTTCGGCGCAGTTCGAGCCGCTGATCGCGGCGGGCGCCCGCTTCGGCTGGTTCGGCGCCCGTCGCACGACGCGCTATCTCATCCGCAATCACCAGAAGATGGTCATCGCCGACGGCGGCCGCGCGATGGTCGGCGGCTTCAACGTCACGGCCGACTATTTCGCGCCCGAGGACGATCGCAACGGCTGGCGGGACGTGGGGCTGCTGGTGGAGGGGCCGCTGGTGGCCGAATTGCAGCGATGGTTCGATGCGCTGGCGGAATGGACGCTCGACACCAAGCAGAGCTTCCGGGCGCTCCGCCGCATGATCCGCGACTGGCGGCCGGGCGTCGGCCAGGCGGTGTGGCTGATGGGCGGCCCGACACGGCACCTGAATGGATGGGCGCGGCATCTCAAGCAGGACCTGCAGGCCGGGCGTCGGCTCGACATCGCGGCGGCCTATTTCTCGCCGGGCTGGGCCATGGTCCGGCGGCTCGGGCGCCTGGCGCGGGCGGGGTCGGCACGGATCGTCACCGCCGCCAGGTCGGACAATATGGCGA
>JAGIAA010000084.1 GCA_017745115.1 Sphingobium sp. | reverse complement strand
GATGTACGCGAACCTGGCTGTCTCCATGGGCGGCCGCGTCGCCGAGGAAGTCATCTTCGGTTACGACAAAGTGAGCTCGGGCGCCTCCAGCGACATCCAGTACGCCACGCGCCTCGCCCGCGACATGGTGACGCAATGGGGCATGTCCGACGAAATGGGGCCGCTCCAGTATGAGGAGCCACAAGGCGAGACGTTCCTGGGCTATTCGCAGAGCCAGCGCGTCCACATGTCCGACGAGACCGCGCAGAAGATCGACAAGGAAATCCGCCGCGTCGTCGACACCGGCTATGCCCGGGCGCACCAGCTGCTCAAGGATCACAACGACGAGCTCCACCTGCTTGCCAATGCGCTGCTCGAGTTCGAGACGCTCTCGGGCGACGAGATCAAGACGCTGATCGAGAAGGGCAAGCTGGACCGCGACAATGAGACTCTGCGTCCGGTCGCCGTGCCGGCCGCCGGCACCTCGATCCCCAAGACGCGCCGGGCCAAGCCGGCCGTCTCGGGCGAGACGGAGACGCAGGTGGTCTAACCCACGCGTAGTCTGGAATGACGAGATTGGGGCCGCCGGGGCGATCCGGCGGCCCTTTTCCGTTCATGATCGCCTCATCCGTCACCCCGGGCTTGACCCGGGGTCCCGCTGCCCTGCAACATTGCGGCAGAAGCGGGACTCTGGCTCAGGGCCGGGTGACGGACGGGGATGATCCTGGAGGGCGATTGGATGCGACGACATATTCTGTACGGCCTGATGATCGCCGCCTTTGGGCTACTCGCGTCCGCCCCTGCACGGGCCATGACCGCCGATGAATTCTACACCCGCGCCGCGGCGCTCAAGGCCAAGGGCATGATGGCGATCTTCCAGAAGAAGGAGATCGATGCGCTGGTCCAAGAGGTGAAGAGCGTCTCGCTGGCCTACAAGGCGGATTATGACAAGGCGCAACCCGGCGGC
>JAGIAA010000083.1 GCA_017745115.1 Sphingobium sp. | reverse complement strand
CTCTTTCCCTCCCGCGCCTAGTAGACGCGGCAGAGGACTTCGCCGCCGACGTTAGCGTCGCGTGCGGCGGAGTCCGACATGACGCCCTTCGGCGTCGAAAGGATCGAGATGCCCAGGCCGTTCTTGATCGGCTTCAGGTCCTTGATCGACGAATAGACGCGGCGGCCAGGCTTGGACACGCGGCTGATCTCGGCGATCACGGGCTCACCGTCAAAGTACTTGAGCTCGATCTCGAATTCGGGGAACGCACCGGGCTTCTCGATCAGCGAGTAGCCACGGATGTAGCCTTCGTCGGCCAGCACGTCGAGGACGCGGGCGCGCAGCTTGGAAGCCGGCGTCGAGACCTTATTGCGCTTGCGCGTGGCGGCGTTCTTGATGCGAGCGATCATGTCGCTCAGGGGATCGTTCATCGACATCTGATCGTCCTTACCAGCTCGACTTGACGAGGCCGGGGATCTGACCCTGCGAACCCAGTTCGCGGAGCGCGATACGGCTCATCTTCAGCTTGCGGTAGTAGGCGGTCGGACGGCCCGTGACTTCGCAGCGATTGCGGATGCGGATCGCGGCGCTGTTACGCGGCAGCTTGGCGAGCTTGAGGCGAGCGTCGAAGCGCTCCTCGAGCGGCAGGCTTTCGTCGTTGGCGATCGCCTTCAGCGCGGCGCGCTTTTCGGCGAACTTCTTGACGAGAGCCTTGACGGCTTCGTTGCGGTTGACGGCGCTTTTCTTGGCCATGGTTTCTTTCCCTTCCCGCTCTTAGTTGACGAACGGGAACTGGAATTCCTTCAGGAGAGCCTTGGCTTCCTGATCGGATTTCGCAGTGGTGCAGACGATGATGTCCATGCCCCAGATCTGCTCGATCTGGTCATAGTTGATTTCCGGGAACACCAGGTGCTCCTTCAGGCCCATGGCGTAGTTGCCACGGCCGTCGAAGCTCTTGCCGTTCAGGCCACGGAAGTCCTTCACGCGCGGCAGCGCGATCGTGACCAGGCGGTCCAGGAATTCGTACATCCGGTCCTTGCGCAGGGTGACCTTACCACCGACCACCATGCCTTCGCGCAGCTTGAAGCCGGCGATCGACTTGCGGGCCTTGGTGGCGACGGGCTTTTGGCCGGCGATCGCCTGCAGGTCCTTCAGAGCGGTCTGGGC
>JAGIAA010000082.1 GCA_017745115.1 Sphingobium sp. | reverse complement strand
GGGCGCCTTCGGCCGCTCATGCCTCTCGGGTTGACAGCGCCACGTGCTCTACTAAGAGTGCGAGCGGGCTGTTTTATTCTGGGGGTGCGCGAGTGGCGCGTTATATTGACCAAGTTATTACTGGCGACGAGAAGGTCTTGTTCGACGCCAAGGTTCACTGGGGCATCTATATCTGGCCGGTGTTTTGGACGGTCATTAGCTTCGGTGTCCTTCTTCCGGTTACTTTCGTCTGGTTCATCTTTGCGCTGATGTATCAGCTCAATTCGGATTTCGCCGTCACCAACAAGCGCCTGATCGCCAAGTTCGGCTTCATCAACCGCACCACGATCGAGCAGCGTCTGAACAAGGTCGACACGATCATCGTCAATCAGGGGATCCTGGGCCGGATGCTGAACTATGGCCGCATCGTGGTGCGCGGGACGGGCGTCTCGGCTTCGCCGTTCGGCCCGGTCAGCCAGCCGCTGGACTTCAAGCGCGCCATCGAGGAAGCGATCGAGGCCGCCGAGGCCAAGTAAGGCGTCTTCCGCGAGATCAAGGAAAGGCCCGGCGGAGCGATCCGCCGGGCCTTTTGCATTCCCGCGCCTTTTGCGTTCGACGTCGCGAGCGCCCTCTAGAGGCCGATGGCTTCCAGCTGCGCGCGGGTCATGGCGTCCAGCTGCGAGGCTGTCAGCTTGTTGACCTGGGCGCGGGACAGGCCGCTGAGCTGGCCCGGCGAAAAGGCGGCGATCTGCGAGCTGGTGAAGCCGGAGATCTGGCTGGGCATGATCTGGCCGATCTGGGTGGGGTTCAGGCTCTGGACCGCCACGGTCGGGATCTGGCCGATCTGGGTGGTGGTCAAGGCCCCCAGCTGGGCGCCCGACAACCGCGCCAGGCCGTCGGCCCCGAAGGCCGTCAGCTGCTCGCCCGAGAAGCCCCGGACCTGGGTGGCCGTCAGGCTGCCGAAATAGTCCGCGCTCATGCCGTTCAGCGCCGTCATCGAC
>JAGIAA010000081.1 GCA_017745115.1 Sphingobium sp. | reverse complement strand
TCCGGCCGGCCGCTTCTGGGTCGGCAGCGTCAACATGGCCAAGAGCGCCCGCGACGCGGCACTCTACCGGGTCGATCCCGACGCGACCATCAGCTGGATCGAAGGCGACATGGTCACCTGCAACGGCGCCGCCTTCAGCGCCGACGGCACCGCCTTCCGCCATGCCGACACGCCCAGCCACGCCCTGCGCGGCTATGACGTCGACCCGGTCGCCGGCACGCTTTCCGGCCGTCGCATCGTCCACCAGTTCGAGATGGGCACGGGCCGGCCGGACGGCGGATCGTTCGATGCCGAGGGCTGCTACTGGAGCGCGCTGTTCGAGGGCGGCCGCGTGGTCCGCCTGTCGCCCGCCGGCGAAATCCTGCAGACCGTGCCGCTGCCGGTCGGCCGCCCGACCATGATCGCCTTCGGCGGCGCCGACCTGCGCACCGCCTTTGTCACCAGCGCCCGCGCCGGCCTCGACGAGACCATCCTCGCCGCCCAGCCTCATGCGGGCGCGCTCTTCTCCTTCCCGGTCGACGTGCCGGGCTTCGCGCAGGCGCCCTTCGCCCGCTGAGCCTCAGGCGGGATGGGCCGTCGAGCTCACGCGGCTGACGAACATCGGCTGATGGACCCACTCGCCATGCTGGGCGAGCGGCAGGGCCGTCTCGCAGCGCGCGCATTGCGCGGTGGTCCGGCCGATCAGCCATTGCGTGCCCGCGCAGCCCGGGCAGTGGTTCACGACGCCGCTGTGATACTGGACCGCATAGCCGGGCGCGCGGTCGAACGCTGTCATGTCGGGCAGATGAGTCATCCCATTGTCCCCTTCTCTCTTCGGAACGAGCAAATGGTCGCGATGTTCCCGTCCGGCGACGGTGGGACTGCTTTGGTGTGGCGCCGCCCCTTCGCCGGGGGAAAAGGCGGTCCGAAGACCCTCGCCTCCCCGCCGCTCCCCCGCTATAAGCGCCCGCAATGACCTCTCTCCGCCGGAGCCTCCTTCATGTCCGAGCATAATCCGGGCCTTCGCCCCTGGCGCGACATCGCGCGGCGGGACTGCCGCCAGATCATGGTGGGCAATGTGCCCGTCGGCGGCGGTGCGCCGGTGACGGTGCAGACCATGACCAACACGCCGACTCATGACGTCAGGGCGACGGTGGACCAGATCCGCCGCTGCGAGGATGCCGGCGTCGACCTGATCCGCGTCTCCTGCCCCGACG
>JAGIAA010000080.1 GCA_017745115.1 Sphingobium sp. | reverse complement strand
GGCAAGACCTACATCCTCAACAACGACGAACCCGAAGTGCCGGTGCGCTACGACGGCCACCGCGCGATCTGGCTGCAGGAAATCGACATCGCCAGCAAGAAGCCGTTCGGCCCGCGCAAGGTGCTGATCGATGGCGGGGTCAAGCCGGAAGAGAACCCGATCTGGATCGAAGGCCCGCACCTTTACAAGGTCGATGGCTGGTACTACCTCAGCGATGCCGAGGGCGGCACCGGTCCGCAGCATTCGCAGGTGGTCCTGCGCAGCCGCAACGTGTGGGGTCCTTACGAGCCGAACAAGGACAACCCGATCCTGACCCAGCGCGACCTGGACCCGGGCCGCCCGCTGCCGATCACCAACGCCGGCCATGCCGACCTGGTGCAGGGACCGGACGGCAGCTGGTGGGCGACCTTCCTGGCCAGCCGCAACTACGGCGTGGACCACTACAACACCGGCCGCGAGGCGTTCGTGCTGCCGGTTACCTGGAAGGACGGCTGGCCGGTGATCCTGCCGCATGGCGAGAAGATCCCGTACGTGCTGCCGGGTCCGTCGTTCATGAAGAAACCGGTCGACCAGGCGCCGATGACCGGCAACTTCACCTGGCGCGACGAGTTCGACACCGTCGAGCTGGGCAAGGGCTGGATGACCCCGCGCGTGCCCAAGACGCCGTGGTACGACGGCAGCGCGCGCCCGGGCTGGCTGGCGATCCACCCGCTGGCCGAGGGCCTGGATTCGAAGGTCAACCCGGCGTTCTATGCGCGCCGCCAGCAGCACCAGGTGTTCGAGGCCAGCACGGCGATGGAGCTGCCGGCGCCGGGCGTGGCCGCCGGCCTGGCCGCGTTCCAGGGCGATACCCACTGGTACTTCCTCGGCGTGCGCCGCCAAGGCGACGGCGCGGAGGTATTCCTGGAGAAGAAGGCCGGCGGCGACGTCGAGGTCGTGGCCCACCAGGCCATCGCCGGCGCGCAGCGGCTGACCCTGCATGTCGACGGCAACCAGGGCGCCTACGGCTTCGGCTTCGACGCCGGCGACGGCAAGGGCGTGCAGTGGCTGGTGCGTGACGCCGACGGCACGATCCTGAGCACCGACGTGGCCGGCGGCTTCGTCGGCGCCACGCTGGGGCCGTTCGCGCGCGACGAGCGCGAACAGACCAGGCACGGAGCGCGCGACGAGCGCGAACAGGTTGGGCACGAAGCGCGCGACGAGCGCGAACAGACCGGGCACGAAGCGCGCGAGTAAGCCGGACACGAAGTACGCCACACGACCACCGCAGCAAACCGCACACCAGACGCAGCG
>JAGIAA010000007.1 GCA_017745115.1 Sphingobium sp. | reverse complement strand
TGCATGCCTATTGTGATGCGGGGTTCGGCTGAGCCATGGACGATAAGCCCGGCTGTTCTGACTTTTGGCAATCATGCCGCGCCATGGCGCCCGTCTGGCTGGCGCCGGACGCGCCGCGGACTGGAGTCGGAATTTGGGGGCAGAGGTCGCGCGTTCGGTCACTCAATCGCATACGGTGCGTGGCCGGCTTCCGGAGCTATCGCAGGACGGTCGGAAATGGGCCGGCGTGCAGATGGGGATCGATCCCTATCTTGTCGCGCGCCTCTCGGGCCACGTCGAGGAAAGGCTTCTCTTCCTCTTCTATGATTGCGATGGAGCCTTCAGATCCGAATGGGGCCTGACCGGTAGCCTTTCGTCCGTCGCCGTGCTGCGGGCCGAGCTGGCGCGCGCCGCGGTTAGAAGCGAAGCGCGCTACGCCGTCATGGCGCACAACCATCCATCCGGCGCTGCCGGCCCGAGTCCACAGGACATCATGTCGACGAGGCACGTCTACCGGCTGTTCGCTGCGCTGGACGTGACCCTGACAGATCATGTCATCGTCGCCAGCGACGGGCTGGCCTTCAGTTTCAGGCTGGCGGGACTGGTCTGAGGAGGCAGGCCGGCGCTGGAGCGGGTGAGGGGAATCGAACCCCCGTCGTCAGCTTGGGAAGCTGCTGCTCTACCATTGAGCTACACCCGCATTGCCACGCGGCACCTCTATCGGCCTAGCGCGACGCGGACAGTCGGTCAACGGTGCCCTGTCAGCGGCGAAGCGTGACGATAAAGCGGCGGAAAAGGAGGGTTCCTCCGTTTGTCCTTGTTCGAGCCCGCATCGCCGCATCGCCCCTATCGTGCGGGCTTGCATCTCGGCGAGAAGGGTTCCGGGAGCGGCCAAGGGCCGCCGGGTTGCGGAGAATTCCTTAAGTGTTGTTGACTCGTGAAGTACCTGTTTTTCGGCGCGGCAAGCTGGATGTAAGTCTCCGCCCGCCGGCTCTTTGGTGGAGCGGGCAAATTCGCCATGGCTTCCGGCCCGCCACGATCAAGCTGATTGCATCCATCATGGCCGAGCCCGTGATCGAGACGGACGACCTGCTCGATGTCATGGGCTGGGACACGCTCAACACACTGCGCACGAAGATCGGCGAGACACGCTCGCTGCTGGCCTGCGCGGGCCTGCCCGTCCACATCGTCAGCGTTTCGAAGGATGGCGGGCGTGGGGTTGCCGGTTTCCGGATCGAAGTGCTGGAATGACGGCGGGCGGCCGCCTCTGCACGGAGCGGCCTGAACAGCTGCACAAATGACGTCAGCCCGGTCAGCGGCCCCGAGCCGTCTATCCTGTTGCCGTGGAGCGACGGACACTTCCGCCGAAGGTGAACGGCGGTTCTGTTTCTGCGGCTAATCGCTTGTCAGTACGTGACAAGCCGCGTGCGCTCGTCTTATGTTCCGCCGACTCCGCGAACCGGCAACCAAGATCGGCGCGGCGTGACCGGCCGGGGAAGCCGAGGGGGAGAATCAGTGACGTCGCTTCGAAAGAGTTTCACGCGGCACGCCATGCTGGCGGGCGCCGCCCTGCTGGGATTTCCGGCCACCACGTCCGCCACCGCCCAGCTTCCCGGCCAGCCGAGCGCCGTGCTCAAGATCGACTGCGATCGCGCCTGCCTGATTGGCTTCGTCCGGCAATATATGGGGGCGCTGGCCAAGCAGGATCCCAAGGCCGTGCCGATTGCGCCCAATGCGCGCTTCACCGAGAACAATGTGATGATCCCGGTCGGCAAGGGGCTGTGGCGCTCGGCCAACAAGGTTGCCGATACGGGGCTCGAGGTCGCCGATCCTGAGACCGGCAACGCCGCCTGGTTCGGCGTGGTCTGGGAGCATGACCAGCCCGCTTATTATGCGATGCGCATCCACGTTTCGCGCGGCCGCATCGACGAGATCGAGACGGTCGTTCATCGCAAGACCGGTCTGCCGGCGCCCTTCGGGCCGATCGACAAGGTCGCGCATGACCCTGAATTCCAGCAGGTGCTGGCACCGACCGAGCGCCGGTCGCGCGAGCGGCTGATCGCGGTCGCGCAGAGCTACTTTAACACGGTCGAGCGCAATGACGGTGCTGTCTTCGCGCCCTTCACCGAGGATTGCGGGCGGCTGGAGAACGGTATCAGCACAACGGCGCCACCGCCCGGGGGAGGGGGCGGCAATGCCGCCGCGATTGCGGCGGGCTGCCGCAACCAGTTCCTGCTCGGCCTCTATTACATCAACAAACGCGTGCGCGAGCGCCGCTTCCCGATCGTCGACACCGAGCGCGGCGTCGTCGTCGCTTCGGGCTTCTTCGATCACGACAACAGCTTCGACCACTATCCGACCAACAACGGCAGCGAGATGAAGACGGCACTGAAATGGCCGAACTCGATCACGCTGCTCGAAGCCTTCCGCGTGAAGGACAGCCAGATCCAGCGGATCGAGGCGGTGTTCACCTATGTGCCCTATGCCATGCACAATCCCTGGGCGGTCGGCCGCCAATATTCGGAGCTCGGCCAATGAGGGGGGCTCTCGCAACGGCGCTCGGCGTCATTCTGATCGCCACGGCGGGCAGTGCACTAGCGCAAGCCCCTGCGGCTGCTTCGGCCGCTCCCGCTCCGCAGAAGCCGATCCTGCGTCCGTTCGGATCGGTGCCGCTCATGGTGCCGCCGTCTTCGGATGCGCCGAGGGACTGCGACGAAGCCTGCCTCAAAGGGCTCGCGCAGCAATATATGGACGCGCTGGTCAAGCAGGACGGCTCGAAACTGCCCTGGGCCGATCGGGTGCGCTATGCCGAAAACGGCGTGACCATCATGGTCTCGGACGGTACCTGGGCAACCGCGACTGCCAAGGGCGCATCCCCGCTGATCGTGACGGATGCGAAGGTGGGCAAGGCTGTCTGGATCGGCTCGGTCGACGAACATGGCCAGCCTGGCTTCTATGCCATCGAGCTGACGGCGCGGGGCGGCAAGATTGCCAGCGTGCAGGCGACCATTCGGCGCCTGCAAGGCCGGCCGCCCTTCGGCGATCCCATCGCTTTCACGCATGATCCGGCCTTCTCGGCGACGGTCGCCAAGGGCAAGGAGACGCCGCGCGCGATCATGTTCGGCCTCGTCCAGGCCTATTTCGAGGCGCAGGGCGGGAACGGCAAGGCGCCCGCCTTCGGCAAGGGATGCGTGCTGATCGAAAACGGTGTTCCGATGACCGGCAATCTGCCTGCGGCCAAGGGCGAAAGCGGCGATTGCGCGGCGAGTTTCTCGCGCGGCCTGTTCGGCGAGTATGAGCGCGTCCGTCGCCGGGTCGTCGCCTATGACGAGGCGCGCGGGCTGGTGGTGGTGAGCGGTGCGCGCGATCTTCCGGGTGCGACCACCAGCTTCACCGCGAGCGACGGCAAGAGCTACAAGTCCGAGGCCGACTATCCGCGCAGCTTCGGCTTCGTGACCGTGTTCAAGATCGAGGGCAACGCGATCTCGCGCGTCGAGAGCGTTGCCACCGAGCTGCCTTATCTCATGCCGCCGCCCTGGCAGGAACCGAGGGGACCAAGACCGTGAAAATGAAGGCAGCTGTCTTGAGCGGGGCCGCAATCGGCCTCGGCCTCGCGAGCGCGTCGGCTTTCGCCAAGGACGTGACGATCGACGACACAAAGGTCTTCACCGAGAGCATCAGCGCCGATGCGGCGGGCAATCTCTATGCCGGCAGCACCAAAGGCATCGTCTTCCGCGCGGCACCGGGCAGCGACAAGGCCGTCGCCTGGATCAGGCCGGACGGCACCAACAAGATCAAGATGCTGCTCGGCGTGGTCGCGCACGACGCGTCCAACACACTGTGGGTCTGCAGCATTCCGGGCTTCGGCGGACCGCCGGCGCCGGGTACGGAGTCGGCGGCGGTGGCCTTCGATCTCAAGACCGGCGCCTTCAAGGCGCGCTATGTGCTGCCCGGCCCGAATGCGACCTGCAACGACATCACCGTCGGCCAATATGGCAAGGTCTACATTGCCGAGACCTCCGGTGGCCGCATCTTCAGCATTGCTCCCGACGCCAAGGACGTAAAGCTCGAGGTGCAGGATGCGCAGCTCAATGGCATCGACGGCATCGCCTTCACCGCGGACAATATTCTCTACGCCAACAACACCCGGGCCAACACCTTCTTCCGGGTCAATCGCGACGGCAGCGGCAATTACCAGAGCCTGACGAAGCTCAACCTCTCGATGGACCTCAAAGGGCCCGACGGCTTGCGGCTCTACAAGGGCAACCAGCTGCTCCAGGCCGAAACCGGCAACAACCGTATCGCGCTGCTCACCGTCAATGGCGACAATGTCGACGTGAAGCCGCTCGGCGGCAGCTTCCAGGGCCCGGCCTCGGTCACGCATATCGGCGACACCGCCTATTCGGTCAGCGGGATGATCAACTACATGTTCGATCCCGCCCTTCGGGACAAGGATCCGGGGCCCTTCATCATCAAGGCCGTGCCCATCGGAGGCGCGAAGTGAGGGCGGTGGCGGCGTTGTTCGCAAGCGGGCTGCTGCTGCTCGCCGCCATGCCGGCGCCTGCCGCCGCGCCGAGCATGGACCAGGAAATCGATGCTCTCACTGTGCGCGTCGAGAAGCTGGAAGGCTCCCGCGCGGTCAAGAAGCTGCAGCGCGCCTTCGGCTTCTATATCGATCGCGGCCTGTGGGACGAGGCGGCGGATCTCTTCGCCGACAACGGCACGATCGAAATCGGCATGGACGGCGTCTATGTCGGCAAGGCGCGCATCAAGGATTATCTCAAGCGCCTGCACGGCAATCAGGATGGCCTCATCTATGGCCAGCTCAACGAGTGGGTGACGCTGCAGCCCGTCATCGACGTCGCGCCCGATGGCCTGAGTGCGAAGGGTCGCTGGCGCGATCTCGGCATGCTCGGCCAGTACAAGAAGCACGCCGAGTGGCGCGACGGCACCTATGAGAACGACTATGTGAAGGAAGGCGGGGTCTGGAAGATCAAGGCCGTCCATCTCTACGTCAATTTCGTGGCGCCCTATGAGAAGGGCTGGGCCCGGTTGAAGCCGGGCGAGGGGCTTGCCGCAAGCCAGACCTCGAAGGACTTCCCGCCCGACCGGCCGCCGACATCGACTTACAAGTCCTTCCCCGATCCGGAGGTCGCACCGTTCCACGCGCCCAATCCGGTCACCGGCAAGCCCGTCATCGTGGGAGCAGCGAAATGAGCGCGCGCCGCATCATCGCCGCAGCCATGCTGCTCGGCTTCGCCGCTCCGTCGTTCGCCCAGGCCGATCTCGCCGGGCGCGTCGCGGCCTACAAGCAGCGCGTGCAACTGCTCGAGGACCAGGACGCGATCGAGAACCTCCAGGCGACCTACGGCTATTATTTCGACAAGGGCCTGTGGGACCAGGCGGCGGGCCTGTTCACCAAGACCGGCAGCTTCGAATATGGCCAGCGCGGCGTCTATATTGGCCCGGCGCGCATCCAGAAGGCGATGCTGCTGTTCGGGCCACAGGGCCTCGCTGCGGGCCACCTCAACACGCACATGATGCTGCAGCCCTACATCGTCGTCGCCAAGGACGGGAAGACGGCGACCGCGCGCTGGCAGGGCATGATGATGCTCGCGCAGCCTGGCGCGAACGGCGTCTGGGGCGTCGGCCTCACCAATGTCGATTATGTGAAGGAAGCGGGCGTCTGGAAGATCGCCAGCCTGCATTTCTACGTGACGGCCCAGACCGACTATGACCTGGGCTTCACCAAGTCGGCGCTTCCGGTCGAAGGACCGAGCGCGCTCTTCCCGCCCGACAAGCCGCCCACGGTGCAATATCGCTCCTTCCCGGGCGCCTATATTCCGCCGTTCAATTTCGATCATCCGGTGACGGGCAAGCCGCTCAAGGACATTCCGCAACCGGTCGACACGGTCACGGGGAGGGGCAAGTGATGCGCACTTCCATGAAGCAAAAAACCGTTCGGGCTGAGCTTGTCGAAGCCCCTTCCGTTTCTTCGGGAAGGAAGGAGAGCCCTTCGACAGGCTCAGGGCGAACGTGTGTTTTGTTGGCCGGGTTGTTGCTCGTTGCCGGCGCCACCCCCGCCATCGCCCAACCCACCGCCGCCGAGAAGCTCGACGCGCTCGATACCCGCATCACGCGGCTCGAGGACCAGAACCAGATCGAGCGTCTCCAACGGCTCTACGGCTATTTCGTCGACAAAGGCCAGTGGACGCAGCTGTCCGAGCTGTTCGCGGATGACGCCACGCTGGAGATCGGCGGCAAAGGGCTGTTCCTCGGCAAGAAGCGCGTGCTCGAATATATGCAGACCGCATTCGGACCGGATGGCGCCCGCGAGGGCGGCCTCGCCAATCATATGCAGTTCCAGCCGATTGCCGACGTCTCGCCGGACGGCAAGACCGGCTGGATCCGTTCGCGCGCCTGGGTGATGTCGAGCGGCGGCTGGGGCCTGCCGCTCTACGAGGACGAGTTCGTCAAGGAGAACGGCACTTGGAAGTTCAAGCGCGAGTCCGGACCCTTCACCATGTATTCGAGCTGGGAAGGCTGGGGAAAGAATGCCCTCAACAACACCTGGCCGGACAAGTTCAATCCGGCGCCGGACCTGCCGCCTTCGACCATCTACCTGACCTATCCGGCCTATTACATCATCCCGTTCCACTACCCCAATCCGGTGACGGGCAAGGTGTTCATGCCGGAGACCGACGAGGTGGGCGCCTATGCTGCGCCGCCAGGCACGCCGCTGCAGGAAAAGTGGCGTAAGACCGGTCGTCTCGTGAACGGCTCCCAGCCGATCTACACGCCGCCGAAGGACTGAAGAGAATGAGAAACTGGTTGCGTCCCGTCGCGCTCGCGGCTGCCATCGTCACGTCGCTGGCGGGCCTGGGCCTCGCCAGCGCGGATGCCGGCAAGGGGCCCGCATGGGTCGACGGCGCGCGCATCGCGAAGCAGGCGACCGACGGCACCGAATGGCTGAGCGATGGGCGCGGCTATGACGCCCAGCGTTACTCGCCGCTCACGCAGATCAACGCGGCGAACGTGAAGCAGCTGGGCATCGCCTGGTATGACGAGCTCGATACGATGCGGGGCGTGGAGGCGACGCCGCTCTATGCCGACGGCGTCCTCTACAACACGCTGCCGTGGAACATCACCATGGCCTACGACGCGCGCACGGGTAAGCGCCTTTGGACCTACGATCCCAAGGTGCCGCGCGAATATGGCCGCTATGCGTGCTGCGAGCCGGTGGCGCGAGGCCTGGCATTGTGGAAGGGCAAGGTCATCATCGCGACCCTTGACGGGCGCGTGATCGCCCTCGGTGCGCGG
Source organism: Sphingobium sp. (assembly GCA_017745115.1). The sequence continues at coordinate 151,711 of JAGIAA010000007.1, read as the reverse complement.
ACCGGCAAGGAAGTCTGGACCCAGCAGGCGTTCACTCACGACATGCCCTATTCGATCACGGGCGCGCCACGCGTCTATGACGGCAAGGTCGTCATCGGCAATTCGGGCGGCGATCTCGGCGTGCGTGGCTTCGTCATCGCCTATGATGCGGAGACCGGCAAGAAGGCCTGGAAGTTCTTCCTGACGCCCAATCCAAAGGGTGAGCCCGACAGCGAAGCCTCGGACTCGATCCTGGGCATGATCCGCAAGACCTGGAACGACGACGGCCTGTGGAAGACGCTCGGCGGTGGCGCGAACCCGTGGGATTCGATCAGCTACGACCCCAAACTCAATCTGGTCTATGTTGGCACCGGCAATGGCAGCTCGAACAGCTGGCACTTCCGCTCGGGCAGCAAGGGCGACAATCTCTTCATCTGTTCGATCGTCGCGATCGATGCGACGACAGGCCAGTACAAGTGGCATTACCAGGAAGTGCCCGAGGAAGACTGGGACTATACCTGCACCAGCACCATCACGGTCGCGACGCTGCCGATCGGCGGCAAGCAGCGCCGCGTCGTCATGCATGCGCCCAAGAACGGCTATTTCTATGTGCTCGACGCGGCGAACGGAAAGTTCATCTCGGCCAAGCCCTATGTGCCGGTGAACTGGGGCACGGTCGATCCCAAGACCGGCAAGGCGACGGTGACGAAGCATTATGGCACGGATCCCGAACTCGTGATGCCGGGTCCGGGCGGTGGCCACAACTGGTTCCCCATGGGCTATTCGCCGCGCACGAAGCTGGCTTATTTCCCGACCTTCGAGAGCGGCTTCGGCTACGCTTATGATCCTAAATGGACGCCCAAGCCTTTCCGCTCGAACAGCGGTTGGGGCGGCTTCTCCGGCGACGCGCTCAAGAAGCGGGCCGAGATCCAGAAGCAGATCAACGCGATGGAGAAGACCTTCCTCGTCGCATGGGATCCGGTGAAGCAGAAGGCCGCATGGCGCGTGCAGCTGCCGCGGCACGGCAATGGCGGTGTGATGATCACCGGCAGCGACCTCGTCTTCGAGGGCACGACCAAGCAGACGTTCGCTGCGTTCGACGCACGGACCGGCAAGCTGATCTGGGAAATGCCGGTGCAGAGTGCACCGGTGGCCGGTCCGATCACCTACATGCTCGATGGCGTGCAATATATTGCGGTCAATGCCGGCTGGGGCGGCGGCGCGGCGCAGATCGAGCGCGGCTCCGGTATCGAACTGCCGCGTGCTTCGGCGCGGCTGCTCGTCTTCAAGATCGGCGGCAAGGTCCAGCTCCCGCCGCTCAAGGCCGAGGACAAGACGCCCGATCCGCCGCCGGTGACGGCAAGCGAGGCGACCATTGCCAAGGGCGCGCAGCTCTTCGGTGACACCTGCTCGCGCTGTCACGGCCAGCAGGCGATCGGCGGGGTCAAGGACCTGCGCAAGATGACCCGCGAGACGCACGCCAAGTTCAACGACATCGTGCTGAAGGGCATCTACCAGGACAAGGGCATGGCGAGCTTCGCCGACCTGCTCAAGCCCGAAGATGCCGACGCGATCCACGGCTATCTTATAGCGCGCGCCAACGAGGACTGGGGCCGCTCGACAGAGAAGGCCGAGGCGGGGCCGCACTAGTCATTCAAACCTTCTCCTGCTTTGCGGGAGAAGGATACGAAGCCTTGTCAGCAACGCTGACTAGGCGAAGTTGGATGAGGGTGTTCTGCAGCGTTGCGAGAAGACCCTCACCCAACCCTCTCCCGCTCGCGGGAGAGGGCTAAAGCGCAACAATCATTTTGCGCTGGGACTGAGTTGGCGAGTTGTCAGCTTCTAGCGTCGCCGATCGACCGCGATCCAATTGTCTTCCCAAGTGGCACCGGCATCGGCGGAAAAGGACTGGACGAAGCGGATCGTGTCGCGCCCCTCGGACGTGATGACGAAGCGAACCAGCACGGCGCGGCCGTCGACATTGTCCTGGCCGTAGACAGCCCACGGCCCGTCGGATCGAAACCGCCATAGACCGGCGCCGTCAGTTGGCCATTGCTCATGCTGGCGAAATTGAGCGCCCATTGCTTCGTCCGGGGATTGTAGAGCCGCAGCGAAACGCCACGGATCCTGCCGCCGCCGCCCGCGACGTCCAGCTCGACCAGATTCGCCTGGCCGTCCATCAGCGAGCGGACATTGCTCGTTCCCTGATAGTCGATCCAGCGGTCGGCCTCGGGACTCAGTGGGTTGGCGAGATAGCGCAGCGACGTCGTCCAGACGCCGATCTCGAAGTCGAAGTCATGCGCGCCGTCGCGCGCTGCCGTTGCGGGCGAACCCGTCGGCTGCGCCGAGGCCGGTGACGTGAGGCGCAGGAGACCGGCCAAAGCGGCCAGGACAAGGCGATTATGAAACATGGTTGCCGTCCCATTGTGCGCGCTCAAAAAACTCTGTCCTACACGCCGGCGCCCATGCCATGCCGTCAAGCGTTCTTTCTCATCGTGGCGAGCGCCGATGTGCGTCATGCAGGCCGGGGCCATGGCGCGGGAAGAGAGTTTCTCATTCCATAGGCGCAACTTTCATAACCTTCCGCCGGCCTTTTTCTCACCAGTCATCCTGCGCCCGCTGCGCCAGATAACCGTAAATGTCCTTCGCCTGCGCCTCGCTGACCTGGCCGGCGAAGCTCGGCATGCCGTTGCCCTCGCGCGTGCCCTTGAGGACGATGTCGTAGAAGGCGGCGCGGGTCTTGGCGCTCATCTTGCGCAGGTCCTTGACCCCGCCGACGGCGCTGTCGCCATGGCATTTCGAGCAGTTCTCGCCGTAGAGCGTCGCGCCGCGGGTTGCCACGTCTGCGGCCACCCGGTCGTTGGGCTGGACCGGATCGTCGTCAGCGGCGGGCATCGGCGGGAGCTTGGCGGTGCCGCCGAGCTTGAAGACCAGCAGCTTGGCTGTGGCGAGGCGGAAGGGGCCGTCCTTGGTCAGGTTCATCACCGGCGAGCCGCCCCAGCCGACATTGAGCGCAATATATTGCTCGCCGTCGATCGTGTAGGTGATCGGCCCGGCAATGCCGGCCTGGTCGACATTCATCTCCCAGAGCTTCTTGCCATTGTCAGCGCGGTAGATGGCCACCGTCTTGTTGATCGTCGGCTGAATGAGGATGTTGCCGGCGGTGCTCAGCACGCCGCCCGAGCCCGGATGCGGATAGGGGACACGCCAGGCTTCCTTCTGCGTTTTCGGATCCCAGGCGAGGAGATAGCCCTTCTCGGCGGCGGCCGCCTCGGCGTTCAGTTTCTTGCGGAGTTCCTGCTCGTTCGCATAGCCTTGGCCGCTGTTGGTCCGGCCCGGGCCGGGCGTGTATTTGTACTGACCGTCAGCCGCGCGGGCATAGATGGAGCCCTGCTCCTGCGCCGAGAGATAGACGAGCCCGGTGTTGGGATTGTAGCTCATCGGATGCCAGGTGTGGCCCGCCATCCAGCTCGGCGACATGAGATGCGGCATGGTCGTGTTGTGCGCGGTCGGCAGCACGTTCGGGCGGCCGGTCTTCATGTCGATGTCGGTCGCCCAGGTGTTGATCGAGACGTAGCTCTTGCCGGAGATGAGCTTACCGGTGACCCGGTCGATCACGTAGAAGAAGCCGTTCTTCGGCGCCTGCATGGCGACTTTGCGCAGCTGGCCGTTGATCTTCATGTCGGCGAGCACGATCGGCTGGGTGCAGGTGTAATCCCAGTCTTCCTCGGGCACCATTTGGTAGTGCCACTTGTACTTGCCTGTCGTGGCGTCGACCGCGACCATGGAGCAGAGGAACAGGTTGTCGCCTTTGCCCTCGCTGCGGAAGTGCCACATGTGCGGCGCGCCGTTGCCGGTGCCGATGTAGACGGTGTTGAGCTTGGGGTCGTAGGCGAAGCTGTCCCAGGCGTTGCCGCCGCCGCCCGCTTCCCAGAACTTGCCGGACCAGGTCGGCTGGGCGATCTTCATCGCGCTGTCGGAGGCCTCGCCGTCCGGGCCCTTGGCAGGGTCGGTGGGGACGATGAAGAACTTCCAGAGCTTCTTGCCGGTCTCGGCATCCCAGGCGGTCACGAAGCCGCGCGAGCCATAGTCCGCGCCGCCGTTTCCGATGATCACCTTGCCGTCATACACGCGCGGCGCGCCCGTGATCGAATAGGGGTCTTTGTTGGGCTGGAAGGTCTGCGAAACCCAGACTTCCTTGCCGGTCCTGGCGTCGATGGCGATCAGGCGGCCATCGAGCGCGCCGATGATGATCTTGCCCTTCCAGGCCGCGATGCCTCGCGCCGAGGGACCGCAGCAGGCCCAGCGCGCCCAGATCTTGTCGACCTTGGGGTCGTAGGTCCACAGCTTCTTGCCGGTCTTGCCGTCATAGGCAGTGACGATGTTGTAGATCGTCTCGTTATAGAGGATGCCGTCGATCACCAGCGGGCTCGCCTGCACACCACGCATGGTCTGCAGGTCGTCATACCAGGCGAGGCCCAGCTTGCCGACATTGGTGTCGTTGATCTGCTTGAGCGGCGAGTAGCGCTGCTCGTCCCAGGTGCGGCTATAGCTCTGCCAGTCGCCGACATTGGCGGGAGCATCGGCATTCAGGAGCGTGGTGCCGTTGACCGCGGCGGGGCCGGTTGGCGCCTGCGAGCGGGCTGCCGACAGCGCACCGAACATGGCGAGAAGACTTCCCGCAATGGTCAGCGCCAGGGCCAACGCGTTCCTGCGCTTGTCGGTCATGCTTGCCCTCTCCCCGCGGCGCCGGTTCGGCGTCTCATCTCCTCGCGGCTAGCCTGCTAACATCGAACAGGGGAGCTCACCAGAGCCAACGGGCCTGAAATGAAGAGAGATTCGCTTTCGGAAAGCCGCCCGACGTCAAATCGAGAGCTTCGCATCTCCTTCGAGCAAGCGGTGCTCTAGCTTCGGTGCGGTGCCCGGCTGCCAAAGGTTGGCGCGGTGTGACACCCGGTAGCGCAGCGGCCCGCCGTCAGGCGTGTTTGCGCGGGTGATTGGGCGAACGATGCAGACGAATTCGGTGTCGATCGTGTCGGGTCCCGCACTGACCACCGAATAACCGTGCCCGGCCATGTCGACGAATTCGACATGCGGCGCATTATCGGGATTGGTCAGCGCCCGGGCCTTGGCGACGTCGCCGCTCGCCGCATATTCGAGCGCCGCACGGACGCCGTGTTTGAGCGTGAGGTTGACGGTCAGCTCGGGTCCGCTGGGCGCGTCGCGCATAAGCAGGCCGCGGAAGGGATCTTTCTTCGAAGCATATTCGAGCGCTTCCCCCATGCCGGGCGCCGAGATCGATCCGGTGATAAAGCTCAAGCCGACGGGATCGAAACCGGCCGGCGGCAGCCTCGGCGCCGCATAGCCAGCCCAGAAGCTGTGGCGATCACCGGAGACGGTGACGAAGCCGGACAGCTTGCGGTCGCGGATAAGATCGTAGATTTCCGCCCGCTCGGCGAATGCGCCGCTGAAATCCCCACCGCCGAACGTGCCGTAACCCTTGCCCGGCCAGGCATCCTTGACCATGCCCGCCGGCAGGTTCTGGGGATCAGCCCGCATGTCGAGCGTGCCGTTGGTCACGCCCCAGATCTTCCAGGTCGCGGTCGACTGGGTCAACCGGTCCTTGAGCCATGCCTTCTGCTCGCGACCGAGCGCAGTGAAGGCAGGTTCGTCTCTGCGGAAATTGGGAACGCTCTTGTCGCCGATTTGGATGGTGGCGGGCGGCTTGCCGCCGGCATAGTCCTTCCCGCCATCGACGATTTCCATCCACTCCTGCGGGAGGACGGGGAACGCGCCCGAGTCGAGCGCCGACGCCTCGGGTCGGTCCGTCGGATCCGCCATCTTGTAGCTGTGGTGGTCGGTAAGGATCAGGTCGACATGCTTGCCGTAGCGCATCGCGCGATAGGTCGTCATGCTGCCGATGGCGGTCCGGCTGTTGGGCTCAGTGGCGAAGCCATGATCGTCGAATGTCTCGATCGGCGCCTTCTGCACTGTGGGCGGCACGAACTGGTCGAGCCCGGCGCCCGAAGCCTTGCGGACGCGGGAGGGGATATATTCCCACCAGGCCTGGTTGGCGGCCACGCGCAACGGCTGCGCGGGTTCGATCTTGCCGCCATATTTAATGAAGCTCTGCCAGCCCTGCCAGGAGAATTCGTGATTGTCGCCGATGCAAACGAACGGGAAATGCGCGCGCGCATCCTGGATGTCGGGATCGTCGATATGCGCCCGATAGACGTGGCGGTATCCCGCGAGATTGGTCGGCACGTAGAAATCGCTGACCTTGCGCGCATCGGGAATGCGGCCGAGATCGTAGACGGTGCGCGAGAAGCGGTGCGGCAACTCGTCGGGATATTCGACGACTTCGTAGATGAAGTCTCCCAGATGAAGCACGAAGCCGAGCTTCCCGTCCGCGGGCGCACGCTCGTCCTCCCAAATCATCCGGCGATAGGCGTTCTGCGCGCCCTCGTTGACGCTGTTGCACGATACGAAGGCGAAGCGGACCGGAAGCGGATCGCTCGAGCGTGGCGCCGTGATCGTGCGCCCGATGCGGCTGCCCGCACCGCTATCGTCGGTGAAGCGGTACCAATAGACCGTTGCCGGCAGGAGGCCGCCAACCAGTGTGCGGCATGTCCAGTCGGCTGCGGCCAGCACAGGCGCGCGCGCGGTGGCAACGACACGGCGAAAGTCTGTGTCCAGCGCGACCTCGACGGTCAGGTCGTGGCGATCACCCTGTTCGAACGGCCGCCGGGTCCACAGGATGATACTGTGATCGTCGGGATCGCCCGATGCGACTCCCTGCGGATAGTGCGTGCGATCCTCGCGCCACGCGACGCGCGATCCAGTGGCCGCGCTGCGGCTCGCCCAAATCGCGCTGACACCAAGCGCCGCGGCGCTCGCCAGGAATTGCCGTCGATCCATGTCGCGTGCCTGCCTGCCCGCGCCGATCTTTTGCCGACGGCGGTCTCAAGTCAAGCCGGACCGGGTTTTGTGCGAGTTCATTCAAGCGCTCGGTCGCATTGGATCAATGCGAGCCATCGGCCGCAACCAGATCGACATGGCCATTCTCGTCGATCGGATTGCGGTCATTCTGGGCGCAGATGAACTCCATCTGGTCCTGGGCCCGGTTGCGCGAAAAATAGTAAGTCGAGTGCCAGGGCGCGACGAGTGCCTCGGGATCCTCGAAGCTGTTCTCGACGACCAGCATATCCTTGTTCGCCGGATCGAGATGGATGCGCTCGGTGAGTTTGACCTTGTCGCTATAGGTGATGCCCCAGCGGCCCATCGTGCCGCCTTCGCGCAGGCCGGTCGTGGTGACTACCAGCGTCTGCCCATCCCAATGGCCCACCGAGACGCCATTGTAGCTTGGGTCGGGATCGTCCGGCAGCGGACGCCCATCCGTGAAGATGCGGCGCACCTGCATATAGGCTTCCTGAATCATCGTGACGCGCCCGGGGTTGAACAGGAACTCAATATCGTAGGGCTGGGTCATGATGCCTGGCATCCCCGGAGGCTCGCAGGCCGAGGAGCGGCGCTCGACCTTCAGCTGCGCCTCGGGATCGCCGCTGTTGATGAGCGCCTGGATCTCTTCATGGTGGGTCTTGTATTTGCCCTGGAGGCGCGGGAGTTCGGGCTTGGGGTTCTTGCCCATCATCGGCAGCCAGATGCCACGCCAATCCGGCAGGGCACTGAGGGCGGCGTAATCGACCTTGTCTCCGGCGGCCGGCCAGACCTTTTCCGATACCGGCTGTGCCGCCACGGGCGTACCGACAATCGCCGGCAGCAGGGCCCAAAGCGGCAAGCGGAAGCGCTTGCGCGTGTCTGTCGTCGTGATCTTCATGGATTGTCCCGGCGTTACTTGTTCTCGAGAGTTCGGTTGTCGGCCAGGACGACCTTGACCAGCGATCCGCCGCTCTTGCCGTTGAGCAATGGGTGATAGGTCACAGTGACTTTGTCGCCCGGCTTGAGCGAGCTCCGTCGCCAGCCGCTGAGGACGAGATTGTTGGGGCTGGTCATTTCGAGCGCCCAATTGACCTTCGCCCCGTCCTGGTCGGTCACGTCGAGGTGCATCCAGCTATGCGGATTGGTCCAGCGGAATTCTGTGACCACGCCGGACATGGTCGCATCCTTCTTCATGTCGAACATCGCGAAGCTGTGATGGGCGAATCCCTGGCCGGCAAGAGCGGCCAGGGCGCAGGCGATCGGGAATTTCAAACGCATATCCGGGCTCCCTAGTTGGCCGTTGGAACGTTGATCGGGCCGCCGCTGGCGTTGCGCACATCGCTCAAAACCTTGCCGTCCGCGAAGACGACCTTGTTGAACAGGCCGCCCTTCTTGCCGTTGCGCAGGGGGTTGAGCGTTACCGAGACGGTCATGCCCGCGGTCAGCGAGGATCGCCGCCAGCCCTGGCGCGTCAGGTTGTTGGGGCTGTTGAGCTCGACACTCCAGCGGTCGCTGCCACCTTGGCCATTGGGAGCGTCCAGCTCGATGAAGGCGTGGGGATTGGTCCACTGGAACTCGACGACCTGACCCTTGACCGTCACCGACTTCGTCTGGTCGAACATTGCGAAGCTGTGATGCGCCTCGCCTGACGCAGCGAACAAGGCCGCGGCGAGGGCGCCTGCCGCCCGGAGAAATGTCCTGGTCGTCACATCAATTCCTTTCGATCATTTCTTCTGTTCGCGCTCGTCGAGCGTCTGCTGCCCGCGGTCGGTGCCGGGGAGGTTGGCATTGCGGGCCTCGGTGCATTCGACCTCGCCGATGTCGGCTTCGGTCACGCGGTCCCAGCGCTTGGTGTTGCGCCACTCGCCTTTCCAGTTCTGGGGATCGGTCATGATATATTCGATCTCCAGCGCATTCCCGCCTTTGATCATCCGGATGCGCTCGATCATGTGGAACTGGTCGCTGACCGGCAGGCCGATATCGATCCAGTGATGGTCGGTCTCGAATCCCTGGGTGTCGACGACGAGCGTGTTGCCTTCCCAGTGCCCAATGGATTCACCGTTGTAGGTCGGCACATAGATGTCCGGATCGGTATGCTTGCGCCCGTCGATATAGATGGTGCGGAAGCTGTTGGTGAAGCCGGCGACCATATAGATGGCGGTCGGCACCTGGACGAACATGACCGGCCAGACCCGCGTCATGATCATCGGCATTCCCGCCGGATAACATTGCCCGATGCTGTCGCGATAATTCTCGCCGCGGGCCCGCGCCGCCGCGCCTTCACTCAGCGCCTTCTTCCCTTCCTCGAAAAACTCCGGATAGGGCGGGCCGAACCGGAACTTGTCGAACCCTTCGGACAGGTCGACGAACCAGGTGCCGGTCATGTCGAAGGGCGGCTTGGGCCGGGGTTTGGCGAGATTGGTCGGGTCGAGCGCGCCCGGAAGGCCGGGATGGCGTTGCTGCATCGTATCGAGTTGCTCCGGCGTAAGCTTGCGCTGGGCTCCGACCGGTGCGGCCAGCAGCAGGGCAGCCATCGACATGGTCAGCCAGTCTCGAACTGGCTTTGCACCGCGCGGGCGTAGGCGTTGGCTTTCTGCAATCATGGTCTTCCGGATCTCCGCGGTGTCGTGTCGTGCGGTGCAAGGGCCAGCCACGACCGCGACGGTTTCGTTCGGCGAAATCGCGATTCGCTGCAGTTGACAAATCAACGTTGACCGTTGATTGGTCAATAGAAGAACGACTGTTCTCAAAAACATCAGGACAGCTCGGTCCAAATCGCTGCCGACCGCACGAAAGAAGCGGCGCAACTGGCTGTACGGGGAGAGAGAAAATGATGGGTTTCAGGACCAGGTCCGTCGATCGGGCCAAGGTGCTTCGCGGCATCACGCTGGCAGGCACTGCGCTGGTGGGTTTCCAGGCTTCGGCATTGCACGCGCAGCCATCGTCGCCAGCCGCCGCGGCGGCGGACGAAGACGACAGCGTCGCCCCGGACATCATCGTTACGGCCGAGCGCCGGGCGACCAATCTGCAGGATACGCCGCTGTCCATCCTCGCGGTGACGCAGGAAATGGTGGAAGCCAAGGGCATTCAAGACCTCCAGGACCTATCGCACTTCACGCCGAACCTCAGTATCTCGCCAACGCGCGGCACGGGTAACGCCGCAGCCAACTTCGTGATCCGGGGCATCTCGGGCGGTGGCGGCGCGGCTGGGGAGCGCGGCGTGGGCCTGTATCTCGACGGCGTCTATATGCCGCGCACCAGCGGTGCCGTGCTGCGCGTGATCGATGTCGATCGCGTCGAGGTGCTGCGCGGGCCGCAGGGCACGCTGTTCGGTCGTAACTCGACCGGCGGCGCGATCCGTATCTTCAGCAAGCAGCCCAGCGACACCTTCGAGGGTTCGATCGAGGGTGCCGCCGGCAACTTCAATCATTTCGACTTGATAGGCTCACTCAACGTACCGCTGCGCGACGGCTTCGCCTTTCGCGTGCAGGGCGCGTATCTAGACAAGGGCGGCTATGTCAGCCGCGGCACCCAGATGCTGGGAGCAGAGCGGGACTATATTTTCCGTTCTCAGTTTCGGGCGGAATTCACGCCCGAGTTCACGGCGACCGCGGGCTTCCTCTACAACAAGTCGGAATCGAACGCCTCGCCGTTCGTAGTCCAGGAGTTCGACCTGCGCGACAATAATGGCGGCGGCATCGACGGCGTCATACAGGGCAATTACGGCGGCTGGCTCAACGACGCGTTCAAGGCGGCCGGGCAGGCGCCGATCGCGCCATATAACGACCCGCGCTTCGTGAAGGGGCCGTACGCCGCTTCGGACGTGTGCTTTCTCGACGACTTCAACCCGGACTATGATTCGGCGTGCGACCAAACGAACAACGACAAGTTCTGGCAGGCGGACCTCAAGCTCGACTGGAAGCTTGGCGACAAGGTGAGTGTCCATTCGATCACCGGCCTCTCGAAGCTCAATCACCGAGGCATGAACGATCAGGAAGTGATTGGCTTTGAACGGCGCTACGACATCATCACGTCGAAGGTGTTCTATCAGGAGCTGCAGCTCAACGCGGCGCTGTTCAACGACGCCATCGACCTGGTCGCGGGCGGCACCTATTTCCGGGAGAAAAGTGCTTCACCCTACAACTACATCCTGAACCGCAGGGGCACTGCCAACTACCCGGCCGATAAGGGAACGCCACCAAATGCGGACGGCGGGCTCTACACGCGCAGCATCACCGACGTGTTCCAGACGTCGGAATCGTGGGGCGCGTTCGCCAGTGCGACCTGGCACATCATCGACGGCCTGAACCTGACCGGCGGTCTGCGCCAGGCCTGGGATCACAAGGACTATACCCAGAACCGCTACCAGCCGCCGGCTACCGCGTATCAAGCAGCGGACTTCGTCGTAAAGGCGGGCACGACCATGTCGAGCGCGTCCAAGAGCCAGCCGTTCCACGCGCTCGATTACCGCGTGACTCTCGACTATCATTTCACCGACGACATCATGGCCTATGGCACGATCTCGAAAGCCTATAAGGCGGGCTCGTTCAGCGCTACGTTGCAGAGCAACGGGCCGACAATTCAGGACAGCATCGTCCTGACGATCCCGAACGAGAAAGTGATCAACTACGAGGCCGGTCTGCGCATGACATTCCTCGATCGCCGCCTGCGCATCAACCCGACCGGCTTCGTCATGGATTGGACCAGCCGGCAGGCGGCGCTGCGCGTGAACTGCGGCACAGGTGTGCTGGCATCGCTGGTGCCTGGAAGCCCGCAGTGCCCGGTCGGCTTCCTGCCGCTGCTGCAGGACCAGGGCAATGCGCACATCAAGGGTATTGAGCTCGACGGCCAGTTCGTGATCTTGCGCGGTCTGACGCTCGACGGCAGCCTAGGCTACACCACCTATAAGCTGAGCAATCAGCCGGCCGGCGTCACGCACCTATTCCCGGATATTCCGAAGCACAGCTACACGCTCGGCGCGACCTATTCGGGCGACATCGGCTTCGGCAAGCTGACGCTGAACGGCAACTATGCCTTTGTCGGCAGGCAGTCAGTCTACCCCGATGACAGTGCGGATTCGGGCTACATCCTGCCTTCCTACGGGCTGGTCAACGTGCGCGCGCAATTCAAACCTGCGGGCATTCCGGTGACGATCACAGCCTATGCCAACAACCTGCTCGACAAGGTCTATGCCACCTATGCGCAGCGTTTCGGAGGCGGCTTCTGGGATTCAGGGGCTGCAACGGGTCTGGCGGCGCCGAACCGCAACATGCTGAGCGTGGTCCGCGGCCGGCCACGGGAAGTCGGGTTCTCCCTGAAATACGACTTTTGAGGATTGCGAAGGGGCGCAGCTGTGCGCCCCTTTTTCTCTGGATATGACCGTGAATCGGCGAGCTTGCTGCAAACGGCCGCTCATGGTGTCGGTTGCTCGTCGCTCCCCTGTCGAAATTCGTCGACACGCAGGGCAATGCTCCTGAGCGCTTGATCGAGGGTCCTTATATCCTCCGTGCTCAGGTCCTGCATGATCTTCTCGAAATAGGCCCTTCGCAGTTTGACCGCATGCTCGAAAATGGCTTTTCCCTTTTCGGTCGGGCTGATCCGCTTCTTGCTGCGATGGTGCGGATCTTCATCGCGCTCGATGAGGCCGACCTCGATCAGGCGGGCGACGGCGCGACTGACCTCGGCGCGATCGATTTCGAATGCGCTGCAGATCTCGGCAGCGCTGGCGCTTCCGAAAGTATTCGTCATGCCCAAGACGCGCCAATCGGCGACCGAAAGGTTGAATTTAGCGTGCAATTCCCGGCCCGTCTCGCGATCGATCATGCGGGCGAGCATCTGCACCCGGTGCGGTATGAAATATTCGCCCAACAAGGACCAGGTGACGGGTAAGGCCATGGCATTGACGTGCCGCCTTCCGCGCCGAATTGCAATCACTGCAATGGGCGCTGCCGTGTTCATGAACAACCGGCCGTTGCGGTCGTCGACGGAGTGGCGTCGGCTCGCGTTGTAAATGAAGGAAAAGCTGGTGACCCCTACGGGAATCGAACCCGTGTTTCAGCCGTGAGAGGGCCGCGTCCTGACCGCTAGACGAAGGGGCCGCATGCCGGGCACGCCCGGCGGCAGGAGGGCGCCTATGCCGAAGCGCGGCGGCGGACGCAAGTCCTAAGTTATCGCCTGAAATCCCTGGTGGAGCTGAGCGGGATCGAACCGCTGACCTCGTCATTGCGAACGACGCGCTCTCCCAACTGAGCTACAGCCCCCAGCCAGGGAGCGCAGCGTATAAGCGGCGCTTCGGACCAATGCAATCATGATTCTGGCGAGCGGTGTGACCCGCGGAGCGGCTATTCGCCTGTATCGAAACCGAAGTTGAGGAAGGTCGGCATCGGACCGTTCCAGCCATCGTCCGGGCCGTCATCGTCCTGATGGTTGCGCTGTTGGTGGCGCGGCGCGGAGTCGCGTGGCGGTCGGGAATCCCGCGATGGGCGGGGCTCGCGCGGGGGCCGTGCTTCGCGGTCAGGCCGGGGCTCACGGGCCGGCTGAACGTCGGCTTCGGACCGATCATCGGACTTGCGTTCCGGCTTCGGGGTCCGCGCCTCTGTCTTGCGCTCCGGCTTTTCGCTGCGCGGCTCACTCTTGCCGCGACCACGCCCGCGACTCTCGCGCTTGGCCGGTGCTTCGTCTGCTTCGCCCGCGTCCGGCGCGCCGCTGCCGACCTTCACGCGCTCGATCTTGGTGCCGATCAGCTTCTCGATATTGGCGACGGCTTCGGCATCGTTCTTGGTGACGAAGGTGAAGGCCCTGCCGGTCGCGCCTGCGCGGCCCGTGCGGCCGATGCGGTGGACATAATCGTCCGGATGCCAGGGCGCATCGAAATTGAAGACGTGGCTGACGCCTTTGATGTCGAGGCCGCGCGCAGCGACGTCTGACGCAACAAGCAGGTTGATCTCGCCGGTCTTGAACTTTTCCAGTTCGGCGAGACGCGATGCCTGATCGATATCGCCATGGATTTCGCCGGACCTGAGGCCATGGCGCTGGAGGCTCTTGTTGAGCTCGCGGACCATGGTCTTGCGGTTGCAGAAGATGATCGCGCTCTCGACGCCTTCGGCCTTCAGCAGCTCGCGCAGGGTTTCGCGCTTGTTCCGCTCTTCGACCGGAACCAGAAACTGCGCGATGTTGGCGCTCGCTGTGGCGGGACGGGCGACCTCGATCGACTTGGGATTGGAAAGGAACTTGTCCGCCAGCTTCTTGATCGGCGGCGGCATGGTCGCCGAGAAGAGCAGCGTCTGCCGCTGGGCGGGCAGCTTGGTGCAGATATTCTCGATGTCCGGGATGAAGCCCATGTCGAGCATGCGGTCGGCTTCGTCGATGACCAGCAGCGAGCAGCCGGTCAGCAGGATTTTGCCGCGCTCGAACAGGTCCATGAGGCGGCCGGGAGTGGCGATCAACACGTCGACGCCGTCGGAGAGGGCTTTGACCTGGTCGCCCATCTGCACGCCGCCGATGAGCAGCGCCATCTTGAGGTCGTGGTTCTTACCGTATTTGTCGAAGTTCTCCGCGACCTGGGCGGCGAGTTCGCGCGTCGGCTCAAGGATGAGCGAGCGCGGCATCAGGGCGCGGCGGCGGCCATGGGCGAGAATGTCGATCATGGGCAGCACGAAACTGGCGGTCTTGCCGGTGCCGGTCTGCGCGATGCCGATGATGTCACGCATCATCAGCACGGAGGGGATTGCCTGCGCCTGAATCGGCGTAGGTTCGGAATAGCCGGCTGCTTCGACGGCTTTCAGCAATTCATCGGACAGGCCGAGATCGGCAAAGGGCATCAGGGTTCCAGAGCGTGGAGAATAACGAGACGGGAACGCGTATCTCCCCCACGCGGTTCACCATCGCGCGCGGCATGAGGAAAAGCCGCTCGCCTGTCAAGATATTCCCGGAAACCCGGCCCGTTACAGCCGACGGCTGGCGCCGTTTATCCGCTGACAGTCGCCTTGACGATCTTGCCGGGACTGGCCGGCGGCTCGCCTTTGGGGAGGGCGTCGATATGTTCCATGCCCTCGATCACCTGGCCCCAGACCGTGTACTGGCGGTCGAGGAAGGTGGCGTCATCGAAGCAGATGAAGAACTGGCTGTTCGCGCTGTGCGGATAATTGGTCCGCGCCATCGAGCAGACGCCGCGCACATGCGGCTCACTGTTGAACTCTGCCTTGAGGTCGGGAAGATCGGATCCCCCCGAGCCCGTGCCGGTCGGATCGCCACCCTGCGCCATGAAGCCGGGGATCACGCGGTGAAACACGACGCCATCATAGAAGCCGCTCTTCGCGAGGTCGGTGATCCGTTCGACATGGCCCGGCGCGAGGTCCGGCCGGAGCTTGATGACGACATCGCCCGTCTCGAGCGTCAGGGTCAGTGTCTGGTCTGCCATTGCGGCTTTCTCCTTCGGCGCAGGCCCCATGCGGGTCCGCTGAGATATATGGTCAAGC
Source organism: Sphingobium sp. (assembly GCA_017745115.1). The sequence goes on along the minus strand of JAGIAA010000007.1, from coordinate 136,316 downwards.
TCCCTATAAGCACTTGCTGCCTCGTGGGAAGGCCTCGTGATGTTGCAATCGCGAGGCCGATGCGCAAAAGGGGCTGGGCGGAGGCGATTGAGCGGCAAGGCACTGGGGGCCCACGCGAGACAAGGCGGAAAGGAGCGTCCCATGAGCGAGATCGACACCGCCGCCAAGCGTGATGCGCTCCAGGCCGATATGGACGACGTCCAGGACGCCATTCCCCAGGTTCCCGAAACCAATCTCGACGAGGATGATCGGCTGAAGCCGGCATTCGTCTCGGCCGTGCTCGAGGCGGTCGAGAAGGGCGAGCCCGAAGCGGCGCGCGCGCTGGTCGAGCCGCTCCACGCGGCCGACGTCGCCGACTTGCTCGAACTGACGCCAGCCGAGAGCCGGGCGGACCTCGTCGAGGCGCTGGGCGACCTGCTGAGCGCCGAGGTGCTCTCCGAACTCAACGACTATGTGCGCGACGACGTGGTCGAGGCGATCCCCAATGAGCAGATCGCCGAGCTCGCGTCCGAACTCGACACCGACGACGCCGTCGCCATCATCGAGGACCTGGACGAGGACGACAAGCAGGAGGTCCTTGAGGCGATGGAGCCCGAGGATCGCGCCGCGATCGAGAGCGCGCTCGCCTATCCGGAAGAGAGCGCCGGCCGCCTCATGCAGCGCGATCTGGTCGCGGTGCCCGAGCATTGGACCGTCGGCCAGACCATCGACTTCCTGCGCGACACGCCGGACCTCACCTCCGACTTCTGGGAAATCTTCGTCGTCGATCCAGGGCACAAGCCTGTGGGGACCTGCCAGCTGAGCTGGGTGATGCGCTGTCCGCGCGACATCGCCATGACCGACGTCATGAAGCGCGAGCAGACGCTGATCCCGGTCGACATGGACCAGGAAGAGGTCGCGCTGCGCTTCCAGAAATATGCACTCATCTCGGCGGCCGTCGTCGATGAGGGCAATCGGCTCGTCGGTATGATCACCGTCGACGACATCGTGCACATCATCCAGGAAGAAGCGGGCGAGGATATCCTGCGCCTGTCGGGTGCCGGCGACGGCGACATCAACCAGCCGATCCTGATGACGGTGCGCACGCGCCTGTTCTGGCTGCTGGTCAACCTGCCCACCGCAATGCTTGCGGCGACGGTGGTCAATCTCTTCGACGGTGAGATCGCGCGCTACGCGGTGCTGGCCGTGTTGATGGGTGTTGTCTCCGGAATGGGCGGGAATGCCGGCACCCAGACGCTGGCCGTCGTGGTGCGCGCCATTGCGACCAACCAGCTTACGAGTTCCAACACCGTTCGCGTCATCATGCGCGAACTGCGGATCGCGGCAACCAATGGCCTTTCGCTGGGCTTGCTGATCGGCATCGGCAGCTTCCTCATCTGGCACAATCCCACACTCGCAGTGGTGTTCGGTGTTGCCATTTTCATCAACAATGTGGTGGCAGGGCTGGCCGGCGTGTTCGTGCCGGTCACGCTTGATCGCTTCAACGTCGATCCCGCCGTCTCGTCTGCCGTGTTCGTGACCATGTGCACGGACTGCATGGGTTTTCTCTCGTTCCTCGGCCTTGCCACGCTGGCCGGGCTTGGGACCTGAGCACCGCGCTCCTATCTACCGCCGATGCCGCTCAATCTAACCAAAGTCGCCTATGGCGCTACCAGCCTCGACGAGATGATGGGCTGGTTCGCGACGCGCGGCGACCAAGCCAAGCTCACCACGCGATACCTGCCTAAGCGCCACGCCGAGATGGTCGGCGGTTCGCTGTTCTGGATCTTGAAGCACCAGCTCGTTGCGCGCTCCGAAATCCTGCGTTTCGAGGATGCCGAGAACAACAAGACCTACATCGTCATCAATCCCAAGCTGCACCTCGTTAGCCCGGTGCCGCGCCGCGCCCACCAGGGCTGGCGCTATCTCGAAGAGAAAGACGCACCGCCGGATCTGGGTGGGGAGGGCGAGGGGGATATCCTTCCGGGCGGCCTGGCGATGGAGCTGGGGAAGCTGGGACTGCTCTAGCCGGATGGGCGTGCTCCCCCAAGGGAGCACGCGCCAGATCTCAGCGAAGGCCGCCGCTGGCGACGATCTTCTCGCCGGTGAGCCAACGGGCATCATCTGAGGCAAGGAACACGGCGACCGCCGCGATGTCGTCCGGCTGGCCGACGCGTCCGAGCGGTGTCTGAGCTGCAAAGCCCGCCTCCATATCCGACCCGATGACCCCGGCTGTATGCGTGCCTTCAGTCTCGACGACGCCCGGGTTGATCGCGTTGACGCGAATCTTGCGCGGGCCGAGTTCATTGGCGAGCACGCCGGTAATGCCCTCGACGGCAGCCTTGGTGCCGGTATAAATTGACGATTGCGGCATGAGTACGCTGGTGACGGCCGACGCGATGTTGATGATGCTGCCGCCCTCGCCGAGATGCTTGGCCGCGGCCTTTGCGGTCAGCAGCACGCCGAGCACGTTGACGTCGAACATCTGGCGATAGGAGTCCTCGGTGACCTCCTCGATCGGGGAGAAGGCGTAGACGCCGGAATTGTTGACGAGAATATCGAGCCTGCCGAACTGCGTCACCGCAGCATCGATGAGCGCGTCGGCCTCGGCGGCCTTCGAGACGTCTGCTTTTACGGCAATCGCCTTGCCACCTGCGGCTTCGATGGACTGGACGACGGCATCTGCACCTGCCTTGCTCGATGCATAGTTGACGACCACCGAAGCGCCTTCCTCCGCGAGTGCTTTCGCAATGCCAGCACCGATTCCCTTGGATGCGCCGGTGACGACCGCGACCTTGCCCGTGAGTTTTGCCATGTCTCTATTCCCTTATTCGCTGGGCGGTCGCCAGAATGGCAGGCCTTCTTCCCATAGTTCGGGAATTTGGAACTATTGAACTCAACTTCAAGAGCGCTTACCTAAAAAATATGAGACCCCTGCTTCATCCTTCCGTGGACGACGTGCGGCTGGAGGCCATCCTCCACGCCCTGTCAGATCCCGTGCGGGCGGCGATTTTCGTCGATATCGCGGGCGCCGGCTGCGCGCAGACCTGCTCGGCCTATGCGAGCATCGGCGACAGGATCATTCCAAAATCGTCATTGTCCCAGCATTTCAAGGTGCTGCGTGAGGCCGGTCTGATCCGATCGGAGCGGCATGGAGTCGAGATGCGCAACACGTCGCGCTGTGCGGAGATGGACAAGCGCTTCCCCGGCCTCATTGCTGCGATCCTCGATGCCCATGCGCGCGATGCCGCCGGGTGTGCGGCATCGGCCGGCTGAGCGGTTCAGGGCAGCAGCAGGCTCGAATCCCCATAGCTGTAGAAGCGATAGCCGTTATCGATGGCGTGCTTGTAGACAGCCTGCATCCGCTCCAACCCCATTAACGCGCTCACCAGCATGAACAGAGTCGAGCGGGGTAGGTGGAAGTTGGTCATGAGGCCGTCGACGGCCCTGAACCGATAGCCCGGCGTGATGAAGATGCGCGTCTCGTCTTCGAACGAACGGATGACGCCATCCTCTCCCGTCGCGCTTTCGAGCAGCCGTAGCGGGGTGGTGCCGACCGCGATCAGGCGGCCACCCTTGGCGCGCACCGCATTGAGGCGATCTGCAGTCGCGGCGTCGATGCGGCCCCATTCGGCGTGCATGCGATGGTCGTCGGTGTTGTCCGCCTTGACCGGCAGGAAGGTGCCTGCGCCGACGTGGAGCGTCAGTGTCTCATGGCCGATGCCGGCGCCATCGAGTGCCGCGACCAGCTCGGGCGTAAAGTGAAGCGCCGCTGTCGGCGCGGCGACCGCGCCGGGATCGCGCGCGAACATGGTCTGATAATCGTCGCGGTCCTTGGCGTCGGTCGCGCGCTTGCTGGCGATGTAGGGCGGTAGCGGCATTTGCCCTGCACGCTCCAGCAGGATTTCGACCGGCTCGTCCCCGAGAAAGCCGATGGCCATGCCGCCGTCGTCGTCGCGCGGTCCGGCTTGTGCCTGCACGCCCGCCGCGAAGTCGATGATGTCGCCTTCGCGCACGCGCTTGGCGTTGCGCATGAAGACCTGCCAGTCGCGCGGGCCGAGGCGCTTGTGCAGCGTGACACCGATCCTGGCTTCACCGCGGCGCCCTTCGAGCTGTGCGGGGATGACGCGGGTGTCGTTGAAGACGAGGCAATCGCCGATCCGCAGCAGAGACGGGAGATCGCGCACGATCCGGTCGTGCATGCCGTCATGATCGACGACCAGCATCCGCGCCGTGTCGCGCGGGGAGGCTGGACGCAAGGCAATCCGCTCGGGCGGCAGCTCGAAATCGAAAAGGTCGACGCGCATGGCGCTGCGCTTATCCGTGCTTCCGTGCCAAGGGAACCTTGGATTGGACATATCAGGGTCCTGAATTATTGTTTCTGTAAAGGCTCGACCGAAAACGTGCGTGGGAGAAGCGTGTGTCCAACTCGAATCTTGGCGTAAGATTGGGAGGCGCGTTCGTTGTGGCGGCGCTTTGCGTCCTATCGTCCGTCGCCAGCGCGCAGGACTTTCCGTACGATAGCTTTCCCGCACGATCTGTACCGGAGGCCTATGCGAAAGTGCCTTTCGATCCCGCGTTCCTCAAACGGGTCAAGCAATCCGGCAAGCCAGGCTATGTGACGGACACGGCGGCCTCGAAAGCCAAAGTGGCAGTCAAATTCCTTGCGCAGAGCCGCGCTCTCGATGCTGATCGCTTCAGGGTCGTCGACCAGTATTTCAAGAGCGTGCTGCGCCGCAATGACGCGCGCACCATCGTTGGCCGCGAATATCTTTTCGAACAGGCGGGCAAACAATATTGGATCCCGGCCCAGGCGACGCTGGAGCCCTTCATGGCCAAGGAATTGAAAACCGCCCAGTCGGTCGATCTCTACCTGCTCGTGGTGGGCGGTCTGGTCAAAAATCAGGTCTCGGAAGCCATCGCTCTGATCGAGGAATTCGAAGCGCGCTGAGCACCGAAATGCGTCTGTTTCCTTTCAATCGTCGGGGACGAGCTTGGTGAACTTCTGGATGTCGCAGGTCGAGCCGTTGCGGGCGTGGACCGCGTCACGTCCCGCGCAGATCGAGCCGTCCTTGGTCGGCTGGACATAGAAGCCGGAATAGAAATCCGCCGGCCGACAGCTCTTCCCGAAATGGGTGCGAAACGCCTCGTCGCGGTCGGTCAGCATAGTGACGCCGGTCTTCGAATTGAGCAGCGCACCGCGCAAGCTGTCGAGCTTGAGGCACTTCGGGCCTTTCACTTCCTTGAGCTCGACATCGTCAGTCGGATCGGGCGGGAGAGGCGTGGTCAACGCGCCGCGCTGGAGGCGCGCGGCAGCCGGCGGCGGGATGGTCGGAATGCGAATGATAACGCGCTGCTCGATCGTCACCTGCGCGAGCTGCATCGAATCCAGAGGCGACGCCTCGGCGGCCCTCGGTGCCGTCGCGGCTCCGGCCGCTGCCATCAGCAGCAAGGACACGAATGTCGGCGACACGAAATCGAGCAAGCTATTGGTTCCCTCGGGCAAATGCATGCCTTAGCCATGCCCGCTTGAACAGCCGATTAATTCGAACGTGCAATGGTTTGCGCCGACGGCGCTGGAAAAGCCGCAATAAGCGCGGCATAGAGGCGGCCATGATCACGGATGCTGCACTTGCCGATTTTCGTGCCGTCGCGGGGCCGCAGGGCCTCGTCGAGGACCAGGATCTGATCGTGCCCTGGCTGTCCGACTGGCGTGACAAGTTTCATGGGAAAGCCATGGCGATGCTAGTGCCGCGCTCGACCGAGCAGGTCTCCGCCATGATGAAGGTCGCGCAAAAGCATGAAGTGCCACTGGTGCCGCAGGGCGGAAACACGTCCATGGTCGGCGGCGCAACACCGCCTGCGGACGGCAGCGCTCTCATTCTCTCGCTGCGCGCGATGAACCGCATTCGCAGTCTCGACACGGCCAGCAATCTCGCGGTTTGCGAGGCCGGGGTGATCCTCTCGACCTTGCATGATGCCGCTGCTGCGGCGGGTAGGCGTTTCCCACTGAGCCTGGGTGCCAAGGGTTCGGCGACAGTGGGCGGGCTCGTCTCGACCAATGCCGGCGGCACGCAGGTGCTTCGGCACGGGACCATGCGCGCGCTGGTCGAGGGCATCGAGGCCGTTTTGCCCGATGGCACGATCCATGACGGGATCGCTGCGCTCAAGAAGGACAATCGCGGCTATGACCTGAAGCAGTTGCTGATCGGCGCGGAGGGCACGCTCGGCATCGTCACCGCGGCGAGCCTCCGCCTGGTGCCGGGCATTGCCGATCGTTGCGTTGCCTGGGTCGGCGTGGCCGATCCGGAAAAGGCGCTCGCGCTGTTGCGGCGCCTCGAGGCCAGCATCGGGCCGGTCGTCGAAGGCTTCGAAGTGCTGGAGAACAATACCGTCGAGTTCGTGCTGGGCGCGGTGCCCGGCACGCGCCGGCCCATCGAAACGCCTGCGCCCTGGCAGGCGCTCATCGAGATCGATCTCGACGATGCCGCGGAGGGGCCGTCCGCGCATGAGCGGATGGAAGCCGCGCTGGCCGACGCCTTCGAGGCCGGCCTCGTCCTCGATGCCGCGATCGCGGCCAATGAGACGCAGGCCGATGCGTTCTGGAAGATCCGCGAGACGGCGCCCGAAGGCGAGCGGTCGCAAGGCCCGGCACTTCAATTCGACATCAGTGTCCCGATTGCGGACATGCCGCGCTTCATGATCGAGGTGGCGCAGGCGTGCGAGGCGCGCTTCGCCGGGACGACGGCAGGCTCATTTGGCCACCTCGGTGACGGCAATGTCCATTTCCACCTGCGCGCGCCCATCGCCGATGGCGTGGAGGCTGCGCGTGCGTGGATCGCCGCGCATGGAGAGGAAGCGACACATTTCGTCAACGATGCGGTCGTTGCGGCGGGCGGCTCGATTTCGGCGGAGCATGGTATCGGCCAGATGAAGATCGACGAATTCGAACGGCTGAGCAGCCCCGCGAAGCTCGGCGCGGTGCACGCAATCAAACGCGCCTTGGATCCGCACGGCTTGCTCAATCCCGGCAAGCTCGTGCCACTTGCGCCCGCCAATTGAGCCCATTATGGCCGTCGCTCGATCCGCCGGTTCGCGCGCGAGAGGCGCCGCATACCGAACCCAATGAGTATCTAGGAGATTGATTGCCATGGCCAGCGCGCCGAATCCGAGCCTGCCGCTTTTCTACAAGGACCTGGTGCCCCTGAACAAAGAGCAGCACCAGAATTTCCGCGTCCGTCCCGCAGAGACCGCGCCCTTTCTCGCGAAAGAGCACGCCGTGCCGCTCACGGTCGACGAGTTCACGCTTGCCCATCGCCATCTGCCGATCGTTTTTTCCTCGGGCGAAGAGAGCGTTCCGCTCGCGCTCATGGGGCTCAACGAAGGCGTCAACACGCTGGTCGACGAGAATGGCAAGCCGCGCCGCGATGAGGGCTATCTGCCGGGCTATATCCGCCGCTATCCCTGGATGCTCGCGCGCCTGGATCCGAGCCGCGAGGAGTTGTCGCTCTGCTTCGACCCGACCGTGTCGAACATCGGCGAGTTCGAGGATGGCGACAAGCTGATCCATGACGATGGCGCACCGACCGTCGTGACGCAGGAAGTGCTGAAATATTGCGAGGAATTCGAGCAGGCCGCACGCCGCACTTCGCAGTTCATGGCTGACCTCAAGGAACTCGACCTGCTCATGGAAGGCGAACTCAGCCTCCAGCTGCCCGGCGTCGAGCAGCCTTACGTCTATCGCGGCTTCCAGATGGTCAACGAAGAGAAGCTGCGTGAGCTGCGCGGCGATCAGCTGCGCAAGATCAACCAGAATGGCATGCTGCCGCTGATCTATGCGCATCTCTTCTCGCTGCAGATCATGCGCGAGATTTTCAACCGCCAGCAGGAATACGGTCTCGGACCGGACATCAGCCAGCTGCAGCCGGCCTGACGCCGGCAATCGGGCGGGCGCGGCGAATCGACCGCGCCCGCTTCGCGCTCGCTGACGCGGCCCGCCGGCTGATGCGCTGCACGCAACGGAACTGCGTGCTTCATACGAATTATGGTAAACAATTGCGCGTTGCGATGAGGCGGCGCGCTTGAAATTTTGCGCCATTTATCCTATCTCTGAAGGACGCGACGGCTTGTTCCCCCCTTTTCGGGCCGTTGCGTGGGCGTCCCGCCCATTCGGGACGTCTCCTCCCTGAACCTTGGCCACCCTGTGCTTCATGCACGGGGTGGTTTTTTATTCGGCAGCGAGCTGGATTCCGGGGCGCGTGAGTTCTTGTGCAAGGGCCTGCGCGAGATCGCCGAGCAGGCGCCGGAGGGCGGGCAGGTTGTCGCCGGGCGTCATGAGATCCGGGCCCAGATACAGCGACCGGTCGACCTCGATCTGGATGGCGTGGACGCCGCGCGAAGGCGCGCCGTGGCGTTCGAGGATGTGGTTGCCCGAATATGGTGCGTTGATTGCCACTTCGAGACCGTGGGCGCGAGCGATGTCCGCAGCGAGATCGGTGAGATGGCCCGCCGCACTGCGCCCGAACCGGTCGCCGAGGACGATCCTGGGGGCAGACGGTGCGCCGGGCATGGCGTGAATGGGCGGCATCGAGTGCACGTCGACGAGAAGCGCAGTGCCATGCTGCGTCCGAGCCGCATCGAGTGCCTGGCCCAGGGCGTCATGGTACGGCCGATGGATATGCTCGATCCGGCGCACGAACTCGCCATAGGGTAGGGGATGCCGCCAGAGCGCCCCGGCATAGGCCAGACGATCGGGAATGACGCCAAGCCCACCCCGGACCTTTGCACTGGAATGCGGACGCACACCGCGCGGCAGATCCGCTATGGACTGGGGATCGATCTCGCGCTCGTCGCGGTTGAGATCGATCATCGCCCGCGGGCGTCGGGCAATGAACACGCACTGGCCCCGCGCGATCAGATCGTGGGTGAGCAGGTCGGCGAGGCGGTCCTCGAGCCGCGTCAGCGTGGCTGGCGTCACCCGCGCCCGGACAAGTAGCGCCTCGCCATAGTCGCGACCGGCATGAGGCACGGCGAAAACGAGCGGCGAGCGGGCGCCGGGCAGGCCGTAGCGGTCGTAGGCGTCGTGGGTGGCAGCCGGTGTCGCTCCGGCCGGCTTCATGTTCGCAAATGTCCCGCCCGCATTCATGACCGCGCTGCTCATTCCTTCTTTTTCACGAACGAAGTGCTGCAATCGACACGCTTTTTCCCATCGAGCCGATGGAATTTCTTAATGGCTTGTCGCATATGTTCGGGCCTCCCGCCAAGCCCATGAGGGCCGGGCCGGCCAAAGAGCCTGCGGGAACAAAGTTTTGACGGGACGACGAGCAACACCATGATCCGCATCTTGCTGGCCGAAGACGATGATTCCATGCGCGTATATCTTAGCCGTGCCCTGGAGCGGTCCGGCTATGAAGTCGTCGCGGTCGATCGCGGCACCGCGGCGATCCCGCTGATCAGCCAGGAGCGTTTCGACCTGCTGCTGACCGACATCGTCATGCCCGAAATGGACGGCATCGAGCTGGCCCAGCATGTCGCGTCGATCGCGCCGGAAACGCGCGTGATGTTCATCACCGGCTTTGCGGCGGTCACACTGCGCGCCGGCCGCCTTGCGCCGGAGGCCAAGGTGCTCTCCAAGCCTTTCCACTTGCGCGACCTCGTGCTCGAGGTCGACCGCATGTTCGACAAGAGCACGGCGAGCGGACTTCCCTGACAGGGAAAAGTTTTCCCGGATTTGCGCTTGCGTGGGCGTCATTGCCCAAGTAAGGGCCTCTCCCTCAGTGGGCGTGTAGCTCAGTGGTAGAGCACTGTGTTGACATCGCAGGGGTCGCAAGTTCAATCCTTGCCACGCCCACCATGACAAGCCCCGGCAAAGCGTGAGCTTTCCGGGGCTTTTCTATATCCCTGACCTTTGCCATCCCCGCTATGCATCGATCCCCGGCGTCGGCCGCGTCAGCACATAGGCGGCGCATCCGGCCAGCACTGCGCCGACCAATAGTGCCAGCCCGGCATGAGGGCGGACGCCGAGCCAGAAGATGCTGTAGCCCAACGCCATGCCGCCACAGGCCGCAGTCTTGCTGCGCGCACTGATTGCGCCGTTCTCCCGCCATGCGCGCAGCGTTGGTCCAAAGCGCGGATGGTCGAGCAGCCAGGATTCGAAGCGGGGAGAAGATCGGGCGAAACAGCCCGCCGCGAGGATCAGAAAGATCGTCGTCGGCATGATCGGCAGCAGCGCGCCGATGACCCCGAGCGCGACGAAGAAAAAGCCCAGCACCATCCATGCGCCGCGCGCGATGGGATGCCGAGCCTTATGGCCGATGTCTCGCTCTTCCCCGTTCGCCATCGTCACCCTGACTGGCACCGCGCCGGATCACGCGAGGGGAGGCTATAAGGCGGCCTACCTGCTGTCATCCGAAACAGAGGTGTCCGGCTAGAATGGGCTGCGGTACGAGCCGGAAGTGGGCCGGGGCGCATGCCGGCGCAGGAACGGATCGTTGAGAAACGTTCCGAACGGGAAGAACGACGCGAAAAACGTGCGGACCCAACCGAGGACGCCGACGCGCCGACCCCAGAGTCCGGGCACCATCGTCACGATATAACCGAGGAACAGGATGCCGTGCGTCCAGCCGACCGGACGGATCAGGCCCGGCTCGCCGAATCCGTATTTGAGAGGCATGGCGACGAGAAACAGCAGGATCGTGCTGACGCCTTCCGCCAGCGCGATCAGCCTGAAAAGTCCGAACATCATGCTCCTCGATTCTCCCTTCACCAAACCGGCGTCATTTGCCGCCCGCTTTCGTCTCGATCAATTCCCCGCGATTCATTGCCTTTCTAAGCAATCATTCACCCAGTGAATAAATGAACGCCGCGCAAGGCCTAGAAATCTATGTTCTCGCCGCTAGAGTTGCCTCCCCGGGGAGAGGAGAGCCGCGTGGCGGAGATGGAGTTCGACTATGTCGTCGTCGGCGGCGGATCGGCCGGTGCCGCGCTCGCGGCACGCCTGTCCGATCGGGAGGATCGTACGGTCGCACTGCTTGAGGCGGGCAACAAGGACAGCCATCCCTTCATCCATATCCCGAGCTTTGTCGCGGCAGCGATCAACACGAAGTCGCTGAACTGGCGCTTCCAGACCGTGCCCCAGCCTGGCATGGCCGGGCGGCAGATCGGCGTGCCGCGCGGCAAGGTGATCGGCGGATCGGGCGCCATCAACGGCATGGTCTATTTCCGCGGCCATCCGACCGATTTCGATACATGGGCGGACATGGGCGCCAAGGGCTGGTCCTATCGCGAGGTGCTGCCCTACTTCACGCGCAACGAGAATAACGAGAATTTCCCCGCTTCGGTCTTCCACGGGAAGGGCGGACCGGTGAATGTCAAATATCCGGCGGGCGAGAAGGCCAATCCGCTCAACCACGCCTATCTGGACGCTCTCGCCTCGCTTCAGTTCAAGCATTGCCCGGACTTCAACGGTGCCGACCCGGAAGGTTATGGCTTCCGCCAGGGCCTGATCCGCGATGGCCGCCGCGAATCCAGCGCGCGCGGTATGTTGCGCCCGGCAATGAAGCGGCCGAACCTGGCCGTCATCACCAATGCGCAGGCGGCCCGCGTCATGCTCGAAGGGCGGCGCGCGACCGGCGTCAAGCTCGTGGACGGGCGCGAGATCAAGGCGCGCGCCGAGGTCGTGATTTGCGCGGGCGCCGTGCAGACGCCGCAATTGCTCCTGCTGTCCGGCATTGGGCCGGCGGAGCATTTGCAGTCCGTCGGCGTCGAGGTCGTTCACGATCTGCCCGGCGTTGGCGGCAATTATCACGATCATGTCGCCTGTCCGGTCCATATGGAGACGGACCATCCCGACAGCTACGGCATCAGCTGGAAGGTCTGGCCACGCGATATTGCGGCGGGCATCCAGTATCTGCTGACTCGCACCGGCCCGCTTGCCTCGAACGTTTTTGAATCGGTTGCTTTTCTGAAGACCGATCCCCGCCTGTCCAAGGCGGACGTGCAGTTCGTGTTCCAGCCGGCCAAGCGCCTCACGCATCCGAAGATCCCGTTTCCGATCGGCCATGGCTACGCGATTAGCCCGGTCGCGCTCTATCCCAAGAGCCGGGGTACGCTGCGCCTGGCCTCGAACGATCCTACTGCCGCGCCGCTGATCGATCCGCGCCTGCTTGCCGAGGAAGGCGATATCGATCCGCTCGTGCGCGCCGTGAAGATCGCGCGCCGGGCTTTCGCCGCGCCCAGCTTCGCCAAGTATAAGGGCGTCGAGGTTGCGCCCGGTCCTGCCGTGCAGGACGATGACGACATCAAGGCTTTCATCCGCGCCAATGGCTACACCGTGCACCATCCGTGCGGCACGGCCCGCATGGGCGCTGCGAACGACCCGGCCAGCGTCGTCGATCCGGATCTCAAGGTGATCGGCGTCGAGGGACTGCGCGTGGCCGACGCTTCGGTGTTTCCGCTGCTCATCGGCGGCAATTCGAATGCCGCCTCGGTGATGGTCGGCGAGCGGGGCGCGGACAAGATATTGGGCAAGCCGGACTTGCCGGCAGCGGATCTGCCGCCGGAGTCGGTGGGGCGGAAGACGTGAGGATGGCTATCAGCTCAACGGTGCTCCTGCGAAAGCAGGAGCCCAGGGCGAGATGGCGGGGCTTTACCGCCCTGGGCTCCTGCTTTCGCGGGAGCACGACATTGAGAGGGAGAGCATAAGCATGGCGCGCGAGCATATGAGAAGCTGGCAGATCGGCGACGTGACCGTGACGCGCTTCGTCGAGCTGTGGAAGTTCACCGATCATATCAACATGACCATCGCCGACGCGACGCCCGAAGAGGTGGTCGCGATGCGCTGGCTGCACCCGCATTATGCGACGCCCGCGGGCGAGCAGATCATGAACTTCCAGGGCTTCATCGTGCAGACGCCGACGATGAACGTCATGCTCGACACCTGCATCGGCAATGGCCGCGATCGCGCCTATGGCGTGTTCTGCGATCTCAATTCGACCTTCTTCGACGACCTCGCCTCGCTCGGCCTGAAGCCCGGTGACATCAATGTCGTGATGTGCACGCATTTGCACTTCGATCATGTCGGCTGGAACACCTTCTGGGACGGCGAGAAATGGGCACCGACCTTTCCCAATGCCCGCTACCTGTTCGGCAAGACCGAGTTCGAGAGCTGGGAGGAGCTGCGGTCGCACGAGGATCATGGCCTGCACGATGTGCGCCACCTGGCGGACAGTGTGGATCCGATCATCAAGGCGGGCCTCGCCGATCTCATCGACAATGACCACCGGATCAGCGCGGAGCTCTTCGTCGAGCCGAGCCATGGCCATACGCCGGGGCATGTCCATCTCTGCATCGAGAGCAAGGGCGAGCGCGGGGTCATCACCGGCGACCTCATGCATCACCCGATTCAATGCGCGCTGCCGCACCGGCCCGCGCGCTTCGACATGGACACCGCTGCCGGCCAGAAGACGCGCATGGGCTTCGTCGACAAGTACAAGGACAGCGGCGTGCTGGTGATCGGAGCGCACTTCGCCGATCCGACCGCGGGCTGGATCAGGACGGCGGAGGATGGCACGCGCTTTTACGGTGTGGGGTTGGAGGGATGATGTGCGGCCTCTCCCAAAAAACAACCGTTCGTGCTGAGCTTGTCGAAGCACGTTCCCTTGTTCTTCAAGTAGAAAGAGAACGCCCTTCGACAGGCTCAGGGCGAACGGTTTTATTTGGTGGGAGGCATTGAACTGTGACCCGCGAAATCCCCGATTATCCGCTCGACATCTTCACCCATGATGCCGTGCGCAATGCTCGCGCGGTGGACGATGCGCTGCGCGAATTCTCGCCGGCGGTGCGGCTCGCTGACGGTACCGTCATGATCGGCCGGCACGAGCATGTCGCGCCGGGCCTCATGGACTGGAAATCGTTCAGCTCGACGTCGCGACCCTGGCACGATCCCAATTCGCTGCGGCCCGAAATCCTGCTGACCGACGATCCGCCGCGCCACACCAAGGTGCGCAGTGTCATCGGTGCGGCCCTGTCGCCCCGCACGCTGGATTCGATGCGCGACATCTTCGTGGCCGGTGCCGACAGGCTCGTCGCCGAGCTCAAGGAGAAGCATGGCGAGGTCGTCGACGCGGTCGACGAGATCACACGGCGCTATGTCTACACCGTCTTCCCCGAAGCCCTGGGCCTGCCGCCCGGCGATCATGTCTCGCCCATGCATGGCTTTTCCAACATGGTCTGGGCGACCATGGGCCCGGAGAATGAGCTGTTCCGCGAGGCGATGGTCGAGGACTTCGGCCCAGTCCTTGCCTGGCTCGACGCGGTCAGCCAGCGCGACGGCCTCAATCCGGACGGCTTCGGCATGCTGCTGTTCCAGGCGGCGGACGAAGGCAAGATCACCGTCGACGAGGCCAAGCTCCTCTTGCTGACGATCCTGTCGGCTGGTGCGGACACGACCTATATCACCATGGCCAATGCGCTGCGGGCCTGGGCCGAATTTCCGGACCAGTACGATCGCCTCAAGGCCGAGCCCAAGCTGGTGCGCAATGCCTTCGACGAAAGCCTGCGCTGGGACAGCCCGTCGCGCATGGCCGGGCGTATCGCCATGGTCGACGTACCGATTGACGACATGATCGTGCCGGCGGGGACGCGCGTCGGCCTGATGTTCGCGGCGGCGAACCGCGATCCGCGCTTCTGGGCAGACCCCGAGGCCTACAAGATCGGCCGCGATCTCAAGCACAGCCTCGGCTTCGGCTATGGCGTCCATGCCTGCGTGGGGCGGACGTTGGCCTATATGGAAGCGGACGCGATCCTCGGCGCGCTCGTGCGGGAGGTCGAACGGATCGAGTTGGCCGGCGAGGTCGAGCCCTGGATGACGACGGTCGGCCATGGCCCCGCGAAGCTGCCCGTCCGGCTGTTCTTCCGCGGCAGGTCCTAGGGAGACGCTGGGTGGCCGGGCACCGCATCCATGCGATCAGATATGCGCGCCATGAGCGCGTCGCTGCCGATAATTTCATCGGCGGGGACGACCATGCCGCGCCGATGCCGCTCGATTATTATGTGTGGCTGATCGAACGCGATGGGGCGGGGCCGATCCTCGTGGATACAGGTTTCGGCGCGGATGCGGCGGCGCGGCGCAAGCGCACGCTCATCCGTCCTGTCGAGGATGGGCTGCGCGCGGTCGGCGTCGATCCGGCCGCGATCGGCGACGTGGTGCTGACTCATCTCCATTATGATCATGCCGGCAGCCTCGGCCTGTTTCCCAATGCGCGCTTCCATGTGCAGGAGAGCGAGCTCGCCTTCGCGACCGGCAAGGCCATGCTCCACGGTCATGTGCGCGCGCCCTTCGATGTCGAGCCGGTGGCTGACATGGTGCGCCTGTTGTTCGGCGAGCGCCTGGTTTTCCATGACGGCGATGCTGAACTGGTGCCGGGCGTCATGCTCCGGTCGCTCTACGGGCATACCGCAGGGCTCATGGGTGTCGAGGTCGCGACCGCGCGGGGCCCCGTCATCCTCGCGTCCGATGCCTGCCATCTCTATGCGAACCTGGTGCGTGAAATGCCTTTTCCGATTGTTGTCGACGTCCCCAAATATCTCGATGCGCATCGGCGGCTGAAGGCGCTGGCGCCGAGCCTCGCGCACATCATTCCCGGCCATGATCCGCTGGTGCTGAGCGCATTTCCGGCGGGCAACGCGGCCGATGTCGCGCGGGTCGACCTCGCGCCCCACTCCAGTATCGAGGCGCTGCTGTGATGCCGGTTGGCTTTATCGGGCTGGGGCGCATGGGCGCGGGGATGGCCGGGCGTCTGCTGGCGGCCGGCGTGCCCACGGTGGTTCATGACGTCTCACCAGAGGCCGTGGCGGCGATGGTCGGGCAGGGCGCAACGTCGGCGGAAAGCCCGGCAGCAGTTGCCGACCTTTGCGAGATCGTCTGCGTCAGTCTGCCGATGCCGGATATCGTGCACGACGTGCTGCTCGGCCCGAAGGGGGTCGCTGACGGTGCCACGGCGCGCATTGCGATAGATCTGTCTACCTCCGGCGCGGCGATGGCAAAGCGCATTTCGGAAGGACTGGCGGCGCACGGCATCGCCAGCTTCGATGCGCCCGTCTCCGGCGGCGTCAAACCGGCGCATGCAGGCACGCTGTCGCTGATGGCGAGCGGCCCGGAAGCAGAATGGCCGCAGGTCGAGACCGTGCTCAGCCATTTCGGCAAGGTCTTCTACATGGGCGAGACGCCCGGCGCCGGCCAGACCATGAAGCTCGTGAATAATCTGCTCGGCGCCATCGCCATTGCCGTGACGTCCGAAGGCATGACGATGGGGATCAAGGCCGGACTCGATCCCGCCCGCATGATCGAAGTGCTGAACCAGTCGACCGGGATCAATTCAGCGACGCGCGACAAATGGCCGCGCGCGGTGCTGCCGCGCAGCTTCGATTTCGGTTTCGCTGCGGCGCTCAGCCACAAGGACATGAAGCTGATGGTCGCGGAGGCCGAAGCACTCGGCATGCATCCGCATCTCGGCATCTATGTGCGCGATCTGCTCGCGCGCGTCCTGAACGAAGTGGGGCCGGAAGCGGATTTCACGGCGATGGCCAAAGTGGTCGAGGCCGATGCCGGGCTCGATCCGGAGCGAGAAGCTTGATCCTCCCAGTGCCAACCAGTGCTCCTGCGAAGGCAGGAGCCTAGGGCGCGAGCAAAACGCCCTATCGCCCTAGGCTCCTGCCTTCGCAGGAGCACAGTAGAATATCGGGAGTGACTCTGTGCAAGTGAATGAGACAGTCGAGGCGCGTGGCAGCAGCTTCCCGATCGGGGGCTATGTCGATGATCGCTTCGCGCCCGTGGTCGAGGCGTTCCGCGAGAATTTCCGCCAGGAAGAAGAGCTTGGCGCGGCTTGTTCAGTCGTTCTCGACGGCAAGACAGTGGTCGATCTCTGGGGCGGCTGGGCGCGCGCCGACCAGTCGCAGCCATGGGACGGGCACAGCACCGTCTGCATGATGAGCGTCGCCAAGGGTGTGACGGCCATCGCGTTCAACATGGCGGTCGACCGTGGTCTCATCGATATCGACAAGCCGGTCGCCCACTACTGGCCGGAGTTCGCACAGGCGGGCAAACAGGACATCCTCGTCCGCTGGATCCTCGATCATACTGCCGCCATCCCCGTGCTGACGACCGATGTCATGTATCCGGGCGGCTTCTTCGACTACCCCGCCTATATCCGCGCGCTCGAAGTGCAGGAGCCGCTCTGGGAGCCGGGTACGCGCGCTGCCTATCACGTCCACAATCAGGGCTTTCTCGAAGGCGAACTGCTGCGCCGCGTGACCGGCATGACCGTGGGCCCGTTCCTGCGCGCCAATGTGACCGGCCCGCTCAAGGCGGAATATGCGATCGGCGGCATGAGCGACGAGGAGGTCAGTCACGTCGCCGAAGTCCTGCCCAACACCAAGGCCCGGCTCTTCGCCGCGAAGGACCAGGCGCTGCCCGACAAGCCGACGACGCCCGAGGGCTGGCAGGACGGCGCCGTGCTGCGCAGCTTCGCGTTCCTGCAGAACCCGAGCGAGCCTTGGCACACGACGATGAATTCGCCGATCTGGCGCCAGTGCGAGATCGCCAGCGGGTCGGGTCATGGCAATCCGCGCGGCGTCGCCCGCATCTATGGCGCGACGGTCGGTACCGTCGACGGCGTCTCGCTGATGTCGAAGGAACGGCTCCAGGCGATGATCACCGAGCAGCACAACCAGACCGAATTGCTGCAGGAGCGGCCTTATCACCAGGCGCTGGGTGTCCTGCTCAACACGCCGGTGGCCGTCTATATGGGCCCCAACATGCGCAGCTTCGGCCATCATGGCCTGGGCGGGTCGATCGGCTTCGGCGATCCTGACGCCAAGCTCGGCTTCTCTTATTGCTGCAACCAGATGCACGCCGTCGGCGACAATGGGCCGCGCGCCCGGCGTCTGATCGACGCCGTTTATTCCGCCCTCTGAGGAAGGACCTGAGACAATGGACAAGAAGATGTTTGACAAGGGAATGGGCATTCGCCGCGCGGTGCTGGGCGACGCCTATGTCGACCGCGCCGTCGCAAACATGAATGATTTCAACAAGCCGCTGCAGGAACTTGTCACGCAATATTGCTGGGGTGAGGTCTGGGGGCGCGAGGGTTTGAGCAAGCGTGATCGCTCGCTGCTCAATCTGGGCATGATCTCGATCCTCAATCGCGGCCATGAGCTGAAGGCCCATGTGCGCGGCGCGCTCAACAATGGGCTGTCGCGCGACGAGATCCGCGAGGTGCTGCTGCAGGTTGCCATTTACGGCGGCGTGCCTTGCGCGGTCGACAGCTTCCGCCTCGCCAACGAGGCCTTCGCCGACATCGACGCCGAAAAGGCCGCAACCAAGTCCGTAAAGGCTGCGAAGGCGCCCAAGAAATCCGATGCCAAACCCAAGAAGGCGAAGGGAGGGAAGGCATGACGCCCCTGGAACGCCTGGAGGCCGAGGCTGCCTGCACGCGGCTTGTTTACGAGTTCGCCCGCACCAACGACTTTTGGGACCATGAGGCGCTGGCGGCGCTCTTCGCCGACGATTGCGTCTTCGCGCGTCCGCTCGATCCCGATCATCCTTATCATGGCAAGGCTGCGGTTCATGCGATCTTCCGTGACCGCAAGCCGCGCCTCACGCGCCACGTCATGACCAATGTGATCATCGACGTGATCAGCGACACTCGGGCCAAGGGCAGCTGCTACGTTACGATGGTCTCCGCTGCCGAGACCAAGGGCCCGCAGCCCGGCGAGGGCATTTTCTTCGGCGGCTTCGACGATGAATTCGTGAAGACCGCCGACGGATGGAAGTTCAAGAGCCGCATCGGCCATGTCGCGCTCCACCAGGGCGGGCACATTCCGGTGCTGCCGGTGCCAAGCGATGAAGAGAGGGGCCTCAAATGACGGTTACGGCCAAGAATGCGAATGAACAGTTGGCGCTTGATTTCTTCGCGGCGCTTTCGACCGGCGATCTCGACAATATCCGCCCCTTCCTCGACGAGAACAGCGTCTGGGAGCCGATGGTCAAGGATATCCCGGGCGCCGGCAGCTACAAGGGCAACCAGATCATCGACGATTTCCTGGGGCCGGTGCGCGGCATGTTCGCGCCCGGCGATCCCAAGGTGCATCCGCAGAACATCTTCTCGGACGGGGACTATGTCGCGGTCGAGAGCTACAGTGACGGCAAGCTGCAGGACGGGCGCGTCTACAACAACCGCTATTCGTGGGTGTTTCGCATGAACAACGGCAAGATCGGCCGCCTGCACGAATATATGGACAGCCACTACGTCGCGACGCTGTTCGGCCTATGAGCGGGCTGAGCGGCAGGAAGGTCTTCATTTCCGGCGCCGGGCGGGGCCTTGGCGAAGGGATCGCAGTGCATCTCGGATCGCTGGGTGCGGTTGTCGCGGTCGCTGATCTCAATGAGGAAAACGCGGCGGCTGTCGCGGCGAAGATCATAGAGGCGGGTGGAGAGGCGGTCGCCTATGCGGGCGATCTTGGCTCACGCCAAGTCTACCACGACACCATGGCGGCCTTCGCGCGCGCTTATGGCCCGGTCGACGCGCTCATCAACAATGCGAGCTACCTCGTCTACGAACCGATCGAGAAGGTCACCGAAGAGACACTGGAGCGGATGATCGCGTCCGGTCTCAAGTCGGTGTTCTGGGGCGTGCAGGCCTTTCTCGAACAGCGCGATCCTAATGCGGCGCGCGGCGACATCATCAATTATTCGTCGCCCGTGGCTTATCGAGGCCGGCCCAACACATCGGCCTACACCGCGATCAAAGGCGCCATCGCCGCGATGAGCAATGTGCTGGCCGGCGAACTCGGTCCGCGCGGCATCCGCGTCAATGTGATCGCGCCGGGTTCGGTGCCGACGCCCGCGACGGCGGGGTTCGTCACCGCCGAGCAATATGAGCAGCGCGCGAAGGGCATTCCCCTGCGCCGCAACGGCCGGCCGGAGGATGTCGCCAAGGCAGTTGCCTTCCTGCTCTCGGACGAGGCGGACTTCATCAATGGCGCGATGCTGTCGATCGACGGCGGCATTATCGCGGCGGGGTAGAACACCGCATGGCACTCATTCACTCCGTTCGCCCTGTTCGAGCGAGACACGTGGCTCGCTCGAATGTCGAAGGGCTGTCCTTTTCTATGGAGGAAAAGGGAAGAGGCTTCGACAAGCTCAGCCCGAACGGAGTTTTGTTGGGAGAAGGAATTTTGCCGTGAGCAGCTTCGACAAATCCCGCCTCAAGCATCTCAAGGCCGTGATCGAGGCCGATGTCGCCTCGGGTGCCTATTATGGCGCGGTGCTGCGTGTGATGCGAGGCGGCGTGATCGGCTTCGACGAGGCGATCGGCCAGGCTTATGGTCCGGGGACGCAGGCGCTGGCAAAGGACAGCGTCTTCTCGATCTTCTCGACGACCAAGGCCTTCACCAACATCCTGATCCTGCGGGCGATCGAGATGGGCCGCTTCGCGCTCACCACCCGCGTTGCCGACATTATTCCCGAGTTCAAGGGCCCGCCCCGCGAGCGCGCGACCTTCTTCCACCTGCTTTCGCACACCTCGGGCCTGCCCGGCGTGTGGATCCCCAAGCCGGGCATGTATCTCGACCGGCTGGACGAGCTGCTCGAGGCGGTGGTCGAGAATGTCCACGGCACGGTCGAGCCCGGCACGCGCTGTGACTATTCGCCGCTCGCCAATCATGTGCTGATGGGCGAGGCGCTGCGCCGCACCGATCCCAAGGGCCGGCGTTACCGGGACATCCTGCACGAGGACCTGTTCGAGCCGCTCGGCATGACCAGTACGAGCATGGGCTTGCGCGGCGATCTCAAGGCGCGGCATGTGAAGCCGGACATGCGCGGCACCGTGCCCATCAAGCATCTCTCGCGCACCATCGAGGGCGACCATGCCCTGTTCGAGGATCCTGACGTCGAGGCGCCGCATGTCGGCTGCGCATCAACTGTGCCCGACCTTTCGCGTTTCGCCGAGATGCTCCGGCGCGGCGGCGAGCTCGACGGCGTCCGCATCCTCTCGCCCCGTACGATCGAGATGGCGCGGCAAGTCTGGACCAAGGACTTCCCGAATGAATTGTACCGCGCCGTCCATCTGCGCATGGGCTGGGAAGAGATGCCCGCCTATATGGGCCTCGGCTTCAACGTCCGGGGCACGGCGATCGGCCATCATCAACTCGGCACGCTGACGAGCCCGGAGACCTTCGGCAACTATGGCGCCGGCAGCGCGCTGTTCTGGGTCGATCCCGCGCTGGACGTCAGTTTCGCTTGCCTCACCGCGGGGGTCATGACCCAGGCGGCCAACATCGAGCGCTTCCAGAAGCTCTCCGACCTGGTGGTATCGGCATGCATTTGACCAGGATGGCTTTAGGCCCGTTCGTGTCGAGCGAAGTCGAGACACGGGCAGCGCGAACGGTTCTCGACTTCGCTCGAACCGAACGGAACGGGAGGATTTTCTGAATGGCTGACCCGGACATCATTGCCATCGGCTCCGGCCACAACGGTCTCGTCGCCGCGGCTTATGCCGCAGTGGCCGGCAAGAAGGTGGTGGTGCTGGAGCGCAACGCCTGGTTCGGCGGCGGCGTCGTCACGCGCGAGCTGACCCGTCCCGGCTTCAAGCACGACCAGCATTCGATGAGCCACATCTTCATTCAGGGCAATCCGATGCTCGTGAATGACGAGCTCGGCCTCAAGTCGCGCTACGGCCTCAAATATCTCTTCCCCGACGTGCCGATGATGTCGGTCTTCGAGGATGGCCGGACACTCAAGCTCTATCGCGATACCGAGAAGTCCGCCGCGTCCATTGCGCAATTCTCTCAGAAGGACGCCGAAGCGTTCCGCAAGGTCTCGGCGGTGGCGCAGGGCTGGCTGCCGATGATCCAGGCCTCGCTCTACACGCCGCCCATGCCGGTCGGTGCGGGCAATGCCATGCTCGACAGCAGCTACGAGGGCCGCGAGCTCTGGCGCGTCATGCAGATGTCGAGCCACGACCATCTTTGCGAACTGTTCGAGAGCGACGAGGTGCGCATGCATTTCGCGCGCGTCGCGGGCGAGAATCTCGTGTCGCCCGACGAGAAGGCGACCGGCATCGGCATGTACGTCTTCCTCGGCTTCCTCGAGAAGTTCGGCTTCGGCGTCGCCCAGGGCGGCTCGGGCAGCCTGACCGCAGCGCTCATCCGGTGTATCGAGGATCATGGCGGCGCGGTGATCGCCAATGCCCATGTCCGCGAAGTCACGACGTCGGGCGGCCGGGCCACGGGCGTCGTGTTGGAGGACGGCACGCGGCATAGCGCGAAGGACGCCGTCATCGGCGCGATCCACCCGCATCTCCTGCCCGAGATGGTGCCCGGCATGGCGCCCCAGGCTGCCAAAGACGCGCTTCGCACCCAGATCACCGACGCGGCCTGCATCACCGTCCATGCCGCGCTCGACGCGCCGCTCAAGTTCAAGGCCGATGGCGTCGACGCGGTCATGGTCGAGCTGATGCCGGACAGCTACGCGACGCTGCGCAAGGCGTTCGACGATCTGCGCTATGGCGGTTTCGTGCGCACGCCACTGATCGGCTTGGGCTCGCTCTCGCAGTTCGATCCGAGCCGGGTGCCCGACGGCAAGGCGATCCTCCATGCCTGGGATTATGTGCCTTATCGTCGCGAGGACGGCCTCAGCTGGGACGATACCAAGGCCGAATATGCCGAGCGCATGATCGACCGCATCGCCGACTTCGTGCCGAACATCCGCGAAGTGCTGCTGGAGGCGCATGTGGACTCGCCAGTCGACATGGAGCGGACCTCACCCAGCTTCATGCGCGGCGACCTGCACGGCATTGCGACGACCACCTACCAGTCCGGTGCGCACCGTCCGACGCCGGAGCTCGGCCAGTATCGCGTGCCGGGCGCGGACCGTCTCTATCTCGTTGGCCCGTTCCAGCATCCGGGCGGCGGCGTCTTCGGCGCCGGCCGCGCAACCGCGCAGGTCCTGTTCGAGGATCTCGGTATCGACTTTGAAGATGTTCGGATAAGCTGATGAGAAAACACACCTCTTTCCGTTCGTGTCGAGCGAAGTCGAGACACGGTGGTGCTGCGCTTACGGTTCTCGACTTCGCTCGAACCGAACGGAAGTACGGGGGGAGTGCCGCATGAAAATCTTCAACTCCGATGGCGGCGAACTGATGACGATCAGCAAGGTCGAGCGCAAAGGCAGCGACCTCGTGCTGAAGGGCAAGGCCTTCGGCACCATGCCGATGAACGCCCGTCTGAGACCCGAAGAAGCGCGTGCCTTCCTCAAGCTGCTGACGCCCGGGCTCGTCTTCTTCCTGCTCACTCTTCCGTTCCGGAAGGCCCAAAATTCAAAAGGAGCGCCCGATGCCAAATCATAAGGACCGCGTGATCATCGTGACCGGCGCCGCGGGCGCCATCGGCTTTGCCACGGCGAAGATCCTCGCCGAGCAGGGCGCGACGCTGATGCTCGTCGACATTGCCAAGAGCCTCGACGACCGGGCGCAGGAACTGCGCGCGGCGACCGGCGCGACGATCGAGTTCGTCCATGCCGATTGCGCCAGGGAAGCGGACGTGAAGGCCTATGTCGACGCCACCGTCCGGCGCTTCGGCAAGATCGACGGCTTCTTCAACAATGCCGGGGTCGAGGGCCTGATCGCCCCGACGCATGAATATCCCATCGAGGAATTCGACCGGATCATGAGCGTCAACTTGCGCGGCGTGTTCCTCGGCCTCCATTTCGTGCTCAAGCAGATGATCAAGCAGGGCAGCGGCTCGGTCGTCAACACCGCCTCGATCGGTTCCGAACGCGGTCTTGCCGGCGGCGGTCCCTATAATGCCGCCAAGCATGGCGTCGTCGGCCTGACGCGCACCGCCGCGGCGGACTTGGGCAAGCAGGGCATCCGCGTCAATTGCGTCGAGCCCGGGGTCATCCGCACGCCGCTGCTCGACGAGGTGATGGTGCAGATGTTCGATGGCGACCTGCAGAAGGGCCTCGACAAGCTCGGCTGGGTCTCGGTCATGAACCGCGTCGGCCAGCCCGGCGAGGTCGGCCATGTCGTCTCGTTCCTGCTCTCGGACGAAGCGAGCTTCGTGACCGGCTCGGCTTGGCCGGTCGACGGCGGCGCGCTCTGCACGATCAAGCACGAATAGGCTGGGAAGCCCTGTTGCATAGCCGCCAACGTTGGTCGAAAACGCTCCTCAACGCGCTGTTAACCGTGATCTTTAGGCGAACAAAAGGGTCCATCTGACACAAGATGTCGGTCTCGGAGATCGCGTTTTATGCTCAAAAGAATCGATGTCGCCGAAGTTCGGCTCGGCATGTACATCCATAAGCTGGAAGGGCCTTGGCTTAAGCATCCCTTCTGGAAGACCAAGTTTCTGCTGACCGACGCCGGCCAGCTGGCGGACCTGCACGCCAGCGAGCTCGATGCCGTCGTGATCGATGTCGAGAAGGGCGACGATATCGGCGGTGAAGCGCCGGCCCGTCGGCGCCAGCTTGTCACCCCGTCGCGTACGCCGCCGATCGAGCGCGCCCGCCTTGAACTGGTGCCGCCGCCGCGTTCGCCGGTTTCCGCCCGGCCGTTCGATCCCCGTTCGACCACGCCGACCAGCACGGCGCGCGAAGTCGGCCATGCCATCGGCATCGTGGCCCGGTCCGAGCGTATCCTCGCCGGCGTGTTCAATCAGGCGCGCCTGGGCAAGGCGATCAAGTCGAGCCAGGTCGAGCCGGTCATCGAGGAACTGTTCGCCTCGATCCAGCGCAACCCGCACGCCTTTAACGGCCTGATGCGCGTCAAGCGCGAGAATTCGAGCCTCTACACCCATGCTCTTGCCGTGAGCGCGCTCATGATCGCGCTTGGCCGCGAAATGCGTCTCGATACCGCGCGGATCAAGCAGGCGGGCATGGCCGGCCTTCTCATGGATGTCGGCATGGGCCACTTGCCGCTCGACGTCTCGACCATCAGCGAGACACTGTCCGAAAAAGAGCATGAGATCGTCAAGACTCACACCAAGCTGGGCTATGACTTCCTCGCCATCGGCGGCGAAATCCCCGAAGAGGTGATGAAGGTCTGTATGGAGCATCACGAGCGCTTCGACGGCAGCGGCTATCCGCTCGGGCTGGAGGGCGACGGCATCAGCCTGTTCGGCCGCATGGCCGCGGTCTGTGACGTCTATGATTCGATGACGTCGGACCGGCCGCACCGTCCGCGCATGGAGCCCAACGCCGCCTTCGAGAACATGCGTAGCAGCGAGGGCCAGTTCGATCCCGAGGTGCTGAACCAGTTCGTTGAGAGCCTGGGCGTGTATCCCATCGGCTCGGTCGTGCTGCTCACCTCGCACCGGCTAGCGCTCGTGGTCGACCAGAATGCCGATGACTATACCCGCCCGCGCGTCTGGACTTTCTACGACACGGTCGATGCCAAGGTGGTGAAGCCCGAGGATATCAACCTGATCGACAGCATCGGTCACGAGGACATCGTCTCGAGCGCGGATCCGGACGGCTACAACATCCCCAATTTCGCGGCGCTCCGCGAAATGGTGTTCACCAGCGCCAGCAAGGCGATTGCCTGACTTTCGTGACTCCAGCGAAAGCTGGGGTCTCTCGCGTTCCAGCTTTTCCCGCCTGGGATCTCAGCTTCCGCTGGGATGACGGCTATTCTGCGCTTGTTCGATCAGCCGCACGAGGTCGGTCATCGTTTCGGTGACCGGCGTGGCGACACCGAGTGCCCGTGCCCGTTCGACCACCGCGCCGTTGATCGTTTCGATTTCGGTCGCGCGGCCGGCGAGCCGATCCTGCAGCATCGAGGCCTGGTGTCCGCCATGATGGGTGAGGGCGAAGTCGATGGCGGTCGTGATCCGGTCGCGGTCGACGAGGATGCCCGCCGCATGGGCCGTCGCGGTCACTTCAGCGACCATCGCTGCGGCAATCCGGCGGCCGGGCGCATTGTTGACGCCGGCGTTGGGCTGGAGCGTCACCGTGCCCAGCGAGTTGAGTGCTGCGTTGAACGCGACCTTTTCCCAGATGGCGATGTCGATCGTCTCGTTCGTTCGCGCGTCGAAGCCTGCACGGCGCAGCAGGGCCGTCGCCTCATCCGCGGCGGCATGGGCAGCCGGCGTCATGCCGCCGAGCTCAAGATGGCCGGCGCCGTGAGATGAGACATGCGTCGCGCCATGCAGATCGGCGGGAAGGGCGGCGATGCCCTTGAGCACGCGGTCAGGTGGAAAGACTTCAATCACGATCTCGGGGTTTCCGAGGCCGTTCTGGAGCGTAAGGACATGGGCGCCGCTGTCGGCCAGATGGGCGACGGACCGCGTTGCGGATCGGCTATGCATACCCTTTGTAAACAATAGGATAAGGTCGAATTCGTCGACTGCATCGGCGGCCAGGCCAGTGCGGAGCGGCACGGTTCGCGTGCCATTGTCGTCAGTGAGGGCGATGCCCTCTCGTGCAATGGCGGCAAGACGATCCTTGTCGACATCGATCAGCAGCACATCGGCGCCGCTTTCCGCGATGCGGGCCGCGAACAGGCAGCCCATGGCGCCCGCACCGATCACCAGGATGCGCTGCATATCCTCTCCTCTGCGCTTCGCCCGGCCCGGCACCCTGTGCCCGATCAGGCAGATCGTCACCCCGGACCTGATCCGGAGTTCCGCTTCTTCCGCGCCCTTGCAAGGTAGCGGGACCCCAGGTCAAGCCCGCGGTGACGAATGAGGGGATCAACCGGCGTGCAAGCCCCTTGGCGGGCGAGGGCGCCGCCGCTAGCCTCACGCGAAACGACACTGGAGAGGAACGCCATGAAGAATTTCGCGGGCAAGGTCGCCTTCGTGACCGGCGGGGCAAGCGGCATCGGCCTCGGCATGGCACGCAACTTCCTCGCCGAGGGCATGAAGGTCGTCATGGCCGACTGGAACGAGGATCACCTCGCCCAGGCCCGCGACATCCTCAAGGGCAACAACGCGGCGCACTTCATCAAGGTCAATGTCGCCGACCGCGAGGATGTTCGCCGGGCCGCGCAGGAGACGCTCGACGTCTTCGGCAAGATCCATGTCCTCTGCAACAATGCCGGTGTCGGCGGCAACGGCGCCGCCGACGATGACGAGTTCGAGGAGTGGGACCGCATGATCGCCGTCAATTTCGGCGGCGTGGTCAACGGCACCAAGATCATCTCGCCGATCATCAAGGCGCAGGGCGAAGGCGGCCATGTCGTGAACACCTCCTCTATGGCCGGCATCGTGCCGCTGCCGACGATGGGGGCGTATCAGGCGAGCAAATTCGGGGTCCGCGGGTTTACCGAGGCGCTGCGCCTCAGTCTCGCGCCGCATGGCATCGGCGTGTCCTGCCTGTTCCCCGGCGCGGTCAAGACGGCTTTGGTGCCGGTGCCCGACGACGACAGCGGTGCGCCGGACGGCGACATCGGGACGTTCACCAAGAATCTCTGGGCCGCCATGCGGGTCGCCGTCGATCCGATGGACATGGGCCGTATCGTGGTGGAGGCGATCCGCGAGAATCGGTTCCACATCCTTACGCACCGCGAGTTCCTGGACGAGGTGATCGAGCGCCACCGCCGGATCGAGAGCGATTTCGTCGCCGACTTGCCCGTGCCGGAAGCGCGGGCCGCGTTCGAGCGGTTCCGCCGCGAGACCGTCGACAGCCTGTGGGACAGGCCTGTGTTGGACTAGAAGCGACCAGAAAGCGGAAATCGTCGCCGCTTTGCAGTGCAGTGGATTTTCCCTGAACTTCAGTGAAGTTGAGCCAGCGGCGTCGGGCTTCAT
The DNA here is from genome assembly GCA_017745115.1 of Sphingobium sp. The sequence continues at coordinate 108,536 of JAGIAA010000007.1, read as the reverse complement.
GAGATCACGGAGCCTGATTATTTCGCAAATGCAAAAAAATCAGTTGATCGATCTCGATTGAAATGACAGCTTCATGCGGTCGGGCATCGATGCCCGGCAACTATTCCGGCTGCCCATTGCGGGGCAGGTAACGGACGGCGAGCCCCTAGCGGGACAAGCGATTGGCAATGATGCCGCCGAAGGAGCCGAGAGGCCCACCTTCAGGCGGCTTTTTTATTGGCCCTTTGCCTCCCGATGCGGCGCCGCCGATTCCAGCCCTGTTAATTCGCGCCATCGCCCGGCGGCAACTGACAGAGCGAAACGGCAAAAATGCGCTGGCGGCGAGCCAAGCGCAAAAGGGGGACTTATGCGTAAATTCGGTATCTTGATGCTTCTGACCTCACTGGCAGGCCCGGCTTCGGCCGGCCAGCCGCACGACCTTGGCGGCGGCGTCACCGTGACGCCGAGCGTGGACGCGCGGTTTCGTTACGAACTGGTCGACCAGCCGAACACGCTGACCCAGGCCGACGCAGTTACGTTGCGCGTGCGGCCGGGGCTGACCTTCGCGGTCGACAAGTCCATCAGCCTGCTGGTCGAGGGGGAGGGTACACTCGCTCTGCTGGAGGACTATAACAACACGGTCAACGGCAAGACCGGCTTCGCGAGCGTGCCCGATCCTCAGAATCTCGAGATCAATCGCCTCCAGCTGCAGTACAAGTCGAAGCTGGGGACTATGACGGCGGGGCGGCAGCGCATCAATCTCGACGACCAGCGTTTCGTCGGTGCGGCGGCATGGCGCCAGAACGAGCAGACCTTCGATGCCGTTCGGGCCGCGGGCAAGGCCGGACCGGTTTCGTTCGACGCGACCTATGTATGGTCGCAGCGCACGGTCTTCGGCGTCGATGCCGGTCCTCGCCGGACTTTCAACGGCAGTTACGTCTTCCTCGGAGCGGGCGGCAAGCTCGGCCCGATCAACGTGAAGGGATTTGCCTATCTGCTCGACTATGCGGCGCATGAGCCCGTCGCGGCCAATTCGACGCAGACCTACGGGATGCGGGCGACGGGGGCCTTCAAGCTGGCGCCGAAAATCACGCTCAACGTCGCGGCCAGCTATGCGAACCAGTCCGATTATTCGCTCAACCCGGTCGATTATTCAGTCGATTATCTGGCCGGCGAGCTGGGTCTCGCGGTCGGCGACTACGGCCTCACGGCGGGTTACGAGCGGCTCGGATCGAGCAATGGCAAGTCCTTCCAGACGCCGCTGGCGACGCTGCACAAGTTCAACGGCTGGGCCGACATGTTCCTGACGACACCCGCTCAGGGCCTGCAGGATGTCTATCTCGGCGCGTCGGTAAAATTCCCCAAGATGAAGGCCCTGCCGGGCCTCAACGCCGGACTCACCTGGCATGCATTCTCCAGCGATGTCGGCGGCCAGAAGTTCGGCAAGGAGTGGGATGCACAGGCCGGCTTCAAGCTGACGAAGAGTGTCAGCCTGCTCGCCAAATATGCCGAATTCGACCGCACGGGCGCGTCCAAGTTCACCGGCGACGTCACGACGCGGAAGTTCTGGCTACAGGCAGAGCTGAGCTTCTGACGGCGAAAGACAAATGGCGGGCTTTTCCGGTCCGTAAGGTTTCGGCCGCAATCCCGCCATCTTGCAATTGGTTAGGCCGACGGCCATTGTTGCCGGCAAGGCGAGGAAGGTCGCGATGCGCGGGCAGAGCGCAAACAATTTCGAAAAGGAATTTTCTGTTGCAGCAAGGCGTTAGAGTTGGAGACTTGACGTTCGCCAATGACGCTCCGTTTGTTCTGATCGGTGGGATGAATGTAATCGAGAGCGCCGACATCGTGTTCGAAGTGGCCGGACGTTTTGTCGAGGAAACGGCTGCATTAGGTATCCCCTATGTCTTCAAGGCCTCGTTCGACAAGGCCAACCGGTCGTCCATCTCGTCGTTCCGAGGACCCGGTCTGGAAGCAGGGTTGCGCGTTCTGGCGGACGTCAAGTCTCGCTATGGCGTGCCGATCTTGACGGACGTCCACGAGCCTCATCAGGCTGAACCGGCGGCTGAAGTCGCCGACATCATCCAGTTGCCGGCGTTTCTGGCGCGGCAGACAGATCTGGTCGTCGCCATGGCGAAGACCGGCGCCGCGATAAACGTCAAGAAACCGCAATTCCTGGCACCACATGAAATGCGCCATATCATCGCCAAGTGCCGGGAAGCGGGAAATGACCGGGTCATCCTCTGCGAGCGCGGCTCTTCCTTCGGCTACAACAATCTTGTCGTCGATATGCTCGGAATGGACATGATGAAAGCCATGGCGCCGGTCGTGTTCGACGCCACTCATGCACTGCAGCGGCCCGGGGGGCGGGAAGACAGCGCAGATGGCCGCCGTCCGCAGGCCGCGGCTCTGGCTAGATCGGGCATGGCGATCGGCATCGCGGGGCTTTTTCTCGAAGCCCATCCCGATCCCGAAAATGCGCTGTGCGACGGGCCGTGCGCTTTGCCGCTCTCCGCCCTGTCTTCCTATCTCAAGCAGATGCTGGCGATTGACCAGCTGGTCAAATCCTTTCCCGGTCTGGTGACTGCATGACGCTGGAAGCAGCAGAGCAGGAAATTGAATGTCAATTTACCTGACATCCGCCGCGGTCGAGCGGCGGCTGCACGCTGCAATTCCCAATGTGCATCCAGTCGTGGCTTGGCCTAGCCCGTCCAAGCAGCGGCGCCCGGTTGGCCCAGGCGCCGCCTTGTCGGGCTGTCACGCCGCGACGGAACAGTCCCGCTGCCACTGCGCGATTTGATCCTTGACCGCGAGCTTCTGCTTCTTGAGACGCGCGATCGTGATCGTATCGGGTAAACGCCGTGAAGACAGTTTCTCGATCTCCGCTTCCAGTCGATCGTGCTCTCGCTTGAGATAAGTCAGGAAGTTCTCGCTCATGTGCGTTCTCCTGTCTGTCGGTCGAGCTTTTTCAGGGCTGCGAAGATGTCTCGGACAGGCACAGGTCGCTTGAGACCCTTGGGACGGCGCAGGTCTGGCCTGTTTGTAATGGCGGCCTGATCAGATGCCCACGATGCCAAGATAGCGCGCTTGACCTCGGGCTCGAGCGTTGGATGCTTGACGACATCAAAGGGGCGGCGAAATTGGTCGAGAGACATGGATTTTTCCTCCTTCCTACCAGTCGCTCATTCCAGCTTGGCGAAATCGCCTGCAGAAATTTTGGAAACCGAATGCCTCGAGTCAAGAGGTAAGCGTATGATAACAGGTGATTACCTCGCCTGCGCCAGGTCGGCTGCGGGATCAAATCGATAGCCGTAATTTCGTATGGTCCGGATCCAGCCGTTTTCCGAATCCCATTGCATCTTGGTACGGAGCCGGCGGACGTAGACGTCGACGACATTCGTGAGAGGGTCTGAGTCATACCCCCAGACCTTGTTCAGTATGCGTGTGCGGCTGAGGACCTTGCCCCGCGACGTCATCAGCATTTCGAGCAGCTGGTATTCTCGTCCCGTGAGTTCGACGGGGCGCCCATCCAGGAGCACGCGCATCGAGTCTCGCTCCATCTGGACGTTACCCATCTGCAGCACGCTCGGAGCTTCTACCGCGAAACCATCCTTGCGCCGCGCAAGAGCTTCTATCCTCGCAAGCAGTTCATCAAAATCGAACGGCTTGGTCAGATAATCGTCAGCGCCCCCGCGCAGAGCCCCGACCTTATCTTCGGTGTTGTCCATTGCTGTCAGCATCAAGATCGGCGTGGCGATGGACGCGCTGCGGAGCTGGCGGCATATTTCCCGGCCATCGAGGCGGGGCAACATTACGTCCAGAATGATGACGTCGAATTCCTCGGCCGTTCCGCGCGCGAGCCCTTCCTCGCCATCAACGGCCACGCTGACGGAATAGCCTTCGGCCTCAAGACCGCGGAGAACGAACCGGCGTACGCGTTCGTCATCCTCGACAAACAGGATCTGCATCATGACGCGGTCTCCGAATGAGTGCTGTCAGGGAATTCCAAAACCGCGCGGGTTCCACCTCTTGGCGCGGCAGCCAGATATGCGCGGCCGCCGTGCGCCTCCATCAGGGCACCGACCAGACTGAGGCCAAGGCCGGACCCTTCGCCCCGCGTGTCGCCTCGCTTGAACCGCTCGAAAAGCCCGGGCGCAACAGAGGGATCGATACCGGGACCATCGTCGGTCACCACGATGCTCGGGTGCCCATCGATCATATCCACTTCGATCTCGACCTTCACGGCGGGCTGGCAATGTCGCATGGCATTCTCGATGAGGGCTGCCAACGCTCGGCGGACGCGCTCCGGATCCCCTGAGGCATGGCATCTCGGTCCCGGCAGAATGGAAACGGCTCCACCGGCCTCGTTGGCGAGGGTGCCGAAATCGTTCGCCACTCGGCTGGCGACATCAACGAGGTCGAGCTTCTCGCGTTCGAGCGGTAAGGCGCCCGATTCTGCAAGCGCGATGACGAACAGATCATCGACCATCCTGGTCAGATCGCGCGTTTGCTGGAGGATGCGCCCAAATACGTCACTGGCGTCGAAATTGGCATTTTCGGCGGTTCGGAGGGCCACTTCCGTTTCGCCCCGGATGATCGTCAGAGGCGTGCGAAGCTCGTGGCTGACATCGGCAAGGAAGGCACGGCGCCGCTCATCCGCCATGGACAGCTTCGCATTCGCCAGCCGCAGTTGCCGCGTTCGATCTGCCACCTTTTGCTCAAGCTCGATTTGCGCTTCCCGAAGGGTCTTCTGCTTTTCGGCAAGCGCCTGCGCCATCAGGTTGAAGGCGGTGGCGAGCCGCGCCAGCTCGTCCGAGCCCGGAAGCTCGATCCGGTAGTCCAGCTTTCCCTGGGCGAATGACTGGGCGCCGCGCTCCAGGCCAACGAGGCCGGGACGCAGCCGCTTGCGCAGCAGGATATGGATCGTGGAGGACAGACCGACGGCCAGAAGGAAGCCGACGACGGACGCGCCGACTGCCAATGTGATCAGCTTGTGGGCGTCGGCCGTGCGCGCGGCCGCATCCGTTCCGCCTGCGCGGATTTCCCTTTGCAGGGCCGAGGTCAGGGCGGACAAGGGGGCCGAAACACGCCGCAGTTCGCGCATGCCGGCGCCGGAGCCTGCTTCCTCGATCGTCGCATCCACCTGGCGCAGCAGCTGCGGCAGCCGCAGCAGATAATCTTCAGCCTCACGGCCCTTCTTTTCGATTTCGAGTGCCACGGCGCGGTCATGAGCAGTCGAGACGGGCAATTCCGCAGCCTCGCGCAAAAGAGCATGCACCTTCGCGGACCCGATCGCAACGGCCTGATCGGCACGCGGACCCGCATGGCGGAGCTGTTGATATCTCTGGACCTGAAGGTCATAGATCGCCCTGTCCAGCTGAGTGAACAGCTGCACGCGCTCATGCGAGACCCGAGCCGCATTGAGAACCTTGCTGGCCGTCGACGCTATGAAGAGGAGCAGCCCTGCAAGTACGGCAGTCGCGATGAGCCCTGCCCAGGATGCAGCTTCGAGCTTGTGCCGCAGGCTGTGAGACCCGATGCGATCGATTGGCTGCATAATCCTCCCATATGTCGGCCGCCTCTGACGTCTCCGATCTTGATGGACAGTAAGCGCGCTGCCCGCAGCTTCCAACCGTCTCTCCGGCTGTCATCCAATTTTAATCTGGCCGCAAACCGAGGTTCATGTTGCAGCCATCTCCTTTTCACCGGCCCTGAATAGTTTCGCCTCTCACTATCACGGGAGAAAATCCCGGGTGTAAGCTCGCCCTGTCGAGGCGGGCCCAGTTGGGGAGGGTGACGAATGGGAATCCGCGCGACCAGCGCCAGGGGAGGCGTCCCTGTTGGGACACGCCGTTTCTCCCCGCCCATCAAGCTTCTTCATCACTCGCCACCGCTTTTTTCAGCACGCGCAACACCGCTTGCGGTCCGCGTGGCGCTGCATCGCGGCGGCGAACGATCGATGGCGCCGACGGTCCGCCGTCCGCGAATTTTTGAAGGGGGGCTCTAATGGTAAATTTCAACGAAATCGGCGTCTACAGGGCTTTGTTGCTCGCGAGCGCCTCCAGCATGATCGCGATGGCCGTCCCGGCGGCTGCTCAGGGACAGTCCCAACCCGCGCCCGATTGCAAGGCGAATCCGCTCGATCCAGCGTGCGCTGCCGCTGCCGCCCAATCGGACGCTGCGTCGGCCGGAGAGACCCAGGCCGCGGCGATCGTCGTCACCGGCTCGCGCATCGCGCGCAAGGATTACACCGCCAACAGCCCGACAATAACGATTGACGATACCTTCATCAAAGAGTCGTCGACCGCGGCGATCGAAGAGCAGCTCAACAAGCTGCCTCAGTTCGTCGTTGCCCAGTCGTCGACCACTCTCAACGGCGTCAGCGGAACCGGTGGCCCGGTCGCGGCCGGCACCAGCATCCAGCCCAGCGCCACCAGCACGCCAGGCGCCTCCACGGTCTCGCTGCGCGGTGTCGGCGCCAACCGTACTCTGGTGCTGATCGACGGCCGTCGCGGCACGCCGGGCAATGCCAACGGCACCGTCGACGTTTCCACGATCCCTTCCGCTGCTCTTGAGCGCGTCGAAATCATCTCGGGCGGCGCCTCCGCCACCTATGGCGCCGATGCCATTGCCGGCGTCACCAACTTCATCCTGAAGAAGAACTTCAGGGGGATCGATCTCGACGGACAATTCGGTATCAGCGATGACTGGAACGGCTCCGAGTACCAGCTTTCCGGAATCATCGGCAGCGACTTTGCGGACGGCCGAGGCAATGTCAGCCTGGCGATGTCGCTCAACTCCCGCGCCGAGTTGTTCCAGAGGGATAACCCGAACTACAGGCGGCTGTGGGCCAATCCGGATACCACCGTCGGCGCCGCTGCAGCACTGGGCGTGGGCCGCCCCGGCGTCTCGGGCCTGACTTTCCCGGCGAACCGCATCAACCCGACGACCGGCGCGGTCCTCGCGAACCCGGCTGCGGCCTGCGAAGCGACCGTGGCTGGATGCGTCATAACCAACTACTTCGCAGGCGCCTCGCCCGGCGTGCCCAACAATATTACAGCCGTATACGTCAACAAGGACGGCTCGCTGTTCAGCGGCCTCAACAATTTCGCGTCGCGCGGCGCGGGCGCTTTCCTGAAGCCATGGCCTGAACTCGACGACCTGAACGGCTATTATTTCAAGACTCTTTCGTCAGGCGTGCTGGCCGCAGTCACTACCAATACCGTGCAGACCGTTCCGACGGACCGCTACAACTTCCTCGCGCGGGGCAATTTCGAGATCAACGACTGGATCGGCGTTTTCGCGCAGGGCCTGTTCAGCAACAGCACGACCTACACCCAGCTCGAGGCGAGCACGGCAAGCGACCTGTTCATCCCGTGGGGCACCGGCAAGTATACCGGCGCAGTTCCGGGCGCCACGCCGACGAGCGCAGTCTACCAGAACCCCAATGTGCCGTCCGCCGTGATTTCCACGCAGAGCGTTGTGAACGGGCAGATCGTGACGAGCTTCGCGCCAAATCCGGCCTTCAACAACATCTACAAGGGCATCTTGCCCTGCGCTACGGCGGGCGGTCCGGGCTACAATCCGACCGGCTGCACCAACACCGAGGTGTTCCAGGCAGTGGTGCCTGCCAGCATCCAGCAACTGCTCAATGCCCGCGCGACCCCGAACGCCCGCGTCCAGCTGGCCGGTCCGCTTCCCAATCCGCGTCAGAGCTATCAGGACGTGACGACCTACACGCTGATCGCCGGCTTGCAGGGCTCCGTGCCCGGTACCGACTGGACCTGGGAAGCATTCGTCAATCACGGCATTGCCCGGACCATCAGCCGGCAGACGGGCTATTACTCGCTGAACCGTCTCCGGGCCGTCATCACGGCGCCGAACTTCGGCCAGAAGTTTAGCGGCACCGGCAACGCATATGGTGGTGGCTCCGGTGCCACGACCGGAACCTGCACCAGCGGGCTGAATTTCTTCGGAGGTTATGCGGGTATCTCCCAGGACTGCCGCCAGGCGATCGCCGAAGACAACACTAGCATCGGCACCTCGCGGCAAACCATCGTCGAGGCCAACGTGCAGGGCGGATTGTTCGAGATCCCCTGGGCCAAGGACACGCTCCGCTTCGCTGCAGGCGCGAGCTATCGTGAGCTGCGCTATTCATTCCTTCCGGCGGCGGGCGCCTCTGCTGGACGGGAATTCCAGGACAATATCATCGGAGGCCCCTTCAACACCATCATGGAGAACACGGGGATCGACGCCCGGGAAGTCTACGGCGAGCTGCTGATCCCGGTCGTGGCCGACCTGCCGTTCGTGAAGAGCTTGAACCTCGAAGTGGGCGGTCGCGTATCCAAATACACCCCGGGCGGCACCAGCTATACCTATAAGATCCTCGCCGACTGGGAGGTCACGCCGTGGCTGCGTTTCCGGGGCGGCTACAACCGCGCCGAGCGCACGCCCAATATCGCCGAACAGTTGCTCGAGCGGCAGGTCGGTATCTCGATCGACGCGATCGGCGACGGCTGCTCGACGCGCAACAACAATACCTTCTCGGCGAACCCGACCGTCAACACGAAGAACGCGCTGGATGTTCAGGCGGTCTGCCTTGAGCTGATGGCCCGCGACAATAACGGCGTATACGCGCCGATCACCAACCCGGACGGAACACCGAACGCCAACAGCTTCTACAACCCCGCCGATGCGCAAACGCGGCAGGGCACCGGCACCATCTTCTCCAACTCTCCGCGCGTCGGAAACGCGGTTTACATCCGCGATTACAACCCGACCGCCACCAAGCTGAGGTCGGAAAAGGCGGACACCTGGACCTTGGGCGTCGTGATCCGCTCCCCGTTCAACAGCGGGCTGCTCTCGCGCGTCAACCTGACGGTCGATTACTATAACATCACGATCAACGATCCGATTTCGGTCATCGGTGGCGGTGCGCAGCTGCTGCGTTGTATCAGCCCGAACTACAATCCGGCGGTCGAAGGGGTCGCGGCGGGTGCGACCAGCGCTGCCGGCCTGAATACCCCGCAGATCCGGGCGCGAGCGCAGGCCGCAATCAACAATCCCGATTCAACCTGTGCGAGCGTATTCCGTTTCCGGAGCGACGGCGTCGGCGGCGAAACCGGCGGTTTCAGGGTGAACGACGTCATCAGCACCTACGGCAACGAAGGCCAGATCAAGATTTCGGGTATCGACGCCAACCTGAACTGGAGCTTCCCCGCTGGCCCGGGCCGCGTGAACGTGAACCTGAACGGCAGCTACACCCTGCACTCCAAGATCCGGGCCTTCGACGGCCAGCCGTTGATCGATTATGCCGGGACGACCGGGACCGGCGCCCTGGGCGTTAGCACGGGTTCGTCCTTCCGGTATCGCCTGTTCGGCGTCCTGGGCTACAGCTGGGGTCCGGCCAACGTTTCGCTTCAGTGGCAGCATATTCCCAAGACCGAAGACGGCGATGAGGCGCTTTTCCTCAACGGCCTGGCAAAAGCGGGGTCAGACAATGGCGGCCTTCCGGCCTACAACCTGTTCCACTTCAACTCGAGCTACCAGCTGAACAAGGCGGTGCGCCTGCGGTTCGGGATCGACAATGTGTTCGATATCAAGCCGCCCATTACCGGCATCGACACCAAGATCGATCGTTCGCTCGGGGAGCTCCCAGGCGGCAACTACAGCTTGTTCCACGACGTGCAGGGACGCCGCTTCTCGTTCGGTGCGAGCGTCAAGTTCTGAACCAGAGTCAAACATAGCGCCGGGACGAAGTCCCGGCCGAGGAGATGAATATCATGCGCAAGCAATCCAGCTTGTTCCTTGTCGGTGCACTTCTTTCCGGAACCTTTTTGCTCGGCGCCGGGTCTGCCGCCGTGGCCCAGGAGGATCATGCCCATATGGCCATGCCCGCGTCGGCCCCGGCCGTGGCCGCCAAGCAGACGCGATGGTCCGATCCAGCCTCCTGGCCCGACAGGAAGGTGCCCAAGGCGGGCGATGCGGTCACCATTGCCCGTGACAAGAACATCCTCCTCGATGTGGCGCCACCGGCACTGCGCAGCCTCATCATCAACGGCAAGCTCAGCTTTGCGGACACGCTCGATCTCGAGCTGAAGAGCGAGTGGATCCTGCTGGGGGGCGGCGAACTGGCTATCGGCAGCGAGGCCAAGCCGCATACGCGCAAGGCGACGATCACGCTGACCGACACAGTGCCGAATGAAGATGTCAGCACCATGGGCGACCGCGGCATCATGCTGCTGGGCGGGACGTTGAACCTGCACGGCGACCGCGCCAATAGCTGGACCAAGCTTGCCAAGACCGCCAAGGCCGGCAGCATCCAGATTGCGGTGCTGAACGCCGCGGGCTGGCGCAAGGGCGACCAGATCGTCCTCGCCTCCACCGATTTCGATTCGAAACAGGCCGAAGAACGCACGATCACGGCCGTCAGCGGCAATACCCTCACGCTCGACAAGCCGCTCCAGTACATGCACTTCGGTGAGATCACCTTCGGCGTCGACGAGCGCGGCGAAGTCGGCTTGCTGACGCGCAACATCAAGATTCAAGCGTCAGACGATGCTGAGAAGAGCTACTTTGGTGGCCACATCATGGCGATGGCCGGCTCCAAGATGTACGTCTCGAGCGTCGAGCTGACCCGCATGGGGCAGAACATGCATCTCGCCCGCTATCCCATCCACTGGCATATTTTGGGCGAGGGGCAGGGGCAGTATGTTCGCAATTCGGCGATCCACAACACCTACAGCCGCTGCGTGACCGTGCACGGAACCAACAACCTCAAGATCGAAAATAACGTCACCTTCAACACGGTGGGTCACTGCTACTTCCTCGAGGATGCTGTCGAGACCGGCAACCAGTTCGTCCACAATCTCGGAATCATGACCAAGTGCCATCCCGACGGGAAGCCCTGCGTGCCGACCAACCTCAGCCCGGGCGGCACGACGTCTGGTCTGTCCGGTCAGAAGACCAAGGACGTCCTGATCCCGTCGGACAACACCGCGTCGACCTTCTGGATCACCAATCCGAACAACATTTACCGGAATAACGTGGCGGCAGGGTCGGAGCAGATTGGCTTCTGGTTCGCCTTTCCGGAACAGGCCATTGGCGCGCACGAAGGCAAGAGCCCCAATACACGCCCCCGCCAGACCCATTTGGGAGAGTTCAGCGGCAACACCTCTCACTCGAACTTCGACGGCTTCATGTTCGATCGCGGGCCCAAGGCGGACGGCAGCTTCAGTGTCGTCGGCAGCAACTACCACATTGGCTATGTCGACCCGACCGACACGAAGAGCGCGAAGCTGGAAGCGGTGTTCGACAATTTCACCGCCTACAAGAACCGGAACAACGCCATCTGGAGCCGCGGCGAGCTACACACCTTCAAGAATCTGAAGCTGGCCGACAATGCGATCGGCTATACCCACGCCGCCGGTCGCGGCCCCAACACGTTCACGTCACAGGTCGTCGACTCACTGTTCGTGGGCGAGAGCGCCAATATCGGCAATCCCCGCACTCCGGCGGAAATTGCGTACGGTCGCAGCTTGCCGGAGCCGGCGCTCGCCGACTTCCCCATCCGTGGCTACGAATATTATGATTTCCGCCACGACGTGAAGAATGTCACCTTCCGCAACTTCGAAGACAATGCCACGCGCAAGGCGAGCGCGATCTCCTATCTGATGTACACCAGCTTCGGGATCAGCACCGAGAACGGCGTGGAAGGGCTGAAGTTCGACAAGGCGAAGCCTGTCTATTTCCCGCCCGTCGACCGCAAATGGGCCAATGATTTCGGAAGCCGCTCGGGCTATATGGGCGCGGCCATTCATGACAGGGACGGCTCGATCGGCGGCACCCCCAACTCCTACATCGTCATCGACAACGGCATTACGCCCGATCCGAAGGCCTGCGAAATGAAGGCGTCCTGGAACGCCGCCATTTGCCGGGGCGACCTGGGCCGCCTGAGCGTTGGCGGTGTGGGCGGTCCCGGCGCACTTCCAGTCGCGGCCCTGGCGGCAGCGCCCGGAGCGGCACCCGGTGCGCCTCCCGGCGCAGCCCTTGGAGCTCCGGGCGGCGCGCCCCGTGCGGCCGCTGGGCCTCGCCCGCCTGCCGATCCGATCATGATCAGCCGCAACGGGAAGCAGGTTGAGCTGACCGGCGAGACCTCGATCCTCAGCGGATCGGAGGTCAAGGTCGACACCGCCAGAAAGGCGGTGAACCTCGCCCTGCGGGAAATGGACAAAGGGTCCTGGGTGATTTTCGAGCTGCCCGGTTTTGCAACGAGCGCCGCTGGCACAGCGCAAAGCAGTCTGGCTGCGCTGCGCAACGCGAGCAGCACATCCTACTTCAAGGAAGGGGATACGCTGTGGGTCAAGCTCGTGGTTGCCGACACCAGCGGCCCAATGGTCGCGAACGCCGGTGCTTTGGGACCCAGGACCAGCCTCGAAGTCAGCAGGTGAGTTCAGTCCACTGAAGGAAGGCGAATCCCCGGTTGCAGCAATGCGCCCGGAGACAGCCGGCAATCTGGTGCCGGACCTGGCATTCCAGGCATTCCGTACCGCAAAGGCGCGCACGCGAAGCTGTTCCGAACACGCCCGGTCCGTCAAAGCCGCAAGAAAGGGCGCCGCGCCGCCAAGGAGAAATCGTCACAATGAAACGAGATGAGCAGGGTCAACCGCGAGGCAATGCTTCGCGCAGCACATCACGCATTGTTGAATCGATTCCCGATAAAGGGCGGCGTTCTTTTCTGCAGGTCGCGTTGGCTCATGGCGTGGCGGCGCCGGTCGCGCTCGCTTCGCTCAGCAGCTCACAGGCAGCGACGCTCGCCCATGGCAAGCTGGCAAATGCGTCGGCAAGAAACCGGACCGGCATCATCATTCGCGACTTTGCCGATCCCTATCTCGAACTGCTCCGAATGCTGCGAGAGGCCGCCGAGATCGAACATGGGCTCATGCTGCAATATCTCTACTGCGCCTTTTCGATCAAGGCGCGGTACCAGCCTCTCGTGGGCGTCGGGGCGCCGACGTCGGCGAACCTGCTGGGCGTGGCCGTGCAGGAAATGCAGCATTTGGGCGCCGTCAATCGCCTGCTTGTCGCGCTCGGTAGCGGCCCTCATCTCGACCGGCAGGATTTCCCCTATGAGCCGGATATCTATCCATTTCCTTTCATGCTGGAGCCCATCAGCCGCCGGTCTATCGCGAAATATACCTATACCGAAGGGCCGGCCTCGATGTTCGCTGCAAATGCTCAGCGCACACCCGAGGACGAGCAGTTCAGCAGACGCGTACTGAAGGACATCGGCGGTCTCGATCGGCCAAATCACGTTGGCAGCCTGTACCGGAATGTCCTCGATCTGCTGTCGGAATGCTCAGGACGGCCGGGATTTCCGCTCGCGCCCGCCGAAGTCGAGAAATGGCGCAGCGACCTGCTCGCCATCATGGAAGAGGGCGAACACGACCATTTCGAGTTTTTCCGACAGGTTTATGAAGGCCGCCACCCGGCCTTCGCCAAGTCGGGCGTGAAGAATGTTTGGGATGTCGCGCCCGGCCATGAAGCCTATCCCGCGCATCCGCTGCCGGAAAATCCCACCGCCTTTGTCGGCCATCCCAACCAGATCGCCTCGGACGAAGCGCATGGGATCGCGTGGCTGAGCAATCTCCATTACTGGCTCGCCCTGTGCTGCCTGGACTATGGCTATCGCCACGGCGAGCCAAATGTGCGGGCCCTGTCAGTGTCACAGATGATGACGGCGCTCCTGCCGCTGGCAACCGAGTTGCCGAAGCATGGTGCCGGCGTGCCGTTCGATACGCTGAGCATGGGATATGCCCTCGGGACAGACAAGGCGCATAGCCGCAGGATCATTCTGGCGCTGGCCGGGGAAGCGCGCGCGTTCGCCAGGACCATCGAAGCGCAGTTGCCGGCGCGATACAGCCAAAACAACACGGCCGCCGTCTTTGCGGTTCTTGGTGGGTGATGCCATGATGTCAGCGCCGCGCTGGGGTTGCGATGGCGGTAGCGTGGGTGGCTTGGCGCGCACGGTGCTCGTCCGCTGCGACGGACTCCTGACCCCCTTCGGATCACATTTGGTCGCTCGGCATTGCCTTGGGGGATAGCGGCGACGAAAATCTTGAGAGCATCGCTGTCTCCATTCGCTCCCCAATCGGACGTTCTCGCTCTCATCTGCAGATCTGAAAGCTGACATTCGCTCAAGCCGTGCGCGAGTTCGCTGCGCCAGAATTGAGCGCGCTATGCCCGTCCGGCGGCCTGGAGGATGAGCTTCGCGATCGCAACGGGATGTGAGATCAGCGAGACGTGACTGGATCGAAGCTCGATGGACCTGGCGGCCATGCGTGAAGCCATGAAACGCTGCAAATCCGGATTGATCGTCCTGTCCTCAGTCGAGACGGCATAAAAGCTCGGCTTGCTGCGCCATGCCGCCTGGGTCGTTCGGCCAGTCAGAAGCGCTTTGCGGAACGGCTGCTGCACAGCAAAAAGCACGCGCGCCCTGGCAGGCGGCAGATCGCCTGCGAAGTCCCTTACGAAAGCTTCTTCGGAAAGCCGCCCCTCGTCGCCATCATAGATGATGCCTGCAGACGCCGGCGGCGCGGGGTAACGTCCGGCAAGGGCGGCATAATCCTCGCTAGCATCTGGCGCCCGCGCGGCGACATAAACGAGCGCAGAGACGTTCGGATGAACCCCGGCTTCGGTCACGATCATGCCGGAGAAGGAGTGGCCTGCTAACACCGTTGGTCCGTCCTGCCGATCCAGCACAGCCCGGCATGATGCGACTGCCTCCTCCAGCGTCGTCAGCGGATTCTGCACTGAGGTGACGTTCAGTCCACGCTGCTGCAGGAGCGGAATGACTTCCGACCAGCTCGAGCCGTCCGCGAACAGGCCATGGACGAGAACAACATTTTTCGCCTGCTGCAGCGAAGGGACGTTCTGAGCCATTGCGCTGGGTGCTGCGATGGCAGCCGCCGCTCCGGTCAGTAGCGTGGCGACCAAAGTCCTGCGATCAATATCCATGTCGTTCTCCTGATCATGACTTAACTGGGATCATGCCTTAAATGGCCATTCCGCCCGAGACCTCGATCCGTTGTGCATTCACCCACCGATTGTCGTCGGAGAGCAGAGCCGCGATCATCGGACCGATATCATCCGGTACGCCGGCGCGGCCCAGCGCGGTCATGTCCGCGACCTGTCGATTGAGGTCCGGATTATCACGCACCATACCGCCGCTGAAGTCGGTCTGGATCGCCCCCGGAGCGACGGCGTTGACCGTGATGCGGCGCGCGCCGAGCTCCTTGGCCTGATAACGAGTCAGTACGTCGATTGCGCCCTTGAGCGCTCCATAAGGCGCACTGCCGGGTACGATGATCCGCGACAGGCCGCTCGACAGATTCACGATTCGGCCGCCGTCCCTGATCAGCGGCAGCAGCTTCTGGGTGAGGAAGAACACGCCCTTGAAATTGACGCGATAGAGCAGGTCCATCTCGTCCTCCGTGGTCATCTCGATCGAAGCGTGATGGGACACGCCGGCATTGTTGACGAGATAGTCGAAGCGTTCGGCGCCAAGGCCCGCAAGCGTCTCGCGCACCCGATCCCCAAAAGCGTCGAATGTGGTTGCGTCGCCGACGTCGAGCGGCAGGGCGATGGCTCGAGAGCCAGCTTCGGCTGCCAGTTCGACGACCTTTTCGGCCTCTGCGCGATTGGTATTGTAAGTGAAGATGGAGCCCACGCCGCGTCGGGCAAGGCTGAGGACGGTATTGCGGCCGAGCCCGCGGCTTCCGCCCGTTACGATGGCGATCCGGTTAGCGGAATCACATGGGATCTGGTCGGTCATGATATATTCCTTCATCTGCGTGTCGTGGCCGAGGAAATATGCGGCCGGGAGCCGATGCTGAATGCCGGAACTTTCCTGATTCTTGCCTGATTCTGCTCCTGAGCGTAAATTGCGGTCGACGACGCCAAGGGTGAAAGCGGACCGAGATGGCTGAAGATCTTGTGCAATCCGTCCTGCGCTATACCGAGCGGCAATCGGGTGGCAGCCCCTTTGCGACAGCCATCCACGGTCTGACGATCCTGCGCTCTGATCATCCTAAGCCGTTGTCTCACATGATCCTCAAGCCCGCGCTCTGCATCACCCTGCAAGGCACGAAGTGGACGGCCTTCGGCGATCGGCGCTTCGATTATGGCGCCGGCCAGGCGATGGTCGTGGGTGTCGAGATGCCGGCTGTCGGCCAAGTCACCGAGGCCAGCCCGGCCAAACCCTATCTCGGCCTCGTCGTTGAGTTGGATCTCGGCGCAATGCGGGACGTCGTGGAAAGACTCAGCGAAGCGCCCTCAGCATCGCAGAGCGTGCGTCATGGCGTGTTTGTAAGCGACTTCGCGGGGCCCCTTGCCGACTGCGTCGCCCGCGCCGTGCGCTTGCTCGATACACCGCAAGGCATTCCGCTGCTCTATCCCGCCCTGATGCGTGAAATCTGCTACTGGCTGCTGACCGGGCCACATGGCGGGGAAGTCATAAAAATGGTGCTAGGCACCGATCGGACTCGCCGCATCCTCAACGCCGTCCACATGCTACGGGATCGCTACGCGGACCATGTTGCCGTCGATGAGTTGGCATCGGTGGCTCAGCTCAGCCCGTCCGCCTTCCACCGGCAGTTCAAGGCGCTGACGGCGATGACGCCGCTGCAATACCAAAAGCAGCTCCGCTTATTCGAGGCGCGCCGTCTCCTCGCGTCCGGCGAAATCAATGTCGAGGCGACCGCCTTTCGTGTGGGCTATGAAAGCCCGTCGCAGTTCAGCCGAGAATATAGCCGAATGTTTGGTGTCCCGCCCCGCCGGGACGTCGCCTCGCTCCGGCGCTTTGTCGCTTAAGCGGGCGCAGGCGGTGATGCGCGAGGATTGCTTCGATTTGTAAGATCTGACCCGGCCAATATCGCCTTCACTTCAGATGTTCGATCGCCTTCAACGCCGCCGCTGAGCTGCTTTCGTGCAGCCCTTGCGGCTGGGGTCAGACTAGCTGCGATCGTTCAGGCAGTTGATCCCGCTGATGCTTCAAGCGGTCCAGCAACCACTGCAAGCCCGGATCCAGATCATGGATCTGATGCCATTGTACGCCTTCGAGAATATCCGGAAACGCCTCGGCGGGCCGATGAATGTTGACGGGATAGGCCCGCGCGAAATGCTCGGCGTAGAGGCGATGCATGGTGGCCAGCCGTGCCGTGCCGATGATGGCAAGCGGAAGTGAAGAGAAACTTGGAACCTGCACTCGCGCGACACGCTCCGGATGACTTTGCTGAACGTAGGCGTCCGTCACGGTCGGACGTCGGTCAGAACCGATCATCACTAGCGCGTGGCGAGCGCCGTAGAAGACTGAGCTCTCGATTTCGTCAGAGTATCCTGCACCGCTCCAACTGATTATGACCTCTTCGTCACGCCACAGCGGAAGGAACGGATGGTTTGCGTCATGAAAGGGCGCGACGGTGAAGAGCAGGTCGATTTCCGCGTGGGAAAGCTGCTGGGAGGCCTCGCCGCCAGGCGGTATGACCTCGAACGAGATCCCAGGGGCGATACGCGCTGCTTCGACAATGACGTGGCTGAGCAGGATCGTATAGGCATAATCTGATGCTGCGATGATGAAGTGGCGGCTGCTGGTCGACGGATCGAAGCTGTTTGGCTGCGTGATCTCCCCCCGGATCAGCGCGAGTGTGCGCCGAACCGGCTCAACCAGCTCCCCTGCCCGCCGCGTGGGAAGCATCTGACGGCCGGCGGCCACGAGCAGATCGTCTGCGAAGAATTCTCGCAATCGGTTCAGCGCGCCTGTGATGGCGGGCTGACTGCGGTGCAGGCGCCTTGCCGTTTCGGAAACGCTGCGCGTTTCGAGAAGCGTGTCGAGAACGGGAAGGAGATTGAGATCGAGGCGATCGAAACGCATGCGGTCAAGGTATCGGCAAGGCTGATACCTCGCCAGCGATAAAGTGATTGGATGCTGATGGGTTGTTGCTTCAAGACGAGCAGAGGGAGATGCCGATGCTCTTGACAGGGTTGCACCACGTCCATCTGAAAGTCTCCGATTTGGAGCGGTCGCATGCGTTCGTCCACGACTTCGGATTGACCGAAGTGGCGGAAACGGGAGGGCGCGTCTTCTTCCGCTCGGGCGGAGCCGCCGGCTACAACTTGGTTCTGGAAGCAGCGGAGGAGTCCGCCCTCGTATCGCTGGCCTTTGAACTGGACGCATCGGTCGAGCTCGAGCAGGCGCGAGTCAGTGCTGGCGGCGAAATTGTGTCTTTGGATGGCCCCGGGGGCGGGCGCGCCCTGGTCTTGCATGATCCGGAGGGGATGGAGGTCAGGATAGTCAGCGGGGTTGAACAGCGCACGCCCGACGTCGCGCCGCCCATGATGGCCACCAACCAAGGCGCCGAGAAGCCGCGGCGAGGGGTGTCGCAACATAAGCCGCCCCTCGGCTCCCCGCCTTTATTGCGCCTCGGCCATGTCGGCTTATTCATCAAGGATTGGCGGGCCTGCGACGCCTGGTATCGCGAAACCCTGGGACTTATCCCGAGCGACCTGCTTTACGCCGGCTCGCCGGATAACGTCGTGGGGGGATTCTATCGCCTCGACCGCGGGGACGAATGGGTGGATCATCACATTGTCGCCTTTTTCGCGTTCGGAAGAAGTGACCTACATCACCTTTCGTTTGAGGTGCCCAACTCGGAGACCCAGTTCCTCGGTCATCGCTGGATGGCGCAGCGTCAGCACGAATCGATCTGGGGCGTGGGCCGGCACCCTCTTGGCAGCCACGTGTTCGACGTGTGGCGCGACCCTAGTGGCTATCGCTTCGAGACCTTTTCGGACACTGACCTGTGCAACGCGGCCATCCCGCCAGCATCGCATTCGGTGGTCGATTCAACGATGGATCTCTGGAGCGACCGCAACGTTGACGCCTATTTTGCATGAGCTTGCGGCCGTGGCGTGCTCCAGAGTCCAATTCGGGCGCCGAAAGCCCGATTGAGGGAGGAGCGCCGTTAACGTTCCGGAATGGGAGGTATCATCGTGGCACATGACGACTCCCCACTTCCGACGAACGGGAGCAACACCGGTCCGTCCTTCCAGACGCTTCGCTTCGAGAGATCGGGCTCGATCTGCACCATCACCCTCAACCGGCCAGAAGCGGATAACATTGCAAACGCGCAAATGCTGAATGAACTCCCGCTGGCCTGGGAGGCATTTCGTGCTGACGACACCCTCAGCGTCGCGATCTTCACTGCTGCCGGCGATGAGTTCTTTTGTGGCGGGATCGACAGCGCCGTCTTCCGCCAAGATGGTCCACCTCCGGCCTATCTGCGGCGCGATGAGGGGATAAGGCGCTACACGGCCAAGCAGAACAAATGCTGGAAGCCGGTGATTGCGGCCGTGAACGGCCTTGTCGTCGGTCCGGGCCTCCATTTCCTTCTTGATGCCGACATCTGCATTGCGGTCGAAGAGGCCCGCTTCTGCGATGCGCATATGCATCGCACCGGCTCGGTTCCTATAATCGAACCGATCGAAATGGCACGCCGGGTTCCACACGAGGCTGTGTCGCGCATGTTCCTGCTCGGCCCGCACGACCCGATTGACGCTGCGCGGGCTTACAGTCTCGGCCTGATTTCCGAGATAGCGGCACGCGAACGACTAATGACAAGGGCGACTGAAATGGCGCAACAGATCGCACAAGCAGACATGCACCTGACCATGGCCTTCGTCGAATCGCTCTACAAAGCGCGCGAACTGGGCGTGACAGAGGCGATCAATCGCGGTCTGATCATCCGTCAGCTCGCCGGTTATCGCCCTGCGCCCTTAAACGGTCTACCTCTTGGCGAGATCATAAAATCCTGATCCGCTTGTGGAGATGGAATCGCTGTCGGACCAATCAGTGACCGGACCGATATTATGAAAGTTTTGAGTATCGACGGTCTGTCAGTTCCGGTCATCGCCGAACTGCGTTGAGCAGGCCGCCGTCGATCCCTCTCTCATCGCGGCATCGCGGACGTTTTGGCTCGCGGCGCTTGCCAAGCGGTCGATCGAAGGTGTACCGATCGGTCTAGAAACATCCTCAATCTTGGGAGCCTTCATGATCTTCAACCTGAAGGTGAACGGGACGGCCCGGCAAGTGGACGTCGATGACGACACGCCCTTGCTGTGGGTGCTCCGTGACAATCTGGGCCTGACCGGCACGAAATTCGGGTGCGGCGTCGCGATGTGCGGCGCGTGCACCGTGCACATGGACGATCAGCCCCTACGTTCCTGCTCGGTGCCGGTGAGCGCCGCGACGGGGGAGATCACGACGATCGAGGCCGTGCAAGGCCCGGAAGCCAAGGCGATCCAGTCGGCATGGGTTGCGCATGACGTTCCGCAATGCGGCTACTGCCAGTCGGGGCAGATCATGACTGCCGTCGCTCTGCTGCGCGAACAGCCCAAGCCGAGCGATCGCGATATCGACCTGGCGATGAACGGCAATATCTGCCGCTGCGCAACCTATGTCCGCATCCGCTCGGCCATTCACGACGCTGCAAAGTCGCTGGAGAAGAGCGCATGACCGCGCATGACGCCAGGCTCTCGCGCCGCGCGGTCCTGAAAGGCGGCGGGGCGCTGGTCATTGGCTTCATGCTGCCCATGGGCGTCAGCCGGCTGGCCGCGCAGCCGCCGGGGGCAGGCGGGCCGCCGCCGGTCGACCCGAACGCCTTCATTCGCGTTGCGCCGGACAGCAGCGTCACGGTGCTCATCAAGCATATCGAGTTCGGGCAGGGGCCGTTCACGGGGCTGGCAACGCTGGTGGCCGAGGAGATGGACGCCGACTGGGCGCAGATGCGCGCCGAGCATGCACCCGGCAACCAGAAGCTCTACGCCAATCTGTTCATGGGCATGCAGGGCACAGGCGGATCGACCGCCATGGCCAATAGCTACATGCAGATGCGCAAGGCCGGCGCCATGGCGCGCTGGATGCTGGTCAACGCCGCGGCGCAGAGCTGGGGTGTGCCGGCGGCGCAGATCACGGTGAAGGACGGCGTGATTTCCGGGTCGGGCGGCAAGACCGGCAAGTTCGGCGAATTCGTCGCGGCCGCGGCGAAGCTGACCCCGCCGCAGGACGTGCCGCTCAAGGATGCGAGCAAGTTCAACCTGATCGGAAAGGACAAGTCGGTCGGTCGGGTCGACAGCCTCGCCAAGTCGACCGGCAAGGCGCATTTCTCGATCGACCAGTGGGAGCCGGGCACGCTGTCTGTCGTGGTCGCGCATCCGCCGCGCTTCGGCGCCAAGGTGGCAAGCTTCGACGCGGCGCAGGCGCTCAAGGTCAAGGGCGTCGTCGCGGTGAAGGAAATCCCGAGCGGCGTCGCGGTCTATGCGGAGAGCACCTGGCCCGCCATCAAAGGCCGCAAGGCGCTCGCCATCAAATGGGACGAGAGCAAGGCCGAGGCGCGCGGGAGCGCGGAGATGGCGTCGGAATATCTGGCGAAGGCCGGCAAGTCTGCCAAGGTCGCAAAGGCCAGCGGCAATGTCGATGCAGCGCTCGCGACGGCCGGCGCGACGCTGGTCGAAATGGACTATGTCTTTCCCTATCTCGCGCATGCGCCGATGGAGCCGCTCGGCGGCTATATCGAATGGGACGGCAAGAGCGCTGTCGCGCGCTTCGGTTCGCAATTCCCCGCCTTCGACCATCCGGCCATCGCCAAGGTTCTGGGCATCCCGCTCGAGCAGGTGAAGCTCGAGCCGGTTCTCGCCGGCGGCAGCTTCGGCCGTCGCGCGACGGGAGACGGGCATCTCGCCGTTGAGCTGGCCGAGTGCGCCAAGGCGATCGGCCCGGGCAAGAAGGTTCGTCTGACCTGGACGCGCGAGGACGACATTCACGGCGGCTATTACCGGCCCCTGATCGTGCACCGCATGAAGGGCGCCGTGAAGGACGGCAAGATCCTCGCCTGGACGGACAGCGTCATGGGCCAGAGCTTCGCGGTCGGCGGGCCGATGGAAGCGATGATGGTCCAGAACGGCGTTGATTCGACCATGGTCGAGGGGTCGGACAAGCCGCCTTACAAGCTGGCGAACTTCCGCTGCGATGCGACCATCGACGCGTCGCCCGTGCCAACCCTCTGGTGGCGTTCGGTGGGCCATACGCACACCGGCTATGCGGTCGAGACCTTCGTCGACCGGCTGCTGGAAGTCGCGGGCAAGGACCCCGTTGCGGGCCGTCTCGAACTGATGGACGATGAGCCCCGCGCTGCAGGCGTGCTCAAGGCGGTGGCCGAGTTCGCCAAATGGGGCTCCCCGGTGCCCAAGGGCCGTGCGCGGGGCGTCGCGGTCGTCGAGAGCTTCAGCACCTTCGTCGCGGAAATTGCCGAGGTCTCGATCGGCGAGGATGGCGAGCCCAGGGTGCACAAGGTCTGGGCAGCTGTCGACTGCGGCACGGCGGTCAATCCCGACATCATCCGCGCGCAGGTCGAAGGCGGGGTGGGCTATGCGGTCGGCCACATACTTTACGGCGAAGTGCCGCTCGTCGCCGGCAAGCCGGCAGTGTCGAACTTCAACGATTATCGTTCGCTGAGGATCATGGAGATGCCCGAAGTGGAGGTGACGATCATCAAGTCCAGCGCTCCGCCGACCGGCATTGGCGAGCCGGGTGTGCCGCCCTGCGGCCCCGCGATCGCCAATGCGCTCGCTAAGCTCGGACGCGAGCGCCCCACCCACCTGCCGATGGTGCGCAAGGCATGATCGCCCGCATCGCACTCTTCGCGGCGTTCGCATTGGCGCTGAGCATGGTCGGCGTGCAGGTCGTCGCGCAATCTGGAGCCAGGCCGGCGCCGCCGCCGGCCATGGCGACGTCGCTTCAGCCGCTCTCAGCCTTTACCGGCATCAAGGACCCGAATGCGCGCTCGCTCGCCTTGTTCGCGGAAGTGGGCAAGGTGATCCAGCATCCCCGCTGCCTCAACTGCCATCCGCGCACGGATCGTCCGACCCAGACCGACGCGATGCGGCCGCATATGCCGCTGGTCGTGCGGGCCGACGGCATCGGTGCGCCGGGCCTGCATTGCTTCACCTGCCATCGGGACAAGAATTTCGATCCGGCCAACGTGCCGGGAAATCCGCGGTGGATGCTGGCGCCGCCGGAAATGGCCTGGCAGGGCAAGACGCTTGGCCAGATCTGCCTTCAGCTCAAGGACAAGGCCCGCAACGGCGGCAAGACCATGGCCGAGATGGAAGAGCATATGGCCACGGACGAACTCGTCGGCTGGGGTTGGCATCCAGGCGGCAACCGGACGCCTGCGCCAGGCACCCAGGCGCAGTTCGGTGCCTTGTTCAAGGCATGGGTCCAGAGCGGCGCCGTCTGTCCCAAAGCCTGAGGACAGGGCGCTGCCTGTCAGAATCGGTATTTCGCCGACAAACCTCCGCTCACGCGATTGCCTTGTCCCGGTCCCGTCAGTCCGTTGGCAAACACGGCGAGATCGGCCCGTTCGGATAGCCGGTACCCGATCCGCCCGCCATATTCGGCCCATCTCGGTGTCTGAATCCGCGGCGTCAGGATGCCGGCTCCGCTTATCAGAACCTGCAAATCGCTTTTGCGATCGTACGTCCACGCGCCCGCGCTCCAAAGGGTCGTATCGACCCGACCGTTCCACTGATGCGTCCAACTCGCTCGCGCCTTTGCAACGCCCATGCTGCCGCGCTCGGCACCAAATGTGGCGGGGAACGGGTTGGCGCCGCTATCCTTCTCTGCAAACCCGCCATAGCGCCAGCGCTGCGACCCCGCTTCACCGGTCAGGAAGACTGCATCGGCGGGAACAGGCGTGAAAACCAGTCCGGCGCGCACGAATACATAGCGATCCCATCCGGCAAAGCTGCTCGTGGCGGTCACATTCGCGCTGCCGTTTGCGTAGCTCCGGCTTAAGCCGACCGTTCCGTCGCGCGCGCGCCAGGCGCCCACCATTATTGAGCCGCTGAGCTTGGGCGCCATAGGCTCAACGACTCTAATGGCGCCCGCGATCATCGCCAGATCGTCGATCCTGATCGGGCCGCCGTGATCGTAGCCATATGAAAAGCCTCCCAGGATCGACAGGCCCGGCGTCGGCACCAGGCGCCCTGCGGCTCCCCCGGCCGTGGCCCCGCCAGTCCCGAGCAGCCCCGCGGTATTGCCGCCATCTGGCCCGTCATTTTCACCGAAAAGAGGCATGGCGTAGCGGTGGTGATTGATCAGCCCGCCCATTCGGCGCCGGACGATCATGTCGACAGACCCTTGCAGAGATTCGACCGTCGTGATGCCCGCGATCGGTGTCCCACCGCCAGTCGGTGTGGGAGTGGGAGTCGGAGTAGGCGTCGGCGTGGGCGTCGGCGTTGGAGTAGGCGTGGGTGTTGGGGTCGGAGTTGGCGTGGGCGTGGGCGTGGGCGTGGGCGTTGGCGTTGGCGTCGGCGTAGGGTTGCTGGCCGAGGAATAGCGCACCAGGTACACCTTGTAAGGCTGCGTGGAGCTGTCGGGATTGACGCCGCTCAGCGTGAAATACTCCCCGCTGGGCGATATGCCTCCGTTGAACGCGAAAACGAGGTCGGGCGGCAACGGCACGCCTGCGGCCGTCAGTAGATCGCTGACTTTCTTGAGTCCTGTGGCCTGCGTCCAGCGAACCGCGAATGTATGCGGGTCGTAGCTGCTGACGCCGTAATATTGCTTGGGCACTTCGTTGCCCAGGAAGATCGTGCCGTCAGCATTGGTGTTGGCGGCGAGATAATAGCCGGCGGTCACGCCCGACGGCATCGCGCCCAAGCTGACCATTCCGCCCGTCGGGGTCCAGCGGAAGAATTCGACATCCGGGGCCACGCCTTGGGGGAAGTGAATGTAGCTCGCGCCGAATGCGACGTTGCCGTCGGCGGCGATCGCACGGATCTGCGATCGGCGGACCTCGGTGCCGAGTGCACCCAGCGGCTGCGTGCCGGTCGCCGCGGTCCAGCGCCACGGCATGTCGACGCTGTTGCCTTGCGCATCGACATATTCCGAACTGCCGAAGACGATATCGCCGATGCTGTTGACATAGTTAGCGGCAGCGTCGCGCGTGGTGGCCGTCACGACTTCTGGAAGGAACGGGATTTGTGTCATCCCGGACGCTTGCGTCCAGCGGAAGGCGGCAAGACCGTCGCCGGTGGCCGATGAGAAACTGGAATAGCCCACCACCACGGATCCGTCGCCATTGGTGGCGGTCGCCCCGCTGCGGCGGACGTAGGTCTGGGTATCGGCAGGGCCCGGCAGCCAGCCGAGCCCGACCATTCCGCTCTCGGCAGTCCAGCGAAAGGCCTGATAGGGCTGGGCCGTGCTATTCGGACCGGTGATCGGTGAGGTCGAGTTGCCGACGACGGCCTTGCCATCAGGGGAGATCGCGACCGCCTCGCTCCATCGCATGTTGATCGGGTCACCCATGTTGAGGAAGCCCAGCCCGGTCATGCCGCCGCCGGGCGTCCAGCGGAACGCTTCGTACTGGCCGCGGTCCGACGTTGCTGCGCCGACCGCCGCGCCGCCGCCCGGTAAGACTTGATTGAGCCAGGTGGCCTCGGTGGCGGCGTTCTTGGTCGCGCGCAAATCGGTGAAGTAGACGACGCCCGTCGAAGGGCTCCAGCGCCATGCCTTGGGGTGATCGATTTCGTTGAGGTCGCTCCAGAAGATCGACTGGCCGTCATCACCGACCTCGATGACGTAGGGCACGTAGTAGTAGCGCGTGTAGCCGCTATTCGGCGTGTTCTCGATCGGCGTGGCCGTGGTCTGCCCCAGCGCCCGCGTAGCGGCAACCGCGAGCGCGCCGCCAGCCAGCCGAACCGAAACGCGCGCCTTGAGCCTCGACGACGTCATCGCAAAAATCCCCCGATCGACCATGTTCCCTTCCAAATGCGCAATCGCCGGACGAAAGGGGCCAATGGTCCAAGGGAATTTTTCGCGCGGGTTCAGTGGATGGCTGGGTGGCGCAATCAATGCCGGCGACGGAGAAATCGGGCTCGGTCGGACCGGGCGCGATGCAGAGAAAGCCCTGTGTTTATCCAAAGACCAGGAAGCGGCAGCGCTTGAGGGCCTTGGGGACGCGCTCGGGCGTGCCTTGTTCGCCGCATGGACCCGCATAAGCCTTGTGCAGACGGCTGAGGCGCAATCGCCACCTCTGCTGTGGGTGGGTCGACGAATGTTGAAAGATGGCCGTCCGTTCAGGTTCCGTTAGAGACCGATGTCACCCTGATCTTGGCGCTCGCGTGCTCTGCACATGGCAGAAACCATAGTAATCAGGGTAAAGCGATGGGACGAGAAGGAAGCCGCCTTTAAACGGAGGTTTCGTCATTGGGGTATCTCGACATGGCCTCCAAAGCCAAAACGCATGGCAGATAGCAGCTTGTCGCTGAACGTGCCGTCGACCCGACTGCGATAACGCGCGAAGAGCGCGGCCGAGAGAACATATAGGGGCACGGCCTCCTCCATGGCAGCCTCGACCGTCCAGTGGCCTTCGCCGGAATCGGCGACCCGGCCACTATAGGCTTCGAGCATCTGGTCCTTGGCGAGAGCAGCGGCGGACAGATCGAGGAGCCATGACGAAATAACACTGCCCCGCCGCCACACCTCCGCAATGTCCGTGAGGTTCAGATCGAAGCGCTCGTCTTCCGGAAGCTTGTCCGAGATCTTGCCCTTCAGAACATCGAAGCCCTCCGCATAGGCCTGCATCAGGCCATATTCGATCCCGTTGTGGACCATCTTCACGAAGTGGCCGGCTCCCGCAGGACCGGCATGAATATAGCCTTTCTCGGCGCGCATATCGTCGCCGTCACTCCGCTTGCGGCCAGGGGTCTGCGGGATTGTGCCGACACCGGGCGCGAGCGCATCGAAGATCGGATCGAGGTGATCTACGGCTTCCTTCTGGCCGCCGATCATCATGCAATAGCCGCGTTCGAGCCCCCAGACCCCGCCCGATGTCCCGACGTCTACGTACACGACACCTCTTTCCGCGCAGATTTTCGCTCGGCGGATGTCGTCCTTGTAGAAGCTGTTTCCGCCATCGATGATGATATCGCCTGGGTTGGACAGGCCAAGCAGGCTTTCGATCATCTGTTCCGTTGGCTCACCGGCGGGTAGCATGACCCAGAAGATGCGCGGGGTGCCGAGTTTTGAGGCCATGTCTTCCAACGATTCCGCACCCGTCGCGCCTTGATCAACGATGGCATTGATGGCCGCCGGATTTCGGTCGAATGCGACAATCTCATGACCCGACCGCATCAATCGAAGCGCTATATTGCCGCCCATACGGCCGAGGCCGATCATCGCAAGACGCATGCATTCACCTTTCCGATAGAGGGAGAGAACCGGGTTTCACGGTCAACGGGTTTTCATGTCAGCGCGGATGCTCAAACGTTTTTCGTCCACCGCTTTCAACAGCGCGTCCGCGGCGTCGGAAAATTGTTTGATGCCGTCTTGAACCAGGCCTGCGGTGACTCCGGCGAGATCAAGCTTGAGTCTCTCTGCCTCCGCCAACACGCCGCGCGCAGCATCGACGTCCTTAGTCAACGTTTGGGACACCGTGCCATGGTCGCGAAAAGCATCCATCGTTTTGGCGGGCATCGTGTTGACGGTTTCGGGGCCGATCAGCGTGTCGACATAGAGTGTGTCAGGGTAAGCCGGATCTTTGACCCCGGTGGAGGCCCATAACAGCCGCTGAGGCATGGCACCTTTCGCCGCGAGTTTCTGCCAACGCTCACTCGCGATCATTTCCTGATACCAGGTGTAGGCGAGTTTCGCATTGGCGATCGCAACTTTGCCGCGAAGCGCCTTCAGCGCTTCGGCATCCTCGTCGCCGGCGTTGACGCGCTCGTCGATCTTTCTGTCCATTTGTGTGTCGATGCGGCTGACGAAAAAGCTCGCGACGCTCGCGATCCGATCGATCGGCTCACCCCTGCCAACCCGTTCCTCCAGTCCGCTGAGATAGGCTTCGGCGACGGCTTTATAGGCGTCGATCGCAAAGAGCAGCGTCACGTTGACGTTCATTCCGTCGGCGATCAGGGCATGGATAGCGGGTATGCCTGCGGTCGTACCTGGAACCTTGATCATGAGATTGGGGGCGCCGACAGCTCTCCATAGCTTGTGCGCGTCGGCAATGGTCGCCTGCGTATCGTTGGCGAGATAGGGCGACACTTCGAGGCTAACATAGCCATCCTTGCCGTTCAGCCGGTCGTAAACGGGACACAGGTCCGCCGCGGCGGCTTTGATGTCGAGGATGGCTTGGCTCTCGTAGAGTTCACCGGCGCTTAGATCACCGTCGGCGAGCGCATGTCGAAAGCCCTGGTCGTAGTTGTCGCCATGTCCCATCGCCTTCTCAAAGATCGTCGGGTTGGACGTGACGCCGGTCACGCCATCTTCTTCCACAAGCTTTCTGAGACCGCTTTCCTCAAGGAACTTCCGGTCGACGAAATCGAGCCACACCGCCTGGCCGGCGGCATTCAGTTTCTGGAGGAGATTGGTCACTTCGGTTGTGCTCATTAATCTTCTCCGTCAGATGGGGTGGCCGCTTCAGACTGCGGCAGGTCGATCAACACGCGTCACGCCATCTATTCCCCCAACATATAGGGCGTCGATCTCGTCAATGAACAGGCCGTGGCCCAATATGCCCGGAACTTGAGAAAGCCTGAGGGCGAGGCCCGCCGGATCGGATATCTCCCCAAAATGACAATCGATAATCAAATTGCGTTGATCGGTCCGCACGGTCTTTCCGGCCCGCTCTCGCATGAGCGGGCGAGCGCCCATGCTGGCTATTGCGGCGGTGATGAAGGCAAGGGCGACAGGGAGTGCTTCGACCGGCACCGGGCGCGCGCCAAGCTGATCGACCGCCTTGGTAGCATCGGCAATCGCTATCATGCGCTGCGCGGCGGTCGCTACGACCTTTTCGCGAAGCATCGCGCCGCCTGCTCCCTTGATGGCGCGAAGGCCTGGGTCGATTTCATCGACGCCATCGATGGCAAGATCTACTCGAGCGACCTTATCTAGCGGCAAGACCTTTATACCGGCGGCGACCGCATGACGCTCGGTTCGCAGTGACGTGACGACCACACGGCAATCCAGTCCACTACGCACGCGGCTGGCGAGGGCATCGACTGCAAATGCCGCCGTAGATCCCGTGCCTAGGCCGATCAACATTCCTGATCCGACTTCCGACACGGCCGCCTCTGCAGCGGCGCGTTTCCAGATTTTGATTTGGTTGTCTTCCATGCGCTGAGTCCCTGCCCGACCGATGCCGTCGCTGGCCGCGGCGGCTTTATAGGATCGCCATAATCATGAACGGACGGTATCGCATCCAGCCATAGCGTCGTGTTCAACCATTCAGGAGCGTAGCGATGAAGGTGGGTTTCATTGGGCTGGGTGCGATGGGTACCGCGATCGCCCGGAATCTCGTGGCAGCGGGACACGAGGTGCATGCGTGGAACCGATCGGGCGGCAACGTGCCCGGCGTGACGATGGTTGAATCTGCTCAAGCGGCCTTCACGGGCGAAGCGGTTCTCACGATGCTGTCGGATGACGCCGCCATCCGCAGCGTTGTCCTTGAGCCTGGCTTGTTGGAGCGAGCAAATCACGATCTGATCCATGTGGTCAGCTCGACAATCTCGGTCGCCTTTGCGCACGAGCTCGAAGCCGCGCACCGGGCCGCCGGCGTTGGCTATGTCGCGGCGCCGGTTCTGGGAAGACCGGATGTCGCCGCCAGGGGCGAACTGAATATTCTGGCCGCCGGAGCGCCAACAGCTCTTGAAAGGGTCGGTCCAATCTTCTCGGCAATTGGCCAACGAGTCTGGGACTTGGGCGAGAGCCCGCCCAGGGCGAACGCAGCGAAGGTTGCTTGCAACATGATGATCACGATGGCGATCGAGGCCATGGCAGAGGCGGTCGTGCTGACCGAGGCCAATGGTCTGCCGCGTCAGACCTTCTTCGAGGTGATCCTCGGCACACTTTTCGGTAGCAGATCTTATCAGGTCTACTCGGAGAACATTGCCAAAGAGAATTACCAGCCAGGTTTCACCGCCACCCTGGGCCTGAAGGATTTGCGCTTGGCGCGCGAAGCGGCAGCGGACGCCGAGCGAGTCTTGCCGATGCTCGAAGCTGTCTACGAGCAGATGCGACAGGCCATTGAGGCGGTCTTGGCGATCGGGACTGGTCCATCATGGCGAAACGCACCATCGAAGGCGGCGCAACAACGACATAGTCGCGTTCCGCCCTCAACGCCGACGCTCAGAAGCCCATTTGTAGAACTCGAAACCTGCCATTCATTCAAACGGTCAGAAATGGCTGAAAGCGTCGCCGCGGCTACCTTCCGATCAAGCTCCTTTTTGGGCTGATGTGTCCGACACTGTGGTGACTGCTACCAAGCCGAAGACGGGCTTGGCCTTCATATCGGTCGCAAAACCGGAGTCGATTGCCCAGTTCAGTGTCGTCGCCTTACTCTGCCTGGTTTGCTAATCCCGCGGGCAAAGCTACGCTCCATTGCGAAAGGAGCCAAGGAGGGAAAGTCTCCAAACAGGCGTAACCTCATTCACCGCTGTTCCTTGGGGTGCTCGGTTTTTCGCAACGATTCGTTTCGGTCATTGTGTTGGATCGGGCGGGGGAAGAAAGGCAGTATTGCCGAGATGCTCCGCATACCTAAAATTTTCGGATCGCTGGATCCCTTCCTGGTCATGCTCATCGCGACCTTGGGCGCGGCCTCGCTGCTGCCGGCTCAAGGCACCGCGGCTCAGTGGACGAATATTGCCGCCGACCTCGGCATTGCGCTGCTCTTCTTTCTCCACGGCGCCAAGCTCTCGCGGCAGGCCATCCTGCAGAGCATCGGCAATTGGAAGCTGCACGGGCTCGTCTTCGTCTCGACCTACATCCTCTTTCCCATCGCCGGCCTCGCCGTGATCGCGGCCACGTCGGGCTGGATCAACCCGCTGCTTGCCTCGGGCCTGCTGTTCCTGACCTTGCTGCCTTCGACGGTGCAATCGTCCATCGCCTTCACGGCTATGGCGGGCGGCGATGTCGCCGCGGCGGTGACCAGCGCCTCGCTCTCCAACCTGTTCGGTATATTGCTGACGCCGCTGCTCGTCGGCCTGTTCATGCATGCTGGCGGCGGCGTGTCGCTTTCCGGCTGGGGCTCGGTCAGAAGCATCGTTATCCAGCTGCTTGTGCCCTTCGTCGGCGGGCATCTGCTGCGACCGTGGATCGGTGGCTTCGTCGAGCGCAACAAGAAGATCCTGCAGCCGGTCGACCGCGGCTCCATCCTACTCGTCGTCTATTCTGCATTCAGCGCGGCGGTGGTGAACGGCATCTGGCACCGCATCGATGTCACGGACCTCCTGGAACTGCTGCTGCTCAGCGCCGTCATCCTCGCCTTCATCATGGGGATCAACATACTCGCCGCGCGGATCGTCCGACTGAGGCGCGAGGACAGCATCGTCCTCCTGTTCTGCGGCTCGAAGAAGAGCCTGGTTTCGGGCGTGCCGTTGGCAGGCGCGCTGTTTGCGCCGGCACAGGTTGGCCTCGTCGTGCTGCCCTTGATGATCTTCCACCAGCTGCAGCTTTTCGTCTGCGCGGCGCTGGCCGGGCGTTTCCGGCGCGAGGGCGAAGCGCTGGCCAATGCGGCACTCACAGCCCAGGCGATCCCCCGGACGCAGGCCGAGATCGAAAGCGCCGCAAGCGCCATCGGCATGACCATGCCGCCGGTGTGCATGGCAGGTGTCATTGGCAACATGGCGCTGCTCCAACGGCATGCAGACATATTGCTGGCACGCGACGAGGATCCCGGCCCATGAGGCGCGCGCTCGAGATCGCTGCCGATGTGCGATCGGGTAGGATCACGGCGCGCCGTGCCGCCGAGCGCTGCCTAGCCGATCTCGCGCAGCATGCGCCGCCGCTCGTCGCCGTGACGCGCATTCTTGCGGAGCGGGCAATGACGGACGCGGCGCTGGTCGACGATGCGCTCGCCACGGGCCGAGATCCCGGGCCCTTGGCCGGGGTGCCCTATGGCGTCAAGGATCTGTTCGACGTCGCTGGGCTGCCGACCACGGCGGGCTCGGCGCTTTATGCCGATGCGCAGCCCGCCATCGAGGATGCCGATGCGATCAAGCGGCTGCGCGGGGCAGGGGCGGTGCTGGTCGCCACGCTCAACATGGACGAATTCGCTTATGGGTTCGCGACGATCAATGCCCGCTTCGGCCCGACGCGCAACCCGCACGATCTTACGCGCCTGGCAGGGGGTTCTTCGGGCGGGTCGGCAAGCGCCGTCGCGGCCGGCCTCCTGCCTTTTTCGCTGGGATCCGACACCAATGGCTCGATCCGGGTGCCGGCGAGCCTGTGCGGGCTCTATGGCCTCAAGCCGACGCATGGCAACTTGCCGATGGGCGGGGTCTTCCCGTTCGCGGAGAGCTTCGACGATGTCGGGCCGTTCACGGCTTCCCTCGCCGATATGGTCGCTGTCTGGGAAGTGCTGAGCGGGCGATCGGCAGCTGTGGGAAAAGAGCAGTTGCGCGTGGCGCGGCTGGGCGGGCGTTTTCGCGAGAATGTCGATCCGGCGCAGATTGCGGCGATTGAGACCATTGCCCCTGACACGCCGCTGATCGCCTTGCCAGATGTGATGCGGGCCCGCTCGGCGGCATTCCTCATCACGGCGAGCGAAGGCGGCAGCCTGCACCGCGCCGCGTTGTCGCGCGATGCCATGGCCTTCGACCCCCAAGTGCGCGACCGGCTGATCGCCGGGGCGCTACTGCCATTGAGGCTTTACAAGGATGCGCAAGCGTTCCGAACTCTGTTCTGTGCGCAGATCGCCGATCTCATGGCGGATTTCGATGTGCTGCTAGCGCCCGCGACGCCCTGTGCCGCCCCACCGCTCGACGACCCGCGCATCATGATCGACGGCGTCATGACGGCGGCGCGTGCGGATCTCGGCATCCATAGCCAGCCGATCAGCTTTACCGGCCTGCCGTCGCTCGCCGTGCCACTGCGTCGGCCGGGCCAGCTGCCGCTCGGACTGCAACTCATCGGCAAGCCCGGCGGCGAGCCGGCGCTATTTCGCTTTGCCGCGGAACTTGAAGACAGAGGGATCACCGGCGTCACGTCGGCAAAATTTGAGACGGAAATCGGGGTTCGGGGGGAATATCAATGAACGAGAATGGGTCCGCGCCGCCGGGCGTGCTGGAGCGCACTTTCACATTGGCGGAGCGCAGGACCACGGCGCGAACGGAAGTGCTGGCCGGCGTGACCACCTTCCTCACCATGGCCTACATCGTGCTGGTCAATCCCTCGATCCTCGGGCAGGCGGGCATGCCGGTCGCCTCCGTTGCGGCCGCGACCTGCTTCGCGGCGGGCGTCGCCTCGATCATGATGGGGCTCATCGCGAACACCCCTCTCGCCCTTGCGCCGGGCATGGGTCTCAATGCCTATTTCACCTTCACCGTGGTCATGCAGATGCATGTCCCCTGGCCGGTCGCGCTTGGCTGCGTATTCATCTCGGGCGTCTGCTTCCTGATCCTCACCGTGACCGGGGTGCGCCAGCTCATCGTCGCTTCGATTCCCACCTATCTGTTCGCTGCGGTGGCAGGAGGCATCGGCCTCTTCATCGGCTTCATCGGACTCAAGAATGCCGGCATCGTCGTCGCCGATCCGGCGACCTATGTGGCACTGGGCAATCTCAAGGCGCCCGGCGCGGCGCTGGCCCTGTTCGGACTCATTTTGATTGGTGCGCTCAGTGTCTGGGGCGTGCGCGGCGCGATGCTCATCGGCATCGTCGCGACCACCATCGTCGGCTGGCTGTTCGGCATGGTCACGGTCAGCCCGGAGCCCTATAGCCTCGCGGCGCTCACCGGCACGGCGTTCAAGCTCGACCTACCCGGCGTGTTCGGTGCGGGCGGGAGCCACGGGCTCGGCCTTGTAGAGATCCTGTTCGTCTTCCTCTTCGTCGACCTGTTCGATAATATCGGCACGCTGGTTGCGGTGACCAAGCGCGCAGGGCTCATGGATGCGGCTGGCAAAATTCCGGGCCTCAATCGCATCCTCATCACGGACGCAACTGCGACGATCATCGGCTCGATGGCGGGCACCAGTACAGTCACCTCCTATGTCGAGAACGCTGCGGGCGTGCAGGCGGGCGGTCGCACGGGGCTGACGGCTGTCGTCACCGGCATCCTCTTCCTCATCACCATGTTCGTCGCCCCCTATGCGCAGATCGTGCCTCTGGCCGCGACTGCCCCCGCGCTGATCATCGTCGGCGGGCTCATGCTGCTGCCGCTGACGGAAGTCGAATGGGAAGACCCGATGAGCGCGATCCCCGCCTTCCTTACTGTGGCGATGATCCCGCTCACCTTTTCGATCGCCAATGGCCTTGCCTTCGGCATCACCGCCCATGCGGCGCTCAAACTGTTGCGCGGCACGGCGAAGAGGGCCGACTGGTTCCTGTTCCTGCTCGCTGGCCTGTTCGTCATCCGCTTCGCCTGGATGGCGGCCGCATGACACGGGCGCTCTGCCTCACCCTCGTTGCTTTGGTCGCCGCGCCCGCCGCCGCGCAGAAGCTTGACGCGACGCCGCGCACGGTGGTCATGACGGCTTTCGCGCCGGAATATGAGGCGCTGGTCCATGCGCTGGAAAAGCCGAAGGACTATAAGATCAACGGCCTTGTCTTCACGGCCGGGCGAATGGCCGGCAAACCGGTACTGCTGATGCAGAGCGGCGTTTCAATGGTGAATGCGGCGATGAACACCCAGCTCGTGCTGGACCGCTTCAAGGTGAAGCGTATTGTGTTTTCCGGCATCGCCGGCGGCGTCGATCCCTCGCTGTCGATCGGCGACGTGATCGTGCCTGCCAACTGGGCGCAATATCTGGAGGTCAGCTTCGCGCGCAAGACCGACAAGGGTTGGGTGACGCCGGAGCCGGTCGAGGTGGGAGCGCCGCCCAATTTCGGGATGATGTTCCCCCGCGGGGTGCGCGTGGGCAATGCGAGCGAGCCGGGGAAGCGCCACTATACGCTCGCGGTCGATCCCGGGCTGCTCGAGTTGGCAAAGACGGTTGCGGCTGACGTCAAGCTGCGGCGTTGCACCGATACGGCAGCGAGCGCCTGCCTCCCGAAAGACCCGAGGGTGGTTGTGGGCGGCACGGGCGTCAGCGCCAGCGTCTTTGCGGACAATGCCGAATTCCGCGACTATCTTTACGGCGCCTGGAAAGCCAATGTGCTCGACATGGAGAGCGCGGCGGTCGCGCAGGTCGCCTATGCCAATGCGGTGCCAGCTATCGTCTTTCGCTCGCTCTCCGACCTGGCCGGAGGCGATGCCGGTGAGAACCAGATGGTCACCTTCATGACGCTGGCGTCGGCCAACAGCGCCAACGTGGTTCGCGCGTTCGTCGCGGCGCTGCCGGACTGAGATGACCCTCGCTACCGTCCAGAGCCGCAACGGCATGGTGACCGCGCCGCATTTTCTGGCGAGCGAGGCGGGCCTTGCAATCCTCAGGGACGGCGGCAATGCGGTCGAGGCCTGCGTGGCGGTCGCTGCAACACTGGCGGTGGTCTATCCGCACATGACCGGGATCGGTGGCGACGGCTTCTGGCTGGTGCGCGAGCCGGATGGGCGTGTCTGGAGCGTGCATGGCTGTGGCGGCGCGGCGGCGAAGGCGGATCTCAAGCTCTATGCCGGGCTCGATGCCGTGCCGACGCGCGGCCCGCTTGCGGCGAACACGGTGGCGGGGACGATCTCGGGCTGGGCGGCGGCGCTGGCGGAGTCCGGCGGCACCCTGCCGCTCGACAGCCTGCTGCGCGACGCGATTGCCCATGCCGAGAAGGGCGTAGCGATCACGGCAGGTGGCGCGGCCATCGCAGCATCCAAGGGCGCGGAATTACGCGCGCAGCCGGGCGCCTATGCCGCGATCTTCGAGCCGGAGGGGAGACCTCTTGCGCAGGGCGATGTCCTGAAACAGCTGGCGCTTGCGAAGACTCTGAGAAGGCTGGCCGCTGAGGGCCTGGAGGGCTTCTACAATGGTGGCTTGTCAGCGGACATTGCCGCCGATCTCGCGGAACTCGGCAGCCCCGTTTCGGCGAGCGACCTCGCAACACATTGCGCTTCGCGGCCCGATCCTCTCCATGCCGTCATTGAAGGCGCGCGTCTTTATAACAGTGCGCCGCCGACCCAAGGCTTCGCATCTCTCATGATCCTGGCCCTGTTCGATCGCATCGCCGCGGACACGACGGACGGCTTTGCTCATGTGCATGGCCTTGTGGAGGCGACCAAGCAGGCTTTCATGCTGCGCGACCGCCATGTCGGCGATCCGGACTATCATCTGTTCGACTATCAGGGCGCTTTCGAAGATGGCGCTGCCATGGATGCTCTGGCGGCAAGCATTCACCCGGCACAAGCTCTTCCATGGCCCCAGCTCTCGCACCCCGGCGACACCTGCTGGTTCGGCGCGGCGGACGGTGAGGGTAGGGTGGTGAGTTGCATCCAGTCGACCTATTTCGAGTTCGGATCGGGCCTCGTGCTGCCGCGCACCGGCATCACCTGGCAGAACCGGGGCAGCAGCTTTCGTCTGGCCGAGGACGGCTGGAACGCGCTGAAGCCCGGACGCAAGCCCTTTCACACGCTTAATCCCGCGCTGGCGATCTTCGATGACGGGCGGGTGATGGCCTATGGCACGATGGGCGGTGAAGGGCAGCCGCAGACGCAGGCGGCGATCTTCACGCGCTACGCCCGCTACGGCGTCGACCTGCAGGAGGCGATCTCGAGGCCGCGCTGGCTGCTCGGGCGAACCTGGGGCGAGCAGAGCACCAGCCTTAAGATCGAAGACGGCTTCGACGCGGCGCTGTACGACGAGCTTGCAAAGGCAGGACATGTCATCGAGCGGGTGGGTCCGCTGACGTCGATGATGGGCCATGCCGGCGCTATCGTCCGCCATCATGACGGACGCCTGGAGGGCGCCACAGATCCGCGCAGCGACGGGCTGGCGGCGGCATGGTGACGCTGGACGCCCTCGCGCCCGGCGGCGCGCGCGCGGTGGCGCGTTGCGATCTACTCGGGATCGCGCCCTATAGCGACATGGCGGGCGGGCTGTATCGTGCCTATCTGACCCCAGCCTATGCCGCGGCGCAAGAGGCGCTCGCCGGCTGGATGGTGGAGGCAGGCATGACCGTCCGCCGCGACGCCGCCGCCAATCTCATCGGCCGTTACGAGGGCACGATCCCCGGCGCGCCGGCGCTGCTCATCGGCAGTCATCTCGACAGCGTACGCGATGGTGGCCGCTATGACGGGCCGCTCGGCATCATGCTGGGCGTTGAGGCGGTGGCCGCGCTGAGCGCAGCCGGCAGGCGCATGCCTTTCCCGATCGAGGTGATCGCCTTCGGCGACGAAGAGGGCTCGCGCTTTCCCGCCGCGATGCTGACCAGCCGGGCAGTGGCGGGGACGCTTGAGGTCGGGGCGCTGGAGCTGGCCGACGGAGCGGGGATTACGCTCGAGCAAGCCCTCTTCTCTTTCCGTCATCCCGACCTCGCGCCAGGATCGCGCTTGCTGGAAAGCGGTGAAAAAGGGAGCGGGATCCCGGCTCGAGGCTGGGGTGACGACTATGTTTCAGCCCGCCGTCCCAAGGGCGCCACGCTTGCCTATCTCGAGGCCCATATCGAGCAGGGCCCCGTGCTGGAGGCCGAAGGGCTCGCGGTTGGGACCGTCACGGGCATCGCCGCGCAGCTGCGCTACCAGGTGCAAGTGTTGGGCATGTCCGGCCATGCCGGAACCAGTTCCATGCCGCTTCGGCGCGATGCGCTCGCGGGGGCTGCCGAGATGGCTCTCGCGGTGGAGGCCATCGCGCGCGGGGACGCCTCGGATCTCGTTGCCACGGTCGGCAAGATGGAGGTGCTGCCCGGCGCCGCCAATGTCATTCCGGGCGAGGTGCGCTTCACCATCGATATCCGCTCGGGCGACATGGAGCGGCGCAATCGCGCAGCCGACGCGATCGTCGAGACGCTAGCCGGCATCGTCGAACGGCGCGGCCTCGATTTCTCGACAGACCTTATCCACGATCTCCCCGCCAGCCCCTGCGACCCCGCACTCATGGACCTCATGGACGCCGCCTGCGCGGATGCCGGCCAGCCAATACGCCGCCTCGTCTCGGGCGCCGGCCATGATGCAATGGTGATGGCGGCGCTCTGCCCGACGGCGATGTTGTTCATTCGCTGCGGCGGAGGGATAAGCCATAATCCGGCCGAGACGGTCACGACCGAAGACGCGGACATCGCGCTTCAGGTCATGCTCGGCTTCATAAGCCGTCTGGGAGAGACAGATTGACCACGCTGGACCCACTTCTCTTCGGGGAGATCGACCCGCCACAACGGCTTCTCATGGGGCCCGGCCCGGTCAATGCACATCCGCGTGTGTTGCGCGCCATGTCGGCGGACCTGCTTGGCCAGTTCGACCCCGAGATGACCGCCTATATGAATGAGGTGATGGCGCTCTACCGGCCGATCTTCGGCACGCAGAACCGCTGGACGTTCCTGATCGACGGCACGGCGCGCGCCGGGATCGAGGCGGCCCTGGTCAGCCTCGTTGCGCCGGGCGACATGGTGCTGGTCGTCAATTTCGGCCGCTTCGGGCTCCTGCTGCAGGAGATTCTCGGCCGGATCGGCGCGCGGGTCGAGACGGTGGACGCGCCGTGGGGCGAGGTGGTGCCGATGGAAGCGATTGCGCAGGCAATCGCACGGGTCGAGCCGAAGGTCGTCGCATGCGTTCATGGTGACACCTCGACGACCATGGCCCAGCCTTTGGCTGGCCTCGGCGATCTCTGCCGCGAGGCGGGCGCTCTCTTCTATGTCGACGCGACGGCGACCATCGGCGGCATGCCGATCGAGGCGGATGCATGGGGCGCTGACATTGTGACGGGCGGGCTGCAGAAATGCCTCGGCGGTCCTTCGGGCTCGGCGCCGATCACCATCTCGCGCATGGCGGCCGAACTTATTTTCTCCCGCCGCCATACCGAGGCAGGAATCCGGCAAACGGGCCTCGCCGACGGCAATGGCCCGCGCATCGGCTCCAACTATTTCGACCTCGCCATGATCATGGATTACTGGTCCGAGAAGCGCCTCAACCATCATACCGAAGCGACCAGCATGCTTTACGCGGCGCGGGAATGCGCACGGATCATGCTCGCCGAAGGGCTGGACACGCGCTACGCCCGGCATGCCTGCGCCGGACGCGCGATGACCGCGGGGCTGCGGGCGATGGGACTCACCGTTTTCGGCGACGACGCGCACCGGATGAT
This sequence comes from Sphingobium sp., assembly GCA_017745115.1. The sequence continues at coordinate 69,286 of JAGIAA010000007.1, read as the reverse complement.
CAATGTGACCGGCGTGCTCATCCCGGAGGGCGTGGACGGCGAGGCGGTCCGCACTGCCATGCGCGAGCATTTCGAGATCGAGATCGGGACCGCCTTCGGGCCGCTCCAGGGCATGATCTGGCGGATCGGCGCGATGGGCTACAATGCTCGAAAGCACAAGGTACTGCTGACGCTGGGTGCACTGGAGGTGTGCTTGCGGCGTGCAGGGTTCAAGCTGCTAGCCGGAGCGGCGATCGACGCGGCGCTGGAGGCGTGGGGATGAAAATCGTCGGCTTATCCGGTCTCAACCCGTTCGTCCTGAGCTTGTCGAAGGACCGTCCTCCTTCTTTGACGGCACTGAGGAAAAAGACGGCCCTTCGACAGGCTCAGGGCGAACGGTGTTTAATTTGGGGATCGCGCATATGAGCCGCGATCTCGTCGGCTATGGCGCCAACCCGCCGGACCCGCGATGGCCTGGCGGCGCACGCGTCGCGGTCAATTTCGTCGTCAATTACGAAGAGGGCGCCGAGAACAACGTTCTCAATGGCGACAAGGGATCGGAGAGCTTCCTCTCCGAGATGGTCGGTGCGGCGAGCCATCCGGCCCGGGCGATGGCAATGGAGAGTCTCTACGAATATGGCAGCCGCGCGGGATTCTGGCGGCTGCATCGGCTGTTCTCGACGTGCGGGCTGCCGGTCACGGTGTTTGGCGTTGCCACTGCGATGGAAATGAACCCCGAGGCGGTCGCCGCCATGCGAGCGGAGGACTGGGAGATTGCAAGCCACGGCCTGCGCTGGATCGACTATCAATATGTGCCCGAGGATGTGGAGCGCGCCCATATCGCCGAGGCGGTCGCGCTGCACACCAGGCTGACGGGGAGCCGCCCGTTCGGCTGGTATCAGGGCCGCACCTCGCCCAACACCGCACGACTGGTCGCCGAGGAGGGCGGCTTCCTGTACGATGCCGACAGCTATGCCGACGACCTTCCCTATTGGAACCGGGCGTATGGCCGGGCGCAGCTCGTCGTGCCGTACACGCTCGACGTCAACGACATGAAGTTCGTCGCTTATAACGGCTTCGACGAAGGCGATGCGTGGCTGCGCTACATGATCGACACGTTCGACCAGCTTTCCCAAGAAGGCGGGCGGATGATGTCGGTGGGACTGCACGGCCGCATCGCGGGCAGACCCGCCCGCGCCCGCGCGCTCGCCCGCTTCCTCGATCATGTGATGGCGAGCGGTCAAGCGTGGGTTGCACGGCGCATCGACATCGCTCGCCACTGGATGGAGGTGCACCCGGCATGAAGATCGACGATCCAGTGCTGCACGCAGAAATGGCCGCCGCGTTCCACGAATATGAGCGCGCGCTCATGGCCGACGATATACCCGCCTTGGACGCGCTGTTCCATGACGCGCCGACGACCAACCGATTCGGCGTCGGCGAGGTGCTTTATGGCATCGAGGCGATCCGGAAATTCCGAAAGGAGCGGGGCGGCTCGCCCCAGCGCGCATTGGGGAAGGTCGCCATCACCGTCTATGGCGACACGTTCGCGACTGCCGATGCCGAGTTTTTCCGGGAGGGTGACGATCGGCGCGGCCGCCAGACTCAGGCCTGGGTCAAGTTCGACGACGGCTGGAAGGTCGTTTCCGCGCATGTCAGCCTTGAGGGGAGCAGCCATTGACTGCGCTGTTCGAACATAGCCCCTGGGTGGAAGAGCGAGCGGATGCCCGCCCCTCGTCTGGCGACCGCCACGCCGACCTCATGGCCGTCATGCAACAGGCAACTCCCGACGAGCAGCTCGCGCTCATTCGCGCCCATCCCGAGCTGGCTGGGAAGGCTGCCGTTGCGAAGGAACTGACTGACGCATCGCAAGCCGAGCAGGCCTCGGCAGGGCTCGATCGGCTGTCGCTGGAGGAATATGCCCGCTTTCACGAACTCAATGCTGCCTATCGCGCGCGCTTCGACTTCCCGTTCATCATCTGTGTGCGGCTCACGGACAAGGCCGGCATCCTCGCAGCGATGGAGGCACGCCTCGCCAACGACCGCGACACAGAGATCGCGACAGCGCTCGCGGAGATCGGCAAGATCGTGAAGCTCCGGCTGGAGGCACCGCTATGAGCACGCTTACGACCCATGTCCTCGATACCATGAACGGCTGTCCGGCTGCGGCGCTCGCACTGGTCGTGACCGGACCGCATGGCCTCATCGCCCAAGGCGTCACCAATGAGGACGGCCGCTGTCCGGAACTCGTCACCGGCAATCTGGCCGCAGGCCGCTATCGTATCGTCTTCCAGGTCGCCGCCTATTTTCGCGCGAAAGGCGTCGCGCTGCCCGATCCGCCTTTCCTCGACGAGGTCGCGATCGACTTCGGCATCGCCGAGAATGGCGGCCATTATCATGTGCCGCTGCTCGTTTCGCCTTATGGCTATTCGACCTATCGGGGAAGCTGAGGCATGCCTTTCGATCTTCCCGAATGGTTCAACCTCGCGCTGCGCTGGCTGCATCTGACTGCCGGCATAGCCTGGATCGGATCGTCCTTCTATTTCATCGCGCTGGACAATCATTTGAGGCCGCCCAAGAGCGGCGAGGCCTCCGGTGAGTCCTGGTCGGTCCATGGCGGCGGTTTCTACCACAAGCAGAAATATATGGTCGCGCCGAGCCAGATGCCGGACGAGCTGCACTGGTCGAAATGGGAGGCTTACACGACCTGGCTCAGCGGTTTCTCGCTGCTCGTGCTCATCTATTTCTTCGGGGCGAAGACCTTCCTGATCGATGCTTCGAAGGCCAGTCTCACGCCGGTAGAGGCGAGCGGCATCGGCCTTGCCACATTGGTCGTCGGCTGGATTTTCTACGACGTGCTGTGCCGCCTGCCGACCGGCAGGAGCGATCGCGCCGTGGGGGTCGTCTGGTTCGTCTTCCTCGTTGGCGCAGCCTATGTGCTGAACGGCCTGTTCAATCCGCGCGGCGCCTATCTGCTGATCGGCGCGATGGTCGGCACAGTGATGGTCGCCAATGTGTTCTTCATCATTATCCCCAACCAGAAGAAGGCGGTGAACCAGCTCATCGCCGGGGAGACGCCCGATCCGGCGCTCGGCAAGGCCGGCAAGCAGCGCTCGCTGCACAACAACTATATGACCCTGCCGGTCCTCTTCATCATGATCAGTCATCATTATCCGATGACCTACGGCGCGGACCGGCCCTGGCTGGTGCTGGCCTTGCTCTCGGCGATCGGCGTCGCGATCCGGCATGCCTTCAACCTGCATCATCGTGGGCAGGATCCGGTCTGGACTGTGTTCGTCGCATGTATCCTTGCCGTGCTAGCGGTCTCTTATGTGAGCCAGGAGAAGGCCGTCAGTGCGCTGAGCGGTTCTGGAGCGAAAGTTACCTTTGCCGATGTCGCGCCGATCTTCGCCAAGCATTGCGTCGGCTGCCACGGCGTCCATCCGACCAATCCGGCCTTCACCGCGCCACCGCTCGGCGCGCTGCTGGACAGCTACGACCACGCCAGCGCGCTCGCGCCGAAGATCAAGACGATGGCGGTCGACAGCGAGGCCATGCCCCTTGGCAACATGACTGGCATGACGAAAGAGGAGCGCGCGAAACTTGGCGGCTGGATCACAGCGGGGACGCCGAAATGATGGTGCGCTTCCTCCTCGACGGCGAGACGATCGAGATCGCGCAGCCGGACCCGACAGGCACGCTGCTCGATCATCTGCGCTACCGCATGGGACGGACGGGCACCAAGGAAGGCTGCGCGGAAGGCGACTGTGGCGCGTGCACGGTCCTCGTCGGGTCGCTGGAGGGCGAGAGCGTCATCTGGCGCGCGGTCAACGCCTGCATCCTTTTCCTGCCGATGATCCACGGCAAGGCGCTGCTGACTGTCGAGAGCCTCACATGCGAGGGCACTCTCAATCCGCTGCAGCAATGCATGGCCGCGAACGGCAGCTCGCAATGCGGTTTCTGTACGCCGGGCTTCGTCATGTCGCTCCACGGGCGGGCAATCGGCGCGCGCGGGCATGAGCTACCGGTCCAGGATGCAATTGCCGGCAATCTCTGCCGCTGCACGGGCTATGGGCCGATTGTAGCCGCGGGGGAGGCAGTGGCGCATCTAGAGCGCGACGATGCGGCGCTGCTCGAGAGCCTCAAGGCGCTGCAATCGGACGAGGCCGTGGCGGGGGAGTTCGAAGGTCGACACTGGTTCATCCCGAAGACCGGAGCCGCGCTGGCCGATCTACTCGCCGAATATCCCGACGCGCGGCTGGTCGCCGGCGCCACCGATGTCGGCCTGTGGGTGACCAAAGGCCTGCGCACGCTGGAAACTTTGATCTTCGTCGGCGACATCGAAGAATTGCAAGTCATCCTGGAGGAGCCGGACAGCCTCCGGATCGGCGCGGGCGTCCGCTATGCCGATGCCCATGCCGCCTTCGCGCGCCTCCATCCCGATCTTGGCGAATTGACCCGGCGGATTGGCGGGTTGCAGGTCCGCAATGCCGGAACGGTCGGCGGCAATATCGCCAACGGTTCGCCCATCGGCGATGGTCCCCCGGCTCTGATCGCCCTTGGTGCGACCCTGATCATGCGCAGCGCGGCCAGTCGGCGAGCGATCGCGCTGGAGGATTATTTCCTCGACTATGGCAAGCAGGACCGCCAGCCCGGCGAGTTCGTCGAGGCTGTCACCATACCGCGCCCCGGCCCGGACGACATCATCCATATCTCGAAGCTCTCGCGCCGCTTTGACAGCGATATCTCGGCGGTGTGCGGGGCATTCAAGCTGACGGTGACCGAGAGCGTGATCGTCGATGCCCGCACCGCCTTCGGCGGCATGGCGGCGACGCCGAAGCGTGCGGCAGGCTGCGAAGCGGCGCTGATCGGCAAGCCCTTCAACGAAGCGACCATTGCCGCCGCTGCCGAGGCGTTGAAGGCCGATTATAGTCCGCTCAGCGACGTACGCGGAAGTTCGGCCTATCGCGTTGAGGCAGCTGCCAGCCTACTCTGGCGCTTGTGGCACCGCGAGCAGGGGACGAGCATCTCCGTGCTGGACCTAGCCGATGGCTGAGCGCGATCCGCTCTGGCCGGTGCTGGAGAAGCCCAGCAACCCGCATGACAGCGCGCATCTCCATGTGAGCGGGCAGGCGCTTTATGCCGATGACGAGCCTGAGCCGGGGAACCTGCTGCACTTGGCCTTCGGGCAAAGCATTCATGCCCATGCGCGCATGACCCGTATCGATCTCGAAGCCGTGCGCGCTGCGCCGGGCGTGGTGGCAGTGTTCACCGCCGCCGATATTCCTGGCGAGAATAATGTCGGCCCGGTCGCGCATGATGATCGGCTGCTTGCCGACGGTGACGTGATCAGCATGAGCCAGCCCATCTTCCTCGTCGCGGCGACAAGCCAAATGGCGGCGCGCAAGGCGGCGCGGCTCGGCCGGATCGACTATGAACCCTTGCCGCCGCTGGTGAGCTACCCTGATGCGCAGGCGGCAGCTTCGTTGATCGAACCGACCCAGCGCATGGCGCGGGGTAATGCCGGTGCTGCGCTCGCCGCCGCACCGCTGCGCTTGTCGGGCACGTTCGATATGGGCGGCCAGGACCATTTCTACCTCGAAGGGCAGATCGCGCTCGCCCGTCCCGGCGAAGATGGTCAGATCCATATCCTCTCCTCGACCCAGCATCCGAGCGAGGTCCAGCATCTCGTCGCGCACATGCTCGGCAAGCCCAGCGCTGACGTGACCGTGGAGGTGCGGCGCATGGGAGGGGCCTTCGGCGGCAAGGAGACGCAGGCGGCTTTGTTCGCCGCTGCTGCAGCGCTGGTCGCGTGCAAGACCGGACGCCCTGCCAAGTTCCGCTGCGATCGCGACGACGACATGGCGATCACCGGCAAGCGCCACGACTTCCGGGTGACTTACGAGGTGGGCTTCGATGCGGCCGGGACCTTGTTGGCACTCAAGCTCTTTCTCTCCTCACGCTGCGGCGCCACCGTCGACCTCTCGCCCGCGATCAACGACCGCGCGATGTTCCATGCGGACAATTGCTACTATCTGCCCGACATCGAGATCCTCTCCGAGCGTCTGAAGACCAACATGGTCTCGGCGACGGCATTCCGGGGTTTCGGTGGGCCGCAGGGCATGATCGCCATCGAGCGCATCATCGACGATGTCGCCGCCCATCTTGGTCGCAACCCGCTCGATCTGCGCGTCGCCAATCTCTACGGGCCGGGCCGCGACGTGACGCCCTATGGCATGACCATAGAGGATAATATCGCCCCGCAGATGATCGCGCGGCTGCGCCAGACTTCGAACTACGACGCGCGATGGGCGGACATCGCGGCGTTCAATGCGCGGAGCGCGGTGCTCAAAAAGGGGATCGCGCTCACCCCGGTCAAGTTCGGGATCAGCTTCACGACAACCCATCTCAACCAGGCCGGTGCCCTCGTCCATGTCTATGCGGATGGCTCGATCCAGATCAATCATGGCGGCACCGAGATGGGCCAGGGCGTTTATATCAAGGTCGCGCAGGTGGTGGCAGACGTCTTCGCTGTGCCGGTCGGGCAGGTGCGGATCACCGCGACGCGCACCGACAAGGTGCCCAACACCTCGGCCACCGCAGCGTCATCGGGCGCGGACCTGAATGGCATGGCTGCCTATCAGGCGGCCGGCGCGATCAAGGCACGGCTGGTCGCTTTCGCCGCGCAAGCCTTCGGCTGTGCGGAAGGGGAAGTGCGCTTCGTCGGCGGCGAGATCATCGCCGGCAAGGAGCGGCTACCCTTCGCCGCCTTCTGCCGCAAGGCGCATGTGGGCCGCGTGTCGCTGTCCTCCACCGGCTATTATGCGACTCCCAAGATCGCCTATGACCGCGAGGCGCACAAAGGCCGCCCCTTCTATTATTTCGCCTATGGCGCCGCGGTCAGCGAGGTGGTCGTCGATACCTTGACGGGCGAGCACAAGGTGCTGGCTGTAGACATCCTCCATGATGTCGGCCGTTCGCTCAATCCGGCGATCGATATAGGGCAGATCGAGGGCGGCTTCATCCAGGGCCAAGGCTGGCTTACCACCGAGGAGTTGGTCTGGGACGCTAAAGGTAAGTTGCTGACCCACTCACCGGCGACCTACAAGATCCCGACTGCTTCGGACCGGCCGAAACATTTCACCATTTCGTTATGGGACGGCGAGAATGTCGAGCCGACGATCAACCGCTCAAAGGCCGTCGGCGAACCACCGTTCATGCTCGCCATCTCGGTCTTCTCGGCCCTCAATCAGGCGATCGCCGCGACCGCGCCGGGCAAGCGCGCGCTGCCGCCTTTGAATGCCCCGGCCACACCGGAAGCGGTCCTCAAGGCAATCAGGGCGCATCGTGGCTGACTGGCTGGCCTGGCTGCGGGAAGGGGCGGAGGAGCGGCCGGTCGCGCTGGTGAGCATCCTCGCGACCGAGGGCTCGGCGCCGCGTGGAGCTGGGACGCGCATGCTGGTCATGGCGGATGGGCTGCGCGGCACGATTGGCGGCGGCAATCTCGAATTTCGCGCGGTCGAACAAGCGCGGGCGATCCTCGATCTTCCGCCGGGGACATGGCGCGTGCAGGATTATCCGCTTGGGCCATTGCTTGGCCAATGTTGCGGCGGCCGGGTGCGGTTGTTGGTCGAGCATATTGACCCTGAGGCGCTCGGCTGGCTCACCGAAGCTGCCGAGGATCGGATACTGGTCTCGACGCTGACGCCCACGCGCGTCGAGCGGCATATCAGCATGTCAGCGCTGCCCGAGCCTCTGGCAGGGCGGGGCGAAAAACCACGCGCGGGCGACAGTTTCGCCGAGATTGTCGGCCAGCATCTGCGACCCCTTTATCTTTTCGGCGCCGGTCATGTCGGGCAGGCCGTCGCTCGTCATGCTGCGCATCTGCCGTTCCGGCTCGCCTGGTTCGACACGCGGCCGCTGTTCGAGACGATTCCTGGCGTCGCCATTGTGCCCGAGGCTGCCGTCGAGCAATGCATCGGCGAGGCGCCGGAGGACGCCGCGATCGTCATCATGACGCACGACCATGCGCTCGACTATCGGCTGACCAAGGCGGCGCTCGTCCGTGCGCCGCTCAGCTTCGTTGGCCTGATCGGCTCTGCGACCAAGAGGGCACGGTTCCTGAGCCGGCTGGAGCGCGACGGTATCGGTGCGGCGGCACGAGCGCGGCTGACTTCGCCGATCGGCGTCGCGGGCGTCACCGGCAAGGAGCCGGACGTGATTGCCGTCGCAACGCTGGCGCAACTCCTCCAGCTCCGGTGCGCGGCATGACCGTTCGCGGCTATCGCGGCGAGCTGCTTTCGGTGGGCAGCGATCCGCGCGCCGATCCCCAAGCGGTCCGCCACGAGGCCGATGGGTTGCTGATCGTCGAGGACGGCATCGTCGTCGCGCGCGGGCGCTATGCCGATCTCACGGAGCGCCATGCCGGCGTGCCGGTCGAGCCGCTGGCGGGACTTATCGTGCCGGGCTTCGTCGATGCTCATGTTCACTACCCGCAGATGGACAAGATCGCCGCCTATGGCGAGCAACTGCTCGACTGGCTGGAACGGCATATCTTCCCGACCGAGAAGGCGTTTGCCGACAGGGCCCATGCCGACGCCGTCGCGGACGCTTTCCTGGTCGAGCTGCTTCGCAACGGCACGACGAGCGCGCTGGTCTTTCCGACCGTACACCCGGGATCGGTCGACGCGCTGTTCGAGGCGGCACAAAAGCGCGGTATGCGCATTGCGGCGGGCAAGGTCCTGATGGACCTTGGTCCGGAAGGCCTCAGGGACACGGCCGAAACGGCGCGCAGTGAGAGCGAGGCGCTGATCCGGCGCTGGCACCGCAACGGTCGCCTCTCCTACGCGGTGACGCCGCGCTTCGCGCTCACCTCGTCCGACGCCCAAATGGAGGTGGCTGGCGCCCTGCTGAGGACCCATCCCGACGTCCTGCTGCACACCCATCTCGCCGAAAATGAGCGCGAGGTGGCAGAAGTGGCCGCGCGCTTTCCGGAGGCGCTCGACTATCTCGATGTCTATGATCGCTTCGGGCTGGTCGGCCCGAGATCAGTCTTCGCGCACGGCATCCATCTCTCCGATAGCGCCTGCACAAAGTTGGCGCGGACCGGGGCGGGCATTGCCGTCTGCCCGAGCTCGAACCTGTTCCTTGGCTCGGGCATGTTCAATTTCGGCCAAGCGGACTCGCACGGCGTGAAGCTCGGTCTCGGCACCGATATCGGCGCCGGGACGAGCTTCAACTTGCTCTGGACGGCGGGACTTGCCTACCAGGCTGCGCTCGCGCGCGGCGACCGGCTCGACCCCTTCCGCGCTCTTTGGCTGGCGACGGCGGGAAGCGCGGCGCTGCTCCACATGAGCGAGCGGGTGGGCGCTCTGGAGGTCGGGCAGGAAGCCGATTTCGTTGTGCTCGACTACGCAGCGACACCGCTACTGGCGCGGCGGACCGCCGGGGCGAGCTTGTCCGAACGGCTCTTCGCCTTGCAGGTCCTCGGCGACGACCGCGCGGTGCGAGCGACCTATGTGATGGGCGAGCGAATCTGGAACCGGGACGTGTGACTCGAGGTCGTGTTCAGGGCAGATAATCCGCTACCGGCTCGATCGACGCCGGATAGCTCAGTTGCGCGAAGCCGTTCTCGATCTCGGTGAGAACGATGCTGGCTGCGTAGCTCGGGGTCCGCGCCGCCGATGTGCAGAGTGCGAGCGTCATGGGGCGCAGGATCGGGTCGGAAATCCGCGTGAATGCAAGCAGGCCACGCCTTAGCTCAGTGATGACGTCGAGCGAGGTCAGGATGCCGATGCCAACGCCCTGCAGGACGAGCGACGTGATCATCTGAATATTATCTGACGAGACGCTTCGATCGAGCGTCACACCGGTGATGGCCTCGAGAACAGCGACCTGCTGGCAGACGGCGAGCGGCTCGGCAGGGACGACGAGTGCCGAGCCGATGCAGGCCGAGAAGCGTGCCTCGCTCTGGCGGCCGAACGGGTGGCCGGCCGGCGTCAGGAAGCCCAGCACCACCTCGACGAAGGCCCGCACGGTGATGTCCCGGAAGGATTGCGGCTCGAAGAAGATGCCGAAATCGACCTCCCCGCTGGCGATGGCGCGTCGGACGGCGTCGTTTTTGAGCACCTTGATGCCGATGGTGATGCCCGGATAGCGGCTCTGCACCGCCCGGACGACGCCCGGAATATAGCCCTTGGCCAAGGCGTCGATGATTGCGATGTCGACATGGCCGCGCTTGAGCCCCCGCAGGTCCTCGATCTGGGCGCGCACGTCCAGCATGCCTTTCCGCCAGCGCGCACCCGCCGCCATCATGATCTCGCCGGCGGCGGTGAGCCTCAAGCCGGTGGGCAAGCGTTCGAACAGCGGCGTGCCGAGCTCCGCTTCGACATTCAGGATCTGCCGGTCGATGGCCGAGGCGGAGACGTTGAGTTCGTCCGCAGCCTTGCGGATCGAGCCCAGACGCCCGACGGCCATGAAATAGCGCAGGAAACGCGAAAAGGCTGGCATGAACCCCCTCTAATTTTTGCAACGCGCCATCGACTTCATTGCATTTGATGGTGTCACGTCAAGCGCCTAATCTTGAAGGCAGGGGTGAAGTGCGAGCGTAGCATCGCAACGTCTTCAATATGGAGGAGAGGCGATGTCCGGGCGATAAGACCGGCAGGACGCACAGAATTCCGCGTGTCTGCCGCCACAAGGGGGTAGACATAATGGCCGAGATTCCAGCAACCGATATGACCGCCATGCGCGCAGCATCGCACCGCGGCCGCACATCCTTCGCCCTTGCCGTCGCCGGTCTGCTCGGCTGCACGACGCTCGCTTCGCCTGCCCTGGCGCAAGGGGCGGCGCCGGCTGCTCCCGAGGACGACGACACCATCGTCATCACGGGCTCGCTCGACGCGCTCCCGGTCAAGAATGTCGGCTCGATCTTCGGCTTCGACAAGACCCTGGTCGAGACTCCGCGCTCCGCCTCCACGGTCAGCCAGGAGCAGATGGAACGTTTCGGCATTACCCAGATTTATGATCTGGTCTCGCAGTCGCCGGGCACGTTCACCAGCTCCTTCTTCGGAACCGGCGGTGCCCTCGACATCCGGGGCACGCCCGGCGAGGTCTATTTCCGCGGCATGCTGCGCCTCGAAAATCCGGGCAATTATCCGACGCCGATCGGCGCTGCCGACCGTATCGACATCGTGCGCGGCCCGGCCTCGCCGATCTACGGTCCCTCCAAGACCGGCGGCTATATGAACTTCGTGCCGAAGACCGCACGCGCCTCCAACGGCACCTATTCTGACGACGCCAAGGGCTACCTGAGCTATGACGGCGGTAGCTGGGGCCGCAACGTACTCAAGGGCAGTATCACCGGTCCGGGCAAGATCGGTGGGCACGAGTTTGGCTACAGCCTCTATGCCGAGGCCGAGGACTCGGGCAGCTATTATCGCAACATCTTCTCCAAGAACCTGGTGCTCTCGGCCGCGTTCGACACCAATATAACCTCCAGCCTTCGCGTCGAGTTCGGCGGCGTGTTCCAGAAATTCCGTGGCACGCAGAACAGCGGCTGGAACCGCCTGACGCAGAACCTGATCGACAACGGCACCTACATCACGGGCAATGCCAGCACGAGCCTCGATACCAATCGGGACGGCAAGCTGTCGCGTCCGGAAGTCTATGCCGCGAACGGTGGCAAGGGTCTGACGATCTTCGGCTCGTTCGGCTGTGGAATATTCAGCAATTATGCCGGTTACGGCGCGACGGGATACACGCCGACGTGCCTGAATGCGAACTATCCGGACCTGAAGCTGATCAATCCCGGCACGACCACGCTCAGCATGAAACAGACGCTGACCGGCGTCGGCGACAAGCTCAACAACGATCAGAAGACCGGCTATTTCGACGTGATCTGGACCGGGCCGGGCAAGCTCGAGATCAAGAACCAGTTCTTCTACGACGGCACCGACAATCTGAACGAGAACCTCTACGGTTTCTCGCAGATCATCAAATCCTACGTGATGGAAGACAAGATTGTCCTCTCGGACACCTTCGACACGTCCGTCGCCAAGATCTCGGTCCAAGGGTCGCCGTCGGTGCGCTATACCCATTTCGACTTCGGTGACGATTTCGGGGCGGAATTCTGGAACCGGCCGGATCTGACGACCGGCTATACCGCTGCCTCGACCCGCCTGCTTTCGACACAGTGTGACTGCGACTTCTCCGACCGCCTCAGGGGCCATTATCTCGATTTCGGCCTCGCTGGCCTCGTCGACGTCGATTTCGACTTCGGTCTCGACATCATTGGCGGCTTGCGGTGGGACAGTGTCCACGCTGAATCGTCCGCACTGCTCAACAAGTACGATCCGACTAATATCGCCGGCAACGTCTATGGCTTCGGTCCGGCATTCAATCCAACGCAGACGGGCACTCAAAACGGCTGGTCCTGGAACACCAGCGTTTCATACAAGACGCCGTTCGGGCTCGTGCCCTATTTCACGGCGGCCCGCCAGACCACGGTCGTCGCGGGCGAGGGTGCCGAAGTGCAGCCGAACGCAATCCGCAACGGCGCGTTCCTGTCCGCTTCCAGGCTCTACGAGGCCGGCATCAAGGGCGAGTTCCTCGACAAGCGGCTTTATGCTTCGATCTCAGCCTACGACCAGGAACGAACCGACGTCGTCTCCGACAGTCCGTTGACCAACCAGGTGATCAAGACCAGGGGCATCGAGGCCGAGATGCGCTGGTCGGTCGACCGGCACCTGCTGGTCACGGCCAACTACACCTATATCGACGTCGTCAACGCAGCGGCATTGAATGCGGGCGTAAATCCCAATCCGATCAGCGGGTCGGGCTATTTCAACTATTTCGGCATCGCCGACCTGGTGAACGTGCCTCAGAGCCAGGCCTATCTGTATCTGGGCGGAAGCGAGATCGGCAATGTCTACCCGAAGACCAACGCGCAGGCGCGGCGCCCGGGCATCCCGCATAATGTCGTCTCTGCAACGGCGACCTATGCCTTCGACAATGGCCTCGCTTTCAATGCCGATGTCAGCCACGTCGACTCCGTCTTTTCTGGCTATAACCAGCATGTGACGCTGCCAGCCTATTGGTTGCTCAACCTGGGCGCGTCCTACACCAGCGGGCCCTGGCTGTTCCGTGTCGTGGTCAAGAACGTCAACGATGCGCGCTACTTCCGGGCGGGGGGGCAGGACCTGTTCGGTGCCGACATCGCCCTGCCGCAGGTGCCGCGCAGCTTCCAGGCGACGGTCCAGTTCAAGTTCTAAAGGCATGTGGGGGAGGGCGCCGGCCCAGCGTCGGCGCCCTTGACACATGGGAGGGGACAGATGCGCAGCGTGCTTGCCGCCATGATGCTGATGCTGGCGCTGCCCGGTGCGGCGCTTGCGCAGACAAGCGGTGTCGAAGACTGCAAGCCGGGCGGCGTATGCGATCATCCGCTGCCGGTGCGCATGGTGCTGGTCACTCTGTTCGAGATCGGCGCCGATACCGGTGACAAGCCAGCCGAGTTTCAGTTGTGGAAGGAACGGCGCCATTTCGACGTCCGCATTCCTTTTCCGCAGAGTTATCACGACCTCTACTACGATCCCGCTACCCAGACGCTCGCCATGGTGACGGGCATCGGCAATATCCGCTCGGCGACGGCTGTGATGGCGCTGGGGCTCGATCAGCGTTTCGACTTGAGCAAGGCCTACTGGCTGGTCGCCGGCATTGCGGGGATCGATCCGCAGGATGCCTCGATCGGCTCTGCGGCCTGGGCGGGCTATCTGATCGACGGTGATCTGGCACACGAAATCGATCCGCGCGAAATCCCCAAAGACTGGAAATATGGCTATTTCCCCCGCGACAAGAAGGGACCCAACGACAAAAGCACGCCCGATGCGAGCGGCGGCGAGATGTTCGAGCTCAACCTCGGTCTGCGCGAGTGGGCCTATGAACTGACCAAGGGTGTGGCCATCCCCGATGATCCGGGCGTCGCGAAGGCTCGGTCGAAATTCACCGGCTATCCCAATGCGCAGAAGCCGCCCTTCGTGCTGAAGGGCGATCAGCTCGCCGCACTCACCTTCTGGCACGGCAAGCTCATGACCGGCTGGGCGAACGACTGGGTGCATTACTGGACGGGTGGCAGGGGCGAGTTCGTCACCTCCGCCATGGAGGAGACTGGAAGCTACACGGCGATCCAGTATCTCGACCGCATCGGCCGCGCGGACAAGAACCGCTACATGGTGCTGCGCGCCGGCAGCAACTACACGATGCCGCCGCCTGGCATCGCGGCCGCCGACTATCTGCTCGCCGAAAACGAGGGCTATGCTGGCATGACCGTCGCGCTCGAAAGCCTCTACCGCGTCGGTTCGAAGGTTATCGACGAGATCACCGGGCATTGGGACAAATATGAGAAGGCGCCGCCGAAATGAGGGCGCGGCTTGGATCCATTCTCATGCAACGTGTTCCTGCGCAGGCAGGAGCCTAGAACGCTGGTGACGTGCCGATCCGCCTTGGGCTCCTGCCCTCGCAAGAGCACGACCAGGAGTCCGGGGCGCCGGGCTGCATGACCCTCACAGTCATCCGCAATGCGGACATGCTCGTCTGCATGGACGATGCGCGACGGGAGATCGTGGACGGCGCCATCGCTTTCCGAAACGGCGTCATTGAAGCCGTTGGGCCCACGGCGGATTTCAAGGCGCTGATCGACGAGGCCGAAGACGTGATCGACGCTTATGGCTGTGTCGTCACGCCGGGCCTCGTCAATACTCACCACCATCTGTATCAGACGCTGACCCGCGCGCTGCCGTCGACAGCCAGCGCTTCCCTCTTCCCCTGGCTCAAGACGCTCTACCCGATCTGGGCGCGTTACCGGCCCGAGGATGTATTTGCTGCCACGCAGCTCGGTCTCGCCGAGCTGGCGCTATCGGGGTGCACGCTGACCTCCGATCATCTCTATCTCTTCCCCAATGGCGTGACGATCGAGGACACGATCGACGCGGCGCAGTCGGTCGGCATCAGGTTCCATCCGACGCGGGGGGCCATGAGCGTGGGGGAGAGCGATGGTGGCCTTCCGCCGGACAGTCTCGTCGAGAAAGAGCCAGCGATCCTCAAGGATGCCGTTCGCCTCATCGATGCCTTCCATGATCCCGCGGAAGGCGCCATGCTGCGCATCGGCATCGCGCCCTGTTCGCCTTTCTCGGTCAGTGAAGGGTTGATGCGCGATGCGGCAAGCCTAGCGCGCGACAAGGGCGTCATGCTGCATACGCATCTCGCCGAGGATGCCGACGACGTCGTCTACAGCCTTGCGCGGTTCGGCTGCCGGCCCGGCGAGTATGCGGAAAGGTTGGGCTGGACGGGGCCGGACGTCTGGCATGCTCATTGCGTCCAGCTCGATGCCGGCGAGATCGGCCTGTTCGCGCGCACGAAGACCGGCGTTGCTCACTGCCCGTGTTCGAACTGCCGCCTCGGCTCGGGCATTGCGCCGATCAGGGCCATGGTGGCGGCGGGCGTCCCGCTCGGGCTTGGAGTTGACGGCTCGGCGTCCAACGACAGCGGCAACCTCCTCTCGGAAGCACGCCAGTCCGTGCTGATGCAGCGCGCGGTCGGCGGGGCTGGCGCGCTCGACCCGCGCGAGGCCTTGTTCATCGCGACGCGCGGCGGCGCGCAGATATTGGGACGGCATGACTGTGGATCGCTCGAAGCGGGTAAGCGCGCCGATATCGCCGTCTGGGACATGTTCGACGCCGCCTCGCTGGGAGCATGGGACAAGGTGGCGGGTCTGGTGCTGGCGCCGCCGACAAGCGCGCGCGACATCTTCGTCGAGGGGCGAGCGGTCGTGCGCGATGGTGAACTGGCCCGTGTCCGCCGGCATGACGTGCTGGCGATGGCTCGACACTCGCTCAATCGTCTCATGAGCACTGCCTGATGCCGGAAGGAAGCACGACATGACCGAGACCAGCATGACCTCCGCGCTCATGACGCCGGAGCAGGCGCGCGATCCCGACTATTTTCCGGGCTTCGCCGTCGCGGTTCCCCTTGGCATCCAGCACGTCCTCGCCATGTTCGTGAGCAATCTGACACCAGCCATTATCGTCGCCGGCGCCGCGGGCTTCGGCTATGGCTCGCCCGATCCAAGCGCGCTGATCTACATGATCCAGATGGCGATGCTGTTCGCCGGCATCGCCACCCTGATTCAGACCATGGGTTTGGGGCCCGCAGGCGCACGGCTGCCGATCGTGCAGGGCACGAGCTTCGCATTTCTGCCGGTCATGATTCCGATCGTCGCCGGAAAGGGTGTCGGCGCCATGGCAATGCTGACCGCGGCGGCGTTAATCTGCGGCCTTTTCCAGACGCTGCTCAGTGCCTTCGTCGGCCGCATCCGCGCCGCCTTGCCGCCGCTGGTCACCGGCCTGGTCGTCGTCATGATCGGGCTCTCGCTCATGCGTGTCGGTGTTCAATACGCCGCGGGCGGGGTCGAGGCGCAAAGCACGCCGGCCTATGGCGCGGGCACGAGCTGGCTGCTCGCCGGCGTCGTAGTCGTTGTCACGCTTACCCTCAGCTTTTTCGGACGCGGCATCTGGTCGACGGCGGCGGTGCTGCTGGGGCTGATTGCCGGCTATGTCGTCGCGGCTTTCATGGGCAGGGTGAGCCTCGCCCCGGTCGCGAGCGCGGGCTGGTTCATGGTGCCCATGCCGTTCCATTTCGGCTTCGAACTCTCCGTCGCGGCTATCCTCGGCTTCTGCCTGATGAGCTTCATTTCGGGGATCGAATCCATCGGCGCGGTCTCGGCAATCTGCCAGAATGCCGCTGGGCGCCAGGCCACCGACAAGGAGCTGGTCGGTGCGACGGCAGCGGACGGCGTCGGATCGGCGTTGGGTGCCATCTTCGGTGCCATGCCCAATACCAGCTTCAGCCAGAATGTCGGCCTCATCGCCATCACCGGCGTCATGAGCCGCCATGTCGTGACGCTGGGCGCAATCTTCCTCATCATCTGCGGCTTGCTCCCAAAGATCGGCGCGCTCATCACCACGATTCCCATCGAGGTGTTGGGGGGTGGCGTCATCGTCATGTTCGGCATGGTTGCCTCGGCGGCAGTCTCGATCCTGGCGAATGTAGAATGGAGTCAGCGTAACATGCTGATTTTCGGCGTCGCGCTGTCGGTCAGCGTCGGGCTGCAGCTCGAGCCGGCCGCGGTCGGCCATCTTCCCGAGACGGCGCGGATCGTGCTGACCTCGGGCGTGCTTCCTGCCGCCCTGATTGCTGTCACCCTGAACTTGATCGTACCCAATCGAGGGAGCTTTGGGCATACCGCAGAAGCTGCGCGAAGGCCGTAACGAACCGTCCTTTAGCAAGAAGGCGGGGGCGGAATTGTCGTCCAGCCAGCAAACAAAGGCGCAAGAGTTGAGCCTTCAGCCCATCTCATTCGTCACGCGATGTGGTTGCTGAGGTTCCGGGCGGCCGGACTTGTTTTCATTAACATACTGAAAAGATTGGTGAGCCCTGCTGGGTTCGAACCAGCGACCTACTGATTAAAAGTCAGTTGCTCTACCGACTGAGCTAAGGGCCCGCCTGGGCGCACATTTACATGTGGCGTGCGGCTGCGGGTCACCTAGTGGTGCAGCCTCACGCGGTCAACCTGCCTTGGCTTTCCTGAGCCGCACGCCGAGTTGCTTGATCGAAAATCCGGTGACCGGATCGCGCCATTGCGGCGCAATGGCCGCGAGCGGCCGCAGCACGAAATCGCGCGTCCGAAACAGCTTATGCGGCACAGACAGGCGGCGGCTGTCCACCGTCCCGCCCGACCACAGCAGCATGTCGAGATCCAGCGTGCGCTCGCCCCAGCGGCGATAGCGCCGGCGTCCGAAGCGCGCCTCCAGCGCTTGCAGCCGGTCCAGCATCGCCTTCGGCGCCAGCGGTGAGGCGACGATCGCGGCACTGTTGGCATAGCGGCGCATCGAAGGCCCGACGGGCGCGGTCAGGATCACCGGTGCGCGCGCGACGACAGTGAACGGCGGCAGATCCAGCGCGGCCATGGCGGCGTGAACAATCCTTCGCGGTGTCAGGTGCCGCGAAAGCGGCCGGTTGGAACCGATGCCGACCGCATAGAGATAGAGCGGCTGCTTTCCGTCCTCCCGTGCGTTTCGTTCCATGCGGCTTGCCCTGCTCATGCTCTGCGGCCTATCGCGAGGAAGACATGCTGACCAGACCTATCGAACCTGTCGTCCCCGATGCAGAACCCTCGCGCGACTGTCCGCTCTGCCCGCGCCTGGTTGCCTATCGCGAGGCGTGCCGCGCCGAATTTCCCGACTGGTGGAACGGGCCGGTCATTGCCTGGGGCGACCCGCAGGCCCGCATCGCCATCGTCGGCCTTGCGCCCGGCAAGCACGGGGCGAACCGCACCGGCCGGCCATTCACGGGCGACTATGCCGGCGACCTCCTGTTCGCAACGCTCGACAAATTCGGGCTTTCCCGCGGGACCTATGACGCGCGCGTCGACGATGGCGTGGAACTGGTCGATATTGCGATCCTCAATGCCGTCAAATGCCTGCCGCCGCAGAACAAGCCGTTGCCGGACGAAATCCGAACCTGCCGGCAATTCCTCACCCGCGGTGTCGAGCAGTTGCCCACCGCCCGCATCTTCATCGCGCTCGGCCAGATCGCGCATCAGTCGGCGGTCAAGGTGCTGGCCGGAAAGCTGCCCAAGTGCCGTTTCGGCCATCTCGCAGAGCATCGCATGCCGGACGGGCGCATCCTCATCGATAGCTATCATTGCTCGCGCTACAACACGAACACCGGGCGGCTGACGGCCGAGATGTTCGAAGCCGTGTTCGCGCGCGCGGTGGCATTGAGAGAGGCCGAGGTAACGAGCCTTGACCGCACCCGGCCCAGCCCTGCATGAACGAGCCTCATAAATCAGGTGATGAGAGAAAATGGTTGTTAGGGCGGCGCTTTCGGGCCTTGGCTGGAATGAATATCGCTCGTTCCATGCATATGAGCGCTACCTGACAAAGTGTCTGCGCGAAAATCCGCGTGATCGTCGGCTGGCTTTTGCGCGCGCGGTCGGCGCCGAAACTATGGAAAGCTATATCGTGCAGGGCGATGGTCATGTCGCTGTGCTGCGCTACCACGGTCTGCAAGATGGGATGAGCCTGTTCGATTTGGGCTGTGGGTGCGGCCGGACGGCCGAAGCCTTGATGCGCTCCGGCTGGGTCGGGCAGTATGTCGGCGTCGATGTAACGGAGCGCTTCGTCGCCCAATTGCGGAGCCAGTGTCCTGGTTATCGCGCGTTCCGGCATCGTTCAACAAACATCCCGATGCCGGATGACAGCCTCGACCTGTTGTTCCACTGGTCCGTGTTCACTCACCTTTCCCTCGAGGAATGCTTTCTTTATCTGCGCGATTCCTTTCGTGCGCTGAAGCCGGGCGCCAAGACGGTCTTCTCCTTCCTCGAACTGACCGATCCGGGGCACCGACGTGTTCACCTCAAACGCATTGATTTGGTCGCGCGTGGCCGGAAGCTGGGCTTGCTCGACACCTTCCTGCACCGCGACTGGCTTCGCTATTGGGCGGCTGAGATCGGGTTCGAAGAACCCCAATTCACCGACGGTACCGATTCAAGCAATCATCCAGCGTTCTGGCAAAGCGTGGTCTCGATGACGAAGCCCGCAATCTGAACGCAGCGCCTTACGTTCGCGGTACTTCCCAGCTGCGCCCACCTTGGCTATCAGTGGAGGAAGACGAAGAGGGGGTCGATGAACATCCAGCTGGATTATGCGGTGCCGAGCCCGGCGCTGGCCGACTACGTGACATTATTCTACTGGTTTCGCGCCGACGTGCCGGCTTTCGAGGATGTCGAGCGGGCTGATCATGCCCAACTCCGTTTCCGCCTGACGCCGGGCGGCGCCGAATATCGCTTTGCCGACGGCGAGGCGCAGGCGGTGGCCGATGCCCATATCGTTGGACCGACGACCGGCGCCTTCCATGTGAAGGCGGCAGGACCCGTCGAGGTATTCGGAGCAGGCATCACGCCGGCAGGCTGGGCCGCGCTGGTGGGGACGGATGCGTCCGCCGCGATCAACCGCGCGCTGAACGTCGCGGACCTGTTCGGCACGACCGGTGCCGGATACATCATCGAGCGGCTGCGCGCCGCGCCCGATCTCGCCGCCAAGACGGCGTGCTGCGAGGAACTCATGCTCAAGGCACTCGGCGGCGGCCAGCCGCGAACGCTCGAGTTCGTCCGCATCGTCGACGCCTGGCTCAGCACTGGCGCCTCGCCGCAGATCGACGAGCTCGTCGCCGCGACCGGCCTGTCGCGCCGTCAGGTCGAGCGCAAATGCCGCGCGCTCTATGGTGCGCCACCCAAGCTGCTCGCACGCAAATATCGCGCACTGCGCGCTGCTGTCGCCCTCGTCGCCGACCAGGTCAGCTTCGACGAGGCGATCGATCGCGGCTTTTATGACCAGTCGCATATGATCCGCGAGATCAAGCAATTCACGGGCATGACGCCAGGCCAGATGCGCGATGAGCCCGGAATCCTCGCCCAACTCACCATCGCTCACCGATACGCTCTGGCGGGGCGGGTGCATCCCCTTATAAGCGGAACCTGACACCGCATCGGGAGAGGCCATGAATCGGAAATTGTTAGGCGCGCTGCCATTGACAACGTTGGCTTTGGCCGCCGCGCCACTGTTTGCACAGACCTCCGGCACGGCGTCGACCTGGGGCACGCAGGGCGCGGATTGCGTCGCCAGGACCGGCGAGGACAAGCCTTGGGCCAATCGCGACTATGGCGCCGAATGCCGCGCGCGTTTCGCGTTGCGCGAGTTCCGCACGCTCGACGAGAAGCTGCGCTATCTGGCGCCGCCGGCGGCCAACGAGGCGACCGCAACGCGCGACGTGGCGAAGCTGCTCGGCTTGCCGCCAAGCAGTGGATCCGACGGGCCGGCCGGCCTCGTGCGCGGCGACGCCAATGCGACCGCGCTGCCGTCTCCCATCGCCGTCGGCGCGACCTTCGACCGCGATGCTGCCCGCCGCTATGGCGACATATTGGGCGCGGAATTCCGCAGCGCCGGATTGGGCGTCATCCTCGGTCCGGCTTTCGACATCGCGCGCAGCTGGCGGGCAGGGCGGACACCTGAATCCTTCGGCGAAGACCCATTTCTCATGGCTGAGATGGCGGCGAGCGAAGTCACAGCAATCCAGTCGCGCCAGGTCATCGTGACCATGAAGCATTTCGCCGCCTACACGCAGGAAGCCGGCCGCGTTGGCGGCATTCCCTCGGGCACTCATCCAGCCGGCAACAACATGATCAGCCAGAAAGCCCTGCGCGAGATCTACCTGCCCGGCTTCGAGGCGGCCGTGACGCGCGGCCGCGCCGGTGGCGTGATGTGTGCCTTTCCGCGCATCAACGGCACCTATGCCTGCGAAAACCCGCTTCTCTTCGACATATTGAAGCGCGAATGGCGCTTCGACGGGACGGTGACTCCGGATTTCCCTTCGGGCCAGCGCAGCATCACGCGCGCGATTGTCGCGGGCCTGGACAGCGGCAGCTTCGGTCCGAGCAGCTTCAACACCGGTCTCGCGAAAGAGAAGCCCCTGCGCCAGGCGGTCGCGGACGGCGACATTTCCGAAGCGCGGATTGACGATCTGATTCTGCGGCGCCTCGTCCCGATGTTCCGCATCGGCCTTTATGACAACCCGCCGAAACAGGGCGAGGGACCGGTCTCGACGCCGGAGCATCGCGCGATCGCCGCGCAGTTGTTGACCGAAAGCACGGTGCTCCTCAAGAACGACCGCGGCATCCTGCCGTTCGGACCGAATGTCCGCTCGATTGCCGTGATCGGCGCGCAGGCCACCGGCGACGCGGTCGCGGTCGAGCAGGGTTCGCCCTACGTCAAGCCCGCCCATTTCGAGCCGGCGCTGGACGCGATCAGGGCGCGGGCCGGCAAAGTGACGAAAGTCAGCTTTGCACAGGGCACGTTGGGGCTTGCGCCGCTGCCATTGCCGGCCGAAGGCCTGTTCCGCACGCCGGACGGCCAGCCGGGCTTTCGCGCCGACTATGTCGCCAATATGCGCATGGACTTCTCCGGCGCGCCGGCGGCCAGCGAAACCGTCAAGACGATCGATATCGCCAAGGCGCCGGAGATCGCCAGCCTGCCCGCCGATAATGGCTGGTCGGTGCGCTACACGGCCCGTCTCACGCCGGCGAAGAGTGGCGTCCATAAGTTCAGCCTGCACGGCTCGGGGAGCGCGCGCCTGTTCATCGACAATGCCGAGCGAGGACAGTTCGAACTGGCCGATTTCGGCAGCCAGGCTTTCGCCAGTGTCCCGCTGACGGCGGGCAAGGCCGTGGACATCCGCATCGACTACACGCCGAGCGCCGCGCTGCGCCCCGTGCGCATGAACCAGTTCGCGATGGACATGGGGCTCACATTGCGCTTCGGCTATGCGCCGCCGGACGATCTAATCGCGCAGGCGGCGAAAACCGCCAAATCCGCTGACGTTGCGATCATCTTCGTCGGTCAGCGCGAAGGTGAGGGCATGGACCGGACCAGCCTCAGCCTCCAGAACGACCAGGATGCGCTGATCGAAGCGGTTGCGGCGGCCAATCCACGCACCGTCGTGGTGCTCAACACCGGCGGCCCGGTCGCCATGCCTTGGCTCGGCAAGGTGGCGGGCGTCATGGAAATGTGGAAGCCCGGCGACGCATTCGGCACGGCCGTGGCCCAACTCCTGTTCGGCGATCGGGAGCCCGCTGGACGCCTGCCGATCACCTTCCCGGTCGAGGAGAGCCAGGGACCGGCGAGCCTGCCCCGGCAATTTCCCGGTACGCGCGATCCGGTCACCGGCAATATCGACACCGCCTATTTCGATGAGGGCGTGTTCGTCGGCTATCGCTATTTCGACCAGCACAGTCAAGCGCCCTTGTTCCCGTTCGGCCATGGCCTGGGCTACGGGCAGGTCGCGATGACCGGGCTCGGCGTCGAGCAAGGCGGCGAGGGCGGCGTGATCGTGAAGCTGCGTCTCGAGAACAAGGGCAAGCGCGAGAGCACCGAAGTCGCGCAGCTCTATGTCGGCTTTCCCGATGGCACCGGTGAACCGCCGCGCCAGCTCAAGGGATTCGCCAAGGCGACCCTGAAGCCGGGCGAGAGCAGGGACGTTGCCATCGAGCTGCCGCGCAGCGCGATCCGGCACTGGGATGAAGAGGCCTCGGGGTGGCGCGTGACACCGGGCACCTATCGCCTCTATCTGGGGCGCTCGTCTCGCGATATCGTCTGGGAAGGCACGGTGCCGGTGCGCGACTGATACTGGGGATCCATGCCAGGACCAGCGGCGTTCGCCAGGCGAGGGAGGCAATGCATGGACGATCCCAAGACGCTGCGCCGCTACCGCGCCAACCTGCAGGGCGAGGTCGACGGTGCAGCCGTTTATGCTGCGCTCGCCAAGGCCGAGGCCGATCCCAAGCTGGCCGAGATCTACCGGCGCCTCGCTGCGGTCGAGCGGGCGCATGGCGAATTCTGGCGCAAGCAGATCCGCGCGGCGGGCGGCAATGTCGAGAAGCTGAAGCCCAGCATGCGCGCCAAGCTGCTCGCCTGGCTGGCGGGGCGCTTCGGTCCCGCTTTCGTGCTTCCGGCCGTTGCGGCAGGCGAAGCGCGCGACTCCGGCGCCTATGACAGCCAGCCCGAGGCGGTCTCGGCGGGTCTTCCGGCGGATGAGCGCTCGCATGCGCGGCTGATGGAGGCCGTAGCCGGTACGAGCGGCGGGCTCGCGGGGCCGACATTGGCCAAGCTCGAAGGCCGCCACCGGGGCGGCGGCAACACGCTGCGCGCTGCCGTGCTTGGCGCCAATGACGGCCTCGTTTCCAACACCAGCCTCGTCATGGGCGTCGCGGGCGCCGCGGTGAACGAGCATCTGCTCCTGCTCACAGGTCTGGCCGGCCTCGTCGCCGGTGCCTGCTCGATGGCGATGGGAGAGTGGCTCTCGGTCACCAGCTCGCGCGAGCTTTACCAGAGCCAGATCGCGACGGAGGCTGAGGAGCTTCGCCTAGTGCCGGACGAGGAGCGAGAGGAACTCGTGCTCATCTACCAGGCCAAGGGCCTCCCCGAGCCGCAGGCGCGCGCGCTCGCCGAACGGCTGCTCAGTGATGAGACGACCGCGCTCGACACGCTGGCGCGCGAGGAGCTCGGCATCGATCCCGACGAACTCGGCGGATCGGCGTGGACGGCCGCAGGTTGGTCGTTCCTGCTCTTCTCGCTGGGCGCCATCGTGCCGGTTGCGCCGTTCCTGTTCTTGGCGGGCCAGACAGCGATCGTCGCCAGTCTAGCGGCAAGCGGGATCGCTCTGGCTCTGATCGGCGCGGGGACCAGCCTGTTCACCGGGCGGAGCGCGCTGTTCTCGGCGCTGCGTCAGCTCGGCATTGGTCTCGCGGCAGCGGGCGTGACCTATGGCGCCGGAGCGCTGGTGGGTGGCGCGGTCGGCTGAGGTCCCCAGATGAACGGATCGTTCATCCAGGGTGAATGTGAATTCTGCTAATCGGGACCAAGCTGTCCTAGCGTCAGCGAGAGGGGAGAGGACCAATGCTGATCGTCACCGCCATCATGGCCGCCGTGTCGGGCACGCCGACGATCGATTCCGGCGTCAGGACCATTGCACCCGTCTGCGAGCAGACCGGTCCACGCCCTGCCGGAAAAATCGACGATCCGGCGCTGTTCGAGGGCGACAAGGATCACACCCTCATCACCGGGATGCGCAAGCTCGGCAAGGAGCCGGCGGCAGACGCCTATTCGGCGGTGCTTTACACTGAAGGACAATGTTCCAAGCCGATCGTGGTCAGCCGGGATATCGGGCTCAATCCGAAGCGGAAATAACCAGTCCGAACGATCGTCGCGTTTGATTGCAACGGTTTGTGATCGCGGCTAGGCAGGCGACATGTCAGCGCCCTCGGACGTTTTTCCCGGAATACCGTTCGTCGAATCTCCCTTGTTCGAGGCCGAACTCGATCGATCCGACCTGACGCCGGCGGAACGAGAGGTGGCGGTCGACCTCCACCGCCGTGGCTATGCCGTCATCGATTTTCCCGATCCGCAGATCGATGAAAGGATCGACCGCGTTCGCGCGCGTCTCGGCCCGACATTGGGACTCGCTGAGGGTGGGGCGAGCGACTTCAAGGCGCTCTCCGGACGCCGTGTCCAGGATGCCTGGCGGTTCGACGAGGATGTCCATGCGATTGCCTCGAACACGACCGTCCTTGATCTCCTGACAAAGCTTTATGGCCGGCGCGCCTTTCCGTTCCAGACCCTCAATTTTCCGGTCGGAACGCAGCAGGCGCTGCACACGGATTCAGTCCATTTCTCCAGCATCCCCGAGCGCTTCATGTGCGGCGTGTGGCTGGCCATGGAGGATGTCGGGCCTGATTCCGGACCCTTGACCTATGTGCCTGGGTCGCATCGTTGGCCCGTGCTGAGCAACGTCATGATCGGGCGGCGGGGGTGGCGGAGCAATCTTCGCTCGGCGCAGCATCCTTATAGCGATGCCTGGAGCGCGCTGATCGCAGCGGAGAAGGCACAGCAGGAGACGTTCCAGCCGCGCAAGGGGCAGGCGCTCATCTGGTGCGCCAATCTGCTGCACGGCGGCATGCGCAGGAAGAATACCGGTCTCACGCGCTGGTCGCAGGTGACCCATTATTATTTCGACGATTGCATCTATTATACGCCAGCCTTTTCAGACGAGGCGCTGGGGCGCCTTGCGCTTCGCGAGGTCGTGGATTTGAGTACTGGCGAGGCGATGCAGAACCGTTATCTGGGAGAGACCGTCAAGGCGCCTCGCTCCGGTACCCTGTTCAAGCCGGCGCAATGGACGCGGAACGCGCGCGACGCTTGGCGCAAGCTCAAGCGGTAGAGGAAGGCACGCTCGGACATGAGCCCGAGCGCGCTCTCCGGTTAGGGATCAGCCCTTCAGATAGTCGTAATAGGCGCCATCCGGCGGCCCACCCGCAGCCGCCTTCACCGGATCGAGCGTGCCTTCGGGCAGCGAAGCCAGCGACGCGGCATGGTGCTCCTCGCTCGCCCACTTCTCGATCAAAATGAAGCGATGCTCGTTGCCGAGGTCGCGCAGGACCTGGACGCCTTCGCTGCCGTCGCGGGTCTCGACGACCTTGGCGACGCCGAGCAGGGCGGCTTCCATCTCGGCGCTTTTGCCTTCGGCGGCGGGCACGATGTAGAGGCGGGCAACGGTCATGATGTTCTCCTGCTTTGAGGGGTGATCAAATGTCCTGAGCGATGCGGCCATAGAGATCGGGCCGGCGGTCGCGAAAGAAGCCCATGCCGGCGCGATGCTTGCGCGCCTGCTCGAGGTCGAGCGTCGCGACGAGGCTGCCGGTCTGCCAATCCTCCACTTCCGCCACGAGATCGCCCCACTCATCGGTGATGAAGCTGTGGCCGTAGAATTTCTGCGGACCGACGGCGCCCGGCATCTCTTCCTCGCCGATGCGATTGGCGGCGATCACCGGCATGCAGTTCGAGACGGCATGCCCCTGCATCGCCCGGCGCCACATGCGGCTGGTGTCGAGGGTCGGATCATAGGGTTCCGAGCCGATGGCGGTCGGATAGAAGAGCATTTCGGCGCCCATGAGCGCCATGGCGCGCGCGACTTCGGGATACCATTGGTCCCAGCAGATGCCGACGCCGATGATGCCGTAGCGCGTCTCCCAGACCTTGAAGCCGCTGTTGCCGGGGCGGAAATAGTACTTCTCTTCGTAGCCGGGCCCGTCAGGGATGTGGCTCTTGCGGTAGACGCCCATGATCTCGCCCCGGTCGTCGATCATGGCGAGCGAGTTATAGTAGTGATGCCCCTCGCGCTCGAAGAAGCTGGTCGGGATGTAGATGCCTTGATCCTTGGCGACGCGCTGCATCGTGGTGACGGCCGGATGCTCGTGAACAGGGCGGGCGCGGGCGAACAGTCGCTCGTCCTCCACGGTGCAGAAATAGGGGCCCTCGAACAGCTCAGGCGGCAGGACGATCTTAGCACCGCGGGCGGCCGCCTTGTTTGCAGCGTCCGCCACCGCCTCGATATTCTCGGCCTCGTCGTCCGAGAAGGCCAGTTGGAGTGCAGCAACAGTAACCCTTGAAGGCGTTGGGGAGGGGCGATCGGTCATCAAGTCCTCTGAGCAGCGTCAGGCAGCGGCGGGCAGATGCATGCTCATGCAGTGGAAGCTGCCCCCGCCTCGCAATATGGCATCGGCGGGCAGGCCGACAATAGCGCGATCGGGAAAGAAGGGTCGCAGGGCATCCAGCGCCGCAGCATCATTGGGCGCGTCATATTGCGGCACGATGACCGCGTGGTTGGTGATCGTGAAGTTCATGTAGCTGGCCGGTGCGATCTCGCCGTCGATCACATAGCGTCCAACGGACGGGATATGAGCAATTTCGACGCCAAAAGCGCGCGCCCGTGCTTCCGCATCGGCGAAAATCGCGGCGTTCGGATCATTGTCGGTCGTGGCCTTGGGAATCGCCAATATTCCAGGACTTACGAACCGCGCGAGGTTGTCGACATGACCGTCCGTATGGTCATGCTCAAGCCCGTTCCCCAACCACAGCATGTTGTTGAGGCCCAATGCCCCCGAAAGCAGCGCTTCGATCTGCGCGCGGCCGAGCGACGGGTTGCGGTTCGGGTTGAGCAGGCACTGCTCGGTTGTGACGAAAAGTCCCGTGCCATCCGTATCGATCGCGCCGCCCTCGAAGATCAGCGGTACATGGCGGCAGGGCAGGTCGGTGGTCGCGGCGAGACGCGCGCCGATATCCTGGTCGCCCGCCATGTCGAACTTGCCGCCCCAGCCGTTGAAATCGAAATCTGCGAGGGCACGGTTGCCCTCGCGGTCGATGACGCCGATGGGGCCCGTATCGCGCAGCCAGACGTCGCCGAAAGGCATGTGAACAACCTCCACCGCGGAGGAGGCGAGGGCACGGGCCCGCGCAGCATCGCTTTCCGTCCGCGCGACCAGGATTGTCGCCTCGCCTTGTGCGGCGACGGCGGAAGCGAAGCCGGCCGCCTCTTCCTGTGCACGTGGCAGCGCGGCAGGCCATTCGACCGGGTCGCCGGGGAAGCCGATCCAGAGACGCTCCTGGAGGGCCCATTCGGCGGAGAGTTTGTGGGTCATAGGAGCGATCTCTCCTGCCTATGAATTGAATTCCGGTCCCAACGAAGCCCCGTCAAGCGATGCGGCCGTCATTGGCCGATGATGCCATTGGTGAAGCCGATGACGGAGAAGACCGTCGACGACAGCACAGAGATGAATTTCTGCAAGTCTGCCCCGGGCGCGTTCGACACGAAGAGGATGTCCTTGTTACGGATCGGGAAGCTCTGCGCGACAAAGAAGCTCGTCGGATCAGACAGGTTGACGCGGTAGATGACCGGCACCCTGCCATCGGGCGCGGTCCGGATCCCTTGCAGGGTCGCGGGGTCGAGCACGGCCGGATCTTCCCACCTGAACACGAATACACCCTTGGTATCGGCTCGACTGTCCTGCAGTCCACCGACCCGCCCGAGTGCCTGGGCCAGCGTGACGCCTGTCGCTTCGAAATTAATCTCGGCGCTTACCCCGCTCGCGCCGAGCGACGTGAAGCTGTAAGGCTGATAGATCGCGGTGACCACATCATCGGCACGCAGGCGGATATTTTGCAGCGGATCCCGGATGACGTCGTCCATCGGCAAGGCGACAACGGTCGATCCCCGCGTGATCTGGATCGTCATTTTGTTCACTGGCTGGCGAACACCACCGGCGCTCGCGATCACGTCCAGCAGACGTTCGCCGCGCGGTGTGAGCGGAACCCGCCCACTCGTGCTGATCTCGCCCACCACGGTGACATTAGCATTTGCGTTTCGGGCGATGCTGACCGTGACAAAAGGGTTGTTGGCGATGCCTTTCAAACGAGCCTTGATTTCGGCCTCGAGTTCGCGCGGCGTCTTGTTGGCGGCTTGCAGCGCGCCAACGTAGGGCAGGCTAATCAGTCCGCGGTCGTCGACCATTTGCGTTGGCATGTCGGAGCTGCCGCCTATGCTTACAGAGCCGCCCGGAGGGGCAACGCCTTGCCCGCCCATCGTGCCGAACAAAACCGCTGGTGGCGTCTCCCATATTGTGACCTGAAGCACGTCACCCTGCCCGATAACTGTTTTCGGAGGCGCGCCTTCACCCAGGACATTGGAAAACAGGGGAGCGCGGTATGCCGTCAGTAAGTGTCGTGCGACCTCGTCGGTGACGTTGACAATGCGGATGTCGGCCTGGCCGACGGACGCAGATTTGCTGCGGGCGACCTTGGCGGTGCTTGGGCCGCTGCCGCCGAGCGCTCCGCATCCAGACAAGGCAAGGGTAACCACGGCCAAACCGGCCAGAAGGCAGCCTCGTTTGAAAGACAGCATGCTGGCGGCTTTGGGGTTGATGACGGTCATTTGATCGGTGGTCCGCTTATGAAGTTCGGCCCTGCATCTAGAGTGCGCGTACCGCCGGATCAATCCACATGGACGCAGAGCGCGCGTTTCTTGGATGAAGAGGCAGACTGCTAGGCTTTGCCGTGAAAGCACGCCCACAAAGAGATGTTGTCGGCCCCGCTAAAATGCTTACTAATCCGCTCGCAAAGGCGCCCTTAGCTCTCCATCGGGGCGATTGGAATGAGCAGCGATGTGGGGCGCGGATGACAGAGAATGTGCGGGTTGTTTTGCGCCACTCGAGCGGTAGATCGCCGTCCCAGACGCAGGCTGGGCGGAGAGTTTTTGCGATTGCAAATTCCGCCGGTTGCGCGCAACTAGGCCGCCCGCTGGGAATGTCGGCAAATTATAACAACTAGTGCAAAAGACAAGATTATGCCATCTAGATTGTCAAGTTACCTTAAGAAGATTGATAAGCTATTTGGGATATTCGTCGCCTTCCCGACTCTAGTTGCAGTAATTTACTTCGGGTTTCTTGCTTCGGACGTCTACATTTCCGAATCGCGTTATGTCGTCCGTAGTCCCGACAAGCCATCTGCTTCCGGTCTGGGCATGGTATTAGCGTCGGCTGGATTTGCCAGTGCTAGTGAGGAAGCCCACGCTGCTCAATCCTTCGTTGAATCGCGCGACGCTCTGATCGCGATCAATAGGAACGGAGCGTTCGAAAAAGCATATAGCAGCAAAAATATTTCTGTATTCGACCGGTTTAATACACTTGGATTTGGTGGTTCGTTCGAGTCTCTTTATAAATACTATTCCCAGCGTGTGAAAATTGATAGCGATACAGTCACGTCGATCTCGACACTGACGGTCCGTGCTTACACGCCTGAAGACGCCCTGCGCATTAATACGCAATTGCTCGACATGGCGGAGCAGACCATCAATCGCATGAACCTTCGAGGCCGCGAGGACATGATCCGCTTCGCCCAGGTTGAGGTCGAGGACGCCCAGAACCGCGCGCGCCGGGCGGGCGTTGCGCTTGCCGCGTTCCGGAACCGGGAGGGCGTTATCGATCCGGAGGTGCAGGCGAGCACGCAGATGGAGATGATCTCCAAGCTCCAGGACGAAATCATCGCGACGAGAACACAGCTCAATCAGTTGCGCGCGTTCACCCCGCTCAATCCGCAAATTCCAAGTCTTGAGAACCGAAACGCGACGCTGCAGCGGGAAATCCGCAACATGATGAGCACGCTGGCTGGCGGAGACCGCTCTCTCGCCATGAGCGCGGTTCAATATCAGAAATATTTCATCGAACAGCAATTCGCGGACAAACAGCTGACTGCTGCGCTGGCCTCCCTGCAGGAAGCTCAGAACGAAGCGCGGCGTCAGCAGGTTTATGTCGAACGCATTGCTTCCCCGAACAAGCCGGACTCGCCGCTCGAGCCACGCCGTTGGCGCGGAATCTTCGCCACGCTAGCGTTGGGGCTGGTTGGCTGGGGGATCGCTTCGATGCTGCTGGCCGGTGTCAAAGAACATGCCCAGTAACGACACGCCTTATTTGGGTCAGGCGAGCTTAAGGGCGTGCCTGAAGGTACAAGGTCGGGTTCTCCACGCGCTTTTGATCCGCGAGATGCTGACGCGCTACGGGCGCAACAACATCGGCTTCCTGTGGCTTTTCGTGGAACCGATGCTGTTCACGATCGTCGTGACGATCGTGTGGTCTGCAACGCGTTCCATTCACGGATCCGACATACCGATCGTCGCATTCGCGCTGACCGGCTACGCATCCATGCTGATGTGGCGCAACATGCCGGGCCGATGCATCCTCGCGATCTCGGGCAATAAGTCTCTGCTTCACCATCGGCTGGTCAAGCCTCTGGACGTCTATTTCGCTCGCCTGCTCCTGGAATTTGCCGGATCATCGACCAGTTTCGTTATTTTGGGAATTGGCTTCTGGGCCTTTGATTGGCTGCTGCCCCCCGAAGATGCGCTTCAGGTTCTGGGCGGCTGGCTCTTGCTGGGCTGGTTTGGCGTTGGATTGGCGTTGGTACTGGGTGCGCTCTCGGAACGAACGGAACTTGTGAGCAGGATCTGGCCACCCATGTCCTATTTCATATTTCCGTTTTCGGGTGCGGGCTTCTTGGCCGACGGTCTGCCGGAACGCATCCGCGAGATCGTCCTTTACCTGCCAATGCTGAATTGCAACGAGTACATTCGCGAAGGCTATTTCGGCTCCAAGATAACCGCTCATTATGACCTGCAATATGTCGTCATTTTCAACCTGGTCCTGACGCTCATGGGTCTGGGGCTGGTGAGGTCGAGCGACGCGGTATCGGAAGAAGAATGATCCGGCTGACCAACGTAACCAAGCAATATCCTTCTAACGCCGGCACGCGGACGATTCTGAAGGGCATCAACCTGACGATCAGGCCGGGGGAGCGCGTCGGCATCCTGGGGCGCAACGGTGCCGGGAAATCGACGCTCATCAGGATTATCAGCGGCGCCGAACCTCCGACCACCGGCCTCGTGGAACGCAATATGAGTGTGTCCTGGCCACTGGCATTCACCGGAGGCTTCCACGCCAAGCTGACCGGCATCGACAATCTGCGCTTCATCTGCCGCATCTACGGCGTCGATTTTCACCAACGCCGCGCCTTTGTCGAAGACTTCTCGGAACTGGGGTCCTACCTCTATGAGCCCGTTGCCATATACTCGTCGGGCATGCGAGCGCGGCTGGCCTTTGCGATTTCCATGACGATCGATTTCGATTGCTATCTCATGGACGAGGTGATGGCCGTCGGTGACGATACCTTCCGCGAACGATGCAAGGTGGAGCTCATGGAGAAGCGCAAGGACAAGGCCATGCTCATCGTTTCGCATAGCCATCGATATCTCAAGGGTACCTGCCAGCGCTTCTTGCTTTTCCGTGATGGGATCATCGAGGAATTTGAGGACTTTGACGAAGTCTATGCGGAGTACAAGCTCGTGCTGGCCTCACCGCAGTCTTTTTGAAGGCTTGGCTTTACGCCTGGCACGGCCCGCTCACGGAAGGAAATGAGCTATGGCGCGCATCGACCGCCATCCGCATGTGAAAGACTATATTGTCGAAATGGATCTCGGGGCGGTCGTTGCACGCGGTGGCGTGGCCGATCTGTTCGAGGCAGGAAATCTCATCCTCCTTTCCGGCTATCGCTTGCCCATCGACTACGAAACATTCGAAACGCTCGACAAGCGAATTGACGCGATCGAAGACAAGGATACGCGCCGGAAAATCAAGAAACTGACGACAAACTTGTTCCTGACCGGCAAGGCACCCGAACAGCGCTCGGCCTTCGATCGCACCGGTCCCGCGCTCATTTTTGCCGATCCGGTGCGGCAAGCCATTTTCGACATTTTGTGCAAGGGGGATCCAGACATTTTCGAGCGCGCTCGTCGTGCGCTGAAAATCGCGCAAGATGAGATGCAACGGATATTTGGGATATGTTTCCCGAGCTACCAGCCTTTCAGATTCATTCCCAGCGTGCGTCTGACGCAGACGCTGTTTGAAAATCTGCATTGGGACAATCATTCGATCGACGCGGATTTCCACCAGGCGCGCTTGTTCGGTAATCTGGATGCTCGCCCGCGGATCTGGCACGTCAGCCACCATTCCGACGACTATATGCGGCAAATCTACGAGGAATTCGATCTTGGGCGGTTCGCCGGCAAAGATCCAAATCTCATGCTCGAATATATTCACGCAGATCTGCTGGGCGGCACGATCAACACCTGGATGGAGCACCTGCCCAAGCACAAGATCGCGTTTGAGCCGGGCGAAGTGTGGAGTGGAGAGTCACGGCTGATTTCGCATCAGATCTTCTATGGCGAGGCGGCCATGGTCTTCATGTGGTTCATGCACGTCAGCGACATGGTCAATCCGCAAAACCGCTTCAATGAGCGCGTTGCCGCGGTTCATCGCGAGATGGCGGCTCGAAAACCTTCAGCAGCGGGACATGAAGCCCGCAAATGACAAGCGTCTGATATTCTAACTGAATATGTGACGCCGTTGACTGAATGAGCATGCGAACGAGACAGAAGTGATTGATCATTTTCGAATGGAAAACTGGATATAAAAATGAATTTTATCGGGAAAAAGATTCATCATCTGGTTGAGACGATCAACGCAAAAAAGAAGATCGTTGATAGCGATGGATTTTGGGTCCCTGGAATAGAAGCCGACAGTTACGCGGCCCTACCTCGGTTTGAGGACATACCTGATCAAGACGTAGGTAAATTAAAACAAGTAGTTGATCTTATTCCCCGTCGGCACCGTGCGCTGGATATCGGTGCAAATATCGGAACCACGGCATCGCTTCTCTCAAAGCACTTTGAAAAAGTTCATGCGTTCGAGCCAGCCTATGATCTGTTTGCCGCGCTGAAGAGGAATCTGGCGAGATACAAACAGGCACGCGTTTACCAATGCGCCGTCGGAGAAACAGCCGGCGAAGTCTATCTGACCCAATATGCGAAACGGGGACAGCTTTCCCATCTGGATGGGGGCACGCCGATTAAAAATGCAAAATGGCGAAAGGTCGGGCCCATTCCTCTGAGAACGATAGACAGTTTCGGGTTTGCCGACGTGTCATTTATCAAGATCGACGTCGAAGGTTTCGAAGGTCCCGTGGTTCGAGGCGCGACCGAAACGATCAAGCGCTGCCGGCCCGCGATCATGGTCGAGCAGGCCGGCAATGAGCAGAAATACTTTGGCCTGCCAGCGAACGAGGCTTCGGAATTTCTCGAGGGTCTGGGGATGGTCCAACACCCTAATCCGCCATGGATGGCGAAGGACAGACTCTACATTTTTGCCGATTGAAAATGCGGCCATCTCCGGGGGCAGGGTTAGGGCTCCTAACCTTGTGCGTTACTTCGCCGGGTGGCCTATGATCTCACCATAACAAAATCCCACCCGCGCTCATCGACCGCCACGGCGCGGTAGCCAAGCTCCTCCAGATAGACCTTCGCGGAATAGCGCTCGTCGCCTTCGAGCACGACGTGGTTCTGCTCGATGACGATGACGGGATTGCAGCGCTCCAGGGTCTTGGCCGCCCCGAGGAGGACCTTCTTCTCGAAGCCCTCGACGTCGATCTTGATATAGTCGACGTCCTGAAAGTCGAACATATCGACCGTATAGACCTGCACCGTCTTCTCCGTGGCGCCGTCGCGGTCGACATGTCCGCCGCTATACATCACGGTTTCGCCCCTTTCATCGCCGATGGCGCATTGGAAGTGCGTCACCTTGGAAAGGTCGACATTGTATCTGAAATTCGTCCAAAGGTTGGGATCAAATGCATAGGTGTGCGCAAAGTCCAGCTGAAGATATCTCGTGTATTCCCCAACCCTGCACCCAATATCCAGAGCATTCCGAAAATTCCGAATGAAGGGTTTGCTCAAATTATAAGTCAATTTGCAGCAATGCTTTGGATATTCCCTCGTCCCATCGGCGGAATATAGGAAGTCCCGGCTGGCCCATTCGGATTGATAGGGATTGTCTTGCCAAACGGTAGGTGTGGGTAGATCTGACATGGCACTCGCACACTGTTATTATTGCTAGACCGCTTTTGGGCGGTTCGGCTGCGTTATGTCTTACGGTTCCGCTTTCAGCAAGGGCGTTTGTCTCGTCATTCGGCGCCTTTGAGCAGCGTAGACCAGCGCATGCTGGCCGAGTTCCACCCAAGCGTAGACGCGCGTCAGCGATGAGTGCTCAAGCCGGCGATTTCGCAACAGGGGGATTGGGCGGTACAAACGTGTGCGTGAATTCCTCAAAGAAGCGAAAATATTCGTCGTCCTTGAAGAAGATGAAGTTCGCACCGCCTTTGCGCCGCTCCATCAGGGATTCGATTTTGCCCTCAGGCATATATTCGTGCTGGTTGATGCGCAGCTGATGGTTGGAAACCTTCCAACCCTGCGACCGCATGTGATCGACAATCTCCAGGCTTTCGGGGATCTTGAAATCGACTTCCAGGAGCACCGTTTTCAATTCCGGGCTTTGCAACGTCTTGGCTGCTCCGCGTATGACCTTGTTCTCGAAGCCGTCGACATCGATCTTGATGTGATTGGGTTGGGGCAGGACTTGTCGGGCGACGAGCTCGTCCAGCGGATAGGAGACGCAGCCCTGCTGCGGACGTGAGTCCCGCTTGTACAGCCGGCCGCCAATCGTCCGGTCGCCCTTCCACCAATTTTCACCGAAGTCATGATGAGATCCCGCGTATGTAAAGGCGCTAAGATGAAGCACTGAGACATCGGCTTGATCCGAAATTGCCATGCAATAGGCCGTGACCCGGCCGTGCAGATCATTCACGAAAATATTCTTGTTCAGTTCCGCATAGTTCAGTGCTTCGGGCTCGAAGGCATACACGCGCGCGCCGATGACGCCGGCGTAGATGGCATAGGTTCCTACGTTCGCGCCGATGTCGACGAAGACTTCGTCAGGCTTGACCGTATTCACCCACGGGATCGTCAGCGGCTCCTTCTCGAGGAGGGTGCGTGCGCGGCTGTGCGAATGACGCGACGTCAGCACGAACCGAACGATCTGACCACTGACGTCCAACTCCAACACAGGTAACGTGAGGTTCTCGTCACTGATCTCACGTTTGGTGGCGGACCGGATTTCCAATGGCATGAATTTTCCTCTCTTTGAGCTTATCGAGCGGCCGTGAGAGGGGTCTTCACAGGTCGATCAGCAGAATGGGTCTCATGGAGCTGTTTTATGCGGGCATCAAAAGCCAGCTCCGGGCGATCCATCGTGTCGGGATCGCTGAAATACATCGTCGCGAACGCTCGTTCGCCATAATAGATCTGGTGGGACACGATGCGCGTTTCGCACAACCAAACCTCGCCCTGTTCGAACGCAATATGATGCTTGGGGAAGTGGTCGAGGCAGGCCCCCTTCATACCACCGAGGGCAGCGGAATTAAGGCGGCGAACCAGATCGTCGCCGAATTTGTCCGCAAATACGCCAAGCCCATATTCGTCGTAGCCCGCCTTCGCAAAATGATCGATGCGAGGGCCGGTTCGCCAGAAGCGGGGCGATGCAGCGATGTTGGAGAAAATGCGAACCTGATGGAATACTTCTGGAATTTCGAAGTTATCCCAGTGCAAATTCTCGTAGAGCGTAGATGTGAAGCGCCACGTTTTTACCTGGCGTGTATTGCGATATTGGGGAAATATCTTCTTATATAGCGCGTCGCATTGCGCGTTTCCTGAACTCACCTGTTCCTTGTAATATTCAACCCGACCGACGTCGGATTTGAATATGGCCTCAAATACAAACCGATCCAGGGGAGCAGTGCTGTCGGGGCCGAGCGTGGCAATCTTGTTGTCGCCGTATTTCTTGACTTTGCGCAGAATTTCAGGCGGTCCGTCGACGTCGAAATCCAAGCTGTTCAGAAAGGTATAGTCCAAATCAAAGCGAAAATCGCGCAACAGAA
The DNA here is from genome assembly GCA_017745115.1 of Sphingobium sp. Next base: position 32,435 of record JAGIAA010000007.1, on the reverse strand, counting down.
TGAGGTGACCGGACTCGTAGCGCTGCCGTACTTCGGCGCACTCGCCCTCATTTTGAATGCCCAGCTCCAAAATGTAATCTTCGACCAGCGGGTCTCGAACAATCGTCGCCATTTTTCCTAGGTCGCCTGTTTCTGATGGCAATTCGGCAGCATCCGAACTCACCTAGGCAGGTCCCAAAAGTGCGTCAAGCAAGTCCGCTCAAATGCATGGTACCGGGTTGAGAGGGTGCGTGCGCCGGACCAGCAGCCGCAGAAACATCGAATTTGTGCTGGCTCGCTGTGACGGTGGACTGCGATTTGCATGTTGTAATTGCAAGGCGCGAGCTTCGTTGCCATTAGCCGACGGCGATGCTGTCCGTTCGATCGCGCGGGCTTGAATGGCACCAAAGGAGTTTCGATTGCAGCACATGGTCAAACTGGCAAATGGCGTGACGTTCGCCAACGAGGCTCCGTTTGTACTGATTGGAGGAATGAACGTGATCGAGGGCGCGGACATCGCGCTCGAAGTGGCCGGGCGCTTTGTCGAGGTGACGAAGTCGCTGGGAATCCCTTATGTTTTCAAGGCGTCATTCGACAAAGCCAACCGATCCTCCATCACCTCCTTCCGTGGCCCAGGGCTCGACGAGGGGCTGCGCGTTTTGGCTGAAATCAAGGCGAAATACGACGTTCCGGTTCTGACCGATGTGCACGAGCCTTATCAGGCGGCGCCTGCCGCCGAAGTTGCCGACATCATCCAATTGCCGGCGTTCCTGGCTCGACAGACGGACCTGGTCGTCGCCATGGCGCGAACCGGGGCGGCAATAAATATCAAGAAACCGCAGTTTCTTGCACCCCACGAGATGCGTCACATCATCACGAAGTTCCGGGAGGCGGGCAATGACCGCATCATCCTGTGCGAGCGGGGATCGTCCTTCGGCTACAACAATCTCGTCGTCGACATGCTTGGGATGGATACCATGAAAGAAATGGCGCCTGTGGTGTTCGATGCCACTCATGCCTTGCAACGACCAGGCGGGCGGGCCGACAGCGCGGATGGGCGCCGAGCTCAGGCTGCGGCGCTGGCAAGGTCCGGTATGGCGCTGGGAATTGCCGGACTCTTCCTCGAAGCCCATCCGGACCCGGAAAAGGCGCTGTGCGATGGTCCCTGTGCCTTGCCGCTTTCCGCGCTTTCGGCATATCTCGAGCAGATGTTGGCGATCGACAAGCTGGTCAAATCCTTCCCAAAGCTGGTGACCGGATAAATCTGGTGATGGGGCTTCGGGATTGGTTCGGGCGCCGGACACGTCGAGAACAAACGCCTCGGATTTACGTGTTCGGGGATAGCCATACCGTCGCGCTTCTTCAGGCTCTGGCGTACGAAGAGCGCGCGGAGATGTACGACGAAATCACGGTCATACGGATACGGAAAGATAAAGAAGGCAAGGAAATCGGCGATGAGAGCCTTGACCAGTTCTGCGACAGGATTGCCAAGCTCGGCGAGCCGGACTTCGTGTTTTCGGCGATCGGCGGCAATCAATATGCGGTTGTGAGCACGATCAGGCACGAACGGGAATTCATGGTCTTGAACCCGGGCGAGGGCGAGGGCGATATCGCCGCTAATTCCGAGATTATTCCGCATCGGGCGTTCAAGAGCTTCATTCACAGCGGCGTGTGGAATTCGGACGGCCCCATCCTCCGAAAAATGCGCTCTGCTACGAAGGCGCGCATGTTCCATCTCACGCCGCCACCTCCGAAGTCTGAGAACGATTTCATCCGGCAATATCATGAAAGCCGATTTGCGGCCGCCGGCCTGGGCGAACTCGAGCCGACGGATCCGGCATTCCGTCTTGCGTGCTGGAAAATGCAGCGGCAGTGCCTGGCCGATCTGTGCGCGGATGCGGATGTTGAATTGCTGCCGCCGCCGGTCGCCACGATAACGCCCGACGGTTATCTTGACCGTCACTATTACGGCAAGGATGTAACCCACGCCAACCGTCGATACGGCGAGCAGGTGCTGCGGCAAATTCTGGAAGTGGTGGCTGATTTTAACCGTCGAGTGGAAGTTGCGTGATACGGACCCCTGCAACCGGAGATGATGACACTCGTTCCGATTTTGGATTATTGGCCAAGCGTATCGAACGGATGTCTGGACGCGTAACAAGTCGGAACAAGGACGTGTTGCATGGGTGATCACCCCTACGCTTCTGCGCCCGACCGTAATTTTTGGCGGCGGTCGGTCGCCAATTGTGCGCCTGAGCTGGTCGATCCCGTCGGTGAATTTCCCGCCTGGATCCATCCCGAGACCAAGGTTGCGACTGCCGGCAGTTGCTTCGCTCAACATATCGCCCGCCATCTGCGGAAGAGCGGGTATAATTATTACGTTACCGAGCCAGGGCATCCGATCCTCCCCGAGAGCATCAGGGCCAAGAACAACTATGGCGTGTTTTCCGCGCGCTATGGGAATATCTACACGGCGCGCCAGCTCCTGCAGCTGGCGGAGCGTGCTTATGGCCGATATGTTCCGGGTGAGGCCGTCTGGAAGGCAGCGGACGACGTCTTTCTCGATCCCTTTCGCCCTTCGGTTCAGCCCGGCGGGTTCGTGTCCGAGCTCGAGATGCGCATGGATAGAGAGCAGCACTTCGCAGCCGTGCGGACGATGCTTGAAACCCTGGACGTCTTCATCTTCACCCTCGGCTTGACCGAGTGCTGGGTTGCCCATGAAGACGGTGCTGTGTTCCCGATTTGCCCAGGGGTCGAGGGCGGGACGTTCGACAGCATGCGGCATTTTTTCTACAATCAGACGGTCGATGATGTCGTTTCGGACATGACGGCATTTCTGATGCTGCTTGCACGGATCAATCCGACGGCGCGGGTGATCCTGACGGTCTCTCCTGTGCCGCTGGCCGCGACCGCCCGCCAGGACCAGCATGTTTTGACCGCGACCACTTATTCGAAATCGGTGCTGCGCGTGGCGGCCGACACGCTTGCCTCTCGCTTCGATCACGTCGCCTACTTCCCGTCGTACGAAATCATAACCGGAGCGTTCACGCGCGGAGCATATTATGCGGACGATCTGCGGAACGTCCTTGAGAGCGGGGTTTCGCATGTCATGGGTCTCTTCATGAAGCATGCGACCGCGGTGGATGAGGCCTCGACGGACTCACCGGTGGCGAAGAGGGAAAAGCAAGCCTCCACGCCCGCACAACCCGCCCCCAGCTCCGTTGCACTGGCAGCCGAATTGATCCAAGTGGAGTGCGACGAGGCTGCTCTGGATCGGCCTTGAAGAACTGAAGTATATCTTTGACGTTGTTTTTATCACGGGATTCCGAATTTGAATCTGTATGACATGGCCCGGCGCGGAGACGCGAACCTCGAACTTTCGGGCGACGTTGCGATGGCCAAGCAAGGCTATCCGGATGGAACCTGGCGGGGTTTGCATCTGAAGTCAGGCTCGCGGTTCAAGATTCCAGACGTCCGGCGTTTCGCGAATTTTCGTCATTTCCCGTCCTACTGCGGCTGGATGGTGGAGGTTCCGGAGGACGCAGCGCTGCGGATTGCAGTGGTGTCCTCGGGCGACGAGAAGGTGCTGTCCGAGCGGGTCTACCGAAATGGAGGTGGCTTCCAGCCGCTGCTCTTGCCCTGGCCGCACCAGATATGCGGGGCCATCGATCTGGTCGTTTCCTGCGAAGGCTCGACCCAGGCGCCGGTCTTCGTCGCCAACCACCGGATGTTGTCCAGGCAGTGGCTGTATGATCTGTGCATCGGGCGAGGCGTGGAAATCGGGCCCGGACCCATCCCCCAGATCCTGCCCAGCGGGAAGACGCAGGTTTCCTACCTGGAACAAATGCCTGCGGAAGAATGGAATCGGCTCTATAACGGCGGAGGCAAGTATCCCGTCAGGCCGGAGCTCTGGGGGAACTACATTGTCGGCGAGGCATCGGCTCTCCCCGTAGAAGATGGGTCACTCAACTTCATTTTCGGCAGCCATGTATTCGAGCATCTGGCCAATCCGATCGGTCATCTTCAGCGCTGGCGTGGCAAGCTTGCGCCAGGCGGCAAGGTGATCATGGTCGTGCCCGATCTGAATGGAACGAAGGATGGAGTCCATCATCGCTGCTCGCTCGAAAGTCTGGTCGAGGAGTTCGAGCGCGACATCTGGCTTCCGGAAAAGGCGCACTACATGCGTCACTTGCGCCGAGCCGCCGACGACAAGAAACTGATCGCGTTAATGGAGCGCATGGAATCAATTCACGTGCACTATTATGACAACATCAATTGCCAGATGATGCTCGAATATGCCGTGCGCGAATTGGGTTTCGCCGACTATGTGATGGAACATACACCCAATCACAAAGACTTCTACTTCGTGCTGGTCAATCAGTGACCGCGATCTTGCCTTCGAGATGACTGACATCGTCCTCATTACAGGCGGCGCCGGTTTTATCGGCACCCATCTCACTCGGCTTCTGAGCGCAGCCGGCTATCGGGTGCGTATCATCGACAATCTATCGGATCAGGTTCATGGCGAGGCGGCGAGTTTCACGCCCCCGGCCGGTGTGGAATTCATCAAGGGCGATGTGACGATCCGCAGCGATCTCGAGGCGGCAATCGCTGGCGTCTCGACGGTTGTGCATCTTGCCGCGGAGACCGGCACCGGACAGTCGATGTACGAGATAGACCGGTATTACCGCGTCAACGTTCAGGCAACCGCGCTGCTGTTCGACATTCTTGCCAACGGCGCACATGCGGTGGGGAACATCGTGCTTGCGTCGAGCCGCTCGGTCTATGGGGAGGGCGCCTATATTTGCCATTCCTGCGATCCGCGAGGAAAGCGCTGTTTCCCAACGCCGAGATCGCTTGAGCAACTGGCCCGCCACGATTGGGCGTCGCGCTGTCCCGATTGCGGTGAGCCGGCCCAATGTACCGCCACGCATGAAGGCGATGCGCTTCGTCCGGCCTCTATCTATGCGGCGACCAAACTGGCTCAAGAGGAATTGGTCCGCGTTGGCGCGGCTTCCCTCGGCCTCGCTCATGCAATCCTGCGCTTCCAAAATGTATTCGGTGAGGGACAGTCATTGTCCAATCCCTACACCGGCATCCTCTCGATCTTCTCCACCCGCATCCGGCTCGGTCTCTCACTTCCGATCTACGAGGACGGCGAGGAAAGCCGGGATTTTGTACATGTCGAAGATGTTGCGCGGGCCGTCCTTACCTGTGTCGAGAAGCCGGCTCCGACCGGCGTGACGCTGAATGTTGGATCCGGGCAGCAAACCTCGATCTTGCAAATCGCGCAACTGCTCGCCCGCATCATGGGCGCCCAGCAGCAGCCCCAGGTGACGGGGGCCTATCGAGTTGGCGATATCCGGCACAACTTTGCCGATCTTACCGCCTTCAAATCTGTCTTTGGGACGGCGCCCGCTATTGGCCTGGAAGAAGGCATGCATCGTTTTTGCGCGTGGGTCTCGAGCCAACCCATTCCACAGGACCTTCTCGACAAGGCCAACGCCGAACTAAAGGAACGGAATCTCGCCGGATGATGCGCTGGTTATCGAAGAGCAGGCGGAGCCGGAGCGCCGAGCAGGTTGCTCCCGTTGCGGAACCGGCCGGTGGAACGACGGCGGCCGAAGAGCCTCAGGCGGGCACGCAGCGCATCCAGACCAAGTGGTTCGACCAGACGTTTGCCGAAGTGACCCATGATGGCCGGAAGATGCGCTTTGCAACCACCGGAAATTCGAGCGTAAAGCGCATTCGCAGCCTGTTCGACAAGGAACCGATCACGCTGGCCTGGATCGACAGCTTTGACGATAAGGAGGTGTTGTTCGACATCGGCGCCAATGTCGGGATGTACACGATCTATGCGGCGATCATGCGCGATGCCCAAGTTTATGCCTTCGAGCCGGAAGCGCTCAACTACGCCGAACTCAACAAGAACATCTTCCTCAACGACCTTCATGGCCAGGTTCTGGCTTATTGCCTGGCTCTGAGCGACGTCGACAAGACCGATCGACTGCTGCTGAGCGATTTCGGTCTCGGCATTTCCTACCACGACTTCGAGGAAAACAGCTGGACAGAAGACAAGCAGTTTGCGCCGGACTGGAAGGTGAGCCGGCATGACCGCAGGCCCCAGGGTTGTGTCGGCCGACGTTTCGACAGCCTCATCGGCGACGGCCTTCCGATGCCGGATCACATCAAGATCGACGTCGATGGGCTGGAACACCGAGTCATCGGCGGCATGCTTGAGACGCTGAAGCAACCGCAACTCAAGACGGTGCTGATGGAAGTAAATTTCGACAACACCAAAAACCTTGATGCCATTGATCAAATGACGGCGCTGGGCTGGAAATATTCCTGGGAGCAGCTCAGGATAAATCGGCGAATAAAGTTCACGGTCGATCAAATCAGAGAATATCAACGAAAAGGCGTCGGTGGAATAAATTATATTTTCTACAAAGATGACTTTTACAGCGAATTTTTCGCCAAACTGTTCGAATCCTACACGCCGGGTGAATCTTTGAATGTTAGCGCTTTCTTACGGGATCGCGCGGCACGTACCCCTGAGCTGTGATCTGAATTCGGCTAGTGAGGACATACGCCGCCGATTTTCGGGCGGTCGCTTGAGTTCATATTCACCAACTCATATCAGGGCTCGCAAATCCGACGGGGTCATTCATGCCAGAGCTGTTTGTTAATCCCAAGTTGCCGAACTACTTTGTTGAAGCTGCCGAGGTCGCTTCTGGTCGGATCGAGAAGAGCTATGTGCCGGAATATGAGTCCGGAAAGGTTATTACATTTCCGAATTTGAAAATCGATATCGATTTTGATTTCTGGGCAAACCTTGATCGGGAATCCAACAGGAACCTCAAGAAATTTCGTAGCAGCGTCGCAAATTTCGATATGCATGACGTGGATGATCATCTCCAGCGGATGATTGAAGCCGGTGTAAATGACACGACTGCTGAAAAATTGATCGATAATATGCGATCGATTTATCAACAGATTATTCCGACGTATCTATCCATATTTTCCGGATACGAATTCACTAAACGCAAGACGGTTTGGCGTCTTGCCACGGTCATGAACGAAAATATGCATATTGATGCCTATAAGGGTGAGAGCGAAGATTATCCTGCTCGGATGTTTATAAACTTGGATAATCAGCCGCGGATCTGGCAGACGAGTTGGCCCGTCGACGACATATGCGCGATGAACGCGGGTAAGATAGATCCCCGCAAACTCGAAAATATGACCCGTGGAGATGTCTGGGCTCAACTAAATCACGTCACGTTTGGAAAAGGCACCGCCGAGTGGTGGGACAGTCAACCGAGGCATGTCAGCTATTTCGATCCCGGCGATATATGGATCGTCGATAGTCGACAGATTTCCCATCAGATCTTCTATGGTCGACGCGCCCTGTCGATCGATTTCGCCATCCCGGGTCGCAGCATGCTCGAACCCGCACGGCATTATCTGAATCTCGCCGAGCAGTTTCGAACCAAGAACGCCAGCCTGCAGGAGGCCTAGATGCCTGTCGTCTCACTGTCCTACGAAGACGCCATGCTGAACGCCCAGCAGCATGGGGCGCATTGGCCGCGAGACGCGGAAGATCAGGCAAGGCGCCTGCAGCCTTTCTGCATGCCCGAACTCAGGCCGTCGTTTCAAATTGTCCGCGGAGACCTGATTTTCACGATCGGATCGTGCTTTGCCCGCAATGTGGAACAGCATCTCTTGCTCGAAGGCTTCAATGTCGCCGTCTCGCAGTTCGAAGGCTTGACCAAGGCCGAAAACGTGAGGGTGAAATCCAACACGCTCAACAAGTTTGTGGCCCACTCCATTCTGAACGAGCTGCAATGGGCTCTGGATCCGGAAACGCCCTTTCCGTGGGACTCGATCGTCCAGATCAAGGAAGATCGGTACCTCGACATGCAACTCGCCGCCGGTTTGTTGCCGGCGAGCAAGGAAACCATGTTCGGCATGCGCCGCGCGGTTCTCAATTATATGCGCATGATCAAGGACGCGCGGGTGATCTTCATCACACTCGGTCTGGCCGAAGCATGGTTTGATCGGGAATTCGGCATCTACATGAACACGCTGCCGCTCAAGGCGGTCATCGACCGGTATCCAGGCCGCTTCGAGTTTCATGTCCTTGAATATGGTGAAATCGTCCAAGCCTTGCGGCAGATCCTGTCCCTACTGGACACTTATGGGCATCCGGATTTCAGGCTTATCCTGAGCGTTTCGCCTGTCGCACTCAGCGCCACGTTCACGGAACGCGACGCCTTGATCGCCAATACCTATTCGAAATCCGTTCAACGCGCCGCTGCGGAGGTCATTTCCCGCGAACATCCGCGCGTCGACTATTATCCATCGTTTGAAAGCATTACCTTGTCCGAGCGCTCCGTGGCGTGGCGAGACGACTGTGCGCATGTCGCCGACGAGGCAGTGCGGCTGAATGTGCTCCGGATGCAGAACGCCTATCTCGTGCGCGACAGCGAAGAGCCGGCAGCCACAAGGACCATCGATCAGGGTCGAGCATTGGCGCTGGTCAAGGAAGCGGCAATATTGGCTGCCTCGAACGATTTTCAGGCCGCTGAAAATCTATTCAAGCAGGCAGCGCTACTCGTGCCGGATGAACCGATCGTCCGATTTCGATGGGGGCGGTTTCTTTTCAAGCAGGCGCGGTATGCCGAGGCGAGCGAGCAAATGAAAATGGCGCTCGATCTGGGGGCCGGCAGCCATGAAATGGCCTATAATTTGGCCAAATGTTATTGGAAACTCGGCAAATTCAGGGAAACGGCGCTAACCGCTCAGATCGCCATTCAGATCGACCCCGACGAATTCCGGCCCTATGAACTCGCCGCCAATGCATTCCGGCGATTGGGAGAAAACGACGACGCCGAAGCCATGATGAGCGCAGCGGCCAAGCTGAAGCAGACTTCCGTGGCCTGAGCGGCCGAGGGCAGCACATCCTTTCGACCTGGCTACATGCTGCCTGATCGGCAGCTGTCAGTGTGCTCGCCTGCTCAACCGTCCGCCCGCGCCATGGCTGTGCCGGACGCCCGGTCAAACTTGTCGAGCACCTGCTCAGCTAGACGCTCAAGCGAATAGGAGGCCTGAAGCTTGGCCTGGGCTGCCAGCACCAGCGCAAAGCGCTTGTCGGGGTTGTCTATCAACGATTGAATCGAAACGGCCCATTCATTTGCATCTTTAGCCAGCAGGCCACAGCCATCGGCGCAGCAATCGTCATAGGCCGTCCCGTCGCTCGCCACGACGGCCGTGCCGATCGAGGTATAATCGACCCACTTGGTGTCCGCCTTCACGACGTTGAACGGGGTTTGCCGCAGGGGAGCCAGGCCAATTTCCCACTCGAGTTCGCGAAACCTGGCGATGAATTCGTCATAGTCGCTGACCCGCGGGATCGCTCTGACGCGCTCGCCGTAACGGAATAGTTCGTCCGGCATAGCCATCGATCCGAACAGCTCGAAGCGGATCTGAGGATTACGGTCCAATATTGTCGCGATGACGGGTACGAGATCGGCCAGTTCAGGCGTCTTGTCATTACCCATGAAGCCGATTGTGCGGACAGGCTTCTGTTCCGCCGGGACGATGACATCACCACTGCAATAGATGGCGCCGGGCTCGAGGCGGTCGACAAAACCCTCATTCCGCAGTTGTTCGTGTAGCCGGCGTGTCGAGCAATAGACGAGATCGGCATTCTGAAGCAGGTAGCGCACGGTCGAGGTACGTTCGATGCGGTTATGCTCGACATGCTTTGGACCGATGTCCGGCGGCACGTTCAGCAGATTGTCGTCAATGTGAAAGACAACGGGCACCCGGGCCTGGCGCAGCCGCTCGACCATGTCCTTGGCAGCCGGTCCGCTGTACCGGCAGAAGACGGCAATGTCGGGTGCGAATGCATTGATTTCGTCGACCGCGATTGACGCGGCCACCGTCTGATCGCTGTTAGCGCGCTTCTCGGACCCGTCACGCAGACCGGCCTCGGTCACGATTTTCGTTTCCAGAAAGCCAGCCTCGATCAGCGGGGCAAGTGGCTTGAGGAAGCTGATATGAAGCGTTGGCACCACACCGTTCGCGACCAGCAAAAGCCGCGTCGCGCGGCGTAGCGGCCGCGACCCGCGCATTGGCGCGGTTGCCCCTTCGACCAAGCTCAGCAGCCGCTCGCGCACATGCTCTGGCGCCATATCAAGGGCGTTTCGGTCCAAGAACTCACGCTGCCGAGCAAGGATCGGCTCGGGATCGGTGACCGCGGCGTTGGCAAAGGCCGCCCAATCCTCGACCGACGAGACCTGGGTCAGCCCGGCATAGCCCGACGTGTCGATAATGCAGTTTGCATCGCACCAGACTGCCGTCGGAATGCCGGCCATTACCATGTCGATCAGCACGGAGGACGGCGCTGAAATGCCGTAAGCGAAACGCTTCAAGTCGGTCTTGTACATGGCCGAGTTGGCGAGCGTCACATTGGGAGGCAGGGCGATCTTGTTCTTGATCACGAACTGTCCGCCGGGATGCGGCCGCAGGGCGATCGTCCGGCCCGCGGCTGCCTGGGTAGCAGCAAACGCACGGATGGTGTCCAGATAGGTCGTCTGGAAATCGCCCGTGGTCCTCATCCGGACCGAATGCAGGTTCTCGCAGACAAGGCCTTCCACCGATGCGGTCTCCGCAAGGCGTTTATTGAAGAGACGATCCAGAACCATCGGCGGCCCAAGTTCGAAATATTTTTCGCGCTCGGAACTGCAGAGATGCTCCATTGTGTCGACCGGTCCCCAGCCACAAACAATGTCGGCCGCAAAGCGGACCTGATCGCCGTGGACAATGGTCTGTTCGCGGTTCTGGCGAAAGCCGACGCATTCGTGCCCGTGCTGGATCGTGATCCGAACGTAGCTGCTCGGCGCCGCGCGGAAAACCTCATGATTGACCTCATGAGCAACCAGATCCGTCTCGCTGGCCGAAAAGATCAGGCCCGATCGGCCCTGCAATAGCCGGAAGGCGGCCAAGGGGCTTTCAAATTGAGATATCTTGGCGCCGGTGAGCGATGCCAACTCGTCAAGCTCAGCGATCCAGACCCCCGTGCGATCTCGACGCGCCAACTTATGCGAAACGAGGAATAATAGGTCGAGCCGGGTCTCGGCCGCCAACACCCTGATGATGGGTCGCAGGACGTTGATGTCCTGAATAAGATCAAACAGAAATGCTGCTTGCGGCATCGGACCGGCCGAGATGTGTGGCTGGCTGCTCATGCGCGCGCTGCCGAAATTCGTGCCATGCCCGACAGCGGCACCTCCATCTCAGATCGCATCATCATCATGTCGCCGAATACATCCCCGAACACCGCTTCAGTGGCTGCCATGACGGCTTCGCTGTGAATCATGCGCCCGGCTCTGGTTTTCAGCATCTGCGGCGTCAAAGAACCGAGCACGTTGCCCGCCTGAGTATCCGGCAGCGGTAGGACATGGCCAAGTTCGCCAAATTCAGCTCGAGGCAACGCCACCGCTCGGCCGTGCCACTTGTCGGAAAGACGTGAAAGAGACTCGCGCGCGAGTCTGAGTTGGAGCGTATCCGCGTCGTCAAAAAAACCGATTTGCGCGTGAAAGGAAAGCGTCTGGCGGGTGAGCGGAGAGGCCAGCGAAAGCCAGCCCAATGCACGTCCCAAGCCGTGAATCGCCGGAGTGGAAGCTGCGCCATGAATAATTGCTCGAAGCGGCCTGTGCCTGATCGGAACTTCGACGGTGCCGCTTGGTAGCGCGGTCAGGAAAGTCAGGAACTTCGCGGCTTCCTGCGTTGGATCGGCAAGGGAAGTTAAGTCACTGTCCAGCTTGTTCAGAGTGGAGATCCTGAGCTTGAGTGACTTGGCTTGCAGATCAGCGATAAAATCTGTCGCTTCGGAATAAATGAAGTCGTCTAGCGCGGCATAGAGAGGATAGCCGGCGGCCAATATCTGCGCGCCGTGCGTCAAGGCAGTCACCGCACGGTTCAACGATTTGGCGATACTGAAGCTTTGATAATTGACCGGTAGAAACGCCAGCATCGACTGGTCGAGGCTGATCCGCTCACCCTCTGCGGTCCATTCCTCGACCTCGATGTCGTATGGAAGATTCCTGAGATGGCCCAGACCATCCGCATCGAGGGCATCGGCATTGGTCAGAACCTTCAAATGAACATTCAGCCCGGCCGCCCTCAACGGTTGCAACGCCTCGCTGAATGAAACCAGATCGCTGAGACCCACCGGATATAAAGGGTTATTCCCCTGGCCGAACCACAGGACATCGATCCGCCCGGTCCGGCGCATCTGGTCGGCTTTGTGGTCGACGAGCTGCGCAAGTCTCTCGCGAGCCGCCGGCTCGAACGGATCGTTGAGAACATGGACCGGGATGGTCGGGTCTGTCAGCCTGGCGACCGTGGCCATCCGTTCAGTCGAGCAAAGCAGGAAATCGACTCTTCCGCTGAGCGAACGTTGAAACTCCCGTTGCGCGAACGTGGCGCTCGACTCTCCGCTGATATAGTCGTCGAACAGATCGAAGCCGACCAGCGCGCCCGCTTCGCGCAGCATGTCGGCGAGCATGAGCGCTCCGGCATCCTGGCATTTGCTGAACAGATAGACGTCGGCGTTGAGCTTGAGGCCTTCCCGGATGCGACTGATCGGATCGATTGCAAGGCTGTAACCCAGCCGCGCAAATTCCGGTTGCAGCCTGCGATACCGGATACGCGTGCCCGCGCTATGCAGCCAATCGGCGGAGCGGACGAAGACCTGAATCTTCATCGATGCAGCTTTCTGATGCTCAAGACCTGTTCGGACATTTGCTCGCGCAACTCCCGCGGGATGGCAGGGTGGGGGCTCTCGTCGACCTTCACCGAGGCGGGCTCCTGCTTTGCGACTGCAGCTCTCGTCAGAGTGGTGCAATAATGTTCGAAGTGCCCAACTCTGGCGCGCAAGCCAAAATCGACGTCGAAGCCGCTGTCGGGGAAGGTTTTGGCATTCAGGCCGCCAAGATCGCGCCATACGCCGATCGGCACCAGGCAGAGCCGCATGTCGTTCGCCACGACCGGATAGGTCGACGCAGGAAAGATCTGGGCCGCGTCCGTGTGAGATGCCGGCGCAGGGCTCCTCGGGGCATCTTGCCATTGCTCGAAATAGCCGCTGCATTCGACGGAAGTGGCGCCGTCGATATCATCTTCCCGAACAAGGGCGCACGACACTGAAGCGATTTGCGGCTGGCTGGCCATCGCTAGCAGAAGCGTCAAAGTGCGGGGGTCGGGTAAACACACCGAGGCATCCAGGAACAACAGATAGTCCGAAGTTGCAGCAGACGCTGCGCGATTGAGGCGCTCGGCCCGCGACGCTTCGGATGCGGGGCGCAGCGCGATCCTTCCACTAAACAGCTCCGCCGCCACTGCGGATGGATTTTCATCGCCCACGAGCGCGATGTCGAGATCGTCAGCGATCGTCTGATGTGCCAGCGAGCTGACACAGAGAGAGAGCTGATCGCCGCTCGTCGGTCGGTCGATGATGACGCATATGCGGGCTCTTCGGCCGTCCCCAGGGCTTTGTGCGACCGGTGGAGTAGGCATGCGTATATCAGGCGAGAGCGGCATAAGCGCGTCGACGTTCCAGACCTTGGCATTACGAAACCGGATCATGACGGGCGCCCCGAAATGCCGGCCGGCAGCTGGAAGGCCCGACTCGTCGTCTCGGACGAAGGGATACGGCAATGGGAGAGCCGGATGATGGAGCGCGCTCAATGCGGCTGAGGTTTTGGGCTGGCAAACCAGTGCTTCCAGCTCTCGCGTTTCGGCATCGACGATGCAAAAGCTGCTCATGCCCAACTGCTGCCCACCGTTTCGGGCGGTGAGGCAATGCAGCGACGGGAAACCATCGGCCGGCAAAACCAGCGTTCGACCTGTCTTTGCGCGTGCAATCATGCGGCGGCCGCGAAATTCGGTGCGCAGTCGTTTGTCTAGCTGTTGCAGCACATCGCCGCGGCCTGCCGACAGAAGCTCCACTTCGACGCCGAATTGGGCTGCGAGCGTCGCGATCGTTGTGGCACTGAACAAAATCTCTGAACCGCTCGCGCCCTGAAGGTCAATGGCGATTCGCTTGATTGCGAAGCCCTCATCCGGATTGGGCCAGCAATAGGCTTCGAGTGCCCTCGATGCCATGACGTCGCCAACCGTGTCCCGCTTGCCCGTCACGATCTCGTTCGCGGCCATTTCGGAATGGTGCAGGCCGCCCCTGAACAGGGATGGAAAGGGAAGAAGGGTGCTGGATATCAAACGGTTGTCATCGGCGTGCCAGGTCAGCAGAACCGGACAAAGCTCATGGTCGAGAGTCAGGTGAACCAGCTGGGTTTCGCTATCCGCGATAGCCGTCTCAGCACAGCAGACGATGTCGCCAACGGAGGTATATTGGAAAGCGCGTAATCGTGCGGCACCGACGCCGCGGACCCTGAGCATGAGCTGTGCCTGGCCGGAAAACCAGCCGTCGGCGACGGCTTCGAACCCCAAGCCGTGTTCCGCCAGCAGGCGATGGGGATGCTGCCGCGCTCTTGTGTCTCGATCGTCGGTCTCAGGAAGACAATCTCGCCGCATGGCCGCGAATAGTGCGACCCGAGCGCTCTGAGGAGACTCGGACTGCTTTGCCTGTATGAAGCTGGCAAGCCAGGTCACGGCGCCGCCGTCGCCGTTCGATCTGGGGGTCGCTTGCCGCGCTTCACTCGAACCCAGATGCGACGAAAGCGCGCGCCATGCGACTGGCCGGGCCTGCCAGATTGACGTGAAATCGGAGGAATAGGGGAGGGCCCGCGGCTCGCCCGACTTGCCCTTTGCTTTTTTGGAACTCGATTTCAGGCCGTAATCGTCATCCGCTTGCGATTTCGATCCAACTGCGCGCATGGAGCGGCCTTCGTCGCGTCCGTGCTCAAGATAATGCAGGAGCGGATTCATGCCGGATCTGGCAACATCCGGGTTACGTTGGAGATACCAGCGGGTATCGAACCGATCGCTAGGGTTTCTTCCCTCAGCGCCACCATGGCTGATGAAATGATCGAGCGGGTCGCGGCCCGCTGCAATAACGTCCGGGTAGCGCTCGGCATACCACAGCGGATCGAAAAGCTTGCTCTGGCTTATGACGGCGCGCGCCGCGCCTTGTCGCGCGGTGCGTCGGCGTCTAACCTTGATTGCCTTTACCAATCTGTTCAACACGGCTCAGATCTTCCGGTCGGCTGAGAGCAAGACAATGCTCTGCGTGCCAGGATGTTGTTTGGAATTGGCTTTCCTATCGGTGCGGGAGGGCGCTCTCTCCAGACACAGCCTCATGAATGCCCCCATTTTTTTTCCGCCGAAACGCCGCGCGTAACAAGGGTTGCCGCGTTCGTCGACTGGTTCAGAAAGGCTTCGCAGCTATAGGGATCGAGCCCATAAATGGCGCCGGTCAATGCAATGTCTAAGGCCATTTTCAACACAGCGCTGGCGTCGGCGTGAGTTCGATCGAAAACCATCGGTCCGATGGTCGCGTCGCCTGGTTCCTGCCGGTCGCGTCGTTGCCAGCAGAACGGAGCGGACGGCGAGCCTTGAAGAAGAGACGCAAGATCATCGTCTTCGCCCAGGCTTTCGGTGATCAAAACAATGCGCTCGACGTTCGGATGGGCTTCAATGAACCGATGGAGGCAATACAGCGCCAGGGCGTCGCGATGTTGCGGCAGATCGGCCTGATCGGTCCTCGCCCAATTGGCATGCGTCGCCAATTGTGCCAGCTCGGTGGGATAATTGGCGCCTATGTTCAAGGTCCGCATGCCGGACGGTGCCTTGAACTTGGCGTTCACGGCAACAAACTGGGCAGCATTCCGTTGCCCGTGCTGACGCGCGGCCTGCTTGAGCCAGTCGATCGCGGACTTGGGCTCCTCGAGGTTGGCCGGACAAGCCAGAAAGGCGAGGCTAGGCTCAGGCAAATTCACAGTCTTCCAAATATTTCAAGATGTTCCAGGCAGTTCCGTCGCGTATTTCAGCGATCGCATACTGTGAATAAGCGAGATGGGCGAGCCACGCATTCCGATCGGGATAATGGGGCGTCTCGATCCGGCCAATGTCTGTCTCTCCGATCGGCGCTGCAGCACTGGCCGGCGAAACGAAAACGGGTGTGCCCAAGCAGGCCGCTTCAATCGCCACGTTGGAAGAATGCGTGACCAGCGCATGTGCTTCTTCCAGGGCCCGGGGAAGAGGCACGGATGACTGGCCCGGCTTTGGTTTTTCCCGCACGATGATTGGCCGATCCGTCTCCAGGCGAAGCGCCGCCAATGTCGTTTCCAGCCAGTCCGCGCAATTATGGGCTGCTGCAAAATATTCGGTCGGCGGGCACACGATGATCGATCGGCCGTTTTTGCGCCATGGATGAACGTCCAGGTTCAGCGCTGTAAGGCGGTCGCCGTTGACCTTGCGGACACTCCCAGCCTCGTATCGGTTTCGCGTAATCCTATAGGAGTTGCCGTGACCGCGGTCAAAATAGGCATGGTCGATGTAGAAAAAGTGCAAGCCTTGGGCTTTTGCTTGCGTCAGGATGCGGTCGCTGTCGCGCAGGACACCCCAAACCACGGGGATATCGCACAACACCTCCGGTTCATCTTCTGCATACGCAAGACGGCAAGCAGCGCCTGTTGCAAACGCTCTGATGACGGGATTGCCCCCGCCTCCACGATTGAGATAGGCGCTGAGCATCCATGGCTCGATGCCGGCGGGCGGCAAATTGAAGCGAACCTCATGATCGGTCCGGCTACCATTGGCGCCAAAGACGTGAATTTGCATGCGCTGTTCGGTTTCGAGCCCGTGGCGCGGCAGTGTGGGAATGCTTAGTCCCTTTCGGAGCGGCGCCAGGCTAGCTGACTGCACTGCGGTCACCAGGCCTTCTTGCCCCTCACCCAGCACCGTAACGGCGATCAGGTCATTTCGCCCGATCGAGGGCAATTCAACTTCATCGGGCCGAACCCAGACGTCGGCTTCTCGGTCATCCTCGCCGTCTATTGTCCCCGCCAGTGCATCGCTTCCAATTGCGTCAACTGGGCGCGATCGTTCAGGTAAATTCGCCTCTGCCAGCGCCTCGATCATGCCGGATACAAGCACCTCGTCCAATAGGGAGCCGGGAAACTCACCCAGGCCGGCGTAATGCCGGACCACGCTGAGAGCAGCTTCGTGAGGCTGCTGAGCGAGTTCGACCCAAGCCGCTGCGAGATTGCCATCACGCGCCTGTTTGCTGATCCTCTCCAGCACGGGCTGTGGGAGCGGCGCGGGCAGTGGGAACAGGACCGTCGGCATCTTGCCGGGCAAACACCGCATTGCCGCATCCAGCTCAGCCTCCAGTATCAGCGATACCAGTGAAGCCCAGCCTTCGCGCAGCGCACGTCCCTGCGCGATTGCCAAGGCAGACGCCGTCGGCAACGCGAACAAAACCAGCGGCTGAACGGTATCGAGCGACAGGAGCTGCAGCAGGCCGCGATGTAGGATGATGTCATCGACACACTGTATGCGCGCGACAATGGCCATCTGCGACAGGCCAGGGTGCGGGAGGGTTTTGCCGGCGCCGTGTCGCCAGTCCTGCCAGGCCTGCGTGCTGGCCTCG
Source organism: Sphingobium sp. (assembly GCA_017745115.1). The sequence continues at coordinate 14,836 of JAGIAA010000007.1, read as the reverse complement.
ATCCAACTCGGGTTGGTCTGCGTGAGTGAGTACCGCAGGGCCGCAAAAAGGCTGGTCGCACTGAGTTGCGTCACGTCGCCAACCCCACGATTTCGGCACTGAAGCGGTCCCAGCTATATTGCTCGACCGTTTTCCGGATATCCGTATCAAGGGCGAAAGCCTGTTCGATCAGCTCACTGACCCGCTCCGGACCAGCTTCTATGTCGAACAGGAAGCCGTTGCGGCCATGTTCGATCACGTCCGGGGCAAATCCCGTATGGCTGGCAACCGGCACGGCATTGCACATCATGGCCTCGATCAGCGGAATTGGACCGCCCTCGAGGCTCGAGATGGAGAGAAAGACATCGAACGTTGAATAGATGCGCGGATAATCGCGATAGGAGCGGGTCAGATACGTGAAGTTCGGCAGGGCAAGAAGCTCTTCAAATCGTGCATAGCGGTTCCAATTCCTCCCAAGCAGCACGAAATTGCGATGCGGCAATGCCTTGACCACATCGAGCATCAGGTCCGGATTCTTGCGCTCGTAAAAGGATGAAGACAGGCCCACCGCACCGCCACCACGCTCATGCCGCTCAAACAAAACTGGATCTGCGGCACCCAGCACGACAACGGTCTTCTCCGGATCGAGGCCTCGCTCAATCCACAGCCGGCGATTGGACTCGCATGTGAATATGACGCGGCTCGTTTTGTCGAAGAGATGCAGATTGCGGGCAATGGTGTTGGGGGTTTCATCGCGAGGATGCGTGTACCAAACGAAGACATTGCTCGCGGGCAGAGCCTCGGGATATTTATTCTCGAATAGATCCAGCAGCGAGAAATGACTGAAAAAGAGATTGCGCGATCGCGGAGGCGGCCGGGATTGATCGACCACTGCCCAGCTGTTGGGTTGCCGCGATCCAATTTCCTGGCAGATCGCATCGAGAATCCAGCCGCGACCTTTGTCGTGGATGACGAACGCCCATTCGACCGAGCCATCGGGATCAGTCCGTTCTGGATAAGGTCCCGGCGGTGCCTTTGACGCCACTTTCGTCCGGTCATCGAGCGGGCTGCCGAAGCCCTCTATCTCCTCGTCCGCAACGCCGGCATGCGTCAACACTTCCATTCCAGCCTGACGCGCAATCTTGCTGACGAGCCGGCCGTTCGTCGATTGAGGGTTGCCGATGATCACTGCAGACCAGCTCGACAACTGACCTTCCACGCCTTTCAGCTGCCCAGAAAAGAACATCGGCATTGCTTTGGCGCGATGAAGGACCGTGCGGAAGTCCTTGTCTTTTTTGAGCAGGTCAATCGATACCAGTAGGCCGCGCCGTCCGATCGTCCGGTTCATCTTCAGAGCCGCTGCCATGGCTTGTTCCGGATCATCGCCCACATCGAGCAAAAGCAGGATGCCCTTGTGGGACTTCGCTGTTTGCTGGACGAGCGAGCGACCGATCGCCTGGTTCAACAGGTTCGACCATTGGCGCGCCAATCGCTCGGGCGCGTAGCGCTGCAGCACCAATGACGCCTGGGCCAATCGCGTAGGCACGATCTCGTGGCGTTTCGGCCCCAAGCATTCCTCGAGACTGCGCTGGAACCTTCCGGTGAACATGATCTCCTCGAATTCCGCCAGTGCAGGCGATTTCTCGGCGATCACCGGGACCGAGGCGGCAAAGGCCTGAAGAATGCGATTTGACGATTTAACCGCACAAAACTCGTCGTCGCCGGTGGTCAACAATGCGGCATCCGCACGATCCAACTCATCATACACGGCGGACGGCGACCAGGAGACATAGCGAGTGGGGAAGTTGCAGCCCGCGACGAGCGCTTCATAGATGGTGATGTTATTGCTGATGATGACGAGTTCGAGCGGACAGGTGCGATGAAACTCGCGCAGATGCTTGAAAATCGGCCTGAGGCTGAACATGCCGAAGTTGCTGTGCGAGCCGCCGAAATTGCCAAACCAGACAATTCTGCGCGGAGAGGCCTCCGACTTCGAGACGTCGACCAGTCTGTTCTTGCGCCGTCCAACGGACAAATGTCCCGCATTATCGCCCCGCACAAATCGCTCGGTCGCGGCGAAAAGCTCGCGAGTTTCAGCAATATCAGGGATCACGTGGCAGAGCTGACCTGAGAAGCCATTGTCAGCCAGATAGCCTTCGATCCGCACGGCCATCTCAGCGCCCGGAACGACGATGGCGCTCAGCGCCGGTGCTACAGCCATCAGGACGTTCAGAGCGAAATAGGGAAGATCCAACGTGGGATCGTTCGGGTTGGCCAGGTCATCGCACATGTCGAGAAATAGGGGCTTGCGCAGATGCCGCGCCAAGGCCGCAAGTTCGATTACATAGCGATCAAGCCTTTTTATGACGATGATGGCGTCTAGATCTTCGATACCTTCCTTGAGGTCCGTGTAACGCGAAAAGAACACGCTTTCAAAGTCTCGATCCAATACCCGAGCGAAATGATAACAACGATATCGAATACTGGCGGAATTGACATCTGACCCTTTAAGGTACCAGCCAACGCGAAATCTTGGGAGTCCACTAGGGCGGCCCGCCGATGGCGCTAAGTTCGCCCCAGGGAAATGAATTTTAATTCCGCCAAAGGCGGTTTTTTCAAATTTCTTTTCCATCAAACAGACTTATTGCGATTGCGGCGCTTGGTTGAAGGCTTTGATATGGGAGATAGTCAGGAAAACAACGGGAAGGGAAGTACAACTCACATTGTGCACCGAACAACCTTCCATGAATCGTTTGTTGGACGGGCGGGTTGAAGCCACCCTATACTCAGCGTCCAGTCCCCCGGCTATGGCATCAAGATGTGGCGATCACAAGCCTGATGCACCCCCGGCGAAAGTGGCCTTTATGGGCTTAATGGCAGGGGATTGCAGAAATTTGCATCTTGCGTTGTGTTGCGGCCCACGCTTTGGCTGGGAGTGCGGAAATTTTTCCGCCCCACAGCGCCGAGTTGCAATCCGTCGCGTTTTGAGGTCGAAGTGTCGCTTGGGTTGGCAGAATGAACACTGGGAATGGAATGAAGAACCCGATGACCAGCCAGACCGCCTTGCCGTCCGATCCCGCGGAAGTGACTCTGGCATCGCTCGAGATGGCGTTGACGGAACGGACGCGGGAGATTGACCTCCTCCGACGGGAAGTCGCTCGCTACAAACGTCAAAGCGAGGAGGCTGAAGGCCGAGCGGCCATGATTCAAACGGCGGTTGACAGGCATTTTGTGCACTGCAACAGGGATGATGGCGAGATTCAGAGGCTGATGGCGGGACTGGCAGAGGCCACGGCGCGCCGTAAGGAGCAGGTGGCGATCATCGAAAGGCGAGACCGCCTGATCATCACGTTGCAGGAAGAATTGGACAAGGTGCGGCCCCGTGGATCGAAAGAAGGAGGCGCTCGGTTCCAGATATCGGGTTTCAAGTTTCTGGCTTCACGGTTGAAGCGAGCCTTTTCGTTGCGGCGCGTTTAGGCAATTACACTATCTTTGGCTTTAGTTTCTTGCCTGAAGAAGGCAGCAATTGATAGAAACGGCCCACTGAATGACCAAGGAACCAATTTGATGGAATCGGCAATCAGGCAAAAAGTTTTTGTGGGCTATGACAGCCGCGAAGATATCGCTTGGCAAGTCGCCCGCCACTCCTTGCTGCGGCACGCTGAAAGTGGCGTTGATATCATCCCACTGCGCCAGGCGAGCTTGCGTGAATTGCAGCTCTATACGCGCCCATATGACGCGCTCTCCTCGACGGAGTTTTCGCTCACCCGGTTTCTGACGCCCTTTCTGGCCGCGCAAAGCGGTTGGGTGTTGTTCTGTGACTGCGATTTTCTGTTCACGACGGATATCGGCAAGGTGTTCGAAGGATTGGACTCGTCCAAGGCGCTGTATTGCGTGCAACATGAGTACACGCCTTCGCACGGCGTGAAGATGGACGGCAAAAAGCAGACCGTTTATCCGCGCAAGAACTGGTCGTCGTTCATGCTGTTCAACTGCGATCACCCCGATGTGAAGGCGTTGACTCCGACTGTCGTCAACAGCGCGTCGCCGGCATATCTCCACAGATTCGAGTGGATTCGCGATGACGATGCGATCGGCGCGCTGGACCTCGATTGGAACTTCCTGGAAGGCGAGTATCCTGCGCCTCAGACCACGCCGCGTGTCATCCATTACACCAATGGCGGCCCCTGGTTTGACAACTGTCAGGACGTTGATTTCGCGGATCTCTGGATATGCGAGCGCGATCTCTACCTGGCCTCGCAAACTGAGCAGGCCGCTTGACGTTCAGCGGCTGAGCAGGCGATCGCACAACATGCGGCCTGCTCTTCGCAGGCCGTCGCGGCCCAGCAGCATGCTGAGCAGCAGTGCGCGGAAATCGGTCCGAATGGTGCGCCGGTCGTCGAGCAGCTGGTAGGTTCGCCAGAACGCATCGCGTCCAACAGCGTCAGGCATATTGAATACGCCATGGAAACCGAAGGACGCGCTACCCCGGGGCGTGCGTTCATAGGAAAATCGTTCCGCCACGGACAGGTCCGCAAAGCGGATCGCATGCCGATCGATCAGCAATGACCGGTTCTGCCGGCAGATTGCGACGTCCTCGGGATGTGACGCCTTGAAGTCAGGGTCGAGGCAGGCCTCGAGCAAACGGCGCGAACGCAGCGAGAAGCCCCCATTACCGACCTGACCCCCTGTCGTGAACTGAGGCCAGGAAGCGCCGATATAATCATAATCTAGAAATTCGTCCTGCCAGGCGAGCGGGTCGAGGACGAATCCGTCCCATTGCACGACCAGTATGTGATTGGTCTTTGTCCGGGAGGCGAGGTCCCGCTGCATGAACAATGAATAGGCCTCGGCGCTCGCCAGCCGCGCAATCCGGACAACCTGGATCGAAGGATGGGCGGGAACGATGGGCAAGTCGGTAAAAAGGAGGCATTCGGCGAAATCGACGGCGTCCAGGCAACGTTCGAGGGCGACGACCGTCGCTGCCACGTTGACCGAGGAGACGGCGCAGAGCGTGACGGTCGGCAGCGACAGGCGGGTCTGACCTGTTGTCACAGCCGCAACACGAACTGCTCACTATACTGGCTGAGCGAAGGGTGATGATAGGGATCCGTTACCGCGTCTGTGTGCCAGCGCGTCTTGAGAGCAGAAAGCTCTGCTGCAAACCGATCGCGATTGGACCGATGGCTGTCTTTGCCGCGGGACTTCGATTCATGATGCACGAGGGTGGCTCGGGGCTCGTAGAATGATTGCCACCCTTGCTCATTGAGCTTCAGGCACAAGTCGACGTCGTTGAAGGCGACTGGAAAGCGCTGCTCGTCGAACCCACCAACGGCCAGAAAATGGTCGCGCCGCACCACGAGACAGGCGGCGGTAACGGCGCTGACGAATTGGGGCAGGTTATGGCGCGCAAAATAGCCTTCGTCCTCGGGACGTAGATTACGGTGGGCATGAGCGGCGCCACCGCCGACGCCGATCACGACGCCTGCATGCTGGATCGATCCATCGGCATAAAGGAGCCGCGCACCGACCGCGCCGACGTTGGGCAGGACGGCCTGCCGAACAAGATGGATGAGCCAGTCGTCATCAAGCATCTCGATATCGTTGTTCAAAAAACAAAGAAGGTCGCCGGTGGCGATTGCCGCCGCCGCGTTGTTCATTGCCGCGTAGTTGAAGGCGCCGTGATAAGGCAGGATCTTGCAGTCCTTGCCTGCAATGTCGCGCAGATAGGTGAGGGTGGCCGGATCGTCGCTGTCGTTGTCGATGACGATCAGATCGAGTTGCGGGTATGAAGTCCTGTGAAGGCCATCGATGCAGTTTCGCAGCAATTCAACGCGGTTACGGGTCGGCACAATCACAGTGACCGCCGGTAAGGTCTCCGGACGCTGCTCGGTATCCGCGGGGAGGGGAAAGCGCGGTGATGGGCGTACCCGGCGATGATGCAGCAATTGTGGCAGATGCGCGGCGTTGAAGGGGTTCGAGGCCAGGCGCCGCGCAATGAGTTCCGTCACCCAATCCGATCGCTCCACCAGCTCGTTGAGTTCGGCAAGATCGTCGATCCGCAGCAGGCATGAATGCGAAAGGAAATCGTGCCAGCGGTACAGCTCCGGATTCCAGCCAGGCTTGAAATGGGGAGCATGTCGACGTCCCTGGTCGTCGAGCAGATCGTCATCGGCATAGATGATGGTCTTCTCGGTCGCCGATGCAGCCGCCGCATATGCCGCAAGAGAATCCGCGGCTAGGCGATCGCCAGGACGAAGCGGACATATCCAGAACGGCGGTTGCGGCGTGACAATATGATCGAGGCCGGGCGCTCCGAGCTGAGCGCACACCGTATGGGCACCGAGTTCGCCGAGGGACGCGAAGGTCTCGGCCAGACCATTCTGACCACCGTTCAGATCCAGCCCGATCATGATTTGAACCGGCCCTGCAGCTGCGTCCCGCCGGACCGAAATCCGTACATCGTTATGGCGAGCCTGCCACAACGCATAAGCATGAGGAGACTTGCCAATGAGCGGCTCGATCATCGACCATGACCGCACTCGCTTGCGGAACAATCGCCACCACAACGCTTTGATATAGGTCCAGCGGTCCGCGCGAAAACCGTCCAACTGGACGCGGGCCCATAGATAGGCTCGCTGTAGACTACCCGTTTCTTCGCGCTGTGCGGGGGTAGGCGACATGATAGCGTATCTCATCCGGTCCTGGGCGCCCGATTGACGCTGGTGTCAGCCATAGTGCGGCGGCGGGCCTTGTCCAGCTTGTCACTGGACTGGGCGAGATGCATCTGCTTTGGGAAGGGTATTTGCAATTGGTCATGCTCGTTATCGGGCGAATAGGTATCAGGCGTATTCTTGGAAAGATGGTTACAATTGCCTGATCGGCTTCTCCTTGATGTTTCTCGGCTCGTTTGGCGCGCCTGGGCTGGAAAGCTGCCCACCGGCATTGACCGCACCTGCCTTGCTTATGCCCATCATTTCCGTGACCGCGCACAGGCAGTGGTTCAACGTGGGCCGTTTACGCTCGTTCTGCCCGAAGAAGCGTCGGAACGTCTGTTCCATTTGCTCCTGGCACCCAGCGAAAACATCAAGATCAAGCTCACCAAGCTGCTGGCCTCAGGTCTCTTGTTTCACCGTAGGGCTAACCTCTCGGGCCGCATCTATTTGAATGTTGGCCACACCGGCCTGGACAAACCGGGCCATGGCGAATGGGTCCAGCGGACCGGTGTGCTGCCCTTCTATTTCATTCACGATCTCATTCCGCTCACGCATCCAGAATATTGCCGGCCAGGCGAGCCCGAGAAGCATTTGCGACGCATGCAGACCCTGCTTGCACTCGGAGTTGGCGTCATCGCCAATAGTCGCGAGACATTGGATGAGCTGGCAGGTTTCGCAAAGCTGCAAGGGGAACTGTCCATGCCGCCTGGCCTGGTCGCTCTGCTCGGGGTTGGGCAAGCATTTAGAGAAGACGTGAAAGGGGCGAAAAACAATCTCCCCGACCGGCCCTATTTTGTGATGGTCGGCACGATTGAAGGACGGAAGAACCACTTGTTCATCCTCAACATATGGGCGCAGATGTCCCGGCGCCTTGGGAAGGCCTGCCCTCTTCTTGTCGTGATTGGACAGCGCGGTTGGGAGTGCGAGCAGGCCTGCGATATGTTGGACCGGAGCGAGGCCATAAGAGGTCATGTCGTCGAGCTTTCGCGGTGCGGAGATGCGGAACTCGCTGCTTATGTGGCCAACGCAAGGGCCCTGCTTTTCCCCTCCTTCGCGGAGGGTTACGGGCTCCCTCTGGTCGAGGCCCTCGCAGCCGGAACGCCGGTCATTGCCAGCGATCTGGGCGTCTTCCGCGAACTCGCAGGTGACATTCCGGATTACCTCAGTCCCCTCGACGGCCTAGGTTGGTCCCAGGCTATCGAGGCCTATGCCGGCGATGTGAGTCCGGCGCGCGCGGCCCAGCTGCGGCGCCTTGAAGGTTGGCATGCCTCACAGTGGGATGATCATTTTGCCTTGGTCGAGCGTTGGCTGGTCGGGTTTAGACTTGAGCCGCAACAAGCGCCGGCCGCCAATGGCTGACACGGTCGCCGACCAGGCGCTCCAGAGCTGAATCGACTAGCGTGCGTGTGGCGGACTCGCTCGCCAGTCCCCCGTAGATCAGGCAGCGATCGTAGAGCACCCGGCGAAAGGCGTCGAAAACGGCGGCATCGGGGATCTGCGGGCGCAGCCAGAAATCGTCCAAGCGCCCCTGATGTGTAATGCCAGGCATGTTATAGATCGCCTTGCCGAGCGCGATCGTCGGGACTCCTGCGGCAAGCGAAAGTGTCGATGAAGTGCTGTTGACCGTGACGAGGCCGCGCGCGCTGGCCGCCAGTTCGGTCAGGTTGCCGCCGCGAATATGTACAACCCGGTCGCCGATGCCAAGGCGGTGCGCAAGGGTGTCGATGTGCCGTCGCCAATTGACGAGGCTGGCGTCGAGCGGATGCTCTTTGACAACCAGCATCACATCCTCTGGAGCGCGGCGCGCGAAGCTGGCGAGCACATAATGCATCGCCTCCTTCATGTCCTGGAAAGGCGAATGCTCGCGGATTTGGAAATCGTTGGAGAGCTGGAGAGGAAACAGGAAGAAGGGCCGTTCGCCAATCTCCTCGATCACCCGGTCCGCGCGCGCCAACTCGCTCTTCTCCATGGCGAACTTCCGTGCCCAACCGACAAATTCGGACGTGAGTGAACTCCGGCGATGCGAGCGATAGAAAGGGAAGCTCGGGTCGAACTGGACGTAAGAATAGTAGCGAAACGCGTCGCGGGCGCGTCGCTTGAAGCTCGCGGTGATGGGCGGTCGGTTTGGCAGTGGTGGCAGCGCCCGTGCCTCCTCAAGGAACCAGTCGGGTTCACGCGGCAGCGAAGAGAAGCCATTGACGCCGCTAGGCTCGAGCGTCAGCCAATCCGGACGGATATAGCCTTCTTCAAAGACATGGACGTCGATCTTGCGCAGGCCCGCCATGCGATGTGCAGCCATATGCATGGGACGACAATCGCCGAAAAGCATGACGTCCGTGATCGCATGGTCGACGAGAAAGCGATCAAGGAACAATGTCCACTTGCGCCGGGTGCCGCGATAATTTGTTGCTTCGCCCGGCCAATCAGCTCTGTCGCCGCCATTGAGATTGATACGAAAAATACCGCATTCCAAACCTTTAAGGCGTTCGGCAAGCTGGAAGAAGAAAGGGCCGGGCGGTCCCTGCAGGAAAAGAAAGTTCCGGTGGGGGATCGGCTGGAATTTCATCGCTTATCCAAAAGTCGTTGGCTCGCGCGTTTCATCCACCCGAAGAACTGGCGCAACGGCACTAGTGCATCATTCCGGCGCCGATTGCCAGTAAGCAAACGCAAAATCATGACCTCCGGCGGGCAAGGGAGATTTGTCACCGGGTCTAAATAGCGCGGATGTTGCAGCAATGTTGCAGCGACGAGTTCGTCGAGGGAACGGCGCACGCCACGACGGCTCGGGACCGGCGCCAGATCGTGGGTCAGGCCCCAGCCGGCGAAGAACGGCGTGCCGTGGGTCGTCACCGCCTTGCCGCGCATCAGTGCCTCGAAGCCTGCCAATGAGGTGATCACATGAACTTCGTCGACAAGATCGATCAGCGCGCCGATGCCGTTTCCGGGATCGACAAAGTCAGCATATTCCAGCGCTATGCGCTGCGGGATGGCGCCGCGACGGTGGCCCGCCTCGACGTCCGGATGCGGTCGATAGATGATGTAGGCGTCCGGCGCGCTGTCGCGAACTCTCCTGAGCAGTTCGAGATTGGACTGGATTTCACCGCCGCCGAATTGGACGGAGCGATCATCCTCGACTTGTCCGACGACTAGCAGGTGCCGTCGATTTTCGTCGAACCGTTCCAGGACGCGGCCGGTGGCCACGCCATATTTGCTGACGTTCTCTCGCACGAGCCAGTGCCGCAGCGCCGCCGCGCGGTCGAGATCGGTTGGGGCAAAGGTGGCCCGCACAAGCGTTTCTTCCAGCCTGTTCGGCCGGGTTGGATCATAATGGACGCCGAGATCGTCGACCACGATGGAGAGCGGCGGGACGCAATCCGCTCCGAGCCCCGCGGAACGGATAAAGCCGTCCTCGACTTCGATGATGCGCCAGGGGCCCGATTCGAGCTTTTCCAGAAAAGGTGCCGGCACTCTGGCCTTCCAGACCGCGATCGAGGCCGTTTCCGGCAACTCGCTAAGGTTGCTGTTTCGCGCCGGCAGAAACCGAACAGTGTGCCCGCCCCAGAGGAGCGGGCAAATTGTCTCTTGCTTCCAGGGTGCGAATCCGAAGGCAGCCATGATCGGCCGATTGGAATCGATAAGATCACGCCAGTCACCGAGGATGTCGACGAGTTGAAGCACATCGATCGGCTCGCCGGTGAACGGGCTGTGATAAGTCACACCGCTCAGCAAATGTCGGCAAATGAGGTCGCGAATGACTGTTTCTGTTTCCGGTTCGCTCGGTGGCAAATTGGAAAGGCGGCTGAAAAAACCCTCACCCTGCACCTGGACCGGACGTCCCACGATGGCATCCAGGAAGGCGCAAGGATCTTCGGATGAATAGGTTTTGACTGCATCGCGCCGCGACCAAGGGTCACTCTCAGGGGCTTCGCCAGCCAGCCAGTACTTGCCGCCGACGCGCCGGTTTCTCATTGCAGCGAGTAAGAGCGCAGCATCTGCGTCATCGCCGCTCCCATAACCCGCGCTGACAAGATTGCTGCCTACAGCATCCGGGAACGGCGGAAGCTGAAAAATGGCTTCGGCAATCATTGTCATCGGCAAGCGCCAAGGAAAGGAGCGACCACAGACTTGGAAGCTGAATGTCGAGACCTCAGCATGTCATCCATCCATTGGGCATCCGCGGCGAATTGGCCTACCTCTGTCGCGAATCAATTGCCATCGGTTATCGGTCCCGGAGTATCTGTTCGACGATCGCGACATCCGACATGTTGTTCACTTCAACCATCGCGAAGGTCGGCTCGGGAAAGACCAGGACGTTCACGGGGATGCCGTGGACCAGAAAGCGGAGTTGCTCCAGACCCTCGACCGTCTCCAGCATCGTAACATCGAGCGCGACATAGCGCTCCAGTGCCTTCCGGCGATAGGCATAAAGGCCGAGGTGGAGGTAGATTGGCGTATTCTCATCGGGAATTGCCTTGGACGGAAGGTAGGGCAGCATCCGTTTCGAGAAATAGAGCGCGTGTCCATCCGCGTTGAGGACGACCGTCGTACCGCCAACACGACCTTGTTCGGCGTCCTCCGCGAGGTGCCGGTAGGTTGCCTCTGTGCTGCGAACGCCTGCCGTGCAGACCTGCATGTCGGGATTTTCGCGCATGGAGGCAACGAGCGACCGCACAAAATCCGGTGGGGTCAGCAGTGCATCGCCCTGCAGATTAACGAATAGCTCGGCATCCGGAAACATGTCCAGACACGCGGCAACACGTTCCGTGCCGTTGCGGCAGCTTTCCGGCGTGAAGACGGTATTACCGCCGAAAGAGCTGACTTCGTCGGCGATGCGCGCATCATCGGTAGCAACGCATATCTGGGCGTCTACCGCTGCCTCCTGGGCAGCCAGATAGCTCCAGTGCACGAGTGAGCGGCTAACGCCATCCGGACCGCTGATCTGGGTGAGCGGTTTGCCCGGAAAGCGCGTTGAGGCGTAGCGGGCGGGGATAATAACGACGGTATCTGCACGATGTCCGTCGGCGGCGCCTTGTTGCGTATTCGATGCCATCCGGTTTTTATAGTTTCCCTAGAGGAGGTGGCCGAGGTCGTGAATGTGCAGCAGGCCGATCGTGCGGTCCGGCTGCTGGCTATCCAGAACGAACAGCACGGTCACCTTGGCATCGGTCATGAGCTTCATCGCATCGTCGGCGATCGTCGTACCCAAGATCGTTTTCGGCGAGTGGGACATGATGTCCTGTGCCTTCGCCGAGTGGATGAGATGGAAGTTGCGGCGCAGGTCGCCATCGGTGATCACGCCGACGAGTTTTCCGCGTTCGTCGATTACGCCGACGGCGCCCTTGGCCACGGCTGTCATTTCGAAAATCGCGTCGCGCAAGGGCGCATCGAGGGCGACCAGCGGGAGTGGCTGTCGTGGGTCGATAATGTCGACGACTGGAGAGAATCTGGTGCCCAAATTGCCGCCCGGATGCCACTTCGCCATGGATTCCCGATCAACGCCTCGCTGACGCATGGTGCAGATGGCAAGCGCGTCGCCCAGGGCCAGGGTCATTGTCGTGGATGTTGTGGGCGCCATTTTTACCGGGCACGCTTCCTCGATCTCCGGGAGCTGCAGCACGATGTCCGCGGCCTTCGCCAGCGGCGATTCCAGCTTCGAAACGATCGCGATGATCTTGATGTCGATCGCCTTGGCATGTGCCACCAGCGGCCGGAGCTCCTGCGTGAAACCGGAGTTGGAAATAATGATCAGCAAATCGCCGTTCAGCAGCATGCCAAGGTCGCCATGAGCGGCTTCACTGGCATGTACGAAAAAGGCCGGCGTTCCCGTCGCGGCGAGCGTCGCGGCGATTTTCCGCCCGACGTGGCCGGACTTTCCGAGGCCGCTGATGACGACGCGTCTTTCGACCTTCAGGAGACAGTCCACCGCGGCGCTGAAAGCACCATTTAGTGATTTGGCGAGAGCTTGGAGCGCGGCCGCTTCTTGAAATATAACGGATTGTCCGTCCGCGATGGTCTGATCAGCCGAAAATGCTTCGAGGAGCAAGGCGGATTCGAGGGGAGCAGTCAGGTCCGGCAGTTCCATCGTTTTTGTTCTTCCTGGAAGTCTCGGTGCGGGATAGTCATTTATCATCTTCCAACCTTGATCAAGCTTTGTTTTGCGTCGCAGCAATTTATCGCGACTTCTGCACGGTTTGCCTTTTTTCAGTCATTTCGACGCCTATAGGGAGAGCCATTCCACCCCGAATTTCCCGACGATGAAGAAGGTTGAAGCCCTCTTCGGCACCTTACAGTGAGGCAATTATTTTAGTGGTCATATGCGTCTGAAGGTTGCCGGTATTTTTCCTGTTGTGTGCGTGGTCATCTGCCGCGATCGCGGCCGGGGCAGGGGCCGTCGCGTTTGGCGCGCCCAGCTGTTCAACGGCTCAGCCTTTCTCCGGACGGCAAGCATGTGGCGGTCGTCACGCCGGTCGGCGATCGGGAACCCGAGCGGTTGTGATCGAATTGGCAGGCGATCAGAAAAAACTGTCATTCTTTCTGCCGGGGTGATCCAGGCCAGATTTGGAGCTGTAGCTGGATGAATGGCGCACGGCTTGTTTGCGATGTTTATCCCGTTCAATGACCGGCCCAATTTTGTTGGCTCGAACAAGCTCATCATGATGTTGGCCGATGGTTCCGATGCGACACTGCTCACGGCGCCGGTCAGCAACACGGCGCAGCTCAATGTGCTGAGTGGCGGCGACGTCGCCTTTTGCGGCCGGGAAATGGGGACCCCGAAAGTGTTCTATTGACGCGCTACGCGCCTGTGCTTTTTTCACGGGGATCGGGACATCCGGACCGGCGAAAGTCGCCTGATGCGCGACGGGCTACGCGATGCGGATAAGTCGGTTGAATTGCTCGAGCTCGCCGGGCTCGATCACTATCTCGACGACGACAAGGTACGTACAGATCTGCTGGACAAGGCGGATGCCTTCCTGCCCGAGAACATGAAACTGCCCAAGGCTTCGAAAAGGAAAGGGCGGCCCGTTCCCGGACCGCCCTTCCTGAATTCCATTGCCGAAAGCTGGATCAGCGCGAGTAGAACTCGACAACCAGGTTCGGTTCCATCTTCACCGGATAAGGAACCTCGTCCAGCGTGGGCACGCGGGTGTAGGTCACCTTCGCGGCGCCGTCGGGAGCGATATAGTCGGGGATGTCGCGCTCGGCGAGGCTCTGGGCTTCCATGACCAGGGCCATTTCCTGCGCCTTCTTGCCCAGCGTGATCTCGTCACCCGGCTTCACTAGGCGCGACGCAATGTTGCACTTCACGCCGTTCACATAGATGTGGCCGTGCGAAACGAGCTGGCGCGAGGAGAAGATCGTGGGCGCGAACTTGGCGCGATAGACGACGGCGTCGAGGCGGCGCTCGAGCAGGCCGATCAGGTTCTGGCCGGTGTCGCCCTTCATGCGCGAAGCTTCGATGTAGTTCTTCTTGAACTGCTTCTCGGTCACGTCGCCATAATAGCCCTTGAGCTTCTGCTTGGCGCGCAGCTGCAGACCGTAGTCGGAGGTCTTGCCCTTGCGGCGCTGGCCGTGCTGGCCGGGGCCATAGGCACGGTTGTTGAGCGGGGACTTCGGGCGGCCCCACAGGTTTTCACCAAGACGGCGGTCGATCTTGTGTTTGACTGAATCGCGCTTCGACATCGGAATCCTTTCATAGATCGTCGAAAGTGATTGCGCCCTCCTCTGCCCGTCCTTGCGGAACGGACCGACAGATTCTCTGAACTCAGGGAATCCCGGGTGCGCTCGAGGAGCCCGAGGGCTCGACAAGTGGGCGCGTGATAGAGGCGGAAGCGGCAGGAGTCAAGCGCCGCTGGCCATTCGGGCATGCCGGCGGCGCCTGGGCCAAACTGCATTCAGGAAAGATTGCAGACTTTCCCGGTTCGAAAGCACGATCAGGGAAAGCCTCAGCGTTCCTTGCGGCGCGTCCGGCCTTCGAGTGGCCCGATCGCTTCGAGCAGGGCTTCGAGCAGCGGCTGCAACTCAGCGCTCGCTACGCCGGTGGCCGGCCCCTCCTCGTCGAGCATCGCCAGCGTCTGCGTCGTCTGCAGCGAGTTGAGCTGGTTGACGAAGAACGTCGAGCCGTACAGGCCCTGCTCCTCACC
>JAGIAA010000079.1 GCA_017745115.1 Sphingobium sp. | reverse complement strand
GGCCTCCTCATCGACCTCTCCATCGCGAAATGGCGTGATAAGTGCCGGAATCGAACCGGAAAACATGAAATTACTCCTTCAAAGCGCGCGCTCGTACAGGCATAATGGGCTGATGCACGCGCCCGTTCACCGTTCGATCATCATGGCTGTGCCATAATGCCTGCCATGGGAAAAGACACCCGCCTTTCTTGGCGCTTCCCCGGCCTGGTAGCGTTCGCCGTGCTCGGCACGGCGGCGACCAATGCCTCGACACCTGCGGACGATGCAAGCGCGATCCGCTGGGAAGCCGCCGCAAACCGCATCGACGCGAGCGGCGACGCGGACCGGCGCGTCGCGTCGGCCATCCAGAACTGGCGCACGCTGAGCGCGACTCAAGGCGCTGGATTTGCGGCCTATTCCGATTTCCTGATGCAGAATAGCGGCTGGCCCGACGAGGCCAAGCTGCGCGGCTATGCCGAAAAGGCGGTCAATCCCGACATCGACAGTCCGACCGGCATCACGGCGTTCTTCGCGAAATATCCGGCGCTGTCGGCGCAGGGCAAGGCGGCCAACGCACTGGCCCTCGCCAAGCTCAACCGCCGGGAAGAAGCAATCGTCGCAGCGCGCGACGCGTGGGGCAGCGGCTCGCTGCCGCTGCTCATGGAGCAGGCGCTGCTCGCGCAATTTTCCGCGAACCTGACGCCTGAGGATCATCTCCGTCATGCCGACGCCGTGCTGTGGCGCCGCGATACGGCAGCCGCGGAACGCGTGTTCGCCTATCTGCCCGTGACTCGCCAGGCCGTCGTCGCTGCGCGCATCGCCTTCCAGCGCAAGGCGCCGGACGCCGCGCTCAAGATGGGCGCCGCCGATCCGATCGGCGTCATGGATGCGGGCTACATCGCCGACAAGGTCCGCTGGATGGCCGGCAATGGCGACGAACTGGGCGCCCGCCGTCTGCTCGCCGAGCGCCTGCCGCTGGCGCAGACTCCCGCCGATCCGGAAGACTGGTACGAGATCATGTTCGCCCGCGCGAAGGCCGCGGCCACGGACGGCGACTGGGCACTCGCCTTCAACATCGCCGCGCGCGTGGACGACGCCTTCGCGCCCGGCACGGACATCAGCGCCCAGCCCGTCGGCGTGCGTGACGACTATACCAATCTCACCTGGCTTGCGGGCACGACCGCGTTCAGCCGCCTTTCCAGGCCCGCCGACGCCGAGGGCATGTTTGCGCGCTACGCTGGCGGCGGCCAGAACGCCTCGATCAAGGCCAAGGGCTATTATTGGGCCGGCCGATCCGCCCTCGCCGCAGGCAGGCGGGACGCTGCCAATGCCTATTTCGCGCAGGCCGCTGCCTATCCCGACCAATATTACGGCCAGCTCGCCCTCGAACGCCTGGGCCGCCCGGTACCGCTGCCGGGCGCCAATGCGCCTCAGGCGACGCTCACCGACGCCGACCGCGCCGCGTTCAACGACCAGTCGGTGGTTCAGGCCGCGAAGATGCTGGGCACCCAGGGCGCCTGGGGCGACCAGAGCAAGTTCGTCCGCGCCATTGCTGCCTCGGCCCAGACCGAGCCCGCACATCTCTTCGCCAATGAGCTGGCCCGCACGCTCGGCCGTCCGGATCTCGGCATCATGGCCGGCCGCCGCGCCACCGCCAGCGGCCTTTCGGGGTACGACAAGGCCAGCTTCCCGCATATGAAGGTGCCGGACAGCGAGCGCGACAACTGGACGATGATCCACGCCATTTCGCGGCAGGAGAGCCAGTTCGATCGCGCCATCGTGTCCTATGCCGGCGCGCGCGGCCTGATGCAGCTCATGCCCGCCACTGCCCGCGAACAGGCCGGGAAGCTCGGCATGAGCTACGACCAGGGCAATCTGTTCGATCCCGATTTCAACGTGACCCTGGGCTCGAGCTACTTCGTGAAGCTGCTGAGCTATTATAATGGCAGCTATCCGCTCGCCGTTGCGGCCTACAATGCCGGCATGGGCAATGTGAACAAGTGGATCAAGGCGAACGGCGACCCGCGCCTGCCGGGCGGCGACATCGTCCAGTGGATCGAGGACATCCCGATCTATCAGACCAAGGACTATGTGCAGCGCGTGCTCGAAAACGCGGTGGTCTATGACCTGATGAACCCTGTCCGCGACGGTGCGCCGGGCGTCTCCGCCAAACCGCTGAGCCGCTATCTGGGCAAGTCCAATCCCGGCTGAGGGCCGCCCGTGATCTACGGCTGGTCACCGGGCACGGGCGATTCCACGGTGCTTGGCTGGTTCACCGTCATCGCCTATTTCGCCACCGCAACCCTTTGCCTTCGCGCGGGCATGCGCGACCGGCGCTCCGCCGGTTTGTGGAGCATGCTGTTCCTCGCGCTGATCGCCATCGGCATCAGCAAACAACTCGATGTCCAGGAGCTCGTCACGGCAGTCGGCCGCCGTTGGGCGACGACCCATAACTGGTATGCGGAGCGGCGCTGGATCCAGTACCAGTTCGTCCTGCTCGTCCTGTTCGCCGCCGTGATCTTTTCCGGCCTGGCCTTTCTCGCCGTCCGTCGCCGCTCGGGATCGCTCAAAGGCGCCTGCATCGGTTTCATTCTGCTCTGCGGGTTCTTTGTCATCCGCGCCACGTCCTTCGAAGATGTGAACAGGATGCTCAGTATGCCGCTCCTGTATCTCAGCTTGAACGATGTCCTCGAGCTCGGCGG
>JAGIAA010000078.1 GCA_017745115.1 Sphingobium sp. | reverse complement strand
GCGGGGACCTGGAGCTTGATATAGCCCGTAATCTTCTTGGCCATGTCTACTCACTCTGTAGAGGGCTTGTCCGCGTGAGGGCGGGCAGACCCGGTTCAAGTTTAGCGGTCAAACGGTCCGGCCGAGGCCGGTCCTCCCGCGCATGTTCACCGAATCCCGCCTCAAAGGCAGCTCCGGCAAGCGCGCGCCTATAGCGGCTTTTCCGAAAAAGGGAAGGCCCCCAAAGATCGAAGCGCCGGTCAGACGATCGTCGGAAGGGCGGCCCGGCAGTCCCTGGCGCATTCACGGCACATTTCCGCGCAGAGCTGGCAGTGGCCATGGTCATGGCGCGCGCATTCCTCTGCGCAGAGCTCGCAGACGTGCGCGCAGCTCTCGATCATGAGTCGCAATACCTCGATATTCTGGCCTGTCCGCCGCACCGCGAGCCGAGCCGTCGCGGCGCAAACATCGGCACAGTCCAGGCAGGAGCGGATGCACTGACGCATGTCCATCTCCTCCGCGCTGCAGGCATCCGCGCATGATGTGCACATCTCGGCACAGAACATGGCATGGCGCGCCGCCGTCGCGAGCAGCTCGTTGAGTTCATCGCCCACATCGGGGTGAAGCGCGATCATCTTGTGAATGGACATGGCTCTCTCCTCGGTTGCCCGCCCCGCACACCCAACGCTTCAGCGAGCCGATGGTGTCCGCCTCAGCGGCTGCGCATCGCTGCCCGAATTCGTCCGCAAGTTTCGGGAAGCCAAGACTTAATCATAACGCTATATATAACATGTTATGGAAATCGACTCGCCAGCTCGCACCGACATCATCACGGCCCTTGGTCATCTTTGCCTCGGCAGCAGGCTGAAGCGCCTCGGCGAGCGGCTTCAGGCCGGCGTCTCCACGGTACTTGGCGAGCGTGGCTACGACGTCCAGCCCGCTCAGCTTCCGCTGCTCTGGGCGTTGCGGGAGGGTGGGCCGATGACCATCGGCCAGATCGGGGAGCGGGTGGGCGTCAGCCAGCCCGGTGTGAGCCGCGCCATTGCGGCGCTCGAGGCGCAGGGCCTCGTCTGTTTCGCGCTGGAGAGACGGGACAAGCGTCAGCGCCACATTGCGATGGCCGACAAGGGAAATGCGCTCATGGATGAACTGGACCGCACGCTCTTTCCGGCCGTCGAGGCGGCTGTCGAACGGCTTTGCACGGCGGCCGGCGGTGATATGCTCGGCCAGATTGGCCGTATCGAACAGGGGCTCGAGCAGGATCCGCTGGACCGGCGGATCGCTCGCGCAACGCCTCAACCGGGGCCGGCCATCACCGAACATGTCCTCGATCGCGGCGCCTGGCATGCCCTGACCGGGCCGCAGGCCGGCTATGCGATCGGCACTTCGTTAGCGAAAAGGTTCCATCCCGACGTCGGCCCGCTCGCCGCGGCCCGCGACCATAGCCCGGAAGCAATCGCCGCGCTCGCCGCGTTGGCACCGGAAGAAGGCGTTCTTGCGACCATTCTCGCCAGGCCGATGGATCTACCTCAAACCGTGGAGATCATGCGCTGCTCGCCCGCGCTGCAAATGATCATGGACGATCCGCCAGCGCCCTTCGACCATCCCGACATCGAGATGCTTCGACCGGACGACGCGCTGGAGATGCGTGCGCTGGCCGACCTGACGGAGCCTGGCCCCTTTTCGAGCCGTACGCATGAGCTGGGGACATTCTGGGGCGTTCGGGAGCGGGGCCGCATCATCGCCATGGCCGGCGAGCGCATGCGCCTTGCGGGCTATGGTGAAGTCAGCGCCGTCTGTGTCCATCCCGATGCGCGGGGCCGGGGCCTTGGCGAACTTCTGACCAGGAAGGCTGCCGCCACGGTCGGCGCGCGCGGCCTCAAGCCGTTCCTGCACGTCTATGCCGACAATGCGCCTGCTATCGCCGTATACAGGCGCGTCGGCTTTCGGGTGCGCTCGGACGTGATCATCACCATGTTTCGGCGAAAGGCCGGATAGCGCCAACAGGAAGGCCGCCACGCAGCCCTGCGCAGCGGCCTCCTGGTTTCCCGGATTGGCGGCGGCCTAGACCGGCTTGGCGCCTGGCGTGCCGCATTTCGCGAATTTGCCTTTCGCGTCCTTGCAGACCTTCGGCTTCGCAACTGGCTTTTTCTCCGGGCATTTGGTGAACTTGCCCTTGGCGTCCTTGCAGGGCGCGGCGAGTGTCGGCGCGCTCATGACGAGACCGGCGGCGGCAAGTGCGTAGAGGATTTTGCGCATAGGAACCCCTCCTTCATCAGCCCAATTGAGGCCAGTTGCTGAGGACGGTAGGATTATTCCTCGTGAGATGAACCGCAGCTTTCCCGCGATGGTGCGTGCATAGAAAGAGGCCGCTCGCGCTCGTCGCGCGGCGGCCTTTTCGTATGCCGTAGCGGCAAGCTTATTTGGAGAGTTCGACTTCCTCGAAGTCGAGTTCGACCGGCGTTGCGCGGCCGAAGATCGACACCGACACCTTGACGCGGTTCTTTTCGAAATCGAGCTCTTCGACGGTGCCGATGAAGCTCGCGAACGGTCCGCCCATGACCTTGACGCTGTCGCCGATCTCGTAATCGACGCTGATCTTGTGGCGCGGCTGGGCGGCGGCTTCCTCGCGCGAGCTGAAGAAGCGTTGCGCTTCGCTCTCGCTGATCGGCTGCGGCTTGCCCATCGAGCCCAGGAAGCCCGTCACCTTCGGCGTGTTCTTGATGAGGTGGTAGATGTCGTCGTTCATCGCGAGCTTGGCGAGCACATAGCCCGGCATGTTCTTGCGCTCGACCTGGACCTTCTTGCCGCGCTTCACCTCGGTCACCGTCTCGGTCGGCACTTCGACCTGTTCGATGAGCTGATCGAGGCCCATGCGCTGCGCCTCGGCCATGATGGAATCGCGGACCTTGTTTTCGAAGCCCGAATAAGCGTGGATAATGTACCAGCGCGCCATCTTGTCTCTCAAACCCTCAATCTAGAATGTTAGTTTTGCGATCGGCTGTCAGCCTGCCGCGAGGCTGAGC
>JAGIAA010000077.1:4763-8130 GCA_017745115.1 Sphingobium sp. | reverse complement strand
GATTATCTGGCCGCCAACAAGGGCCAGCGCGCGCAGCACCTTGCGGCCTGCGGCAGTCGCCATGCGGGCGCGGAAACCGTGGCGGCGCTTCCGAACCAGATTGCTCGGCTGAAAGGTGCGCTTCATCGTTCATTCCTCAACATCGAATCGGTCTGCAACATCGACAAAAAGGGCCGCCACGCCCCGAAAAACAAGGCGGCGGCCGTTCGTCCGAAGGCGCGCGGATAGGCAAAGGCGCCTGATTTGTCAATGTGCAAGGCGCGTATTGTGGTCTCGTAACTGGCCCGTCACTGCCCATCACGATATGGAAGGCACAAGCGGGTTCGCGAAGGAGAACGATATGACGACGATCGAAACCAATCGCCGCGAACTGCTTGCTGCCGGTGCGGCACTGGCTGCCCTTGCCACGACATCGGAAGCGATGGCCCAGCCGACCGCGCCGCCGCAGCCAGCCTTCACGCCCCAGCCGCTGCCCTTCGAACCCGCCTCGCTCGGCTGGCTGTCCGAGAAACTGATCGTCAGTCATCACGACAACAACTATGTCGGCGCCGTCACCCGGCTCGGGGCCATCCGCACCGAGATCGGCAAGCTCGATATGGCCAAGGCGCCGGGTTTCCAGTTGAACGGCCTCAAGCGCGAAGAGCTGATCGCCTGGAATTCCATGATCCTGCACGAGCTCTATTTCGCCGGCCTGGTGAAGCCAGCGCCCGTCGCCCCTGAGCTTGCGCGGGCGATCGAGCGCGATTTCGGCAGCATGGACCGCTGGACGGGCGAATTCTCGGCAATGGGCAAGGCGCTCGGCGGCGGTTCGGGCTGGGTGCTGCTCACATGGAGCAGCCGCGACAAGAAGCTCGTGAACCAGTGGGCGGCCGATCATACGATGACTCTGGCGGGCAGCACGCCGATCCTCGCGCTCGACATGTACGAGCATGCCTATCAGATGGACTTTGGCGCGAAGGCGGGCGCCTATGTCGATGGCTTCATGAAAGGCATGAGCTGGGCGAACGCCAATCGGCTGTTTGCCAAACTCGCTTGAGGAGAGGGGGATGGCGGGGGCAGTCAAGTCGGGCGCGGTGATCTTCGCCAAGGATGTGGGCGCTGTCGCGCGCTTCTATGAAAATGCCGTGCCGATGACCCTCGTCGCCGAGGAGGACGGCGCGGTGCGGCTGGAGAATGAGAGCCTCCAGCTGGTCATTCATGCCCTGCCGAAGGCGGTGGCCAGGCAGATCGAGATCAGCGTGCCGCCCAGGCTGCGTGAGCAGTCGGCGATCAAGCCGGTTTTCGCGGTCGACAGCCTGGAGCGCGTGCGCGGCCTCGTCTCGGCGCTCGGCGGCGGCATGAACCCGGCGTCATCGGCCTTCGTCTGGGCCGGCTTCCGTGCCTGCGACGGCCATGATCCGGAAGGCAACCAGATCCAGTTTCGCGAGCCGGCGGAGTAGATCGACCGTCGTCACCCCGAACTTGTTTCGAGCTTATCTCGTTCGAACAATTAGCCGTTCCCCGGCGCAGGCCGGGGTCCAAGGCAAAAATAGGACGCGCATACGAACAGCACGCATTCGACGCTTCGCGTCGAGGCTGGGCCCCGGCCTGCGCCGGGGAACGGCTTCGTTCCTTGATTTAAGGGCATAAACGCCAACTTGTTTAAGGGCCCATGTCAGCATGACGCTAAACGGCTATGCCCTCACATTCGCCATGATCGCCACCAGCCGCCCATGCGGGTGCGCAATCCGCGGCGCGTCATTGTCCTGGTAGAAGGCCATCCACAGCTCCGTGCCGCTCTCGTCCCGATGCAGCATGTGCGGCACCGATTGGCAGACCGCGCCGCGCGAGGTCAGCTGCTCGTGCATGCCCATGATGTCGGCGACGTTGAAATAGAGGATGGATTCGGCCCGCGCCTCACTTTGCTGGAGATAGAGCCGCACGCCGTCGCCGAGATCGAAGAACGCCATGCCCGGCGCCGGTGCGAACAACAGCGTGAGCCCCAGCACATCGCGATACCAGGCAATCGCCGCATCGATATCGCTCACCGACCGGGAGATCTGGCCGACCGACTGCAGCTTCAGTGCTTCATCCAACATGGCTGTCTTCCTTCCATGCAGCGGGCTCGCCCGCGTGATCCCGTCCCAGCGCTTGAGTTGCGCAACGCCCTTGAGACCGATCTTGCCGCAGGCGTTGGCGATGTGGAATTTGACCGCATCGATCGAAATCTCCCGGCGCTCGGCAATCTCGCGCGTGCTCATGCCGTGGCGTAGCGCCTCGACCACCCGCCATTCGGCCGGTGTCAGCAAATCCTCGTGGCGCGGGCGTCCGCGTTGTCGAGTCTGCGGTCGGTTCTCGGTCTTCGTCGTCATGCGCGTGGAATAGCATGGCGATCGGGCATTTTCCCTCCCCCGGCACCATGCTCTATAATGGGCGAAACGAAGCGCCCGCTGAGTCGGGCCGATGAGGGAGAGAAGCCATGCACGAGATCATGCTCGATCCGGCGATGCGCGCGCGTCAGTCGGCGGAGCGCGGCGGGAATCCCCATGTCGTCAAACGGCTCGATCCCCGACGGACAGCCCATGTCGTGATCGACATGCAGAACGGCTTCGTAGAGCCGGGCGCGACGGTCGAGTGTCCGATGGCGCGCGATATCGTCCCGAACCTCAACCGGATCAGCCGCGCGTTGCGGGACGCCGGCGGCATCAATGTCTTCGTCCAGTTCACGACGCCGCGCGACAGCCTCGCGAGCTGGTCAGCCTTCTATGAGCGCTTTCCGCCCCAGGTCGCCGCCAGCCACCAGGCCACCTTCGAGCGGGGCGCGCATGGCTGGGCACTCTGGCCGGAGTTGGACGTCGATCGCGAGGTCGACGCCTTCATCGAGAAGCAGCGCCTGGGCGCCTTCATTCCCGGCACGTGCGACCTCGACGATTTCCTGCGGGCGCGCGGCATCGACACGCTGATCGTCACCGGCACGCTGACCAACATCTGCTGTGAATCCACCGCGCGTGACGCGATGCAGCTTAATTACCGCGTGATCTTCCCGGCCGATGCCAATGCGAGCCTGACCGACGAGATGCACAACGGCACGCTCAACAGCATGGCCATGGTCTTCGCCGACGTCATGACGGTCGACGAGATCGAGGCGCTGCTGGCAGAGGCGAAGGTGGAGGCGACGGCCTAGCTCGCTGCCTCAATCTTACCGTCATCCCCGCGACCCAAAGGGCGACCGAAGGTCAACGCGGGGACCCAGGGCGCGATAAGAAAATCTGGCAGTCTGGGTTCCCGCTTGCGCGGGAATGACGAAGGAGGGTCTTGGGAGCGGCCCTAGCCAGCCTCGCACAATTCCTTGAGCTGCTGGGCCATCACGCCCCACCCCGCCTCGAAA
>JAGIAA010000077.1:0-4732 GCA_017745115.1 Sphingobium sp. | reverse complement strand
ACAGCAGATGTTGGTCAGCGTGCCGGTGACGATCAGCGTGCCGCTGCCTTCGGGCGCGATCTCCCAGGTGCCGACCATGAACGGTCCGGCCGGTTTCCAGCCCGCGGTGAAGGCGTCGGTGCAGACGAAGCGGACGCCCGGCGTCACTTCGAGGAAGACGCCTTCATTGGGCATGGTTTCGCCATTGGGGCCGTGCATGATCTGCGCTGCGCGCCCGCCGGCATGCCATTCCTGCGCGACGATCTCCGCGCGCCACGGCTTGGGACACCACCATTCCTCCTGCCGCACGGTCATCACCTCCCAGACCGTCTCCGGCGAAGCGTCGATGTAGGTGGTGACGGAGAGGACGAGATCGTCGGACATGTCAGGATGCTCCCTTGCCGATGTGACGGCGTGCGAAATAGGCCATGGGCAGGCCGACCAGCGCGACATGGGCGAAGATCGCCTTGGCCATGCTGACCGGGTTGGCGCCGGGATGGATGCTCGGCCAGCGCGTTGGCATCACCACCCAGTACATGATGAGATATAGCGCGAGGCCATAGAGCGCGCCGGCCAGCCACCAGGGGCCCAGCTTGCTGGTGATGCCCTGTGCCGTGAGCAGGCCGTAGACCGCGACCATCACAGCCATGAGAGCGAAATGGACCCCGAGGCCGAGCATGGCCCCGCCCAGGCCCCAATCGCCCGCAGTGGGGAACGGCCCGGATGCCACGAACCGCAACATGCTCGCCACGGATCCCCCGCCGATCAGCGTGTTGATCGCAGCCCAACCGATGTCGAGCGTGCCGCAGATCAGCCAGGCCTTCAGGAAATAGCGGTTCATGGCGTCCCCCCCCTTGCTTGTCGTCGTCAGTCCCGGTCCGGTGCGCCCAGCGGGAAATAGGGCCGGTAAGGCCGTGCTTCCTCGATGCAGCGCGACACCGATGGCCGGGCGTTCAGCCGCGCGCGATAGGCGCGCAGGTTCGGCATCGTCTCCGGGATGCGGTGCACCCAGTCGGCATAGAAGAGCGAAGGCGCTGCCGCGCAATCGGCCATCGAGAAGCCATGGGGCGTCGCCCAGTCCTGCCCGACGAGGCGCTGGTCGAGCCAGGCATAGATGACTTCGAGCTTGCCCTGCACGGTTGCGATGGTCGCGGGATTGGGCGTGTCGTTGGGCGGCAGATATTCGGCGACGATCCGCTGCATCACGTTCATCACATGATTGTCGAACACCCGGTCCATGAACCGCACGTCCAGCGCCGCTTCGGGGTCGGCCGGAATGAGGCGCGCAGGTTCGGGATGGCGCAGGTCGAGATATTCGATGATCATCGTCGCCTCGATCACCGTCCTGTCGCCGTCGAGCAACACCGGGAACTGGCCGACCGGCCAGAGGTCGCGCAATGCGTCCATCACCCCTGCATCTTCCAGCATCGCGAGGTCGAAGGCGATACCCTTCTCATGGAAAGCGATCATCGCCTTCCATGAATAGGACGAGAAAGGATGTGAGAAGAGGCGGTAGCTCATGCGGCTACCGCTTCGCGCGCGGCTTCGAGCGCGGCAATGTCGATCTTGCGCATCGACATCATCGCCTGGAACACCGCCTTCGCGACCTCCGGATCGGAACCATAAGTGAGTTCCACGAGACGCCGCGGCGTGATCTGCCAGCTCATGCCCCATTTGTCCTTGCACCAGCCGCACATGCTTTCCTCGCCGCCATTGCCAACGATCGCGTCCCAGAGGCGGTCGGTTTCCGCTTGGTCGTCGGTCTGGATCTGGAAGCTGATCGCCTCGTTGAACTTGAAGTGCGGGCCGCCGTTCAGGCCGACATATTTGCGGCCTGCAAGCGTGAACTCGACGACCAGCACGGTGCCTTCGCTCGTGGAGGGATTGTCGGCCGGCGAGCGGTGGACGGCGTCGACCCGGCTGTCGGGCAGCAGCGACGTATAGAAGGCCGCGGCTTCCTCGGCGGTGCCGTCATACCAGAGGCAGGGGATGATCTTCTCGGACATGGGGGTACTCCTTTCGTGGCTGCTTCAGGCGCCGCCGACCAGGACGAACGTCGCGCCCTGGGGGTCCTTGCCGTACATGACGTAGTCGCCGCCGGGCACCTGGTGCGGGCCGTCGATCTCGGTCGCGCCGAGCGACTTCGCCGCTTCCACCGATGTGCCGATCGAGGGCACGCGGAAGACATGACGCCAGTAAGCCGGCTTCGCGGCATCGCTCGCCGGTCCGAAGGCGCCCAGCCTTTTGTCGCCCTGCATCATGAAGAGATAGTCGCCGCGCGGGCCCATCGGCATCGTGCCTTGCTGTGTCCAGCCGAACAACGATCCGTAGAAATCGAGCGCGCTCTTCTGGTCAGGCGTCCAGAGTTCGTTCCAGCCGAAATGGCCGACGACATTGTCCTGCCAGACCGTGCTGGCGCCATCCGACGATCCGCGCATGATGTAGAAGGGCGCACCTTGGGGATCCGCGCACATGGCGAGCCGGCCCTGCGGAATGTCGCGCGTCATGAAGACGTGCCCGCCCTTGGCCTTGATCACCTCCGCGGTCGCATCGACGTCCGTGACGCCGATATAGCCGATCCAGAGCGGCGCGGCGCCATTGTCGGTCATGTCCTTGGTGAGCGCCAGTGCGCCGCCCACGAAGTCGTCGCCGTAGCGGATCATGCGATAGTCCTGGCCGGGCTGGTCGGACGCGTCGCCGATTTCCATGCCCGCGACCGCCTTGTAGAAGGCGCTGGCCCCCTTGAGGTCGCTCGTCATCAGCTCGTACCAGATGAAGTCGCCCTGAGCATTCCGTTGTGCGTTCATGTCATTTCTCCCCGAGATGGACGACCGGCGAGAAGCCGCCGAAGATCATCCGCTTGCCGTCGAACGGGATGGGATTCTGCTCAGGCCCGAGGCGCGGATCGGTCTTGAAGAGCTCGTTCACTCTGGCCATGCCCGCGTCGCGCGTTGCCTTGTCCGGCCACTCGATCCAGGCCAGGCAGACCGTTTCTTCGTCCGTCGCCTGGACTGCCTTGCGGAAGTCGGTCAGCGTGCCGTCCGGCACGTCGTCTCCCCAGCATTCGAGAATGCGCGTGGCGCCCTGCTCCATGAAAACGCTGTCCGCGGTCAGGGCATGGTCGATGAACTTCTGCTTGTTCGCCGTGGGCACGGCGATCACGAAACCGTCGATATAGGGCATGGATCCTCTCCGCTATCGCCTCGGCCGGCCTGCCCTTGGATCAGGCCGATTGGTCGAGGATGCTCGAAAAGCCGCCCCAGATCATGCGCGCACCGGCCATCGGATTGTCCTCCATGCCCTTCATGCGCTCGTCTTTCATGAGCTTTTCCCAGCCGGAGACGCGCGTCTCCTTGTCGGGCCATTCGATCCAGGAGAAGACGACATCCTCGCCGTCCTCGGCGATGACGGCCGTGCGGAAGTCGTTGGTCTTGCCGACCATCAGGTCGTCGTTCCACGTCTCGACCACGCGCAGCGCACCATATTCGATGAAGAGGGGCGCGGCCATCTTGGCCATCTTGATGTAGTCGTCCTTCCGCCCCGGCTTCACCGGGCAGACAAATCCGTCGACATAGGTCATGCGGGCACTCCTTCTGCATCGGGGATGAAATCGGCCAATTGCGCTGCGAGCGCGGCCTTGAAAGCAGGGCGAGCCTCGCCGCGCGCCACATAGTCGAGCAGCTTCTGTGGGATGGCGGCGCTGCTGTTGCGTGCGGTCCGCAGGGTGCAGATCATGAGGATGTCGGCCACGCTGAAGACGCCGGCAAACCAGTCCTTGTCGCCCAGCGCGTCGGCAAGCTGGGCGAGGCGCCGCTCCAGCATCTCCGTTTGGCTGGGCTTGCGCAGTGTCGCCCATTCCTGGCCCTGCGCGAACACGTCGCAGGTGATCTGGTTCATCACATAGGGGTCGATGCTGTTCATCGCCGCGAGTAGCCAGGTCAGCGCCCTCGAGCGGCCGGGCTCGACACGGGGCAGCAGGACCTCGCTCTTCTCCGCGATGTGCAGCGCGATCGCCGCGCATTCGAACATCTCGACCTCGCCGTCCGTATAATAAGGCACCTGGCCGAATGGCTGTTCCTTGAAATACCAGTCGGGCCGCTCGCGGGCGCTGATGAGGCGTGTGCGGTACGAGAGGCCTGCTTCCTCCAGCGCCCAGCGGACGCGCAGATCGCGGACCTGTCCGCGCGCGAAGGGCGGCACCCATTCGAAAGCAGTGACTTCAATCGGGCTGTTCGGGTCGATGGGCATAATGTCCTCCCTTGGGAATTGGGTCGGGCGTCAGTTGCTGTCGGGCTGTCGTCCCTTGAGCAGTTCGACGACGGCCATGGCGTGACCATGGCCCAGGCCGAAGTCACGCTTGATATCGGCGACCATCGCCATGACCTTGACCGCCGGGTTGAGCTTCCCGTCCAGGGTGAAGCCCTGCGCGGCCGCATAGGCGCGAAAGTCGTCAGGCGACTTGCCGGTCTTGGCCTGGATGTTGTCGATATAGGCCTTGAAGGTCATGGCGCCGGTCCTTTGCGCGGGCAGGTCAGGCCGACGCTTCGGCGTTGCCGGCCATGGCCTTGGCCATGTCCATCCACACGACTTCCCAGATGTGGCCATCGGGATCGGCGAAGCTGCGGCCGTACATGAAGTCGCCATGCTCCTGCTTGGGATTGGGGTCCGCCTGGCCGCCTGCCGAGGCTCCGGCCTGGGTGGTCGTGTCGACCTCGTTGCGGCTGCCGGCGGAAAGGGCGAGGAGCACCTGCGC
>JAGIAA010000076.1 GCA_017745115.1 Sphingobium sp. | reverse complement strand
GATTATATCCGCGCGCTGGGTGCGGCCTATGAGGCGGAGCAGGGCCCGGCCGCCAAGGATGCGATCGCGCAGATCCTGACCAACAGCCGCATGTGCGCGGAAGGGCACCGGCCGATCTGCCAGGACACCGGCATCGTCAACGTTTTCGTCAAATGGGGCATGGACTGCCGGCTCGACGACACGTCGAAGTCGCTGCAGGACGTCGTCGACGAGGGCGTGCGCCGCGGGTATCTCAATCCCGAGAACAAGCTGCGCGCCTCGGTGCTGGCCGATCCCGCCTTCACGCGGCGGAACACCAAGGACAACACGCCCTGCGTGCTCCATGTCGAGATGGTGCCGGGCCATCACGTCCATGTTGACGTCGCGGCCAAAGGCGGCGGCTCGGAAAACAAGAGCAAGTTCAAAATGATGAACCCGAGCGACAGCATCGTCGACTGGGTGGTCGAGATGCTGCCGCAGATGGGCGCGGGCTGGTGCCCGCCGGGCATGCTCGGCATTGGCATCGGCGGCACGGCGGAGCATTGCGTGCTGCTCGCCAAGAAGGCGCTGATGGATCCGATCGACATGAGCGTGCTCAAGGAGCGCGGTCCGCAGAATGACATCGAGGCGCTGCGCATCGAGATTTTCGACAAGGTCAACGCGCTCGGCATCGGCGCGCAGGGCCTGGGCGGCCTCTCGACCATTCTCGACGTCAAGATCATGGATGCGCCCTGCCATGCCGCCGGCAAGCCGGTCGCGATGATCCCCAATTGCGCGGCGACGCGCCATGCGCATTTCAGCCTCGACGGCTCCGGCCCCGCCTATCTCGAAGCGCCCAAGCTCGACGAATGGCCCAAGGTCGACTGGACGCCCGATGCTGCCGCCATCCGCGTCGATCTCGACACGCTGACCCCCGAAGCCGTGCGCGGCTGGAAACAGGGCGATCGCCTGCTACTCAACGGCAAGATGCTCACCGGACGCGACGCCGCGCACAAGCGCATCCAGGACATGCTGGCCAAGGGCGAGGAGCTGCCCGTCTCGTTCAAGGGCCGCGTCATCTATTATGTCGGTCCCGTCGATCCGGTCGGCGAGGAAATCGTCGGTCCCGCCGGCCCCACGACCGCGACCCGCATGGACAAGTTCATGCGCATGATGCTCGACCAGGGCCTGCTCGCCTGCGTCGGCAAAGCCGAGCGCGGCCCCGCCGCGACGGAAGCGATCAAGGACCACAAGAGCGCCTATCTCATGGCGGTGGGCGGCGCCGCCTATCTTGTCGCCCGCGCGATCAAGGGATCGAAAGTCGTCGGCTTCGAAGATCTCGGGATGGAAGCCATCTATGAGTTCGAGGTGCAGGACTTCCCCGTGACGGTTGCGGTCGACAGCGACGGACAGAATGTCCACCAGTTGGCACCACTGGTGTGGCGGAAGAGGATTGCCGAAGAAGGGATGCTGGCGGGCGTGTGATTGCTTTCCTCGCGTCGCTGCTCCGCGAGCGGTTCCTCCCCGTCTCACGACGGGGAGGATTAATCCAAAACAGCGCTCTCCCACAAAAGCGACGCTTCACTTCTGTTCCGTTCATGCGATGAATGGGCGGGCGACCGGATGTTATCTTGCGAACGCTGCCGCGAAGAAAAGCATGGCGATGGCTCCTGACGCGCTTCGCACATTGTGAAGCTTACCCCATTGGACGAGCATCTCGCGGCTTTCCGAGTTTGTGTGTTGCGGGTCCAAGGCCATGAGGCGCTTGTTGACGGGCAGGATGGCCAGAAGTGTGAACGGCCAGTTCGCAAGTAGAGCAACGCTCCCTGCCATCCAGCGCCAATCCTTCGTCAGATATCCGGTCAGTAAGCCGGCTCCGCCGCCAATGAGAGCCAGGCCGGACTGGATGGGCAGTGCGCGGCTGTAGCTCGGTTGCCATTGTTGAAGCAGAGGGCCATCGTCCAAGCCAAGCCGAGCGGGATGCTCGACCAGGGTGATGTAGAGCGCAGCGCCAGTGAAAAGCGTTGCACTGAGCAAAGCAACAAGTGAAATCAGCATGACCGTTCCTCGCTTGGTTCGAGGAGGCGCAAACCCACACGACTGCGCCCCCCGAGTTTCGGGCGACGCCGTGGCTGGGAAGAACCCCGGTTGGGGGTGCAGGAACTACCGACCTGCCGCTCTATTTCCGGCTGACCAACTATCGCCGCTCTCGCGTGATCAATCAAGAGCCGCCACGCCCGCCTGACGTGCTTCAAAGGGGCATCTCTGATCGGAGCAGCAACGGGCCATCGATGAGGATCGCAGGGGATTCTGTGACGAACGTCTGCTTCTGTACAGATAACGCAAACGCCCTGTTAACTGCTCGGGCTTATTTAATTACGCGTGAGGAAAGTCGCGGCTCCATCCATCGAAGAAACTGTCGTCAAGACCGCAGAGCGGGTTGGCGATCTCGGCCTGCGCACGCTCGACCTGCAGGCCGATATTTCCGAACTCGCCGAGCGCGTCACTGATCAGGCCAAGACCATCGAGACGCTGGGCAAGGCCGCCATCGGCCTCGCCATGCATGGCGACGTGATCGAATCCAAGATTGATATCGCCGTGGCCCAGGCCGCTACCGCGCGCGCGGTCGTCGAGGATTCGAGCCAGCAACTCACCTCCTCGTCGAGCAATGTCCTCGAGCTGATCGAGCAGGTCTCCCGCATCCATATGGGCCTTGGCGGCTTCAACGACGCCCTCTCGACCGTCAGCCACGCCAGCCGCATCATCAGCTCGATCGCCAGCCAGACCAACCTGCTCGCGCTCAATGCCACGATCGAAGCGGCGCGAGCGGGCGATGCCGGACGCGGCTTCGCGGTCGTCGCCAGCGAAGTGAAGAAACTGGCCCAAGAGACGGCCCACGCCACGCAGCAGATCCAAGACTCGCTTCAGCAGCTGACCGGCGAGGCCGACGCAATGCTTCAGCGCATCGGTTCGGGCGTCGAGAAAGCCAATGACGCGCATCGTGCCTCGGGCGAGATCGGTGCGCTGGTCGAGCGGCTGCGCGACCTTATTCTCGGCCTTTCCGACAATAGCGAGGCGGTCACCGCCAATATCGGCGAGATTCTCGGCGCGGCCGACGCGATCCATGCCGGCCTCGGCGACCTGGCCACGACCTCCGGCGACAATGCCAACGGCCTGCAGCGCCTATCGCAACGCGTGACCCATGTCAGTGACGACACCAACATGCTGCTGCAATATCTTGCGGAGAGTGGCGTCGACATTCCGGACTCGCCCTATATCCAGTTCGCGCTCGATGCTGCACGCGACATCGAGGCTTGTCTCGACCGCGCCATCCGCCGCAACCAGATCAGCTTCGAGGCGATGCTCCGGAACACCTACGACCTCATTCCCGGCAGCAACCCGCCGCTGCACGCCCACCCCGCCCAGGCCTTCGTCACGGAAGCTGCGCGCCCGCACCAGGAGGCCGCGCGGAAGCTGCCCGGATTCTTCGGCATGACCTGCACGGACCGCAACAGCTTCGGCGCCGTCGCCATGCCAGAGCGGTCGCTCGCGCAGCGTCCCGGCGAGATCGAGTGGAATCTCGAATATGCGCGCGCCGGCCAGATCTTCGACTTCCCGGACACGCGGGAGCAAGTCGGGTTGACACAGCCCTTCTGCCTCAAGGCTTATCGCCGCCCGATCGCGACCGGCGGCGTCATGCTGCTGAAGCAGGTCATTGCCTCGATCGCCGTGCGCGACAAGCATTGGGGCGTGCTACAACTCGCCTATGAAGATCAGTCCGCCAAGGCGCAGATAGCTGCCGACGCGACCGAGTGATCCTCAGATTTCCTGATATTCGAGCTTGAGCCCCGGCACCGGCCAGCGGCAACGGAACAGCTTGCCCGTTGCCGATCCGGTGATGAAGGCCGTCCGCATGTCGGCGCCGCCGAAGCAGATGTTGGTTGTGATAGGATCGGGCACGGGTACATGCACGACCGATCCATCCGCCGGGTCGATGACGGTGATGCCGCCGTTGAACAAAGTCGCCGCGCAGATCTTGCCATGCACGTCGAGCGCGAGGCTGTCGAACCATTGCATGCCCGGCAGGTTGACGATGACATGGCCCGCTTCGTGGCCCGTGCCCGGCTCCGGCACGCCCGGCGCGGCCAGCCTGACCGACCAGCAGCGCTGCAGGATCGAATCCACCCAATAGAGCGTATTACCGTCCGGCGAGAGGCCGATGCCGTTGGGCGAAATCTGCTCATGGCGCCAGCGGGTGATCTGCGATCCATCGGCCTTGGCGTAATAGATACCGCCCAGCCGCCGGCTCTCCCCGTCGGTCCAGCCGAAGCAGGTAAACCAGAAGCCGCCATGCGCGTCGAAGACGATGTCGTTCGGCGCGTTGAGGGGCAGGCCATCGCAATTGTCGTAGAGCGTCTCCACGGCGCCGGTCGCGAGGTCAACGCGCTGGACATAACCACTCCGATAGTCGGCGGGGATACCGAGCTTGCCCTCTTCCTGCCAGCGCTCTGGAAATGTGAAGGCGCCGCCATTGTTGACCACATAGATCTTGCCGTCAGGGCCTAGCGCCGCGCCGTTCGGGCCGCCACCGAGCTGCGCCACGATCTCGATGCTGCCGTCCGGCCGCACCCGGGTAAGCGTCTGCCGCGCGATCTCGACGACCAGCACCGACCCGTCCGCGAGCGCGATCGGCCCCTCCGGAAAGAGCAGCTTGTCGGTTACCAGCTCCATCTCGATCATCATCCCCTCCTCGCTGTGTTTGCACCTGCTTAACGGGCGTCTGCGTCATTGTCAGGCCGCTTACGGCGCCAGAATATAGGCGCGGATGTCAGGGTTGAACGCGCACGCGTCCGATGCTCGTCCAGATGATCAGCAGCGCCATGACTGCGCAAAATGACATGCCGAGCGCCAGCGACAGGGATGAGCCGGTGGTCAGCCGCGCGAAGCCGGCTGCAAGGACGCCAGCGATCGCAAGCTGGCCGAAGCCGAGCAATGCCGATGCCTGGCCGATCGCGCGGGGGTGGAGCGACAAGGCCCCCGCCTGCAT
>JAGIAA010000075.1 GCA_017745115.1 Sphingobium sp. | reverse complement strand
GGACATGAGTCTGGGTTTGAGGAGCCGGATTTGGATCTTAGAACGCAGCCTGCGCTGCTTATGCCTGAGGCGCGTTCCATCATCGCGATTGCTGTCGCGTACCCGTCCAAGCTGAAGGATGCGCCGGTGTCGGAGCCGGGCACGATGCCGATGCGGTGCGTGTCGGGCAGGGCCAGCATCTCGCGCATCAGGTCGATGCAGAGCGCGAGCCGGGTCTTGCCCAGCTTCGAGCGGTGCGAGCGGCCGAGCACGTCGGTGGCGAGTTTTGCGGGATCGTATCCGGGCGGCTTGGCGCACGGGCCGGACGAGAAATGGGGGCGCACGGGCTTGACGCCCGGCTTGATAACCTCAGTCATGTAATGCGTCTCCTTGCAGAGAGCACGCGCGGCGTTGGGACCGCGTGGCCCGTCGGCGGCCCTACTGGCCAATGGTTAAAAGTCAAGCACCGCCTGAACATGCGCCGTCGGGACGCTCCCGAGATGCGCCCACGCCATCGTTCTTTGCCGCGTTAATGACTCGGCCGGCACCTGTCCCGGCTCGGGACGCGGCTCTAAAATCATGATTAACTTGGTTTTACCGGCCGGGAACTCAACGTAGAGCGGCGAAGTGGCGCGGTTGAACGCGTCGGTGGCTGTGGGGACGGCCGTCTTTATTGAAGGAAGTCCTTATGAAGACCATCGCTCTTTCCGCTCTCGCCGCCGGCATTGCCCTTTGCGCCTTTTCCGCGCCCGCCATGGCCGCGACGACCGTCGTCGACGGCAAGTGCGTCAGCGTCGCCGATGCGCATGGCTGTCTGTTCAGCGGCAACATCAACGAGCAGGCCACCGGCAACAACAGCTATGGCGATGCCCAGGCAGCCTATAATCTCTACAACAATACGCACCCTTCGGCCGCTCCGGACATCACCCTGTCCTATCTCGCCAAGAGCGACCTCGGCGGCTTCACCGGTTCGGTCACCGGCCTCGGCACCAGCACGGGCACCTGGAGCCTGTCTGGCTTCCTGGTGAACTTCATCGCGGTGAAGGCCGGCAGCAACTTCGTGCTCTATCAGCTTGCCGCGCCGACGAGCAGCGGCAACTGGTCGACCGTCGATCTCGGCAACAAGGATCTGTCGCACCTCGAATTCTTCGGCACAACCGCGCCGGTCCCAGAGCCCGCCACCTGGGCCATGCTGATTGCCGGCATGGGCGTGGTCGGCGCATCGATGCGCCGCCGCAAGACGGCCGTCAGCTTCGCCTGACCATCTAAATTCCTGATCTTGTTTGACGAGGCCGGTGCGTCACCCGACGCGCCGGCCTTGCTCGTTGGCCCGAGCCGGCTGGCCCTGCCGTTACGGCATCAAGGTGCGTTAGCGCTCACACGAAATATGGCGGATTTGCGCGCTATTGCGAGGCATTATCCATGCTTCGAATTGAAACAGTTCGTCCGCCTACAGTGGTTAACAAAGTGTTGCCGATGCGGCAGTTTTGTTACAAATGGCACGTTCACGCGACTCGCGTGCAGTCCGGCCGTGGGGGCCGGTTTGGGTGGAAAGTGGGACGATCATGAAGACTATCACCAAACTGTCGCTTGCTGCGACTGCGGCGCTCGCCGCTTATTCCGCGCCGTCTCAGGCTGCCGTGCTCTTCGACAATGGCACCTTCAAGCTCGACGACACCAATCTTGGCGGCCAGCCTGTCAATCTGAACAGCATTTCCGCCGACAAGAAGACCGTTTACGGCGATTACAACGGGCAGACGGTCTCGTTCACGAGCACGGCCGACCTGGATTTCAATCAGGGCGCCGCGACGATTTTTGCGCTTGCCAACAAGGCCACGCTTGCGGACCTGACAGTCAATATCGCGGCGCCCGGTTACAATCAGGCCGGCTTCGCTCTCGCTGGCGGTTCGACATTTAACCTCCTGGTGAACGGCACGACGCTGATTTCGAACATCACGATCCCGAACGGAAATAATGCATTCACGCTCACCGGCTCCGGCATCCAGACGCTGGCGTTCACGTTCACCAACCCGGGGATCGATACGGAAAAGCAGTTCCGCCTGAGCGGCCTCAGCACCGCTGCGGTCCCCGAGCCGACGACCTGGGCCATGCTGATCGCCGGCCTCGGCATCGTCGGTGCCTCGATGCGCCGCCGCAAGACGGCGGTCAGCTTCGCCTGACTTAGCCCGCCCACACGGGCATGGGGGAAGGCCGGGGTGTCGTGGGACGCTCCGGCCTTTCGCTTTTTCGGCGCGCATCGATCGTCCTGGCGGATATGGACCCGGCGAAGCCCCCTCCACCGGGTCCAGGCCGGTGTTCGTGCGCCGGACAGAGGCTGAATAGAGGCATAAGCCTTACGAAATCCTACACAGATACCAATGTTTATCGCTTTCGTATCGGGCTGTTCCGCTTTTGTCGCGTCGTTCGCGCCATCCCGTTTCGGACTCGCCTTGCCGCAGCATGCCAGGCCGATCCTCCGGCTCGCCTTTCGGCTTTTCCTCCCCTGACTTATACGTGCGTTCATCATGGGCGGCGGGCGCGCAAGCTGGCGTAACGCAAGAGTGGCGGCACTGCTGGTGCTCGCCCTCCTCTCGGGCTGCGTGGGCGGCGGCGGATCGCCCCCTTCGCGCGTAGTCACGCGCTCCCAGCCGGCCGGGCCTCTGCCCAGCAGCGAGGCGTTCCAGCTGTGCCGGGCGCGCCTCGATCAGGCGGCGGTGCGCTTCGAGGTCCTGCCCAACCAGCAGCATGGCGGCGGCTGCGCCATCATCGATGCCGTGAAGCTCCTCGATTTCGGCACGCCGACCGCCAATCTCGGCGCGATGACCTGCGAGCTGGCCGAAAAGTTCGCTGCCTGGACGCGATATGCCGTCCGCCCCGCCGCGCGGCTCTATCTGGGCAGCGAAGTCGTGCGCGTCGAGACCTTCGGCACCTATTCCTGCCGCGATGTGCGGGGATCGGGCGGGACGATCGCCGGGCGCCTGTCCGAGCATGGCCACGCCAATGCCGTCGACGTCTCGGCCTTCGTGCTGGCGGATGGGCGCCGGATCAGCGTCGTGGACGATTGGCGCGCGGATGGCCCGACGTCGCAGTTCCTGCACATCCTCCACGACAGCGCCTGCAAGCGCTTCCGCACCGTGCTGAGCCCCGATTACAACGCCGCCCATCGCGACCACTTGCATTTCGACATGGGCGGCAAAGGGCGCTATTGCCGTTGAGTTCCCGCAGGCGTATTTCTCGCCGCTTTTCCAGCAGAAAAGAACGACAAGTTTATGAGCGACCGCGATTCCGTCGAGCAGCCCCGCTTCCGCCCCGCCAAGCAGGAAGTAAAGGTCCACGAGGAAGTCCATACCCCCCAGACCGCCAGCCCGGCCTACCGCCTTGCCTTCCAGGACGACGAATTCCTGCTGCGCCAGGATCTGCGTCCGGTCCGCTTCCAACTCGAGCTGCTGAAGCCCGAATTGCTGCTCGATGAGGCGAAGATCGCCTCCACCTTCGTCTTCTATGGCTCGGCACGCATCCCCTCGCCCGAGGACGCGCAGGCGCGCATCGACGCCGCCACCGACGAGCGAACGCGGAAGGTCGCCGAGCGCCTGGCCGCCAAGTCGCATTATTATGATGTCGCGCGCGAGCTCGCCCGCATCTCCGCCCAATATCCGGTCAATGCCGACGGCTGGCGCAATTTCGTCGTCTGCTCCGGTGGCGGTCCCTCGATCATGGAGGCGGCCAATCGCGGTGCGGCGGATGTCGGCGCCAAGACGATCGGTATGAACATCCTGCTGCCGCACGAGCAGGCGCCCAATCGCTATGTGACGCCGGACCTCTCCTTCCGCTTCCATTATTTCGCCCTGCGCAAGATGCACTTCACGCTGCGCGCCCGCGCGCTCGCCATCTTCCCCGGCGGTTTCGGCACGTTCGACGAGTTTTTCGAGGTGCTGACCCTCATCCAGACCGGCAAGATGAAGCGCATCCCTGTCCTGCTCTACGGGCGCGACTTCTGGGAGAAGGTCGTCGATTTCGAGGCGCTCGCCGACGAGGGCGTCATCGCCCACCAGGATCTCGAACTGATCAACTGGGTCGAGACGGCGGACGAGGGCTGGGAGGTCGTCGACCGCTTCTACGCGGACGGAACGTCCGACAGCGAGTGAGATGAGGCCCACCTAATAGCCCTCTCCGGCAAGCGGGAGAGGTTCAGAAGAGGCACGTGACTCTTCTGAAGGTGAGGGTCTTCACCTGCATGCCTCGCTAGCATTATAGCAGGCCCTCATCCTCCCGCCGCGTCGCGGCGGGTCCCTCCTTCTCCCGCTTGCGGGAGAAGGCTTAAAAGAAAAAGGCGGGCCGTGAAGCCCGCCTTTTCTGTTTACTCATCGGAAAACCGATTACTTCTTCTCGGCCTCGGCAGCATTTGCAGCGGGTGCTGCTTCATTGCCGGCCGCTGCATTGGCGCCCTCGGCCGGTGCCGGCGCCGCGTCGGCAGCGGGCAGCGGCAGGTTCGAGCCCTGCGCATTCAGATAGGCGATGACGTTGGCGCGGTCTTCGGGGTTGCCGAGGCCAGCGAAGCTCATCTTGGTGCCGTCCGCGAAGCCCTTCGGGTTGGTCAGCCACTTGTCGAGCGCCTCGAAGGTCCACTTGCCGCCGACCTTCTTGAGCGCTTCGGAGAAAGCGAAGCCGCCCTTGCCCTCGGCGATGCCCTCGCCGACGGTGGCGTACAGATTCGGGCCGATGCCGTTGGGACCGCCCTGCGCGATGGTGTGGCAGGCCATGCACTTGGCGAAGACCTTCTCGCCCTTGGCGACGTCCGCCGATGCGAGCAGCGTGTTGAGCGACGGGCCGGCAGCGCCGCCGCCTTCGCCCTCGGCCTCGACGCCCTGGATCGCATAGCCCATCGGCTCCGGCCGCTCCTGATGGAACATCTTCGTGCCGACGATGCCCGCGCCGAGCGCGACGATGCCGGCGAACAGGGTCCAGCCCGCAATGGTATTGAAACGATCGCTCATTCCGCGTCTTTCTCCGATTTGCCCCGGCCCTGGGCCACTCAAGCAGGCGCAGGCGCGCCCCGTTCGGGGACCCATTAATGACGGAATGCCAAGCACGCAAGCCATGCGTCTCGTTGTTCGTTTCGGCTTTGGCGAAACGGTTCGGTACCAGCCTTCCAACGAGGCGCGTGACTCGTCGGCACCCCCACCGGTCCTCAGACACGGTAAGCTTTGGGAGGCCGGGCGGGCGCGGCCGAGGCGCGTGAC
>JAGIAA010000074.1 GCA_017745115.1 Sphingobium sp. | reverse complement strand
AAGTTAATCTGTTCCTTCGATTAAATGCTGGGCTCGGCGGCGAATATCTGGACACCGGCATGAACAACTTCGGAATCTTCGCTGTCCCACACGCTATAACACATGTCATCACCATTCGCATGCATGCTCTTGCCGCCTTCTCGCGAAACTTGAGAACGATCATGCCGGGCAGATTTTTGCTGTCCGAGTTTCTCGAGCCGCTGGAAATGTCGGTAGAGACGCTGGCTGACGCACTTGCCGTTTCGCCGGCAAGCATCCAGACCGTTATCGATGGCGATAGGCCCGTGGACGCCGCGCTCGACCTGCGGTTAGAGCGTTATTTCGGAATGAGCGAGGGCTTCTTCCTGAGATTGCAGGACAGCTACGCGCTGCTGGAAGCCAAGCGCGCACTGAACGGCGAACTGGACAGGATCAAGCCCCGCGCGGCCTGATTGCGCCCATTGCATTTTTTCCTGTCCTACATGCCACGCGCCGTGCCACCGTTCGGACATGCTGTTCGCCAACCCCCGCTCGCAGTTTCGACGCCAACTTCCAGGGCGCGGTCTCGCATCCGTTTTTTCGTGCCTGGGGTGGACGGACTTTTCCGTTCTATTGCCGCAACTTTCACAACCTTCGCGCGCTCCGCTATCCGCCGGCAGCGTCACCGCCGCGCTCACCAATCCCCCTTGCCTCGCCTCCGCAAACCCGGCATCCCTGCCGCAGACCCGCCAAGCGGGCATGGTCGCGCCGTCACATCCCGAGAGGAGCAATGCCATGCGACCTTCCCTGACCGCGCCGATCCCCGCCCTTTTCGCCGCCGCGTTCGTCCTGCCGCTTGCCGCCTGCAATAGCGGGCCGAGCGTCTCCGCCACCAATGCCTCGACGAAGGAAGTGGCCGAGAAGGTCGCTGCGGCGAATGGGGGCGGCGCGATGATCGAGCCCGGCCGCTGGGAGGGCACGATGACCATGCACGAGATGGACATGCCCGGCCTTCCGCCCGAGGTGAAAGCGCAGATGAAGAAGCAGCTGAGCACCGCGCACAGCTTCGTGAATTGCGTCACGCAAGAGGATGTGAAGAACCAGAAGGCGCTCTACACGGGCGACGACAAGAGCTGCAAATATGATCATTTCACGCTGGGCGGCGGCAAGATCGATGCGGCCATGACGTGCAGCCGGGGCGAGAGCGGCAAGATGGCGATGACCATGAACGGCGATTATTCGTCGGGCAGCTATCATATGGACATGAATACCAAGGCGGAGGGTGCCGGGCCGATGGGCTCGATGACGATGAAGATGAGCGTGGACGCCAAGCGCGTCGGCGCCTGCCGCGGCACCAAGGACGAACTCTAGGCCCTTGATGCGTATCAACGTCACAAGGTCATCAGTCTGTTAACTGCCCCATATTAGAAGGGCGCCAACCGGGAGGGGCGATCGCGACGGGAGCGCGGTGGCGCTTTTGTGCGTTCGCGCAAAAATCGGTAGAGGCGAGTTCGCCGTGAAGCATATTTGGAATCCGGGAGCGTGACGTAAGATGGCTATTCTCAATCCGAAGGAAACGGACGGCTATATCTGGTTCGATGAGGCGGAGTGCGTCGAGGCCGGCACCAAGCTCGCCGAGAGCTATCAGAATGCGGAGCCCTTTCCGCACATTGCGATCGACGATTTCCTACCCGCCGATTTCCTGCGCGGGCTCCTGGCGGAATTTCCGGACAATGCCAGCAACACCTACTTCGACCGCGATCAGGAGCGCTTCAAATATCAGACGCCGCCCGCCAAGATCCCGGGCCGGCGGCTGCGCAACCTGGTGATCGAGCTCAACAGCCCCGCTATCCTCAAGTTCCTCGAGGCGATGACCGGCATCCCCAGCTTGATCCCCGATCCTTACTATGTCGGCGGTGGTCTCCACGAGACGCTCAAGGGCGGCCATCTCGGCATCCATGCCGATTTCAACATCCACGTGATGAACGTCGAGCGCCGGCTCAATCTCCTTGTCTATCTCAACGACGACTGGGTGCCCGAATATGGCGGCGATCTCGAGCTGTGGGACCAGAAGATGGAGAAGCGCTGGCACAAGATCGCGCCGTTGATCGGCCGCGCCGTCGTGTTCAACACCTCCCTCGACAGCTATCACGGCCAGCCCGACCCGCTGACCTGCCCGGACGGGCGCTCGCGCAAGTCGATCGCGACCTATTACTACACCGCACCCGAGGCCGGAATCGACAAGCTGCCGGCCCGCACCACCATGTTCCAGGCGCGCCCCGGTACGGGCGACCGCCCGGACCGGCGCATCCAGTTCGATCACTTCCTGCGCGATTGGGTACCCCCGCGGCTCTTTCGCTACGCGGCAAGGCTCAACCGCTTCAAATAGTTGGGCCGCGGCGTGAGTCTTTCGCAAGCAAAGGCCGTTTGCGTTCTCGCTGCGCTGCGGTAAATTCGGGCTCCGCTCGACAGTCGCGAAGGTTCGCCATGCTGATCGGCTATACGCTCGTCGGTACCAATGACATGCAGCGCGCGCTCGCCTTCTACGATGCGCTGTTCGGCGCCGTCGGCATCGGCCGCATGATCGAGCTGCCTACGCTCGCCGGCTGGGGCGTGAGCTGGGAAAAGCCGATTTTCGGCGTCGCCATTCCCGCCGACGGCCAGGCCGCCAGCGCCGGCAATGGCGCCATGGTCGCGCTCGGCCAGCGCTCGCGCGACAAGGTCCGCCTGCTCCATGCCAAGGCGCTGGAAATGGGCGGCACCGATCATGGCGCACCCGGCGTGCGCGGCCAGGAAGGCAGCAACGCCTTCTACGCCGCCTATGTGCGTGATCTCGACGGCAACAAGCTGTGCTTCTATTGCGTCGGTCCCGGCGACGCGGAGACATGAATCCGATGTGCCGGCCTTGCGGGAAGGACTTGCGATGATTGGCTACAGCTTAGTCGGCACCAACGACATCGACCGGGCCAGGACATTCTACGACGCGCTGTTCGGCGCGATCGGCGTCGGCAAGCTATGGGACAGCCCGCGTTCCGTGGCGTGGGGCGTCGCGTTCGACAAGCCGGCTTTCGGCATCAGCGTGCCCCATAACGAGCAGCCCGCAACGATCGGCAACGGCTCGATGCTCGCCCTCGTGCAGCCGACCCGCGCGCAGGTCGACACGCTCTACACCAAGGCCATCGAACTCGGCGGTCAGGACGAAGGCGCCGCGGGCCTGCGGGGAGATGAGGGCGACATGGCCTTTTACGGCGCCTATGTCCGCGACCTCGACGGCAACAAGCTCTGCTTTTTCCGCATGGGGCCGGCGGACGCCTGATCTGCACATCATGAAGAACCAGCGACTTCCCGCCTATCTGGCGCGCATCGGCCTCGACGCGCTGCCGCCCGTCACGCCCGAAGGGCTGGGCGCGCTGCTGGCCGCGCATCGGCGCAATATCGCCTTCGAAAATCTCGACATTCCCTTCGGCCGCGCCATCCGCATCGATGGCGACAGCGTCTTCGATAAGCTCGTGACGCGCCGGCGTGGCGGCTATTGCTTCGAGCAGAACCGCTTGCTCGCCGACATGATGGTCGAGATCGGCTTCGAGCTAAGGCCGCTTCTCGCGCGCGTACGGCTCGGCCCGCCCCACCTAGTGCCGGTGCGCAGTCACGTCACGCTGCTGGTCATGCTCGACGGCGCGCCGTGGATCGCCGAGGGCGGTTTTGGCGGCAGTGATCTGCCCGCCTTGCCGCTCGTGGATGGTGCCATGGGCACCTCGCCCGATGGTGCCTTGCATCGTCTACGCCGGGTTGGCGATGCTGGCGCTCTCGCGGGCGAATGGCTGCTCGAGCGCGCCGGACCGCATGCCACCACGGACGGCCGCGCTCAACCGCACGAGGACTGGCAGCCGCAATATAGCTTCGACCTGGCCCACGTCGCGCCGGACGATCTCGAACAGTGCAATCACTGGACTTCGACGCGTCCGCAGACACGCTTTACCACGCTCCACATCGCCAGCATCGTCCTGGACGAAGGCTTCGCCTCGATGATCGATCGGACTCTCACTGTTCGCCGAGCCGGCGAAAAGATGATCACAGAAATCACCGGATCGGCACAATATGCCAGCACGCTGCGCTCGCTCTTCCGGCTCGATTTCAGCGACGCGGAGGCCGCCGCGCTGCCGCTATTCGCCTAAAACAGGTTGCCGATGAAGATCAGGCCCATGGCACCCAGCACGGAGCCGACGAAACCTGCCGGCGCATAAGGCTCACGCGACCGGTCCTTGCTGATGAGGCGCGGCACGACGCCGCCGACGACCGAGCCGCCGAGGCCGAGCAGAATACTGGCGATCCAGCCCATGTCGACGGCGCCGGGATAGAAGAAACGGGCAAGGATGCCGATCACGAGACCGACGAAAGCGATGCGGAGAACTTCACGCATATCTTGATATCTCCAGGCTACGGCCAATGCCGTTGAGCCCCTCGGAGTGTATTATCGGCATAAAACGGCAAATATTCAAGAGCCTTCGAGCGGGGGGACATCTTGCGTCCAAATCGGCCGCCCGACATAGTCATGCAAGGCAGATGCAGGGGGCCATATGAGCAGGCATATCTTCGGCGGCATTGCATTGGCGCTGGCTCTCGCCGCGACGCCGGTCGGTGCCAAGAAAACCCCGCCACTTTCCGCAGTCGACGAGGTCTCCGCCGCCGACCTGCTCGAGCAGCTCAAATCCGGCAAGACGAGCAGCGAAGCTCTGGTGCGTGCCTATCTCGCCCGCATCGCGGCCATGGACCGCGCCGGCCCGGCGTTGCGCTCGATCATCAGCCTCAATCCTGACGCCGTTGCCGAGGCCAGGGCGCTCGACGCGGAGCGAAAGGCAGGAAAGCCGCGCGGTCCGCTGCATGGTCTGCCGGTCCTCATCAAGGACAATATCGAGACCAAGGACGCCATGCCGACCACGGCGGGCAGCCTTGCGCTCAAGGGCAATTTCACGGGCCGTGATGCGCCGATGATCGCACGGCTCCGTGCGGCAGGCGCGCTGATCCTGGGGAAGACCAATCTGTCCGAATGGGCCAATATCCGCTCAACCAACAGCATGTCAGGCTGGAGCGCCATGGGCGGCCTGGTCAAAAACCCCTATGCGCTCGATCGCTCGGCCTGCGGTTCGTCGAGCGGCACCGGCGCGGCGCTCGCCGCCAGCTTCGCGCCGCTGGGTGTCGGCACGGAAACGGACGGTTCCGTCGTCTGCCCTTCGTCGATGAATG
This sequence comes from Sphingobium sp., assembly GCA_017745115.1. The sequence continues at coordinate 49 of JAGIAA010000074.1, read as the reverse complement.
GTCTTGTCGGTTTGAAGCCCACGGTCGGCCTGGTCAGTCGCACGTATAT
>JAGIAA010000073.1 GCA_017745115.1 Sphingobium sp. | reverse complement strand
CGCGCAGCAGGTCGAGCAAGGGCCGGCGATAGACATGCCGCGCCCGGCTGAAGCGGCGGAAACCCGCCTCGCCTGGCTGGCCCTGCAGGGCGCCAATGTGCCGGCCGGCATGGAGAGCGCGATCCGGCGCGGATCCGGCCTCATCCGCGAGGCGGTGAAGGCCATGACCGGCGGTATCACCGAAGAGGAAGTGCGTGCGCATCGCCACAAGCTCGGCGTGCGCCCGGTCTTCAAGCGCATCGACACCTGCGCGGCCGAGTTCGAGGCCAAGACGCCCTACATGTACTCGACCTACGAGGCGCCGACCTTCGGCGAACCGGAGAACGAAGCCTTCCCGAGTGATCGCAAGAAGGTCGTGATCCTCGGCGGCGGGCCGAACCGCATCGGCCAGGGCATCGAGTTCGACTATTGCTGCTGCCATGCCTGCTTCGCGCTGGACGAAGCGGGCTATGAGACGATCATGATCAACTGCAATCCGGAGACGGTGAGCACCGACTACGACACGTCCGACCGGCTCTATTTCGAGCCGTTGACTGCCGAGGACGTGCTGGAAATCCTGGCCGTCGAGCAGTCGGTGGGCGAACTCGTGGGCGTCATCGTGCAGTTCGGCGGGCAGACGCCGCTCAAGCTCGCGCAGGCGCTCGAGGATGCCGGCATTCCGATCCTCGGTACTTCACCGGACGCGATCGACCTCGCCGAAGACCGCGAACGCTTCGCGGCCCTGATCAACAAGCTCGGCCTGCACCAGCCCGCCAACGGCATCGCGCGCAGCCGCGGCGAGGCAATCGCCGTCGCGGACCGCATCGGTTACCCGGTGCTGATGCGCCCGAGCTATGTGCTTGGCGGCCGCGCGATGGAGATCGTCGACGGCCAGGCGCAGCTCGAGGAATATATCGCGACGGCCGTGCAGGTCTCCGGCGACTCCCCGGTGCTGATCGACCAGTATCTGCGCGATGCCGTCGAGGTGGACGTGGATGCGTTGTGCGACGGTGACGATGTCGTGGTGGCGGGCGTGCTCCAGCATATCGAGGAAGCCGGCGTTCACTCCGGCGACAGTGCCTGCTCGCTGCCGCCTTATTCGCTCCCGGACGATATCATCGAGGAGATCGAGCGGCAGACGGACGTGCTGGCCCGGGCACTCAGCGTGCGCGGCCTCATGAACATCCAGTTCGCGGTCAAGGACGGCAAGGTCTACCTGATCGAGGTCAATCCCCGTGCCTCGCGCACGGTGCCCTTCGTCGCGAAGGCGATCGGCACGCCCATCGCCAAGATCGCGGCACGCGTCATGGCGGGCGAGAAGATCAGGGATTTGCCGAAGATCGACCGCACGAAGATCCGTCACATCGCGGTCAAGGAAGCCGTCTTCCCGTTCAACCGCTTCCCCGGCGTCGATCCGGTGCTCTCGCCCGAGATGAAGTCGACCGGCGAGGTCATGGGCATCGATGCCGATTTCCGGACTGCGTTCGCCAAGTCGCAGATCGGTGCGGGCACCATCTTGCCCGACGGCGGCACGGTGTTCATCTCGGTCAAGGACAGCGACAAGCCCGTCATCCTGCCAGCGGCCCGCAAGATCGTCGATCTGGGCTTCAAGATCGTCGCGACCGGCGGCACGGCGCGCTACCTGCAGGAGCAGGGGCTCCCTGTCGAGGAAGTGAAGAAAGTGGCCGAGGGCCGCCCGCACATCGTCGACCGGATCATGGACGGCGCGGTCGATCTGATTTTCAACACGACCGAGGGCTGGCAGTCGCTCAAGGACAGCAAGGCGATCCGGACAAGCGCGCTGCGCCTCAAGGTGCCGAGCTTCACGACGGCCGCCGGGAGCGTTGCTGCGGTGGATGCCATCGAGGCCCTGCGCGCACGTCCCCTTGAAGTCAGGTCTTTGCAATCCTATTATCAGGCGTCGCACGACTGATCTTCCAAGAGACAAGAAATGAGTGCGGGCCGACGGAACCGACCGTCGGCAAGGGAGTTCGCGTTCCGGTGCAGGAGCCCGGCACATTCGGAAACGGCCAAAAACCTGAGTTTGGCCAGGCGATGACTATATTGGGGAGTCCAAATGGCGACCGTTGAGAAGATGCCGATGCTGGCAATTGGGTATGAGAAGCTGAGCGATCAGCTTCGCGCGCTCAAGGCCGAGCGCCCGATCGTCGTTGATGCGATCGAGGAAGCGCGCGCGCATGGCGATCTTTCCGAAAATGCCGAATATCACGCCGCCAAGGAGCGCCAGGGCCAGATCGAGGCGAGCATCGCCGACATCGAGGACAAGCTCTCGCGTGCCCAGATCATCGACCCTTCCGAGCTGTCCGGTGACAAGATCGTCTTCGGGGCAACCGTGACGTTGCTCGACGAGGACGAACATCCGGTGCGCTATCAGATCGTCGGCCAGGCCGAGGCAGACGCCAAGCTGGGGATGATCAGCTATTCGAGCCCGCTCGGCCGCGCCCTCATCGGCCGTCAGGTCGGCGAGGAAGTCGAAGTGACGGTGCCGTCGGGCGACAAGTTCTACCTCGTCGAGAAGATCGAATTCATCTGAACAGCCCGACACGAAGCAGCGGAGCATCGCCATGGCTTTGATGTCGCGTGCGCGCACGACCGATGCCGTGGCGCTGGTCACGTTCGTCGCGTTCTTCATTGCTTATGTGACGCGGCATAATGACGAGATCGCGACGCTGGCGGGCTTCATTCCGCTGCGGCTCGAAGCGCTGCTGCGGACCGGACAGGATATTTCCACGGCCTTGCCCTGGCTGCCGGTCTGGATCACGCCGCTGACGGCCACGCTGGTCCATTCGAGTTGGATCCACATCGGCCTTAACCTGATGATCCTGATCTTTTGCGGGCGTCAGATCGAGCATCTGCTGGGCCCGGTCCGCTACCTCATCCTCTACGTCGTCGGCGCTTATGCGGCCGCCATTGCGCAATGGCTGTCCGACCCGATGAGCGGTGCGCCCATGGTCGGCGCGAGCGGGGCGATTTCGGCGGTGATCGGTATATACGCGCTGATCTACAGCCGGCGTGAGGTCTCCGCGATCGGGCCGTTCTCCGCCCAGTTTCTGCGGATACTCTGGCTCGCCGCCGGCTGGACGGTGATCCAGGTCATGATCGGCTTTTCCGGGATGGGCTTTGGCGGGTCAGCCGGCAGCATCGCCGTCTGGGCGCATGTCGGCGGGTTCATCGCCGGCCTGCTGATGGCGCGGCCGCTCTTGGCCTCGCGCTTCAAGCGGCAGGCGCGCCACTAATAGCCTGTCAGGTATGCTGGCCCGTCTCGGGGTCGAGCAGCCGGTGCAGGTGCACCACCACAAACCGCATTTCAGCATCGTCGACCGTGCGCTGCGCGGCGCCACGCCATGCCTTTTCGGCGTCGGCATAGCTGGGGAAAACGCCCACGATCTCGATCGCCTTCGGGTCGACGAATTCAAGGCTCGTCGGATCCTTGACGCGGCCGCCCATGACGAGATGCAACAACTGGCTCAAGACTGGCTCCCTTTGAGACGCGTGCCATGCGCGGACGCGCCTTTCCTTGTGCGCTGCGGTATCAGTCCGGTCCGTGCTTGCCAAGGCATCAGACGAGTCAGTCGGTGCCGGTTTCGTCTTCCGGCTTTCCGGCGTCGCGTACGCTCGACCACACGCGCTGCGCCGCCTCGTTTGCAGCCGCAGCCTTGATAGCGCGGCCGGCGAGCTTGCCCGCCCGGTTCGTGATGTTTAGGCGCGGCAGGAAAATGCCGAGAACCGCGCCCGCCGCCACTGCCGCCGCCACGGCGGTGATCGGATGTTCCTGGAAGAGGCGATTGGTTTCGGCGGCGGCGCGCGCCGTTTTTTCGCGTGTGTCCTCGATCACCGCTCCGCCTTTTTCCCGCACGGTGGATATGGCGGCCCCGCCCTTTTTGCGTGCGGTCGAAATGGCTGCTTCGCTCTTTTCGAGAGCGTCTGCGATCGCGGCTTCGCCACGCTTCCGCGCGGTCTTGAACGCCGCTTCGCCTGTTTTTCGGGCATCCGCAATCACCGCCCCGCCGCGCTTGCGGGCGGTGGTGATGACGGCCTCACCCTTCTTGCGGGCATCGGTGATCACCGCGCTGCCCTTGCGGCCAGCCTGTTCGATGCCCTTTTCGATACCTTGCCTGGCCTTTGTCCCGGCCTTTTGCACGGTCGCCTTGGGCTTGGCGGCGGCGGGCTTACGTGTTTTCTCGGCCATTCTTCGATCTCCATAAATCGCGCATCGACCAGGCGATGGTGGCGGCGCGCAGTACATAGCGCGCCGCCACGCGTGCCGGCCGCCAGAAGAGGACGGCGAGGGCGGCGGCGGCAACAGTGCCGAGCGCCACCGGCCAATGCTTGAAGCGCTTCAAAAGGTCATTCTTTGCCTGCTCGAGCTGGTCGCTCACCACCTCGATCGCTTCGGCGCGCAGATTATCGGGTGTCAGGCGATGCAGGACGCTGCTCACGGCATTGCCGAAGCGCATGCGCGCCAGGTCCGCACGCTCGCGGGCCCTGGCGATCTCGCGCTCCTTGTCCGCCTTGCTCATTCGTCCTCCCCGATCATCTCGCGGAACGCATTCCGGGCCAGCAGGCCGAAGATGATGGCGAGCGCGAAAGCGACACCGATCATGATGAGCGTGGCATACAGCAGGCCACCCACATGCGGTGCGATGGCGACGATGCTCGCAACGAGGAGGAGCGAAAAGCCGACCATGAGCCCGGTCGTAGCGAGAATGCCGAACAACAGGCCCTTGCGGAGGAGCGAGGCGAGGCTGCGGCCCTTGAGCTTGGCCCAGCTGATTTCAGCTTCGGCCAGATCCTTTCCGGACGCGATGAGCCGCTCGACGCTCGCGTGGATCGAGTCGGGCGGCGGCCCTTTTCGCGCATTCTCTGCGCCCGCCTCATCATCATCCATCAGCCGCTCGCTCGACCCGCCTTATTCGTTGCCGTTGTTCAGTCGTCGCTGGAGCCGCGCATCATGCGCATAAGGACGAAGCCGACGATAGCGGCGGCACCGATCGCCACGGCCGGGCTCTTGCGCACGAAGTTGCGGGCATCCTCGGCGAGCTGGTCGAGGTCCTTGTCGTCCAGCGACTTGGCGGCGCCGGAGACGGCTTCCGCAGCCTTGCGGGCATAATCGCCATATTGCGGGCCGAGCTTGTCGTCGACGGTTGCCGCGGTGTCGGCGATCAGCTTGGACAGGCCATGCAGGGCTTCACCGGTCACGTTCTTGGCGCTGTTGGCGCCGCTGCGGGCGGCGTCCTTGGCCTGGCCGGCAAAATCCTCGGCCTGTTCGCGCCAGCCGCGCGTCGTGGCTTCGGGAGCATCCATGACGGCGACGTCGCCGTCCTGCTTATCCGTGCTCTTCTTGCTGGGCATGGGCAGTTCCTTTCCTTGGCGTTCTGACGCCCCTCGCACATGAATATAACAGCGCTCGCCGTCAATTACAG
>JAGIAA010000072.1 GCA_017745115.1 Sphingobium sp. | reverse complement strand
ACCGGATCGTGCTGGAGGGCAACAAGCGGCTCAAGGACGACAAGATCCGGCCCGAGATCAAGATGGCGCCGCGCCAGATCTACACGCGCTCGAAGGTGCGTGCGGACGTCGCCCGCATCATCGAGCTGTATCGCCGCCAGGGCCGTTTTGCGGCGGTCGTCGATCCCAAGCTGGTGAAGCTCGACCAGAACCGCGTCGATATCGTCTACGAGATCAACGAAGGGCCGAAGTCGAAGGTCCGCCAGATCAACATCATCGGCAACACCGTCTTCTCCGACGGCGAGCTGCGTGGCGAAATGGCGACCAAGCAGGGCCGCTGGTTCCGCTTCTTCTCGTCGGGCACGAGCTACGATCCCGACCGCATGGCCTATGACCAGCAGAAGATGCGTCAGTTCTACCTGACCAACGGCTATGCGGATTTCCGCGTGGTATCGGCGGTCGCGGAGCTGACGTCGAACAAGCAGGACTTCATCGTCACCTATGTGATCGAAGAGGGCGAGCGCTATAAGTTCGGCGACGTCAAGGTCGAGAGCGACCTTCGCGATCTTTCGTCCGAGGGACTGACCCGTTCGCTCCGCCTTCACAAGGGCGACTGGTATAATGCCAAGGACGTCGAGGACACGATCGAGCAGCTCAACCAGACTGCCGGTCTATTCGGCTATGCCTTCGCGGACGTGCAGCCAGATTATAAGCGCGACAAGGACGCGCGTACCATGTCGCTCACCTTCAAGATCGCCAACGCGCCGCGCGTCTATGTCGAGCGCATCGACATCAATGGCAACACGCTGACCCAGGACAAGGTGGTCCGCCGCGAATTCCGCCTCCAGGAAGGCGACGCGTTCAACACCTTCCAGGTCAAGCGTTCGCAGGACCGCATCAACTCGCTGGGTTTCTTCCAGGAGAAGCTGGAAGTCGAGCAGAAGCCAGGCTCCGCGGAGGACCGCGTCATTCTCGAGACCAATGTCGAGGAAAAGTCGACCGGCGAACTCTCGCTCTCGGCAGGCTTTTCGAGCCTCGAACGTTTCATCCTCTCGGCCTCGGTCACCCAACGCAATTTCCGCGGCATGGGCCAGGAACTGCGCACGTCCATCGACTATTCGAGCTATTCCAAGTCCATCCAGGCGGGATTCACCGAGCCCTATTTCCTGGACCGCAACATGGCCCTCGGCTTCGATATTTTCCGCCAGGACATGAACAGCTTCCAATATGCCAATCTGGACAATCGGAGGACCACATACAGCCAGGTGCGCACGGGCTTTCAGCTTCGTGGCGGTGTCCCGATCACCGAATATCTGTCGCTCGGCCTGCGTTACGGTCTCACCTTCGACGACGTGACGCTCGACCGCTTCTATTATTATACGAACAACAGCGGCTCGGGCGTTCCCGGCGACGCGTCCACCGACACCTGCGATCCGCTCAAGGCCGGCCGCTATCTGTGCGACGCGATCGGCAAGCGGGTCACCTCCACGTTCGGCTACTCGCTCGTCTATGAGGCGCACGACAACCGTATCCGTCCGACCCGCGGCTACTCTGTCTCACTGAGCCAGGATTTCGCCGGCCTCGGCGGCAACGTTTCCTATTTGCGAACGACGCTTTCGGCGGACAAATATTGGTCGCTCGGCAAGGGCTTCATCTTCTCGGTCAGCGGCCAGGCGAGCTACATCAAGTCGTTCCAGAGCGGGGCGAGCGCGAGCAGCGATCCGGTACGGCTGGTCGATCGCTTCTTCCTGGGCGAACCGCAGATCCGTGGCTTCGATATTCGCGGTGTCGGCCCGCGCATCATACGCAAGCCTTATATCACCGACGCCAACGGTAACATCACGGGCGTGAGCGAGAACCGCGATAACTGGTCGGACGACGCGCTCGGCGGCCGCGCACTCTATCTGGCGCATGCGGAACTCGAGATTCCGCTTGGTGCCGGCGCTCGCGACATGGGCCTGCGCCCCAGCATCTTCGCCGACATGGGCGCCGTCTGGGGCCTGCGGAAGCCGACCTATGCCAATGGCGGCCTGATCGACAAGATCTATACTTATCGCACCTGCACGGCGGTCGATGGCACCGCATCGCAGACGCTTGACCAGCCATGTCCCGCGGGCACGACGGAATCCGGCAGCTCGAAGACGGGCTTCAAGGAGTTCTTTGTCGGCGATACGCCGCGGCCCCGCTTGTCGGTCGGCTTCGGCGTGAACTGGAAATCTCCCTTCGGACCCTTCCGTATCGACATCGCCAAGGCGCTTCTGCACTCGCCCGGCGATGACACCAAGCTTGTCACTTTCAATGTAGGAACCCAATTCTGATGAGAAACGCACTTCTTGCCTCCGTCGCGCTTGCGATGGCGCCACTCTTCGTCGTCGCGGCCGCCGCGCCGGCGGCCGCCCAGTCCAAGCTCGGCATCGGCGTGGTCAATATCGACGCCGCCATCGGCAACTCGGCTGCTGCCCAGACCGCCAGCCAGCAGATGCAGGTGACCTACAAGGCCGCGATCGACTCGCTGAACACCCGCACCACGGCGCTGCAGACCGAGCTGAAGCAGAAGCAGGACGCCCTGCAGGCGGCCGCCCGGGCCGCTGGCGCCAAGCCGACCCCGGCGCAGCAGCAGTCGCTGCAGACGCAATATGAAGCGCTCCAGAAGCGCGGCCAGGAAGCCCAGGCCGAACTGCAGCAGCTCGAGCAGCCCATCGCGCTCGCACGGAGCTACGTGATCGAGCAGATCAGCCTGAAGCTGGAGGACGCACTCAAGAGCACCATGACCAAGAGCAAGGTCGACCTGCTGCTCAAGGAAGATTCGACGCTGGCCTATCAGCCGGGCGTTGATCTCACCAATGCAGTGATCACCGAACTCAACACGCTCGTGCCGACCGTCGGCATCGTTCCGCCGCAGGGCTGGCGCCCGGGTCAGCAGCAGCAGGCTCCGGCTGCCGCCGCACCGGCACCGGCAACGGGTGCCGCGACGCCGCCGGCTGCGACGCCGCCCGCTGCACAGCCCGCTCGTCCGCAGCCGTCTGGCCGCTGATCCGGCATGGCCGAAGCGACAGAGGTGACTGAGACGGCAGCGGAGGCGGCCCCCGAGGCTCTGGGGCCGCTCGATATCCGCCGTATCATGGCGGCGCTGCCCCATCGTTATCCGATGCTGCTCGTTGACCGCGTGGTCTCGATGGTCCCCAAGACCTCGATCCACGCGGTCAAGGCCGTGTCGATCAACGAGCCGTTCTTCCAGGGCCATTTCCCGGGCCGGCCGATCATGCCGGGCGTGCTCATCGTCGAGGCGATCGCGCAGGTGGCCGGCGTGCTCGCCATCGAGTCCCTGGGCCTCGCGGGAACCGGCAAGCTCGTCTATTTCATGGGCATCGAGGGCGCGAAGTTCCGGAGCCCCGTCGAGCCCGGCCGTCTGCTCGACCTCCATGTCGAGTTCACGCAGCTGCGGGGCTCGATCTGCAAGTTCAGCGGCAAGGCGTCGATCGAGGGCAAGCTCTGCGCCGAGGCGCAATGCGTGGCCATGATCGCCGATCCGCCGAAGGACTGACGCCAGGCCCTGCTTGGCAGAACCCGCGGAAAACCGCGCTTGCTTTCCCGCGCGATTCCCGCTAGGGGCGCGCTTCCGAAACTCCCCGGCCGGTCGGAAACCGGCCACTCTTGGAGCCAGACATATGAAAAAAGACGCGCATCCCGACTATCACTTCATCACCGTCCAGCTGACCGACGGTTCGAGCTTCAAGACGCGCTCGACCTACGGCAAGGAAGGCGACACGCTCGCGCTCGACATCGATCCGAGCTCGCACCCGGCCTGGACCGGCGGCAACCAGCGCCTCCTCGACACGGGCGGCCAGGTCGCGCGCTTCAACAAGCGCTTCGGCGGCCTCACCCTCAAGAAGGGCTGATCAGCTCCCGCAAAGGGACTTGCACGTGATTCTAGAAGGGCTCCGGTTTCCGGGGCCCTTTTCGTTTGGGGCCGGGCTTGGAAGGGGGAAGGGCGGCTTTGGGGTGGAAAGCGGTCGCTTCGATCAAGCAGCTTCGCGTCCCTTTGTTGCGAATTGCCAAACCAGCGACAAAGCCCCCCCCACAGCAAACCCGACCGCTGGTGCCAAGAGCATGAAGGAGAGCGGGTTGTCCGCTCCTCCGGAAGGAAGGAGGAACAGGATGCAGCAAAGTGCGCTTCCGCAAACCGCCGCGATGCCGGCGTCCCACTTCGGCAGCCGAACGGCAGCAAGAGCTGCTATGGCCGCGCCAATGCCAAGGCTGGGTAACTCCATGCTGCCCGGCATTCCCGTCCATCCGAACCAGAGCGTGACGATTGCCATCAATCCCAGTGGAACACCAAGCCACCCTCCTCTGGTGGTTTTGAAGGCAAGAAGCCAAGCAAACGCGCCAGCAATCATGATGATGGTAAGTGCAGCGATCATGTCGTGAATATGAACAATAGCTGCAATGACCACAATGACCACAATGTCGTCGTATCCGAACAGGCCGCTTTGACGTGATAACGGTGGTCATCTGCCGTCTGCGACAACCGTCGCTTCACCGACGAAGCGCCCCTCCCACAAATAGAAGTGTCCAGCTTCCTCGATGGCCCTCACAGCATCTTCAGCTGACAGAAAGACAAATCCCAAACGCCGACTCTCTCCGGGATGGATAGGCACATCGCGTAGCAAAGGTAGAGCATCCCAGCCTTCGAGCGGCCCAGCGCCAGACACCATGACTACGCAACCCCAGCCAGGCGCACCTGCTTCAGCCCTGCCGCCGTTGATAGTCTCATACATCCGGACGTCTGCGACAATTTGAGGCTCGGCCTCGCGTTGGATTTCCAACCTACCCACGACGACAGATTGGACTAATCGCCGAACGTCCGCAATGTCGTCGCGAGCTGACATCACCGTAAACACAAAAGGCCCCGCCGGATCGCTCCGGCGGGGCCTTTCAGCTTTGGTCGGTGCGGCGCGAAAGCTTAGCTCTCGTCGCTCGCGTCTGCATTCAGATAGCTGCCGGCATCGGCATCGGTGCCGTGCGTCTCACCCTGCACGGCGCCCAGCGGATCGTCGCCGATTGCCGCTTCCGGCCCCTCGCGCAACTCCGCGGCATGCTCCTCGGCCGCGTTCTGCGGCGCGACGAGATGCACTTCGTTGGCAACGCGCATGGCGGCGCGCAGGGCCGCGTCGCGGCTCGAAGCGGCAATGCGCAGGCGGTTCATGGAGGCGCCCGTACCGGCCGGGATCAGGCGGCCGACGATGACGTTCTCCTTGAGACCGATGAGCGTGTCCTTCTTGCCCTGGACGGCTGCCTCGGTGAGGACGCGGGTCGTCTCCTGGAAGGAGGCCGCAGAGATGAACGAGCGCGTCTGCAGGCTCGCCTTGGTAATGCCAAGGAGGACCGGCTTGCCCTGCGCCGGCAGCTGGCCGGGCGAGAGCTTCGCATTGATCTCGTCCATCTCCTCGCGGTCGACCTGCTCGCCGGCGAGCAGCGTGGTGTCGCCGCCGTCGGTGATCTCGACCTTCTGCAGCATCTGACGGACGATCGTCTCGATGTGCTTGTCGTTGATC
>JAGIAA010000071.1 GCA_017745115.1 Sphingobium sp. | reverse complement strand
GACCGGAAGTGCGATTGCGGCTCCCGGTGGCGGGTGGCCATGTCCGCCTTTCGGCCGAGTGGCGGGAGCGGATTGTCGGCAAAGCGCGGCCTGCATCAGGACCGGCGATAACATTGGTTGCGGATTTTTAGCGCCAAGCGGCAACCGCCCTCTTTTTGCCCGATCTGTTTGAGACTACCCAAGGTCATGGACATCTACCTGCCCATCGCCAATCTCTCGGTGAACGCGCTTGTCATCATTGCGTTGGGCGGCATCGTCGGTCTGCTTTCCGGCATGTTCGGTGTCGGCGGTGGCTTCCTGACGACGCCATTGCTCATCTTCTACGGCATCCCGCCGACCGTTGCCGCGGCGTCGGCGGCGACTCAGGTGACAGGCGCCAGCGTTTCCAGCGTCGTCACCCATCTCGCCCGCAAGACGGTCGATGTGCGCATGGGTTCGGTCATGGTCGCCGGCGGCATCATTGGCTCGGGCATTGGCGCGGTCATTTTCCGTCTGCTCCAGAGCATTGGCCAGATGGATACCGCCATCGGCATCCTTTACGTGGTCCTGCTTGGCTCGATCGGCATGCTGATGGCGAGGGAGTCGATCCACATCATGGTGCTGCGCGCGACCGGACGTCAGCAGACCGCGAAGCGCCGCCGTCGGCATCCGCTCGTGGCGGCCCTGCCATTCCGTTGGCGCTTCTACGCATCGGGCCTCTACATGTCGCCGCTGGCGCCGCTGCTCCTCGGCATCTTCTCCGGCATCATCACCATGTTGATGGGCGTGGGCGGCGGCTTCGTGCTGGTGCCCGCCATGATCTACCTGCTCGGTATGTCGACCCAGGTCGTGATCGGGACATCGCTGTTCCAGATCTTGTTCGTGACCATGGTGACGACCATGACACATGCCACGACCACTCATGCAGTCGATCTGGTGCTCGCGTTCCTGCTGCTCATCGGCAGCGTGGTCGGCGCTCAGGTCGGAGGACGCATCTCCACCAGCGTGCGTCCCGAATATCTGCGCATCGTGCTTGCCTTCATCGTGCTGGTCGTCGCGATCCGCATGGCGCTCGGTCTCGGGTGGCGGCCGGACGAAATCTACACCGTGACGGTGCAATGATGCGCCTTGGCCGCCTTCGCCGCGCGCTGCTGGCGTTGCTGATGGTGCCGATGCTGGTGAGCGCCACGACCGCGCCGATCCTGGTGCCGGACGTTTCGCAGCGCGACGTCGAGATCCGCTTCAGCTTCACCGGGGCGCAGCTGCTGCTGTTCGGCGCGATCGTCTATCCAAACGGCCGGCTGCCGACCGAACCGGCCGACATCATCGTGGTCCTCAAGGGCCCGAGCCAGGCCATCACCATGCGTGAGAAACAGAAGCTGGGCGGTCTGATCTGGGTCAACGCCGACAGCATCCAGTTCCGCTCCGCGCCGGGCTTTTATGCGATCGCCTCCTCGCGGCCGCTCCAGCAGTTGGTCGATGAACGCACGGCCGCGATTTACGAGCTGGGGCTGGGCAATCTCCAGCTTTCGCCCAGCTCGGTCAGCAATAGCGTGGAGATCGCTCGGTTCTCGCGCGGGCTCAATGATCTGCAGGGCCGCGCCGGCCTCTATGTGCAGTCTCCCGGCCGGGTCGAGATCACGGATGGCGTCTTGTATCGCGCGCGGCTGCCGCTTTCGGCGCGCGTCGGCACGGGCACCTACACGGCTGAGACCTTCCTCATCCAGAAGGGCAGGGTGGTCGCGGCGGCCGTGCGCGAGATCGAGGTCAAGAAGTCCGGTTTCGAGCGGTTCTTCGGCGTGTTCGCCCGCGAGCATGATATTGCTTATGGTCTGGTCGCCATTGCCATGGCGCTCGCCATGGGCCTCGCTGCGGGATATGTCGCGCGCCGCGTGTGATGGGCAAGATGAGGCGCAAAGGAAAAGGGCGCCGGGGTTGCCGACGCCCTTTCCGTGGGTACCTCTTGAAACTTCGCGCAATCCTAGGCGGCCGCGCCGGACTGTCAAATTTTCTTCAGTCCAATTTTGAGACAAACTACTCATTTCATTAGGTAATTTTCCTACCATGGTTAGTTTGGTTAATGACGAATTATCCATGGCTATGGCCATTTCTTTACGGCTTTGCCGTTAGCTTGCTCTCTGGCGTGCTGAGCCAGCGGGAGCTTTATTCTCAATATGAATGACATGAGCGATTTCAGCGGGCAGTTCGGCCAGCATACAGGCCAGTCCAATCATCTCACCGATGCGCTCGCGCGCCGGCATGAGACGGGCGAAGCGCCTGCCGCCACGCAGGCCCGGCCGGCGAGCAAGGCCGCATCGAAGATTCTTGGCTACGTATCTGGAATCAGCGGCGGTTCGGCCAAGGTCATGGTCGACATCAATGCGATGGATGGCGTGACCAACGATCCCGATCCCAGCGTCGCCATGGCCGGCCAGGTCGGTAGCCAGATCAAGATGCGCGTCGGCGAGCGCTGGATCGTCGCTACCGTGCGCACGCTCTCGCTCGATTCCCGCAGCGCCAATCATATCCTCGCCGACATCGACTTCCTGGGGGAAGGCGACCTCAACGAACAGGGGCATATCGCGCGTTTCCGCCGTGGTATCACGCGTTTCCCAGTTCCCGGCACCGAGCTGTTCCCGGTCTCGGACGGCGATATGCGCGAAATCTATTCGACGCAGGACCAGAGCACGGTCGAGATTGGCACCGTCTACCCGACCAGGGATACGCGTGCCGCGCTCATGATCGATTCGCTGCTCGGCAAGCATTTCGCGCTGCTGGGCTCGACCGGTACCGGTAAGTCGACCAGTGCCGCGCTCATCCTTCATCGCATCTGCGACGCCAATCCGCAGGGTCACATCGTCATGATCGACCCGCATGGCGAATATGCCGCCGCCTTCGCCCGGAACGGCGAGGTTTATAACGCGTCGAATCTCGAGCTGCCCTATTGGCTCATGAACTTCGAAGAGCATTGCGAGGTGTTGGTTACCTCGCATGGCCCGGAGCGCGCCATCGACAGCGACATCCTAGCCAAGTGTCTGCTCGCCGCGCGTGCCAAGAACCGGGCGTCGGAGGGCATTGCGCGCCTCACGGTGGATTCGCCGGTTCCCTATCTCCTGTCCGATCTGTCGAGCATCCTCTCGATGGAAATGGGCAAGCTCGACAAGGGCACCAACTCGCTGCCTTATATTCGCCTGCGTTCGCGTCTCGACGAGATCAAGGCGGATCCGCGCTTCAGCTTCATGTTCAATGGCATGCTCGTCGCGGACTCGATGAGCGCATTCCTCGCCAAGGTTTTCCGCCTGCCCGCGAACGGCAAGCCGATCTCGATCGTCGATACCTCCGCCATGCCGTCCGAAATCACGCATGTCGTTGTGTCCGTCCTTGCTCGCGTGATCTTCGACTTCGCGGTCTGGTCGCGCGACGAGGAGCAAAAGCCCATTCTCCTGGTCTGCGAAGAGGCGCATCGCTACGTGCCCTCTTCCTCGACGATCGGCGAGGGGCAGTCCGTCCGCAAGATCCTGGAGCGTATCGCCAAGGAAGGCCGTAAATACGGCGTTTCGCTGGGCCTCATCACGCAGCGTCCATCCGACCTTGCCGAAGGCGTGCTCTCGCAGTGCGGCACCATCATCGCCATGCGCCTCAACAACGAGCGCGACCAGCATTTCGTGAAGGCGGCGATGCCCGAGGGTTCACGCGGCTTCCTCGATGCCATTCCCGCCCTCCGCAATCGCGAATGCATCGTCTGCGGCGAAGGTGTATCGATCCCGATTCGCGTGGCGTTCGACGATCTTGAGGCCGAACGCCGCCCGGCGTCCGCCGATCCGGTCTTCACCGATCTCTGGAACCAGATGGGTGGCGAGGACGAGATCCTCGAGCGCACCATCAATCGCTGGCGCAACCAGGGCCGCTAAAGACGGCCTTCCTGGGCGGCGCGCGATACCCATGGCGTGTGGGGAGGCGCCGGCCGGCTCGCTGATACCGTGGGGGTGATCGCGGCCGGCCGGCGTCGATAACGGTGGTCGTTCTAGCGTCCGATCCAGCAGACCTGAATCGTCATTGCCATGCTCAGGCGAAGCTGACGGCGGTCCTCTTGCGGCGCAGGACGCCGCCAACGGCAGCGATGCCGGCGATCATCATCGCCCAGCTTGCCGGTTCGGGCACCGCCCATGGCAGTGCTGCATCATTCAGGGACCAGCCGAGGTTGACGCCCGCTCCCATGTCGTATCCCTCAACGCGCAGGATGCTGTACGCATCGCCATTGAACACGCCGGGCACGCCGCCCGTGAGCTTGGCAGCCCAGAAGAAGTCGCCGTCCGTGCGATAGATGGACAGGAAATAGTTGGTGCCCGCCGTCAACGCGACGCCGACAGGCAGGTTCGCCGTATATTTGGTCGAGAACGCGCCGTCGATCACGCTGGTGGCGGTGACGCTTCCCACGGAGACCGTCGAAGAAGGCAATTCGCCCGATTCCTTCGTGAACAGGATCTCGAACGTGCCAGTTTTCGGTGCGATGCCCTGCTCCCACCACGAGATAGATTTGATCGTCGCATTCGCGCCGAGCTTGAAATCATCGAACATACGCAAGACGCCGGAACTGGTTACGGCTTGGGGATTGCCAGGCACCAATTGTTCCAGGACGACCGCCGAAAAGGCAGGAGTCGACATGAGGCAGGCGGAAACCGCCAAGAGTGCTTTGAGTGTCTTCACGTGAATCCCTCACAAGTTCAGCCGAAGAGCCGGTAAAGGGCTGATAAGATACCTAATTAATTCGTCAACCACGTGTGCTGGGGCCAGCATGCCGCTGTCCATGCTGGCACTTCATGCCGTCTAGATCGGCCGTAGCGGCTGGCGGCCGGTTTGATTCAGTGGGGTGATGCGGCCATGGGTGGCGGCCCGCCAGGGATGAGCAGCTTGCGCTCGCGCCATTTGCTGAAGCGATAGTAGAGCCCCGCCATGATCAGCGAGCAAAGCGAACTCACCGAGAAGCTCCACCAGAGTGCGTCTGCGCCCAGCGTCGGGTAGAAGCCGAAATAGAAGCCGAGGCGGATGCCGAACATCGAGATGATGAGCACGACCAGCGGGAAGATCACGACGCCATTGGCGCGGATTGTCCCGAACAGCACCATCGACATGCCGAAGAACAGGAAGCTCCAGCTCGCCAGGAACTGCATGTGGCGGGCGATGTCCATGGTCTCGCCATTGCCCTGCAGGAAGATCCCCAGAACCGGACGGTCGAAGGCGAGGATGATGAGGATCAGTGCGCCGGTCATGAAGAAATTGATCATCAGGCCACTGCGCGTCGCGCCTTCCACCCGGTCCCATTTTCCGGCGCCGATGTTCTGGGCGGCCATGGACGAGATGGCGCCGCCGACGGCCATGGCGGGCATCTGCACATAGTTCCAGAGCTGCTGTGCAGCACTGTATGCCGCCGCGGTCGCCATGCCCTCGCGGTTCACCAGGCCCACGAAGATCAGCATCGCGGACGACATCACGATCATCTGGAAGCCCATCGGAAGCCCGCGCCCGACGATCACCTTGAGCTGCTCGGGATCGGGAATGAGGAAGCCCCATTCCTTGCCGCGCAGCCGCAGCGGAAGATCCTTGGCGTAGACATAAGCGATCATCGCCGTGACGCTGATATAGTTGGCGAGCGCCGAGGCGGCCGCCGAGCCGGCGATTCCCCAGTGCGGAAAGGGCCCGATGCCCAGGATGAAGAAGGGATTGAGCCCCGCGTCGAGAACGACGGTCAGGATCATGAAGCGGAGC
>JAGIAA010000070.1 GCA_017745115.1 Sphingobium sp. | reverse complement strand
CGATGTCTTGGCCAGCGCGCGCGAGCTGGAGCAGCTCCGCCAGCGCGTCATCGCCACGCATCATCTCGGTCCCATGCTGCCCAATGAGGTGCAGCCTTATATCGAGCACCGTCTCAAGATCGTTGGCTGGGCCGGCAATCCTCGTTTCGAGCCGGACGCCATTGCGCGCCTTGCCGAAGAGAGCGGTGGCGTGCCGCGGCCGCTCAACACGCTGGTCCAGAATGCGCTGGAGCGCGCGGCCCTGCAGCAATGCGACGTGATCGATCTGGCGCTCGTGGAGGCTATTTGCGTCGAACGCCGCGAAGCCGTTCTCAGCATCCCCGCCGTTCAGCCTGTAGCGGTTGAACCGAGCCCGCAGAAACCATCGATCCGCTCCGAAGTGCATGAGCTGAAAGCGGCGATCGCCAGCGGCACCGTGCCCGCCAACTGCGACGTGGCGGACGACGGGAGTGACCGCATGGCGCAGATTGAAAAGCGGCTGTCCCGGATCGAGGCGCGGCTCTCCGAGCAGGACGAGATGTTCGCGACCATTTTGTCGAAGATGATCGAATGGATCGACGACGATGAAGCGGTCGGCCCGAAAGCGCATCGCGCCGCCTGACTGTTATCTTCCGTTCATCGGGAGAGGTATAGGGAGTCCGCCGGAGACTCCGATGCAGACAGGCACGTTCCGATCGTGGCGCAATACAGGCCTCGGCCTGGCAGCGCTGGTTCTGGCCAGTCCGGCCTTGGCCGACGGCGAATTGCGCGGTCTCTGTCCGACAAGGCCCGGTCTGGCGACGCCGCCCTGCATCGTCGATTCCGGCCATGTGCTGGCCGAGCTCGGTCTTGCGGATTGGACGGTCGACAAGCAGGCCGGCACGCGGACGGACACGATCGTCTCGGGAGACCTGCTGCTGCGATACGGGCTCGACGATCAGAACGAGGTTCAGATCGGCCTGACGAGCTTCGGGACGGTGCGCTCGCGCGATGCGAACGGGATCAGTCATTCGAGCGGCGTTGGCGATCTGACGCTCGGTTATAAGCACGGCATCCTGCATCCTGACGGCAATGGCTTTTCCGCTGCCGTGCAGTCCTTCCTGACGCTGCCGACCGGTGGCCGGACCGTCGGCGCCGGCGATTGGGGTGGCGGCGTCATGGTGCCGATGGCTGTCCCGGTGGCGCAGGGTGTGTCGCTCGAACTGACGCCGGAAATCGATGCGGCGGTCAATGCCAGCGGGAAGGGGCGTCATCTTGCGGGGCAGGCCGTCGAGGGCTTGAGCTTCTCGCTGTCTCCGAGTGTCAGCACGTCGGTGGAAGTCGAGGAAGTGCATGACGAAGATCCGTCGGGCACGCAGGATCATGCGCTGGCGGGGCTTTCGGTTGCGTGGCAACCAGCGTCCAATTGGCAGTTCGATCTGGGGACGGTGGCGGGATTGGACCTCAACAGCCCGGGCCTTGAGGTCTATTTTGGAATATCTCGCCGTTTCTAGGACTTAGGGTAGTCCGCGCGCATGAAATAGAGGCCGTCCGGGGGCGAATTATGCCCCAAAAAGCTCCGATCGCGCGCATCCAGAGCCGCTTTAATATCAATGACTTGCCAATGTCCCATGCCGACCAATGCCAGGCAGCCGGTCATCGAGCGAACCTGATGATGCAGGAAGCTGCGCGCCTCCGCATGGATGGTGATGCGCTCGCCGGTGCGCACCACGTCGAGCCGGTCGAGGGTGCGGACCGGGCTGTCGGCCTGGCAATGCGCCGAGCGGAAGGTGGTGAAGTCATGCTTGCCGACAAGGAACTGTGCGGCTTCATGCATGGCGGCTGCATCGAGTTTCTTCGGCACGCGCCAGACAAGGCCTTCCTCGAAGGTGAGCGGAGCACGACGATTCAGGATGCGATATTCATAGGCGCGGCCGATGCAGGAAAAGCGGGCATGCCATTCGTCGGAGACCGTCTCGCAGCCGACGATGGCGATCGGCTCCGGCCGCAAATGGGCGTTCATGGCCTCCATAAGGCGGAAGGGCTTGATGGCCGTATCGAGATCGGCATGGGCGCGCATGGCCACGGCATGGACGCCCGCATCGGTGCGGCCAGCGCAGTGGACGACCGGTTCGGTCCCGACGATCCGGCCGAGCGCCTCCTCGATGTGCTGCTGGACCGTCGGGCCATGCGCCTGCCGCTGCCAGCCCATATAAGGGCGGCCGTCATATTCCACGGTGAAGGCGAAACGGGTCAAGCGAGCACCGTGCCGGGCGGGATGGAGAAGCCGCGCAGCAGCTCGGGCATGGTCATCGCGCTCTTGCCGGCGCGCTGGACGAGCAGCGGACCGAGGGCGCCGTCGCCGCACCAGATGAGCAGCGGGCCCATCACGGTTCCTGGCTCGGGCGGCGCGTCGCCACGCGTCTCGAGCCCCGGCAGGACCTTGGCCGCGAGAATCTTGATCCGCTCGCCATTCACCTCGAACCAGGCGCCCGGTGCAGGATTGAAGGCGCGCACCTGCCGCTCGACGGCGCCGGCGCCCGCGGCGAAGTCGATCCGGCTTTCGGCCTTGTCGATCTTGGCGGCATAGGTGACGCCCTCTTCGGGCTGCACGACGGGCGGATAGGCGCCGATGTTACCGAGCACGTTGGCCATGAGTGTCGCGCCGGACTGCGCGAGTTCGTCGGTCAATTCGCCCGCCGTCTTGCCGTCGACCGGCGTGGCGACCTTCGCCAGCATGGGCCCCGTGTCGAGGCCCTTGCCCATCGCCATGATCGTGACGCCGGTTTCCGCGTCGCCCGCAAGGATCGCGCGCTGGATCGGCGCGGCGCCGCGCCAGCGCGGCAGCAGCGAGGCGTGGACGTTGAGACAGCCCAGGCGCGGGGCGTGGAGCACCGCCAGCGGCAGGATCAGGCCATAAGCGGCGACCACGGCGGCTTCGGCCTCCAGCGCGTCGAACGCCTCCTGCTCGGCCGGTTCGCGCAAGGTGAGGGGCGTGCGGACCGGCAAGCCCAATGCTTCCGCGCGCGCCTGGACCGGGCTCGGGCGCGGGGCCTTGCCACGGCCGGCCGGGCGCGGGGGCTGGGTGTAGACCGCGACGATCTCGTGCCCTGCCGCGACGAGGGCATCGAGCGTCGGCACGGCGAAATCCGGCGTTCCCATGAAGATGATCCGCATGGCGCCCTTCTGAAACGCTTGTATCGGGGAAGCGCAAGCCTTTAATTGGTCGTCATGTCCTCACCCGAGATCGACGCCCTCACGCAAGCACTGGCCCGGCTGCCCGGCCTGGGGCCGCGCTCGGCCCGCCGCGCGGTGCTGTACCTGCTCCAGAAGCGCGAGACGGCTTTGGGGCCGCTCTTGCGTGCGCTGGACAGCGTCAACGAGAAGATGGTCCACTGCGGCATCTGCGGCAATGTCGACACGATCGATCCCTGCGGCATTTGCGCGGACCCACGGCGCGACGCCAAGTCTCTGTGCGTGGTCGAGGATGTGGCGGATCTCTGGGCGCTGGAGAAGTCCCGACTGTTTCCGGGCCGTTTCCATGTGCTGGGCGGGCGCCTGTCGGCGCTCGATGGCGTGCGGCCCGAGGATCTTGCCATAGCGCCGCTCATCTCGCGCGTCGCCGCGGGCGGCATAGACGAGGTCGTGCTGGCGATGAACGCGACGCTCGAGGGCCAGACCACGGCGCATTATATCGCCGAGCGGCTGGAAGCTTATCCGGTGCGGCTGACCCAACTCGCCCACGGCGTGCCGGTCGGCGGCGAGCTCGACTATTTGGACGAGGGCACGCTGGCCCAGGCCCTGCGCGCCCGCCGGCCGATCGGCTGAAGGCGGCGAGGCCCGATGGTCGCCGCCTTCCTGGCCTTCTGACTGCCCGGATCAGCCCTTTGGCGCTTCCGCACTCTTGTCAGCCGCACTACGGTCTTCGGGGAACTTGAAGCCGTCCTTCGCCCATTCCGCACGATTTTTGCAGGTTCTGACGGGCAGGCGACTGCCAGTGAGAGCCTTTTCCGTCAGGCAATATAGGGTTTCACCATTTTTGTGTTCGACGGTCAGCGCCGTCTTTTGTTCATCGGATTTGGTTGCCGCCGACGCAGCGGCTGAACCGAGAATGACGGCCATTGCTGAAATGGCGATGAGGGGGGCTTTGAACATGTTTCTCTCCTTGAACCAACCGGTGATGCGGGCCGCGGCTCGGCCTGCTCCTGTCTCAGTGCACTAACTGTGCCAAACAGCACAAAGGCCGAAAAACAGCCAAAAAACCGAAAAATGACGACGGCGGGAAGGTCTGACTTTCCCCAGTAGTTGGTGAAATTTGCCAATCGTTGACAACTGTGGTCGTCGAGTGCCGGAGCTACGCGTCTGGTTGGTTCACGCACGCGATCAGTGCCATCGGAACAAACGCAGACCCTGACGCTTGATCTTGAGCAGGCGCTCCCATATCTCTGCGGCATCATGGCCCTGCTTCCGATCCTTGAAACGCCCGACCCGCGGCTGCGCACCATCTCGACACCGGTGGAGGCGATCGACGACGATCTCCAGACGCTCATCGACGACATGTTCGAGACGATGTACGCGGCGCCCGGCATCGGCCTTGCCGCGATCCAGGTCGGCGTGCCCAAGCGGCTGCTCGTGATCGACCTGCAGGAGCCGGAATCGGACGAGGAAGATGCGCCGCCGGTGCGCAGGCCCATGGTGTTCATCAATCCGCAGATTCTCGAGGGTTCACCGGAGCAGTCAGTCTATAACGAAGGCTGTCTCTCCGTGCCGGAGCAATATGCCGAGGTCGAGCGTCCGGCGCGAATCCGCGCCAGCTGGATGGACCGCACCGGCAAGATCCATGAGCAGGAGCTGGACGGGCTGCTCGCCACCTGCCTCCAGCATGAGATGGATCATCTCGAAGGCATTCTCTTCATCGACCATCTCTCCCGCCTGAAGCGCGACATGGTGCTCAAGAAGCTGGCCAAGGCGCGCAAGGCAGCTTGAGGCGATCCGTGTGGGATAAGCGCTGAAGATTCCCTCTCTCCTTTAGGGGAGAGGGTTAGGGAGAGGGGATCAGCAGCGCTTCGATGCGGCCAGGAACGGCCTCGATATTCCCCATCACCTCGGCATTACTGAATCGAACGACACGCCACCCAGCTTTCTCGATAAGTTCAGTGCGCTGGGCATCTGCTTTTGTACGCAAGCCATGCGTATCGCCATCGATCTCGATGACCAGCATCGCAGTTCGGCAGGTAAAATCGGCTATGAAGGGTCCGATCACGGTCTGACGCCGGAACTTCGCGCCGCTGAAGCGATGCGCCCGCAAATGATACCAAAGAGCGGCCTCAGCCGGCGTCGGGACTGAGCGCATCGACTTCGCATGCTGCAATGAAGCTCGGCTCCGCGAAGTCGCTCCCCTCTCCCTAGCCTCGGCCAGAGGCACGTGACTCTGGCCGACCCCTGAAGGGGAGAGGGAATATCTTCTCTATTCAGCCCTTGTCATTCCCGCTTGCGGGAGAGGGCTAAAGGCATGTCCTGCCGGAAATGAGTTTCGTTCCTTCACCCAGCCCTCCTCCACTGGAGAGGGCTAGAGAACCTCTCCCCCGATGGGGAGAGCGGGAATGGGTCCGTAATGGGCTTCAGCGCTTGCCGACCGGCACGTAGTCGCGCTGGGCTGGGCCGGTGTAGAGCTGGCGCGGGCGGCCGATTTTCTGCTCGGGGTCCGAGATCATTTCGTTCCAGTGCGCGACCCAGCCCGTGGTGCGGGCGAGGGCGAAGAGCACCGTGAACATGTCGGTCGGGAAGCCCATCGCCGAGAGGATGATGCCCGAATAGAAATCGACGTTCGGGTAGAGCTTCTTCTCGATGAAATAGGGGTCGTTGAGCGCGATATGCTCGAGCTCGCGGGCCACGTCGAAGCGCTCAGTCCCGACGCCGGT
>JAGIAA010000006.1:16801-123662 GCA_017745115.1 Sphingobium sp. | reverse complement strand
CTGGGCCCCGGCCTGCGCCGGGGAACGGCTTGGTTCCTTGCTTTATGGGTATAGATGCGGACTTGATCCGGGCTCCCGCTTCTTCAGCTCCGTCGCAAGGTAACAGGACCCCCGGGTCAAGCCCGAGGTGACGTCCCAAATGCCTGTCGAATCGGAGCCTGCCCTCAGCCTTTCGCAAGCCTCGCCAGCTCCGCGCCGCGATCGCGCGCAGCGCGCAGAGTCCGCTCGACGAGCGTGTTGAGAGCCGCGCCCTCGTCCAACACGTCGAGGCCTTGGCGAGTCATCCCGCCTTTGCTCGCGACGGCGTCGGCCATCTCGCCTGGCGACATATTGGACTGGACCGCACTCATGCCCGCACCCGCGACGGTCGCCTGCGCCATGCGGGCCGCCATGGCCGGATCTAGCCCGAGCGAAGCACCGGCCGCACCGAGCGCGTCGATGAACCGATAGACGAAAGCGGGGCCGCAACCGGACAGCGCCGTCGCTGCGTCGAACAAAGCCTCGTCGCCGAGCCACTCGACCAGTCCCAGCGGATCGCAAAGCGCCTGAACATTCTCTCTGCGGTCGGCCGGTAAATCAGGCCCGCCATAGAGGATCGAGACGCCCTGGCCCGTGCGAACCGCCATATTGGGCATGCAACGCACGATGCCTGAAGCATTCGGGAATGCGTCCACGAGCTGCGCCAGTGGCACACCCGCCAGGATCGAGGCCAGCTTGTGCTGCTGGCTTAGAAACGGGCCCACTTCCTCGGCCACTTGTGCAAGCTGCTGAGGCTTGCAGCCAAGCAGGACGCAGGTGCCCGAGACGATATGCTCGGTCAGGTGCGTGGAAACCTCGACGCCAGGCGCGACGGGCTTGCCGCTTGGCCGGATGACCTGAACGCGATAGGGCGGCAGGCCACAATCCAGCCAGCGCGCCAGCATTGCGCCTGCCATATTGCCGCAGCCGATGAGCAGCAGCCGTGTCGGCCAGTCCAGGACGGCCTCAGGCCTCTCCATAAGTTTCGATAAGGCTGGCCGCCATGGCTTCGGCAGGCGATTTGCCGCCCCACAGGACGAACTGGAAGACCGGATAGAAGCGCTCGCTCTCGTCGATGGCGCTCTCGATCATGAGCTGGGCCTGGTCGAAGCTCATCGACCCGCTGGGCCCGAGCAGCGCTCCGTGGCGGAACAGCAGCGCGCTGCTCGCCGACCAGAGCTCGAAATGGCCGAGCCAAAGCTGTTCGTTGATCAGCGCCAGCGTCTCGCAAATGGCCGCGCGCTTGTCGTCTGCGATGCGGATGTCGGGCAGCACGAGGAGCTGGAGCACCATGTCCTCGTCGCGCCAGATCGCGCGGATCTCATATTCGGTCCAGCTGCCGCGATGGCGCGCGACGATCTCATCCTCCGAGACATGCTCGAAAGACCATTCGTGCGCCTCGAAATAGGCGGCAAGCATGTCGATCGGTTCGGCTTCCTGATCGCCAGCAGCAAATCCATCTCGATCAATCATGAGTCTTGGCAATCATGGCGTTCGGCAATCATCTCTGGCCCAGTCTCCGGGCGGATAGCTTATCGAGCTAATGGGTCCGCCAACGGCCATGCTCTAGCATGACGGGGCGGCTGCGCAAAGCTGCGCAGGGCCGGAAAACCGGGACTCACTCCCTCGTTGTGCGTCAAGCTGTGGATAAATTGTGGAAAAGCGACGTGCTCAATCAGCCCGCTTTTTGGGGCGGGGTGCCGCTTTCTTGGCCGGGGCGGCCGTCGCCGTACCGGCATTGCCTTCGAGCGCTGCGATGCGTGCTTCGAGCGCCGCAACCTGCTCACGGGCCTGCGCGGCCATAGTCTTCACCGCTTCGAATTCCTCGCGGCTGACGAAATCCAGGTCGCCGATCCAGGCCTTGGCACGCTCGCGCGCCTGACCTTCCATTTCGCGGCCCATGCCGGCGATGGTCCCCGCTGCGCCATTGATGAGGCGGGAAAGGTCGTCGAAGAAACGATTTTCGCTCTGCATTGTCTTGTTTCCTGTGCGGCCCGTAGGGTTCAGGTTCTAAATCTGGGTATGCGCGGCCGGCGGGACAAGGCTTTCCGCATCCGGATTGAGATTGTGCACCTGATAGGACAGCACCGACGCAAAGGCGAGCCACGCGACATAGGGCAGCATCAGCAGGCCTGCGGCGGGACGGATGCGCCAGAAATAAACGGTGGTCAGGGCGGCTAGCACGAACATGATGACGGCCAGATAGGCCGCCAGCGTGACCTCATGCGCCCCGAAAAACAGCGGCGACCAGACGAGATTGCAGGCGAATTGGACGAGAAACAGCATGATGGCCAGGCCCCGGCCGGGCGCACGGCGTGCATTCAGCACGATGGCCAGCGCAAAGCCGATGAGCAGATAGAGCACCGGCCAGACCGTGCCGAAGACCCAGCCGGGCGGGTTGAAGCTCGGCTTGGCCAGGACGGCATACCAGGGATTGTCCGAGCCGCTTCCGGACATGAGACCGGAAAGCAGGCCGAGAAACTCGACGCTGGGCACCGCGACCATCGCCCATCGAAGAAACGAGAGGCGTAGCTGACCCTTGGAGGCAATCTCGCTCACGAGCGCCTCTCCCCTTTGGCGTTCATTTCCGAATCCCACTTCGTGACGCAGATAGGCTTCGTTTGCGGAGAAATGCGCCTGATCGCAAGGGATAATAGTGATCAGGCGGGCCCGCGGCGTGCCGCAATGAGAAACTCGACATTGCCCTCCGGTCCGGTGATCGGGCTGGTGGTCATGCCTTGCACCTGCCAGCCCGGCTGGGCCTCGATCCATGCGCGCACCTCCACGCAGACGCGCTTGTGGACCGCAGGGTCCCGCACCACGCCCCCCTTGCCGACCTCGGCGCGCCCGGCCTCGAACTGCGGCTTGATCAGCGCCACCAGCCAGGCGCCGGGCGCGGCGAAGGTGAGCGGACGCTCGAGCACCTTGGCGAGGCCGATGAAGCTCGCATCGCAGACGATGATCCCGATCGGCTCGGGGATATGCGTGGCGGTCAGGATGCGCGCGCTGGTCTGCTCGTGGACGATGACCCGCGGATCGCTGCGCAGACTCCAGGCGAGTTGGTTGGTGCCGCTGTCGACGGCATAGACGCGCGCCGCACCCCGCTGGAGCAGCACGTCAGTGAAGCCGCCGGTCGAACTGCCGACGTCCATGGCAACGAGGCCGGTTACGTCGATATCGAAGTGACCGAGCGCATGGTCCAGCTTCAGCCCGCCGCGCGAGACCCAGGGATGATCCCTTTCCTTGAGCGCGACTGCCGCGTCTTCCGCAACCTGCAGCCCGGCCTTGTCGGCGGTCTTCTCGCCGACCGTCACCTTGCCGGCCATGATCAGTGCCTGGGCGCGGCTACGGCTCTCGACGAGACCGCGTTCGACGAGCAGTTGGTCCAAGCGCTTCTTGGCCAAGTCCTGGTCTTTCCTCACCGTTCGTCCTGAGCTTGTCGAAGGACGTTCTCTTTTTCCTTGTTTCCGAACAAAAGAAGAAAAGAGCGCCCTTCGACAAGCTCAGGACGAACGGAGTTTTTTGGTGCGAGGGTCAGCATCTAACCCTTGGTCAAATCCGTCAGCGTACCTGGCGTCAGCACCTGCGGCAGGACCTGCGGATTTGCGGCGCCTTTGGGATAATAGAGGTAGAGCGGCACGCCCGAACGGCCCTGCGCTTCGAGGAAGCGGGCGATGCCGGGATCGTAATTGGTCCAGTCGCCGACCATCGTCGTCACGCCGGCAGCCTCGAATGCCTTTTTGACGCTGCTGCTCTCGATGGCGTTGGCTTCGTTGACCTTGCAGGTCAGGCACCAGTCGGCCGTGAAATAGAGGAACACGGGCTTACCGGCCCCGCGTGCCTGCGCCAGCGCCGCTTCGCTGAACGGCGTGCCGGCGAGGCCCTCGCCCGCGACAATCCTGTCCGACTTCACATGAGGCGGGGCGATGATCGCGGCTGCGCCGACGGCAATGAGCGCCACGCCGCCCGCCAGCCAGTTGAAGCCTTTGCCCGCGCGCTGCGTGCGGCCGACCAGCGCCAGCAGCAGGCCGGTCACGACGATCAGCGCGAGACCGAAGCCCAGCGCCATATTGTTGCTGCCAAGCTGGCGCCAGAGCAGCCAGAGCAACGCCGCCGCCGTCAGGCCCATCGGGATCGCCATGACCTTGCGGAAATAGTCCATCCAGCCGCCCGGACGCGGCATCATCCGGCGCAGTGCCGGCACATAAGCGATGGCGAGGAAGGGTGAGGCAAGGCCGAGCGCCAGGCCGGCGAAGACCGTGAGCGCCAGATACCAGGGCAGCACCAAGGCCGCGCCCATCGCCGTCGCCATGAACGGTCC
Source organism: Sphingobium sp. (assembly GCA_017745115.1). The sequence goes on along the minus strand of JAGIAA010000006.1, from coordinate 119,323 downwards.
GGAACAGGGCGTCGCGACGAATGCGGCCAAAGCCCCGGTCCAGAACGCGCCGGCGCGGCCGCCCTGCGACGCCTTGCCCTGCCCGACCGAGACGACCGACAGCTCGAACAGCCCGGCGAGGTTGAGCGTGATCGCCACCATGAGCACGAGCAGCAGCGCAATGACGCGCGGATCCTGCAGCTGGAAGGCCCAGCCGATCTGTGTGCCGCCCGCCTTGATCGCCAGCATGAGCGCCCCGAGCCCGAGGCAGGTGACGAGGATGCCGAGCGTATAGGCGACGGCCTCGGCACGCACCTTGCGCTCGTCGCCGCCGGCCTTGGCAAGGCTGATCGCCTTGAGGCTCAGGATCGGAAAGACACAGGGCATGATGTTGAGGATGAGGCCGCCGAGCAGCGCACCGCCCAGCGTCAACAGGAAGCCGGTCAGGTTGAAGGGCAAGCCGGTCGTCGCGGCAGGTGCCGGACCGATATAGGTTCCGCCGGATGGCACCTCGCCCGCCGTTGCGGCGATCTGCAACGCGACGTTCGGCGCCACCTGCAGCACGCCGTCGATCGGGCCGCTCGCCGGGGCGCCGTCGGCAAGCGCCGTCTCGACGATGAGCATGTCACCCTTGCGGCGTGTGCTCTGCGGTTCGGCATATTTGATGCGGCCCTGTGTCTCGGCGAAGAACCATGGCTGGCCGACCGTCGCATTCGCCGGATACGGCACCGCAATGGCAATGCGGCCGCCCTGCTGCGCATAGGTGGCGCCCTGGTCGAGGGGACGCGGCAATGCGGCACGCCAGCCGTCGAAACGCGCCCGGTCCTCCGGCGCGATCTTGCCGTCGCCGACCGTCAGGCTGATCTGAACATCGCCCTGCTGAGGCACGCAGATGCTATCCGTGCAGGCGAGCCAGCGCGCCTTGCCGCTGATCGGCAACACCTGGCCCGGCTTGGCATCGGGCGGGACGGATAGATCAAACAACAACGCATAATCATGCTCATAGACATGATTCATAAGGCCCGCGATGAGCAGCCGCTCCGGCACCGGATAGCGGAACGGCGTCGCAGTCACCTCGCCGGGCAGCGTCCAGTCCATGGAGAGGCCCTGGCCGGCATCGCCAGGATTGTCCCAATAGCCGTGCCAACCCTTGTCGGTCTGCATGAACAGCGCCATCGTCACCTTGCTGCCGGGCGCCGGGCGCGCAGTCTCGGCGACGAGCGAGGGATGGATATGCAGCTCCATCGGGCCGAACTGCGCGCGCGCCGCCTGCATCGGCAGCAGTGCGAGCAGCAGCGCCGCGAGAGTCATCAAAAGGCCATTGAAGGCGCGCATGCGAAAAATCGTTGGTCTGGACACAGGGCGATCATGTAGGCCCAGACCGCTCGGTTCCAAAGGAGAAATTGGGCAATGCGGATAAAGGGTTTCTTGTCGTTCGCCGCGGTCGCGGCACTGGCGTTCGGAGCGCCGGTCGTCGCCCAGCAATCTGTCGCGCTCAAGCCCCCCGCGACGCCCCCCAAGCTGCTCGTCGTCATCTCGGTCGATCAATATTCCGCCGACCTCTTCAACGAATACCGGCCCTATTACACCGAAGGCCTCAAGCGGCTGCAGGAAGGCGTGGTCTTCCCCAAGGGCTATCAGAGCCACGCGGCGACGGAGACTTGCCCAGGCCACTCGACCATCCTGACCGGCAACCGCCCGGGACACACGGGCATCATCGCCAATAGCTGGGTCGATCAGTCCGTCACACGCGCCGAGAAGATCGTCTACTGCTCCGAGGACCCTGAAGCGCCCGGCGCGACGGCGCGCGACTATGTGCCCAGCCTGATGCGCCTCAGGGTGCCGACGCTCGGCGGCCGGATGAAAGCCGCCAACCCCGCCGCGAAGGTCGTCTCGGTCGCGGGCAAGGACCGCGCGGCGCTGATGATGGGCGGCAAGACCCTCGACCAGATCTGGTGGTGGGGCAGCAACGGCTTCGTCAGCTACAAGGGCACGCCGCTCACCCCGCTCGTCACCAAGGTCAACGAGGCGATCACGCGCCGGCTGAGCCAGGACATGCCGGCCATGGAGCTGCCCGAGATCTGCAAGAGCCATGATTATCCGGTCGAGGTCGCCCCTGGCGTCTCAATCGGCACCGGCCGCTTCGCGCGCAAAGCCGGCGATACGCGCATCTTCCGCGCGTCGCCCGAGTTCGACGCCTCGATACTCGCGTTGGCCGAGACATTGATCGAGGACCAGAAGTTGGGTCGCGGCGCGACGACCGACCTGATCTCCATCGGCCTGTCCGCCAACGACTATGTCGGCCACACCTTCGGCACCGAGGGCGCGGAGATGTGCATCCAGCAGGTCAATCTCGACCATTCGCTCGGCGCCTTCCTGACCCGTCTCGACAAGACCGGCGTCGATTACATGGTCGTGCTCACCGCCGATCATGGCGGCCAGGACGCTGCCGAACGCCTGCGCGCCAACGGCATCGACGATGCGCAACGCCTCGACCCGGGCCTGTCAACCAAGAACGTCAACGCCCTCGTCGCGGCGAAGACCGGCCTGACGGGCGAACTGCTATTGGCCGAGGGCGGGCCGGGCGACTGGTATGCCAACAAGGCGCTCAACGCTGCGGACCGCAAGAAGGTGCTCGATGCCGCCGTGGACATCTTCCGCGCCAACGCCCAGGTCGCCGTCGTCTTTACCCATGACGAAATCGCCGCCGCGCCCGAGCCTTCTGGCCCGCCCGAGAGCTGGTCGCTCCTGACCGAAGCCAAGGCGAGCTTCGATCCCGAGCGCTCGGGTGACCTGCTGGTGCTGATCAAGCCGCGCGTCACCCCGGTCTCCGATGCGAGCAGGGGGACGGTCGCCGGCCATGGCAGCCCGTGGGACTATGACCGGCGCGTGCCGATCCTGTTCTGGCGCAAGGGCATGACGCATTTCGAGCAGCCCATGGGCATCGAGACCGTCGACATCATGCCGACGCTGGCTGCACAGATCGGCCTCAAGCTGCCGGCGGCAGGACCAGGCGCGGGCTATGATGGCCGCTGCCGCGACCTGGATGCCGGCAGCCCGAGCAGTTGCCCGGCACAATAAGCGCTTCCTGGTCACCACGGACTCGATCGGGAATTATCCCGTTTGAACAAGGCACCGTTCCCGGCGAAGGCCGGGGTCCGGACCGAAACGGGGACGCGCCCAATAGCGTGCATCGACGCGCTGCATCGAGACTGGGCCCCGGCCTCCGCCGGGGAACAGCTTATTCTTGTCTCAAGATCATAATTGCCCGACTTGATCCGGGGTGCAGCTCCTGCGACGTTGCATGTAAATGCAGTGGCGACTGGATTCCCGCATGCGTGGGAATGACGGGGCGTTTTGGGGAGAGGGAAATCTATGAACGGCAAGATCGTGATCAGTGGCGCGTCAGGTCAATATGGACGCCTGGCCACGGACATGCTGATCGAAAAGGGTCTTGCCGACCGGCTCATCCTCATCACCCGCACGCCTGCCAAACTCGCCGACCGGACGGCACAGGGCTGCGACGTGCGCTACGGCGACTATGACAAGCCCGAAACGCTGGCCGAGGCGGTGAAAGGCGCGGAGAAAATGCTCCTCATCTCCGGCACGCGGGTGGGCGCGCGTGTGGTCCAGCATAAGGCGGCAATCGATGCAGCGGCGGCGGCCGGCGTGAAGCACTTTCTGTACACGAGCTTCATCGGCATCGACGATCCGAAAAACCCGGCCGAGGTCCGCCACGACCATATCGAGACCGAAAACCTCATGCGCGCATCCGGCATGGCGTGGACGGCGCTCCGCGACGCCCATTATGCCGACGCGATGATCCTGATGGCCGGCCCCCAGGTGATGGCGATGGGCAAGTGGTTCTCAAATTCCGGCGACGGCAAGGAAGCGATGGTCTGGCGGGACGACTGCGTCGCAGCTGCGGTCGCGGTGCTCACCACGCCTGGCCATGAGGGCAAGATTTACAACATCACGGGACCTGATCTGCAGACCTTCGATGAGGTTGCCGCGATCATCACCGAGGTGACCGGCGTGCCGATCGAGCATGTGAAGCTCGATGACGAGGGCCAATATGCGATGTTCGACGCGATGGGCATTCCGCGCCGCCCCGTCGACGACCAGAGCATCAACGGCATTCCCTGGAACAGCGATGACATGGTCACCTTCGGCCAGGCGATTCGCGAGGGCTATCTGGCTGTCCTGTCGGACGATGTCGAAAGACTGACCGGCCGCAAGGCGCGTTCGGTGCGCAAGATGATCGAGGACAACAGGGATATGCTGGTCGCGGCGGCGAAGGGCGCCCCGCAGCCGGCATGAACCGCTCAGACTATGACCGCTATCTCGCGGCCTTTAACGCCAAGGATTATGACTCGGTCTGCGATTTCTACGCGCAGCCCATGGGCATGGACTTTTTCGGCGTCTCCATTCGCTCACGCGAGGACATGAAGCGCTTCTACGGCTTCCTTCATGCCCATGTTCATGAGAGCGTCAGCGTGCTCAACTTTGCATCGTCCGACACGCTGACCGCCGTCGACGCGATCGTGCGGATCGAGGCCTATCGCGACCTGACGCCGGAGGTGTTGGCAGCCAATGGCTGCGGCGGCCTCTTTCCGATCATGGCCGGCGAGGTGCAGGAGCTGCGGCAATTCATCTTCTACACGATCACCGACGGCAAGATTGCCAAGGTCGAATGCGCGATGCTGCCACCCGCTTGAAAAACCGGGCCCAAAAAGAAGACACCCGGCGCCTTTTTGGGGCAGCGCCGGGTGTCTGGGGGGCTGATGTGGAGAGCAAACCCGGAAGGCCCGCTCCCCGAATGCGGTTCAGGCCGCTTCGGCGAGTACCGGAGCCTTTGCCGGCGCTTCTGTGGTGGCCGGCGCAACGGTCTCGATTGCTTCATGGCCGGTTTCGGCTGCGGCAACCGCGCGGCTCGGATAGATGAGGCGCGAAAGCAGCACGAGCGCGCCAACGCCCGCATAAGCGAGCACCGCATATTCGAGATTGTAGATCACGGCGAACGCGAACGCGACGCGGAACCAGTTGGCGCTGATGCCGAAGTCCTGACCCAGAGCCTCGCAGACGCCGAACATCGTGTCCGAGCGGAGGGAGAGGGAATTGCGAGTGAACTGCATTGTCTTGCTCCAAAAAATTCTGCGGCCGATCCGTTCAGCCGCTGCCTTGACCAGAACTTTGCATGTGCCGTGCCAATTGCAGCGAAAGACCGAATTCCGCCATTTCCAACTGTGCTGCGCGGCCCCTCTCCGAATGATCCGTCGCGCAAACACCCAATAGTTGGGATTTCACCCCACTAGCGGGTCATCCTTTCCGCAATGTTTCAGTGCTGAAAGATTGCGAATGATTATCGCAAATTATGTTGCGGTGCAGCATTTAGCGCGCCTGGGCGCTCGTTCAAGAGCTCGGTCCTCTTTTTGTTTTCGCGTGGACGGAATGCGGCCCCGAGCCAGGCAGATCGGCGGCGTAAATTGACAATCTCTGCATCAGTGCCATCCTGCTCGCCGCAACGATTCAGGGGACGATTTATGCGACCCGGACTTGTGATGCTTGCCCTGATCGCACTGGCTTTCGCCCGCGACGCATCTGCGCAGGACGGGCAATATGACGTGGAGTGCAAGGGCCAAGTCGTCGGCACGGTCTATTACGGCCCGGCGACCGATCCCAAAAGCGGCGCGAAGGGCGCCGAGGCCAATTTCACGATCGACCAAGGCAAGTTCGACGACCTGGGCGCGGCCGCGGCCTTCTGCGGGGAGGATCATTTCAACTGGCAGCAGTTTGTCCTTCTCGCGAACCATCTCCCGGTCGACGCGGCGGGGAAGCCGCTGACCGCGCCCTTTCTCGATCCGCCGCCAGGGGGATATGGCGACAATCCCGTTACGCCCGGCAACGATACGCTCTGGGCGGACCAATATTCCTGGTACTGGAACGAAAGCCCAGGACCGGCCGATTTCGACCTCGCCACATACGCATCGGACAACACCTTGACCTTCAAGGATTTCCCGCGCTGGCCCGATAACAGTCAGTCCCTCCTCTTCCTGACCTACCTGGTCAGCGTGAACGAGGATCACAGCTTCCATGAATATCACGGCGGATGGCTGTGGACGTGGGACAGCACGGGCGGCGGCACGTCCGGCGAATTCCAGTCGCTCCCGGAGCCAGCGAGCTGGGCATTGCTGTCGGGCGGATTTGCGCTGGCAGGACTTTCCCTGCGAAGGCGGAAAAGGTCGCAGCCTTAGGATCAGGTCAGCGCATAATAGCGCACGAAATTGCCGTCCGGCTTGCGCTCGCCCACGCCGATGAAGACGTGGCGCGTCATCCAGTCATATTTGCCCTTGCTGGTTTCGAAGGTCGGCTGGGCACGCAGATAATAATCCTCATGCGCGACCGGATCGCCGCCCTCGAATGCCCAGGCGCGCAGCCGCTGCATCGAGTCCGGCTTGCGGCCCCAGAGGAAGCCCTTGTTCTGCATGTAGATGATCTCGCCGTCGTCGGTCTCGAGCAGGTAGCGGGCATCGAAGACGGCGGTATCGTCGGCGCGGAAATGCGCATAATCGCCGCCGCTGTTGGGCACGGCTTTTCCCCGCAGGCCGGGGCCTTCGAAATGCCCCTGATCGACCAGCACCGCCGAGCGGAAGCCGCCATTATGGACATTCGGGATCGCGTGGACGCGGGTGAACTGCAGGCGGCACTCGAACGCGAATTCGAGGACGGGGTTGTCGAGGGTGGAGTAGCGTTCGGTCATTCTTCTTTCTCCTTCTAGATCCTCCCCGAGCTAGCTCGGGGAGGGGGACCATCCGGAGGATGGTGGAGGGGTGATGGTGCTTACTCTTACCCCTCCACCAGCTTCGCTGGTCCCCCTCCCCAAGGCGAGCTTGGGGAGGATCGGGGGTGGCGCCGCATTCAAACTCAATAATTCGCCAAAATCGTGAGCCCCGGCGTATCCAGCGGCAGCCCACGCTTCTTCTTCTCCAGCTCTTCGGCACGGGTCTTGGCCTGCAAGTCGATCAGATAGGCATGGATCTTGTCGGCATCGGCCTCCGTCAGGCGGTCATCCCAGCGCGGCATGCCGTTGGGCAGCAAGAGGCCCTTCAGGACGATATCCTTGAACACCTTGTGCGTGCCTTCGTTCATGCGCCGCAGGTCGGGCGTGATCGAGCGCAGCTGGTTCGAGTGGCAGAGCGCGCAATTGCCGAAGAACAAGGTCTGCCCTTCCGCGATGGTCGCGGGCGTGACGCCCGGTGCCTGCTTCGGCGCCTCGGGCGCTGGCTCGAGCGCAGGCAGTTCCGCAGGGATCGGCACGGCGCCACCGCCGATCTTGAAGACGAGGATGCGGCCCTGGTTGCCGCGCTTATAGGCCGCGGAATAAGGCGGGACATAGGGATAGCCGCCACCGCCCCACGCCGCCATGACCGCAACATATTGCACGCCGCCGACCTTGTAGGTCATCGGCGCGGCGAGGATCGAGGTGCCGGTGTCGATGTCCTTCAACAGCTTGCCGCTCTGCTTGTCGAACACGCGGAAATGCCCGTCGACGCTGCCCTGGAAGACGAGGCCGCCCGCCGTCGCCAGCGCGCCGCCGCGGTCCTGCCAGCCGCCCATCTTGTAGGCCCATTTGGTCTTGCCGGTGAGCGGGTCGATGGCGCGCAGTTCGGTGCCGCCCGGGTTCTTCTTCACCCAGTCCCATTGCGGCAGCGACGTGATCGCCTGCTGCATCGGTGGCGGCAGCGTCGGCACGATCGCCTGCAGGTCCGGCGTGAACAGCAGGGCCGCGTCATTGTTCAGCATCTTGGGCTGATAGGGCTTCTGCCCCGGCGTCATGTAGATGACGTTCCCCATGTCCTGGATGGAGGCATAATAGAGCCCCGTCTCCGGATCGTAGGCCGCCGGATGCCAGTTGCGCGCGCCGGGCGTGGCGGGGAAGACGATCTTCGGGCCGGTCGTATAGTCGGAGAATTGCGGCGTCAGCTTCGGGCGGCCGGTCTCCATGTCGACGCCGTCCGCCCAGCTCATGCGCACCAGGGCATTGGCGCGCAACAGCTTGCCGTCGCGCCGGTCGAGCACATAGAGGAAGCCGTTCTTGGGGGCATGCAGGATCACCGGGCGCTTCTCGCCGTCCACGGTGAGATCCGTCAGGATCATCGGCGAGGTCGCCGTGAAATCCCAGTTATCGCCGGGCGTCTCCTGATAGTGCCACTTCAACTCGCCCGTCTTCGCGTCGAGCGCGACGATGGACGAGAGATAGAGATTATCGCCGCCGCGGGGCGAGCGCTTGGAGGTCGCATAGGGCCCGCCATTGCCCGTGCCCACCAGCACATAGCCGGTGAGCGGATCGTAGTTGATTGCGTCCCACGGCGCGCCGCCGCCGCCGATGTCCCAGCGGCTCTTGGGATCCCAGGTCTTGAGCGCAGCATCGAGGGCCGGGCTCTCCTGCGGACCTCTGCTCGGATCGCTCGGCACGACATGGAAGCGCCACACGAGCTTGCCGGTGTCGATGTCGAAGGCCGAGACATAGCCGCGCGTGTCATATTCAGCGCCGGCATTGCCGATCACAACGACGTTGCCGGCGACTTCGGGCGCGCCGGTCGAATTGTCGCCCTTCTTGCGGTCCTCGATGGCATCGGATTTCCAGGCGACCGCACCGGTCTTGGCGTCCAGCGCGTACATCCAGCCGTCGAGCGTGACGACGAACACCTTGCCCTTGGCAACAGCCACGCCGCGATTGACCATGTCGCAGCAGGCAGTGCGATTGATCTGCATGTCGACGGCCGGTTCGAAGCGCCAGAGCGCCTTGCCCGTCGCCGCGTCATAGGCATAGGCCCGGCCCGCGACCCCGCTGGTATAGAGCACGCCGTCGATGACGATCGGCGTCGCTTCGAGACCGCGCCCGGTGCCGAGGTCCGCGGCCCATGCCAGGCCGAGCCGGCCGACATTGCTCGCGTCGATATCCTTGAGCGCCGAATAATGCGACTTGCCGAAATCGCCGCCGGTAGTGGCCCAGTTGTCCGCGGCCAGGCTGGTGTCCGTCTTCCCGCCGTCCAATACCGAACAGCCGGCCAGCGCCAGCAGGCAGATCGCCCCCCACAATCTTTTCATTCTCGTCGCCCCGTCTGGAAAACGGCCTCGCCCTGCCGTTCGTGTCGAGCGAAGTCGAGACACGCCTGGCGCAAACGGTTCTCGACTTCGCTCGAACCGAACGGAAAAGGCAGAAATAGATTCGCCCGGCTCACCGCCCGTCCCAAGGACTTGGCATGTGATACGGCACGGTGATGAAGTTCGCCTCGATCTGGCAGATCATGCCGTGGTCGATCTTGAACAGCTCGCCGAGATAATAGCTGTGCGGCCGGCGGATATGCGATTTGACGCGCCGGCCATCGGTCAGCTCATACTCGTCCAGCCGTCCGCAATGGTCGATGAAGCCGAACGCCAAAACCAGGCCGCGCTCCTCGTCGACCAGGGGGAAACGGCGTCCGCGCAGCCGGTCGTCATAGCGGTAATTGCCAAGCCGGAACTGCGCCTCGCAGCCGAGCGCCGCGACCGGCACGAAGAAGTCCGGATTGTTTGTCGTCTGAACGCCGTTCTCGACGCGGTTGCAGTCGGGATGGAATTTGGTGCGGATCGTCCCGTCATTGAGCTGCAGCGTCGAGAAATAGCCGTCGGACAGCGCGATCATCTCCTCGCGCGACACTGGCGCCTCCGCCGTCGCATTGAGGATAGGCTTGTCCCAGAAGCGCTGGTTCTCGAAGCGCGGCGAGCTATCGACCTGCCGCACCACGACGGCCTCGACCTCGGCCACCCGGCCCTGCTCGTCGAGCCCGAGCCGCACCGTGTACCCGCTCTCGTCGAACGGCTCGACCACCGTGCCGAAATAGCCGACCTGCCGCGTCTTCTCGTCGGCGAACATCAGCCGATAATCGCCCAGCCGCTGACAAGTCCCCCACAGGCCGTCGTCGGCCTGCAGGCGCACATTGTTCTCGGTGATGAACGGGTCCGGAGCCCAATTGACGGCGCCGGGATCTTTGCGTCCCAGCGCCGCAAGATAGCCTTCCAGCGCCCCGTAGAGCACGCTCCGGTTCATTCGGGCTGGCTCACGCGGCCTGGACCGGCGCGTCCATGTACATCGTCTTGACCTCGAGATAGGCCATGAGCCCGTCCACGCCGCCCTCCCGGCCGACGCCCGACTGCTTGTAGCCGCCGAAGGGCAGGCTCCAGTCGACCTTGAGACCGTTCTGCGCGATGCCGCCGGTGCGGATGCGCCGCGCGACGTCATAGGCGGCCTGCGGATCCTTGGTCAGCACCGCGCCCGAGAGGCCGTAATTGGACTCGTTGGCGACGCGAATCGCATCTTCCTCGTCCTCGACCGGGATGATCGACAACACCGGCCCGAAGATCTCCTCCTGCGCGATGCGGCTCTGGTTATCGACATTCTTGAACAGCGTGGGCTCGATGAAATAGCCCTGATTGAGATGCGCCGGGCGATTGCCGCCATAGACGAGATCGGCGGTCTTCTTGCCTTCCTCGATATAGCTTTCGACGCGTTCGAGCTGGCGCTTCATGGCAAGCGGGCCAAGCACCGTGGTCGGGTCGTCGGAATAGCCGATCTTCACCTGCGCCATCTCCGCGGCGATCGCATCGGCAATCTCGTCCTGGCGAGCACGCGGTACGATGAGGCGGCTCAGCATGGCGCAGACCTGGCCCGAGAGCAGCATCAGCGTGCCGGTCATCAGCTTGGCGGTTTCCTCGGCCGAGAAGTCGTCACGCACGATCGCAGCCGACTTGCCGCCCAGTTCCAGCGTATAGCGCGCGATCCGCGATCCGCAGACCGATGCGATGCGCTTGCCCGCGACGGTCGAACCGGTGAAGCTCACCTTGTCGACGCCGGCATTGCAGACGAGATGGTCGCTCGCCTCGCGATGGCCGCAGACGAGATTGACGACGCCTGCCGGGACGCCCGCAACCTCGCAGGCTTCCGCGATGATGTAGGCTTCGAGCGGCGTCTCGGGCGACGGCTTCATGATCACGGTGCAGCCCGTGATCAGCGCATTGGCGACCTTGGAGGCCATGATACCGAACGGTCCGTTCCAGGGCGCGATCGACGCGACAACGCCGACCGGCTCATGCACGATATAGGCGATGGCGGCGGCGGGCGTCTGGCGCTCCTGCACATATTGGAAATTGGCGCCGACCTCGCGGGTCTGGTCGAACTGGATGTTCGCGCCGGCGACCATGCCGGGCGCGAAGCTGGCGAGACCGCCCATCTGCGCGGTCCAAGCCTTGGCAAGTTCGCCCGCGCGCGTCTGCAGATGCGCACCGATCTTCTTCATGATCTCGTTGCGCTCGCCGACGCTCATGCGCGGCCAGGGGCCATGGTCGAAAGCCTCGCGCGCGGCGGCAACGGCGGCGTCCATGTCCTGCTCGTCGGCTTCGGCGACGGCACCGACGACCTGCTCGGTATTGGGAGAGACCAGTTCGATGAACCGGCCGCTATGCGGTGCGCGCCACTTGCCGCCGATCCAGACTTCGCCTGGATGCTTCACATGGACGCCCTCAGGGTTGAATCCGGTATCGGCCATGCTCTCTCTCCTTGGAACGGCTTGCGCCGTGATTCTCGCCGGAACTGCACCTCCAATTCCGGACTCGGCGGGGAACCTATGCCGTGCTTCGAGCGGCGCGCAAGGAGAAATTAGGTCGATCGACCTAGGAAATCGGGAATACGAGAGGCAGACGTTTTTCCTCGCCCCTTCAGGGGAGAAGATAAGAAGGCTCGGCAGCTCGCTGTCTAGCCGAAGTTGGAGAGGGGCTGCGCTTCTGGAAGCCCCTCTCCAAGTTTCGCTAGCCGCTATGCGGCAAGCTTCATTATCCTCTCCCCTGAAGGGGCGAGGAGAATCTCTCATGATTACGGTCAACCAACTGCATCCACTATTCTTCGGCGAGATCATCGGCGCCGACCTGAAGGCCGAACCCACCGAAGAATTGCGCCAAACCGTGGAGGATGCGATGGCCAGCTACGCCGTCTGCGTCGTCCGGCAAGGGCCGATCACGGACGAACAGCAGATCCGCTTCGCGCGCCTTTTCGGCCCGCTCGAACTGCCGCCCGGCTATGGCACGCGCCCGACCAGCGGCCGCATGGCGCCTGAGCTCTTCTTCGCCGGCAACCTGGATCTCGACGGCAATATCAAGCCCTTCACCCCCGCCAATCGCGATGTCGCAAAAGGCGCCGAGCGCTTCCATGCGGACAGCAGCTTCAATCCGCTACCGAGCAAATGGTCGATGCTGCGTGGCGTCGAATGCCCGCCGAGCGAGGCCGGCGGTGACACACTCTTCGTCGACCTTCGCGCCGCTTATGACGACCTTCCCGACGAGATGAAGGCGCGGATCGAAACGATGGTCGGCATTCACGACTTCTGGAAAGGCCGCGAATATGCCGGCCTCGAGGTCACCGAAGAAATGCGTGCGCGCATGGTGGTGCCCCCTGTCGAGCATCCGCTGGTCAGGACCATGCCGAATGGGCGCAAGGCGGTTTTCGTCGGCGGGCATTGCACGGGTGTCGTCGGCATGAGTGAAGCCGAGGGACACGATTTCGTCGAAGCGCTCTACGCCCACGTCACCCAGCCCAAATACGTCCACCGCCACCAGTGGCGCGAGGGCGACATCGTCATCTGGGAAAACCGGTGCGCCCTTCACGCTGCAACGCCGCTCGAAACCGACCGCTACCGCCGCGACATGCGCCGCGCGACCGTCAACGAAAGCGGACCGGAAATCGATGCTTATGAATATCGCCGGCGGATGGAAGCGGCGGGTTAGGTTGCTGGCTGCTGGAGGGAGCCCCTCGCTGGACACGTGCCGCCGCGCATCAGTTGATGATTTCGCCCCGTTCGTCCGAGAGCAGTGCGGTCAGTCGTTCTCTCCACAACTGGAGCCCTTCGGGCGTCAATCTCGTCCAGTGCGTGATCTCGCCCACGACCTTGAGCGGTGCGCTGCTCCGATAGGATCGAGTGGGGTTACCGGGAAATTTCTTGTCGGTCACGTTCGGGTCATTCTCGAATGTCCCCGTCGGCTCTACGATATAAACGCGCGGGACCGCGCTACCTCCGGTGAGTTCAGCAGCAATCTCCGCGGCAAGTCCGGCACCGTCCACCAGTGCCGTAAAGTAGATGTGGTTCATCACGACTTCTGGACGATAATTCGACCGGCGTCCCGCGGTGAGGAAATCACCCACGCGTAAATCCGCGATCGTACCGTGAAAGAACGGCCCCTCATCCAACACTTCGGCCATCGTCATCGTCCTTCTCTCGTGAGTTCGCTTATGGGGGTGAGCTAAGTGGGCCAATGACTGCGATTGGTCATGCACAGATAGCCGCGGGCGACCACAGCCTGCATTTTTCGCTGTCCTACATCGCCATTGCAATGCCAGCCTTTCGTCGGCTCTTTCTCATCCTGAAGTCCGAATGCTCCGCGCGTCCAACCGGTCGCGCGGACATGGTCACGCGCCCGGCGCCCGGGCGGACGTTGAGCCGGAAGTTTACGGCCCCCTTGCCGTCACTTTCGTCACCTTCCAGCGCTGATGACGCCCGCTCAGCCCGGCAAGTAGCCCGGCGCCATGGCCGCCTCGATACCGCGATGCCGCGCCTTCACCGATTCGATGAACTGCGGGTGCGTAATCACATAGAGCCGGTTGTTGACGATGGCGTGCACAGTCCACTGGCCGACCAGTAGCGGATCGAGCCAGTAGTTCTCGCCCGTCGGATTGTCCGGCAGCGCGCCGTGCGGCAGGGTGCGGTCGCGGAACGGGCTCTCGACCTGATATTCGGCCGGCCGCAGCTTCTCGATATTGCTGATGTTGGTCGAGACCGGCCCCGGGCAGAGTACCGTCGTGCCGATGTCCAGCCGTTTTTCCCCCAGCTCGACGCGCAAATGCTCGGTCAGCGATATGACCGCCGCCTTGGTCGGATTGTAGATGCCGCGCGTGAGCCGCGCCGACATGATGCCGCCTTCGGAGGCCACGTTGACCACATGGCCGCCCAGGCCATGCGCCTTGATGCGGGGGAGTCCCTCGACCACGCCATTGGCGACGCCGAGGATGTTGACGCCGACGCCCCAGTCCCAATCGGCGTGGGTCGCCTCATCGACCGGCCCGGCAATGCCGACGCCGGCATTGTTGACGAGGATGCGCAGCGGCCCAAGCTTGGCCTCGGTCTCATCGAGCGCCGCTTTGTAGCCCGGTCGGTCGGTGACATCGAGATGAAGCGCCAGGCAGCGTTCCGCCCAGCCTTCTTCAGCCGCGAGATCCCGCGCAGCGGCGAGAAGATCGTCCTGGATATCGATCATGGCGACCTTCGCGCCCGCATGCGCCAAGGCCCGGGCAATGCCCAAGCCAATCCCACCCGCGCCGCCCGTCACAATCGCCACGGCGCCCGACACTGTCTGCATTCAGCTTCCCCGACCCTATTCTGTAAATGTGAACCGGCGCTTCACAATTCGCTCCGGACGTGTCAACAGTCATTTCGGAGCTAACGAGTAGATGCCCTTGTTTAACAAGGCTTTGCCTTAACGGCACTCTCTTCGCTCAACCAGGCAATATACAGCCCGAATAGCCCGGCAATGCACCCTGCCCTGCCCCACCGACGCCGGCCAGCGGTGCAACGGACTTCGAAATGGCCTTGGGCCAAGGCACCGCTTCGGAGCCGAGATTGAACAGGCAGGTCAGCCGTTCACCGCCATAGCTCCGCCGGAACACGAGCCGAGCCTCGCCCGCCTCGATGATCTTCGCATCGCCCCAGCGCAGAGCGGGGTGCGCCTTGCGAAGAGCGAGCAGCCGGCGCGTCATGCCGAGGAGGGAGGCCGGCGCAGCCTCCTGCCGGTCGACAGCGTGGGCGACATGGTCCGACCCGACCGGCAGCCATGGCCGCGCAGTGGAGAAGCCGCAATAGGGCTCGTCGGCCATCCAGGGCATGGGCGTGCGAGCGCCATCGCGGCTCAACGTGTGCGGCCAGTTGGCGATCGCCTCGGGGTCTTGCAGGTCCTCGAAGGCGATCTCGACCTGCGTGAGGCCCAGTTCCTCGCCCTGGTACAAGAAGATGTTGCCGCGCATCGCGGTGAGCAGGAGCATCTTCATCTCGTTGAAGCGCAGCTGCTCGGCGTCGGAGGCTTTGGCGGGCAGCCAGCGCGAAACGGCGCGCGGCGCGTCATGATTCTCGAAGGCCCAGCTCGGCCAGCCCATGCCCGCGCGATCGGGCCAGGCGTTTATGGCCTCGGCAACGACGGCGGGTGTCAGCTTGGGCGCGTAGAGGAAGTCGAAGCCGTAGCAGGTGTTCAGCCGGTTTTCGCCGCGCGTGTAGAGCTTCATCTCGCGCTCGGCATCCTCGCCGCCGATCTCCGCGACAGTGAAGCGGCCATCATATTGATCGAGGAGCGCGCGGATCTCTTCGATGAAGCGCGGCACGTGGCGATGCCCCTGATTGTAGAGGCGGCGCTGATAGTCGAAGGGTCGCGTGCGCGGCTGGCCATTGTCCTTCGGCTGCGGCGGATTGTTGCGCAGCGCCGGATCGTACATCAGGAAGTTGAGCGCATCGAGCCGGAAGCCATCCACGCCCCGGTCGAGCCAGAAACGCGCGGCATCGAGCAGGGCCGCCTGCAGTGCCGGGCTGTGCCCGTTCACCTGTGGCTGCTCCTTCAGGAAATTGTGGAAATAATATTGGCGACGACGCCCATCCCACGTCCACGCCGGCCCGCCGAACACGCTCTGCCAGTTGGTCGGCGGCGAGCCGTCGGGCTTGGGATCGCGCCAGACATACCAGTCGCCATGCGGCCCCTTGGGATCGTTGCGGCTCGACTGGAACCAGGGATGCTGGTCCGATGTGTGCGCATAGACCTGATCGATGACGATGCGGATGCCGAGCTCGTGCGCCTTCGCCACCAGCGCGTCGAAATCGGCGAGGGTGCCGAAGATCGGATCGACATCGCAATAGTCCGAGACGTCATAGCCGAAGTCGCGCATCGGCGACTTGAAGAAGGGCGAGAGCCAGATCGCATCGACGCCGAGGCTGGCGACATAGTCCAGATGCGCGGTGATGCCCGGCAGATCGCCGATGCCGTCGCCGTTCGAGTCCGCGAAGCTGCGCGGATAGATCTGGTAGATAGCCGCTCCCTGCCACCAGGGCTGAGCCTCGGGCGCACGGGCGCTGACCTTGGGAGCGGATTTCGGCACGGCTGGATTCGGGCTCACCGAGCAACTAGTGCATGCATCGACGCAACCGCGCAAGGAGAGGCGCATGGGCTATTCGGCAGAGGAACAGGCCAATCTCGATCTGGTCGCCGGCCTCTTCCGCGAGGTGCTGAACCCGATGGATTCAGGCGCGGTCGATCGCTTTATCGATCCCGACTACATCCAGCACAGCCAGCTCGCCCCGCCGGGTCGCGATGCGCTCAAGAGCTTCCTCGACATGATCAAGGGTGCGAGCCCGCAAGCCGTGCATGACGTCAAGCGCATGTTCGCGGACGGCGATCACGTCATCGTCCACTATCATGTCCGCCGCTGGCCCGAAGACAATGGCTTCGCGGTCATGGACATCTTCCGCTGCGAGAACGGCCTCATCGTCGAGCATTGGGACGTCATGATGGACGTGCCGACCGAGGGACCGAATCCGAATTCGCCGTTCTAACCCCCGTTTAAATGAGAGAAGGACCGCAAATCATGATCGCCTTCTTGATCGCTGCAGCGGCAGCCTCACCGAGCGCAGTTGCTGCCGAAAAGCCCGTAGATGCATATGCAGCGCCGCAACAGACCGGACCCAAATTCTGGCTCCTTCCTGACGATTATCCGTCGGATATCTTCAGAAACGGAGGGCAAGGCACGGTCGGATTTCACCTGTACGTCGATCCCAACGGCAAAGCCTATCGCTGCGAAGTATTTGCATCCAGCGGTTGGCCAGGCCTCGACAGCGTCACATGCACGAAAGCTTTGGCACGGGCGCGCTTCATTCCTGCTCGCGACGACAGTGGGCAGCAAACCTACGGCCGCATCACGCGATATCAGATTTGGATAAACCCGAATTATTGGGCCAGAAAGGCGAACAACATTGCGAAGGTCGAAGACGTGGTGAAGGTTGCGGCTCTGCCGAAAGAAAAGGCATCCGAAGTCGACGTAAGCTATATTGCCGAAACCGATGGGCGGGTTTCTAGTTGCCGGGCGAGCGACGAAACCGTGTCAAAAATGCTGGCCGATCTTGCATGCCAGGAACTCACGAAAACCGGAGCGGCATCGACGACCGATCCGAACGGCGCAAAGGTCCGGTCGGTGGTTACCTGGAAGGTTGGTTTCACCACTGGTGCCGTGCCGGCGCCGCCACCAGCCGGCGCAGTCTTTTCTGCAACGGAGTAACAGCCCGGTGCGGTTCAGCCCTTCGCCCATTTCTCCAGATCGAAGTCCGGCCTCACCATCAGAAACAGGTTGCTCACATCGGTCAGCAGACGCGTGATGTGGCCCTTGCCGGTCAGATCCTCGAGATAGACGAGATCGCCCTTGCCGATGGCGACCTTGGTGCCGTCGCCCATCTCGGCCTGGATGTCGCCGGCAGTGTTGATCGTGAACAGCTTTGACGGTGCGACGTGCCAATCCTCGGTGCCCTTGGCGACGAAGGAGGCGCGCACCTCGGTCACCGGCAGCGGCTTGGGCAGACCCGTCACGGTGACGCGCTTCACATGGGAGACGCCGTCCGGCCCGGCATAGACGTGGATGATTTCCATTGTGCCCTTCGCCGCAGCGGGCTGGGCGTTCGATTCGGCCGACATGAGCGCGGTCAGGGTTGTTCCTGCAACGATAAGGTCGCGGCGGCTGGTTTCCATGGCTGTCCTCTCCCTTTTTCTTGCCCTCGTCTTACCAGCCGCTAGGGGTCTCGCAAAGATCAGGAGAGAGAGCGATGCGGTTCAAGGACAAGGTGGTGCTGGTGATGGGCGGCAACAGCGGCATCGGCCGCGCCGCATCGGTCGATTTCGGCAAGGAAGGCGCGCATGTCTTCATCACCGGGCGTTCGCGGAAAACCATCGACGAGACGGTCGCGGACATACCCGGCGGACGCGGCTTTGTCGCGGACATCGGCGACATCCAGAGCGGCAATGACGTGCTGTCTGCGATCCGCGAGTCACATGGCGCGATCGACGTCCTGTTCGTCAACGCCGGCATTGGCGCTTTCGCACCCGTTCCGGAGGTCACTCCCGATCAATGGGACGAGGTCCACAACGTCAACCTGCGCGGCTGCTTCTTCGCCATCCAGAAAGCGCTGCCGCTGATGCGGGACGGCGGCTCGATCGTCGTCACCGGCTCGATCGGCTCCATTGCTGCTGTGCCCGGCAACATCATGTACGCGGCAGCAAAGGCGGGCCTTCGCGCAGTCGCACGCATCCTCGCGGTCGAACTCCTGCCGCGGAGGATCCGCGTCAACATGGTGAGCCCTGGTCCTACCGACACGCCGATCATCACGCGGACCGACGGCGTCACGGCGGATCAGGTGCAAGGCATGAAGGAGATGATGGCCGGCGTTGTGCCGATGAAGCGCATGGGCACGTCGGACGAAATCGCACGGCCGGTGCTGTTCCTCGCTTCGGATGAGGCGAGCTTCATCAACGGCGTCGACCTGTATGTCGACGGCGGCTGTCTGGAGCTTTAGCGCCGCTTCGGTTTGGCGTCATTGAACGCCGCGGCCTCGCGGAACAGCGCCTTGAGGCCGGGCTCGTCGATCGTCGCGCCCTCGGCAAAATCGATCGCGCGGCGCACGTTGCCGTCGAGGCTCGAATTGAACAGGCCTTTGGGATCATCGAGAGACGCGCCCTTGTCGAATGTCAGCTTGACCTTGTCCTTGTAGGTCTCGCCAGTGCAGATGATGCCGCTCTTCGACCATACCGGAACGCCGGAGGGGTTCGACGGCTTGCGCCATTTCACTTCTTCCACGACATCCGGGACCGCGTTCCTGAGGATGGCGCGCAGCTTCGCGAGCGTGGTGCCGCGCCAGTCCGGGAAGGACGCGATCTTGGCGTCGATCAATTCGGCGGCTGTGGGCTCGCTCATGATGTCGTCCTTTTACCTCGCCGGGCATAGGGCAGGAAAAACAGGTAGATGCCCGTCGCCAGCATCAGAAACAGGAACGGCAACGGCGAATATGTGATCCAGGGCGGCGGCGGACCGAACGCCATGGCGACGAAATTGGCGGCGACGGTCAGCGTGAAAATGACCGACAGCCAGCGATGTACCTGTCTCATCCAGTGGCTCAATTCAGCCTCCCCTCATCCATCTGTCCGCGCCAGCAGCTCTTCGAGCTTCCCGAAGAAATTTCGCCAGCCATATTTGGCGCCCTCGAAATTCTGGACCTGTTCGGGGCGAAAGCCCGACTGTTCCATACGCAGCAGAGTCCCCGCACCGCTCGGCGTCAAAGTCCAGGTGACCGTGCTGGCGATGCACAGGGGGCCGTTGCCCGAATTCCAAGTGTAGGAGAGCTTCTTCTCCGGCTCCATCTCCAGCACCTCGCAATCGATGACGCCGTTCCAGTCGCCATGAGGCTGCGCCCGCAGCGTGAAGGGCCGGCCGACTTCGGCCGCGAAATCGTTCTTCATCAGCCACTCCTCAATGAAGTGAGGCTGCGTCAGCGCGCGCCAGATCCTGGCCGGCGGAAAGGCGATCTCCCGCTCGATGACGACGGAGCGCGTTTCGGTCATTGGTCCATCCTCTTCAGCAAGTCTTCAAGCGCATCGATCCGCCCTTCCCAGAAATCGGTCATGCGGTTCGCCCAGTCGCTGAGCGGGCCAAGCGCAGCGGGCAGCGCGGTGTAATGGGTCTGGCGTCCCTCATGGCGATCACGCACGAGGCCCGCCTGCTTGAGGACGCCAAGATGCTTGGAGACGGCCGGCTGTGACACGCCCGAGCGCGCTGTCAGACTCCCGACGGTTTGTTCGCCCTCGCGGCAGAGGCGCTCGAAAATCGCACGCCGCGTGGGATCGGCAAGCGTCCTGAAAAGAGTGTCGTGCTGCTCTGGCGTCGCCATGAATCAATAACTCACGGGTTATGAATAATCCATAACCCGTGAGTTATGTAATGCAAGCGGAAAATGCTGCTATCGCCCGCTTGGGCGTGCCGGGCCGCCCCGCCTGGCTCGGCGCACTCAGTTCGCTGCGCCCACTGCCCGGTCGAGCGGGAATGGATGGACCAATGCTTCGGCGCGGCTGGCGCGAACGCGGCCGGTCAGCCGGCTCAGCAGGAACAGACCGAACTCCCAGCCGCCCAGTTCAGACTCGGCATTGATATGACCGACGGCTCCGGCGTCGGCATATTGGCTGCCCCACAGGAGGGCGAGGCGCCGCGCGCGCTTCTGCTGGATATACGGATCGTCCCGGCTGGCGGCGAGAATGGACGGAAACGGCAGCGGCTTGACCGGCGTCGGCGCAAAGCCGGAGAGGCGCGGATCCAGCGGCGCGAAGTCCACATCGGGCGGTGCAACGAGCAGAGCGCCGATGACCGGATCGCCATAAGCCGGCCGCTCCATCGCCGCCCACCAGGCGACGGTGAGGCAGCCCAGGCTGTGCGCGACGAGAACGACAGGGCGCCCCGCCGAGCGAATGGAGTGGTTGAGCGCGTTCACCCAGCCATTGCGGTGCGGCCGCTCCCAGCTGCCCAGTTCGACCCGTGCGCAGTCGTCCAGTTCGCGTTCCCAGATGCTTTGCCAGTGCCGCGGCCCGCTATTGTCGATGCCGGGGACGGTGAGAATCAGTGGCGCCTGATCGGCAGCCGATGCCAGTGCAGTCATGATCTGTCTCCTGTGGTGATGGGAGGGGATCGGTCGACTCGGCCTACGTTCCGATCCGTCACAGAAGATAATTCTACTAATCCAATTGACAAGTCCTGCGCGCCGCATCCGGTGCACGGTCCGCGGCATCTTTGAGGAAGCGAGCGCTTCGTTCGCGGGATGTCCTGTCGCCGGAGTACAGGAAAGTGACTGCACGTGCCCCTGAACTTCGGGTTCAACTTCCGGCGACCGGCCAGCATCCCCGCCTCCGGCGCGAGGGCGCGACGGCGATTTCGTCCGGCCATGAGAAAGAGCCGAGACCGGCATGGCATGGCCTTTCGGCATGGAGGCCAGTTAAAAAGCCGCCGCCGGAAGGGGGCATCCGGCGGCGGCGTCATGAAGCCACTCAAGGGCTTCCAGGGAGAGAGGATCAGGCGGCGAGCGGCAATGTGTTATGCGCTTCGGCGATGGCAGCTTCCAGCGCGGTCTTGAAATGCTCGGGGCCATAGGCAATGCCCTCGGCGCGAATGAAGGTCACATCCTCGATGCCGAAGAAGCTGAAGATCTGGCGCAGGAAAGGCTCCTGGAAGTCGGCCGCGGCAGCCGGTCCTTCCGAATAGATTCCACCGCGCGCCGAGGCAACGAACACCTTCTTGCAGCCGGCGAGGCCCTGCGGCCCGTTCTCCGTGTAGCGGAAGGTCTTGCCCGGTACGGCCACGCGGTCGATCCATGCCTTGAGCTGGCTCGGCACCGAGAAATTATACATAGGCGCCCCGATGACGACGATGTCGGCGGCAAGCAGTTCCTCGATCAGGACCGTGTTGAGCAGCACGTCGGGATCGTTCGCTTCGCTCTGCCCGCCGCGCAGCTTGCCCATGGCGACGCCGTCCAGATGCGGGATCGGATCCGCAGCGAGATCGCGATAAGTGACATTCAGACCGGGGCTGGCCCGGCGCGCGGCTTCAACGATGGCGGCGCCGACCTGGTGTGTGACGCTGTTCTCGCCGGTGATAGCGCTGTCGATATGAAGAAGGTTCATGGCTCAACTCCCTTGGAATTTCATGAACCGTGATCTATTGATGCAGGCAATTCGGCACTAGATAGCGAAATCGCGACGCATTGTTGCATTAGTGGAACGATAAAATGCGTGACCTCAACGATCTCAACCTCTTCGTCTCGGTGGTTGCCAATGGCGGCTTCTCGGCCGCCGCACGCACGCTGGGCATTCCGAAGTCGCGGATCAGCCGTCGGGTCGCGGCGCTGGAGGAGGATCTGGGGGTGCGGTTGGTGGAGCGCTCGACACGGCGCTTCAAGGTCACCGAGGTGGGGCTGGACGTCTACGGCCATGCCCGCGCGGCGATCTCCGAAACCGAAGCCATCGAGGAAGCGGTCGCCCGCCTCAAGGCGGAGCCCCAGGGGCTGGTGCGCGTCTCCTGTCCGCTCGATTCAGAACGATTGCTGGCCAGCGCGCTGCCCGTGCTGCTCGCCCAATATCCCAAGCTGCGGGTGCAATTCCTGGTGTCCAACCGGCGCGTCGACATCATCGAGGAAGGCATCGACATCGCCATCCGCGTGCGCGAGCGGCTCGACACCGACGCCGACCTCCAGGTGAAGCAGCTCGGCCATTCGGTTTCGATGCTCGTCGCGAGCCCGGGCTTCGTCGCGGACCATGGCCAGCCGGCGCATCCGCAAGACATCCCGGGCTATGCGACGCTCGCCCATGGCGACCGGCCGGGACCCGACCGCTGGACGCTGGTCAATGCCGCCGCCGAAGAGATCGTCGTCACGCACGAGCCGCGCCTCGCCGCGAGCGCCTTCCCGGTGCTGCGCGAAGCGGCCTGTGCCGGAACGGGTATCGCGCTATTGCCCGACGCCGCCTGCGTGGAAGCGCTCAACGACGGCCGGCTGGTGCAGCTCCTGCCGGAATGGACGGGCCGCCGCGGCATCGTGCACCTGGTCTTCACCTCCCGGCGGGGCCTCCTGCCGAGCGTGCGCACGGTGATCGACTTCCTTGCGGAAGCACTCGACCCGCGTGCGCCAGCCTGGACACGGCTTGGTGGAACGAAGCACTGCTGATTTATTGTCGAATTATGCGATCATCGTCCGCTTTGGGTCCGCACCTTCCCGACCAAATTCGCCCTTGAGCGTCATGCCCCGCAATCCTGCGTCACCATGCGCATCGCGTCGAAGTCGAAGGTAAGGCGGCTGTTGCGGAAAAACTGGTGCGACAGAGCGCCTTTCACCTTGAAGGGGAAAATACCGAACTGGTTGCCGCCCAGGCTGAAGGCGCCGCGGATGTTGGTTCGCGTCAGTTTCCCCAGAGTAGCGCCTGCAAAGAATGGCACGGACTGTACGGCGCCGCCGCCGCCCATGCCGGTCTGCACGTTCGTCTTGTCGAGCACGATCCCAGCTTCGTCCAAAGCCTCCTGGGTACCCATGAGACCGCCGCCGGCGAAGCCGGTGTCGATGTGGAAAATGCCTTCCGGAGCCTGGTTCAAACGCGCGCGCGCCAGGATAAAATGGTCCGCCATCAGCCACATCCGGACGATATTGCTGCCATTGCCTTGAGCTTGTTTTTCGAAGCTCGCCGAATCCGAGCGGGGCGCGAGGATGAGCTGGCCGCTGCAATAATCGATCGTCGACAGGAAGTGCATGAGCAGGCCGGTCCCGATGATCCCGTCGAACTGCTGCCCCGGCAACTCGAGGACGCCGGACGGCACGTTGGATATCTCGATCGAACCCAGCGTCATCTTCGGAATGAGGGCGCGTTGCGTCCGGGCCTGGCGCCCGCCGGCGAACGTGCCCATCGGTCCATCGGTGAGGGGCAAACCAAGCTCCTGGGCAAGCCGGGCGCTCAAAACGACGTCGGGCCCGCCCGTGTCTATAATGAAGGTCGCTTGCCGCGTTCCGATCGTCACGGTGAGGGATGGCAGAGGATCCGTCTGAATGAATTTGATTGCGACAGGCCGGTCGAGCTTGGTCACATATCTGTCGGGTCCGAATGAAGCCTTTCGAGCCTGGGCCGTCCTCAGGATGGTCGCAGCCATTGGATTGTCCGGGGCGACGGCCAGCGCCTTGTTCGCCAGTTCGATGGCCTGATCCACCTGATCGTCGAAGACGCGTGCACGCGCGAGACCGGCTAGCGCCGCGGCATCGTTGGGCGACTGGGCGAGTATGGCCTTGTAAGCAGCTTCCGCCTCCTCAAATCGCCCTTGAGAAAACGGATCGTCAGGGAACGACCTTGTTTGAGCGACGGCGTAGGTCACGACGCCGGTGAGGCAGATGAAGCTCGCGCAAACCTTGACTGTCTTTCGCATTCGGGGCTCCAAAGTTGAGCTGCTGAAACAAGGGTTCGGGCAGTCCCGATGGTCGTGCCCGAACCCAGCTTGTCCCCTGTTCAAATGGCCTCGGATCTAGGGAAGTCAGATGCCGAGACGGAGCTATCAAGTCGCCTTGTTCAAAAGCAATCGGGGTCATCGAAGTAGCGCTCACGATTGCGCACGTGGCTGGGCCGACGTGGCGTGCTGCATGGCCCCTCCCGCAGGTCACTTGCAGGTAACTAATTTACACCTGCTCACTTTTCGGAACAAAGCTTGCTTCGAAGCAACCCTCAGTGGGAGAGACAAATGACTCAGGCCGAAGCAGACGCCATCGCACAGGAATGGATCGAGACCTGGAACAGCCACGATGTCGAGCGGATCCTGGAGCACTATGCGGATGACATCATTTTCCACTCCCCGGTCGCCGAGTTGGCGACGGGCGATGGACGCGTTCAAGGCATGGCGGCTCTGCGAACCTACTGGTCGCGCGGCCTGGCAAAGAGATCAGGCCTGAACTTCACATTGATTCACGCATTTGCCGGCCATCGGTCCGTGGCCATCCACTATTCCGATGAACTGGGCCGCCAGATGGTCGAGACCCTCATCTTCAATGACCAAGGCAAGGTCGAGACGGGGACGGCATGCTATGAACCTGCGATCCCGTCAGCCATGGCCCATGCCCGATAAGTGGTCGCACGGGCTCCAAAGAGGCTCGGCTTTCAACGCCAATCAATCCACGCCCCATAAGGATCGCAGGTGGCAAGATGACGAGTGCGACCTCCGGGCCATGTCGTCAGATCGAGATGAACCGCGTCGCGAGAGAAGGACCATTCAAAACCGATCCACGCCAAGGGACGCGTTGCCGTGGCACGCTCACCCGCCTGAGCTATAATTTCCATCACGGCCTGGCGGTCATCCGACGCGAAATATTGAAGGACCATGGAATGAAAAATAGCCCGGCAGACATTGTCCTGCTGCGGCTTTTCGAGCTGCGCTGCAAGCCATGTCAGGGCATTCGCGCGATCGACTTGAGGCGGATTGTTCTGGGCAAATTCCAGAGCGTCTTCAAGGCGTTGAAAACGGGGCTGCTGGTCCGCCCAGACAAATGCGAGCTGGCGTTCGATTGTCAGCGGATCGCGAGGATCGAGTGGATGCAGATCGACGCCGCGCGCGCTCAAGACCTCGATCGGCGTGGCCGCCAGCTGCGCGCCGCGCCATTCAGGGGCGATCTTTACCGCCGATCCGGCCGTGCCTGCGATCACGCCGCCCAAGTCAAAGGCATAATGCGCTAGATTCAGATTGAGGCCACAGCTCGCCCCGAGCTCGAGGAGCTCGAACGGCATGGTGCCCAGTTCCATCTGCGCCGTCATGAGCGCCGCGGCAATTGCACCGGTCCGGCCGACCTCGTTGGTTTGGGTAGGATGGCGCAACGCCTCTGCAATGAAGGCGTCCTTTTGCGCCAGCGCCTCGCCGATAGCGCTATCGAAATCATCATGAAGACGGGCATAAAGCGCGCCAAGGGCGGCGGGCGCACCACGGCGGGCAAGCAAATGCAGCGCCGCATTGAGGCGCATCGCGAGTGCTGCCGAAGCGGGGTCGCCTGGCCAGTTGCGGATCAGTGCCGCCGTCTCTGGCGCGCGATCGAGCTGACGGAAAGCCGCTTCGAGCACATGCGCAACAAAGTCCGAGCCCATGGCGCGCGCAAAATGCGCCTTGACGAGTAGCTCGCCCTGACCGTTGAAATGTCCCGCCAGCTGTTGCAGCAGGTCGCGCGCTGGGGAAGGAACCGGAACCACTCCGGTATCTGACGTCCTCATGGGCGCTGCGGGCGTGGAACGCTCGCCTGCCGCCGGAGGGATATTGGACTTGATCTTGATCATCATACGGTTCGCAGGCTGTCGTTTCTGGTCCTTAGTGCCCACGTTCGTCAGAAGCTTTCCCAGCTTTCCAAGTCGTCGTCCTTCACCGCGAGGTTGCCCGCGATGCGCGATTGCTTCGCGGGGACGCGCAAAGCTGCCGCAGGCTGCGCTTTGGGTGCCGACATCCGCGGCGCATCGGCGGCGTTCAAACGGAAACGCGAGATCGATGCAGCGAGGCCATCGGCCTCACCCGAAAGACTCCGCGCGCAGGCGGTGGCTTCCTCGACCATCGCTGCATTTTGCTGGGTCATCCTATCCATCTCGGCGATCGAGTGATTGACATCGCGTAGATTCGTGGCCTGTGCCTCCGCGGCACTGGCCATCTCGCCGATCACGCCGCTGACATCGCTGATCTTCGCCACGATCCGCCCCAACATCTGGCCGGTTTCGCCCACAAGATTGACGCCGCTTCCGACCTGCTCGCTCGACGTGTTGATGAGCGCCTTGATGTCCTTGGCGGCATCGGCCGAGCGCTGGGCAAGCGCACGGACCTCGTTTGCGACGACCGCGAAGCCCTTGCCGGCGTCGCCGGCACGCGCCGCTTCCACGCCGGCATTGAGAGCGAGGAGATTGGTCTGAAAGGCAATGCCGTCGATAACGTTGATAATCTGCTCGATTTGCTCCGAACTCTTCGAGATCGCGTCCATAGCGTCGACTGCCTTGCGCACGACCTCACCGCCTTCCACGGCCTCGCCGTGGACGCCGCCGATCGCGCCGCGCACTTCGGCAGTGCTGCGCGCCGTTTCGGCGACCATGTCCGTCACCTGATTGGTCGCCGCTGCTGTCTTCTCGATGGAGGCGGCCTGCATCTCCGTGCGGCGGGCCAGATCCTCAGCTGCTGAACGGATTTCCGCGGAGCCGGTGTGCACGCTCCTCGCCGAACTGGCGACGCTCACCAGGCTACGCTCCATACCCTCGACCGTCTGGTTGAAGGTGATACGCAGACGATCATAGTCCGCCCCAAAAGGCTGCGCGATCAAATAGGTCATGTCGCCAGCGGCCAGCGCCTCCAGCCCTTTACCGAGCGCTTCCACCACATGGGTCTGGGCCGCGTCCGACTCTGCCTTGGCGCGCGCCGCGTCACGGAAGACCAGCACTGCGCGCGCCATGTCGCCCAGCTCGTCCGAGCGTTCGACATTCGGCACGGCTACATCATCGCGGCCTTTCGCCAGCGCCGTCATGCCACCGGTAAGCTCCGTGATCGGCTTGGCGATGGACCGGCTGAGGGCTCGGGCGAGCGCAACAGCCATACCGATGAGAGCGATGGCGCCAATCGCAAGCGCGACGAGCGCCACGGCGATCGCCCGGCTCTGGCGCGCACCTTCGGCGTCTATGAACTTGGTTTCCATGTCGCGCAGGTCGCGAAGCGGCAGGACGGCAGCGCTCACGAGAACCTTCTTGCCCGCGTCCCGCACTTCCTGTTCGGCTTCGACACGCTGGCCGCTTTTGACCACGTCAATGAGACGGTCGCCCCAGTCCTTTCGCCATTTGACGGTTTCGTCGCGGGCCTGGTTGAGCAGCTTCAACTGTTCGGGCGAAGCGAGCAGCTTGTCCAACTCAGCGGCCGTTTTGTCGTAGTCGTCGCGGCCCTCATAATATGATTTGAGATAGCTCTCGTCGCCCGTGACGAGGAAACCGCGCAACTGGCTGTTCTGCCGCAGCAGCGACGTCTCCAGCAGCAGTTCCCTGGCAAGGATCGATTGGCTCAAATTGTTGTTCGCCGTCGACGAGCGGATCATCATGATATTCGCGAAGAACACCGCCATGACGATGGCTGCGCACGCGTTGATCGCCAGAAAGGAGAAGCCCAGTTTCCGGGGTATACTCATCGACTTGAACATCGTCATGACCTCAATGTACCCTCAGGGCGAAGCTGGAGGACGGACGGACCATCCTCCAGCGGCCCGTCAGAAGGAAAAGCGAACAGAGCCCGACACGGTGCGGCCGTTGATCGCGCGCGCCAGCACAACCCCGCTGGTCGGGATTGCCGCTTGGCTGACCTCGGCAATGCCAACCGTGTCGAACAGGTTGTTGGCGTTCAGCATCAACTCGATGTGCTTCGCCGGACGGAACTGCAGGAACGCGCTGACCGTCGCGTAACCGGGCAGCTTGAGCTGGTTCGTATCCTGCGCGTAGCTGCTCGTGGTGCCGACGATGTTCGCGCCAACGGTGAACAATTGCGTCTCGAACTGGGGCGTCGCTTCAAAGATGAAAGAAGCCTGGTGGCGAGGCGTCTTGCCGACAACCGCTGCATTGGTCGCGTCGCTTGTGATCTCAGCGTGGGTGTAGGTCGCGCCAGCGGTCAGGCTGAACGGGCCGCGGCGTATGCTGCCTTCGAACTCCGCGCCATAAGCACGATATTCGCGAATGATGTGTTCGACCTGCACCGAGCCATCAGGCTTGCTGTTGACCTGCATGTTGCGCTCGCCGGTGTTTGCGAGGAAGCCCGTGAGATTGAGCGCAAGACCGTTGCCACGATACTTCACGCCAACCTCGGTCTGCTTGACGAGGTCATAGCCGTCCTTGGGGTCCAGGAGCGCGCCCGTGGCGTAATTGATCGCCGGCGTGAACAGGATGCGATCCGCCGCCGCGCGTCCACCGCGGCTATAACGGGCGAAGACTGCCAGCGCCTGTGAGATGCGGTAGTTGATACCGGTCGAGTAGCTCAAATAGTGATAGTCGTAATCGACCAGACCCGAGACGCTCGGCAGATAGGCCGTCTTGGCCTCTGCAGCCGAGATCACGCCGTCGTGATTGAAATCGTAGGCGGTCATACCGGTCGTGGGGCTGAGGCCGAGCTCGGCACCGGTGAGCGTCCCCTTCACACTGCCCATGTCGTAACGCAGGCTGCCGCCGATGGCGATCTTGCCGATGTGATAGTTCACAGAACCGTAGGGCGCACTGATGTCGTAGCCGATGTCGTAGTTGCGGTGATAGCCGGCGGTACCGACCGTGCTGTACGAGACGATGCCATTCTGCGTCACGGTGGTTCCACCGGCGGTGCGAACATCGACCAGCGCAGAATTGCCGTCGCCGTTCACGTCCTGCAGCGCGGTGATGAAGCTCCAGAACGAGTCGAACGACTGGTTCGCCTTGTAGAAGCCTGCGGTGGTGGTGAAGTCGCCGCCACCGATCTTCCATACGCGGCTGAGACGCAGGTCATTCGTCACGTTGTTGAGGCTGTTGAGGTCGGCATTGAGGAAGAGCGACTGCATCAGCAGGCCATTGCCGTTGACCGTCGTGGGATTGATCGTCTGACCGGCATTGGGGCCATTCGCATAAACCAGGGTGGCGCCAAGGCCGCCATTCGCCATAGCGAGGCCGATCGCCGGGGCGGCAGCGAGCGGTAGGTTCTCGAACACGCTGCCCGAATTGTTGGCGAAGCGGAACTTCTCGCTGACCGAGAAGCCGGCGACGTCGAACTTGGCTTCGAGACCGACCGACTTGCTCACCGAATGCATACCATCGCGAGCGTCGAAGGTCTTCGCGTTGTTGTTCTCGTCGAGCGAGGGTACGCCGTTGATGTTGCGCGAAATCAGGGAATCGCGGGCGATATCGAAACTCGGCAGATCGACGAAGCTGGGCTTGTCATTGGTGCCTGTCACCTTGACGGGAACGGGCTGGTAGGACGGCGTGCGATCATCGAGATACTTGCCGTACAGGCGGATGAAGTCACCGCCGCCCAGTTCCTTGGTGACATTGACCTTGAACTGGCCCCCTTTGTAGGCGTCATAGCCGATAGCGCGCGGGCCCTCACCGTGGCGATAGAAGCCGCCTACCTGATAGCGCAGCGTGTCATTGAGCCGGCCACCATAATCGAAGTCGAGCCGGTACATGCCATAATCGAGGCCGGCGCTGGCCGCGACCGAGCCACCCTCGACTTCACCCGTCTTCGAGATGAGATTGATCACACCGCCCGGCGAGTTGGACGCGAAGGTCGAAGCCGAGCCTCCACGAATCGCCTCAACCTGACCAAGGTTGGAATCGACACGCATGAAAATGTCGGACGACATCAGCTGGATGTCGCCGAACTCGAGCACTGGCAAGCCATCTTCCTGGAGCTGCAAAAACTTGGAGCCGCTCGCCGCAAGCGGAAGGCCGCGGATCGAGTAGCTCGCATTGCCTTCACCACCCTCGAATTCTGCGCGAACGCCAGGGATGTTCCGCAGCAACTCGCCAAGCGACCGGGCGCCTAGCTTGTCGGCTTCTTGGGCATCGAGCGAGGAAGCCGAGATCGCGGAATCCAGCATGTCGCGCCCCTTGGCGACGCCGGTGCTGAACGTGGCTGCGGCAGGCTTAGCAACACTGTCCTGCTGAGACGTTTCGGTCTTCGGAGCGGCGTCGGCAGCGGCCGCCTCATCAGCCCAGACGGGCGTCGAAAAGGCAAGCGGTGTCGTGGCCAGAAGCAGGCAGAATTTCTTCATGATGCAACCCTGTTAAGTTCTATCGGAGCGCCGACTTAAGCTCGAACGAGTTAATATTGTTTTATCCACCGCACCTATCGTCTGGCGAAGAGGCGTAATTGCGCGAATTTTCCATTTTTCCGTTCGGTTACCCTGGCTGGAAGGGCAACTGTCACGATCTTGTTCTGACACTGTTTGCCTATTGGGAAACTATTGATCCCTGCCGGGCGCTGGCGCTGCAGCGTCCTCGCCCGCGGCAGGTTCACCGACATAAGCCTGGCCGTTGGGCGTGACCGAGACGCAAGCGGTGAACACTATGCCCGGCCCGCCCGAGCGGTGGCGCACATAATCGAGCCCGGCCTGCCTGATCGTGCCGTCCTCGTTAGAGAAAACGAACGGCCGCTTTCAGTGGCCGGACTTGGAACGCGAATGACCGGAAGGTTGGCACAACCTGACGTATCAGATTCCGTCGGGATAGTTGGGCTGAATATCGACGGGAATGGCGTGCATTGTCGCGATCACAGCCTTCGCATTGGCGTCCAATGTTCCATAGCGCGCGTTGAAGGCCTTAACGCCCTCATAGTCCCCATCGCCCTGCAGCTTCACGATGGCAGCGACGAGCGCGCCGATCGCACCTTCCATCTTCGCGTCGTTTACCCGGTAGCGCCGCGCCTTCGCATCCCAGTCGAACCCGCCATGCTCGCGGATGAAGTTATATTGGACAGCGGCGCCACGCCCGTGCGCGTCAGCGACGCCGAAGCGCATCGCGCGGAAGAGACCGGTCACGTAGGTCGCATAGAGTTGCGGTCGTTCGGCGATGGGTAGCTCGCCCTTCTTCATCATGAACAGAATGTTCCAGGCACCCATAACGTCCGCCTTGCATTCCTCCAGGCCCGAGGACTGTTCTTTCAGCTCGTCATCGACGGTCGTCTTGCGGCCGCCCTTGACGATCGTGCCTGGTCCCAGGCTGTGCGACAATTCGTGGAAAAGCGTTTCATTCTCCATGTAGGTCTTGGAGACGAGGCCCGCCTGATCCTTCACCAGCACCAGCGTAGCGAGGGGCTTCAGGATCCGATCGAACTTCGCGCCGAGCACGTTGGAGAGGATGACCTTCTTCGCGCCCTTCGCCTCGCGGACCCGCTCGTCATTGGGCAGGTTGAAGGCGACGGTCTGCACCCCCGGCTTCGCCTCGCCGCCCGAACCGATTTGATCGACCACTGCGATCGGGGATTCGAAGCCGCGCTGGAAGTTCTTGTAGGTTTCGGGGACCGGTAGATTGGCCTCCATGTCGCGCAGATAATGTTTGTATTTTTCCAGTGCAGCCGACGCGACCGGGTTGCGCAATGTCACATAGGCTTCGAACGCCGTCTTTTGCCCGTAGATCTCGTCGCGATAGCTTTCATAGGGGCCGATGGTGATCTCGATCGGCGTGTCCTTGACGTCCATCCAGGCCAGCTCGGACTCGAAATAATCGTCGGTGCGAAAGGCCTTGGCACGCAGTGTCAGGAATTTCTTGAGACTGGGATTCGACGTGGTGGCAGCCGCCTGCTCGAGCAATTTGGCCGCCGGCTCCAGCCATTGCGCATAGAATTTCGAATAGGGGATCGCGACCAGCTTCGCCCCTTGCCGCCGCACCACTGTGTAAGGGCTGAGCAGCACCGTTTTCTCGTCCGGATGGGCCGCGATATAAGTGTCCAGCTCTGCCTTGGTCAGATCAGTGGGATAGAGCCCACCACCCGCCGGATAGGGCTGCGTGCCCCAGAACGTCGCATTGTCGTTGAGCCTATCCCAAGGGCCCGCCATCAGGTCGAACATGTCGAGCAGCAGCGCGCGATCCGGGCCTTTGGTCGCAGCCAGCTTGCGCCGGATTTCCGGATTGTCGGCGCTGTGCTGGACCAGGTAGATTTCCGACATCTTGCTTGACGCCTGGATCAGGAGATTGACCACCTTCCTTTCCTCGGCGTTCAGATAACTCGTGTCGGGCCGCATGTTTATTCGAGCCATTTGGGACCGCGTGGCCTTGACGGTCTGAATTGTCTCACGCGCTGCAGCGGCGGCGATCGTAGGCGTGGCGGCGGCGAGCAGAAGGCTCGTAAGGACTATTGTACGCATGATTTGAACCGTAGCGCCGGCAGCTCTACTGTCCAGTGGACGGCGACGGTTAGAGTTTCTGCCGCGTGTCATCCGGCAAGACAAAGTCAGCTTTCTGACGCCAGACCACTGCGTTCAATGCCCAAAATGAGGGCGAAGTAGATTGCATGAACGACCGGCTTCGAAGGCTAAGCGAAGCGCCCCGAATGTCGGCTAGTCGAAAACCGAAGGAACCTCTCCATGCGCTCTAAAGTAACTGCAGATCAGCAGCCCTAGTGCCTGGAAAGACCTGCGCGGCCTGGTCGGCAGAAAGGCCGAATTGCCTTGCGATCAGCCCGCCCATTAGGGCTCGGTAGTCGGTGAGCACCGGCAGGTCGCGATTCTGGTTCAACGTCTCAGGCGCAAGCTTGATCTGCGGTCCAGCGATCCGTCCGCCGTTCACGCCGCCACCCATCACCCAATAGACGCTGCCATGGCCGTGATCGGTGCCTTTGTCGCCATTTTCGCGGAAGGTCCGGCCGAACTCGGAAATGACCACGACCGTCGTGCTGCTCCAGGCATCGGGCCCGATCTCGTCCGCAAAGCCGGCGAGTGCCCTGCCCAACTCGCCGATCCGCCCGGCAAGATAACCCTGCGCACCGCCCTGGTTCACGTGCGTGTCCCAGCCGCCGACATCGACGAAGGCGAGATTATATTGCTCGCGCATCAGACGACCGATGCGCCGCGCCGACAGCTCGAAGCCTTTGGCGCTGATCGCCCCTCGGCCGGCCTTGTTCATTTCATCGGCAATCGACTGAAACACAGTGTCGCGCACCTGAAAGCCCTGGGCAACAGCGGCCTCCAGATCCACGTCACCGGCCTTCTGGCCCTTGTACATCGCATTGATGAGCGCGGTCTGCCGCGCATCAATGGGCGGCTTGGATCCGGCGTTGGCTAGCGCGATGTTGGGCACTGTCGGCCCGCCCCGGAAGCAGAGTGGCAGCTGGTCGGTGAAGGAGATCGGCTTGTCCGCGCCCAGTGCCGTAGCGAGGCGCCCCATGAAGCCGGATTGGAAATCGCGATGTCCTGTAATGGGCTGGCCCATTTCAATTGTGTCCTGCGTCTCAAAATGGCTCCGGCTGAGGTCGTCCGTTCCTGCGAACGGCACGAACGCGATCTGTTTTGCTTGCCAGAGCGGCAGGATGCTGTCCTTGAGCGCCGGATGCAGGCTCCAGTCCGCATCGAGTGGCAAGGCGGCGTCGGGCGCGGCAGGATCAGGCTTGCCGAGCGCGATCGTCGGCCGCGACGCATGGTAAAAGTCGCTGCTCGTCGGCGCGACGATGTTGAGGCCGTCATAGGCCCCGCGCAGAAACACGACGAGCAGGCGCGATTTCCCGGCGGCGGGCGCGGCAAAGGCCCGCCCGGTCGCGAGGAGCGGGACTGCGAGCGCCGCGGCTTCGAGCATTTGTCGGCGGCTGAGGATCATGGGATCATCTCCTGACGCTCATCGGCGCATGAAATCGGGCGAGGCAAGGAACAGCATGTTCCATTCCTGGGGACTGACCGCCTGCGCCAGCGTCTCTCGGGTCTGGGCGCTCAACGTCCGGTCCAGCCCGCCGAAATAAAGCGCGTTCTGCAATTGCGGGAAGACGGGCTGTTCCTTCGATCCGGCGGTGCGTGGCTTGAACAGCCCTGCCGAGCCGTTGCCGATCGCGCGGGCAATCTCGAAGCGGACCTCCATCTGTCCTGGTCCGGTCCAGGCCGACGCATTCATGGGATAGCCGTCCGGCGTCTCGCGATTGTAGAGCCCCTCGCCCATCCGGTTGAGCCAGCCGATCATCGGATCGGCGTTGAGGATCACGCGATCGCCATAGGCATAGCGCACGGCCGACACGACATAATGGATCGGATCCTTGAACGCCTGGCCGAGCGACGCCCCATATTGGGGGGACGCCGACATTGCCCGCAGCACCGTCGCGATATCACCACTCGACCGCTGCCACGCTGTCGCCATGCGGTCGACGACGGCCGCGGGCGGATTGTCGCCCATGAAATAAGTGGCGATCTGCATCGACACATGACGCGCAGTCGCGGGCGAAGCTGCGATGAGATCGAGCGCCTGCTCGACCTCATGAAAGCCCGAACCGCTGATCTGGTGACCGAGAAATTGCTTGGTGCCGAAATCGTGGCGAGCCGGATTGAACTCGAACAGGCCGGCATGAATATAAAGAGGCTGCCATTCCGGCTTCAGCTTCGGATTGTCCGGCTTGAGGCTGACACCGACGCCGGTCAGAATACGGGCCAGCTCCTGCACATCCGCCTGGCTGTAGCCCGAGCCGACGCCCATCGAGTGCAGCTCCATGATCTCACGTGCATAGTTCTCGTTGACGCGGCCGGCGGCGTTCTGGTCGTTGTCGAGATAGCGCAACATGGCGGGATGGCGCAGCGTGGCCTCCAGCAGATCGCGGAACTTGCCCAGCGCATGGGCGCGGATCACATCCTCATAATCGCCGACCATCGCTCGGATGTCGCGCTTGTTGGCGTGGACATTGAAATGGTTGAACCAGAACCATGTCATCTGCTCTTGGAGCTGGGCGGGCGAATAGAGATCGCGCAGCAAGGAGCGAGTCGCCGCCTCGCGATTGAGATCGTTCATGGCCTGCTGATAGGCCTGCTGGGCTGTTTTCTTCGCGTCCGGATCGGTGACTTTGTTCGCCGCCTGGCTTTGCGCATCCATTTCGACGACGAGCTGCGCCATCGGCTCCCGCACGATCCGCATCTGCCCGATCTGAGCCGCGGCGGCCGATGGCAAGCTTGAATCGGGCCCGGCCATGACGGTCTTTGCGGACGGGCCGGTCTGAAGCGCAGCCAGATCGAGGCCCCAGCTGTTGCGATTGATCTGCGCCATCTGCGTTGCGGAAAACTGCGCAGGACCAGCTGCTGACGCCGCAGACGAGAGCAGCATCGCAACGGTGGTCAATCTCCAATCTCTCATCGGCCGCCTCTCTAAGATGGCGTGGATGCGACGAGCCGGAATATAAACGGCGTTGCTGACCTGAGCGTGAATGGCCGCTTTGAAAGTCGTCTTTCTGGCTGAGAACATCCGCAATCGGGGCGGAAACAGCCATGCTCGATATGCGATCGGACAGTCTCGAGAAACAGAACGGCGGTGACCAGATGGTGACCCAAGCCCAAAAAGCAGCTCAGTTGCGACGACCCGTTCGCCGATCAATATATTGATTTAATTATGAAAAAACTGGAGCGGGCGAAGGGATTCGAACCCTCGACCCCAACCTTGGCAAGGTTGTGCTCTACCCCTGAGCTACGCCCGCTCTGGCGGTCACCGGGAAGCCCCAGCGACGGGTGAGGCGCGCACCTAGCAAAGCGGTTCGGACCCGGCAAGCCTCTTTTGTGGCTTGGTCAAAGAATCCCGTCCGCCCTTGCGAAAGGGGGTGGCGCCGCCCCATAATGGGGGCTTGATCGCCGATACACGACAGGGAGTTAAGAACTTGGCTACGCTGGGCTTGAGCGAACAGGACAAACAGGCGGTCGCCGACTTTCGGCGGGACGTCGTCGAGCCGTCGCAGTCCAAGCTCGTGCTCATCGACTTTTGGGCGGAGTGGTGCGGGCCTTGCAAGCAGCTCTCGCCGGTGATCGAGAAGATCGCGGATGAATATGCGGATCGCGGCGTCATCCTGGTCAAGATCAATGTCGACGAGAACCGCTTCATCTCGAGCCAGTTCCGCGTCCAGTCGATCCCGACCGTCTATGCCTTCTTCCAGGGCCAGCCGGTGGCGGACCTGACACAAGCCCGGACAGAGGGCCAATACCGCCAGATGCTCGACCAGCTGCTTGCCCAGCTGCCGATCCAGAGCGAGGCGAGCCAGCAGGCACAGGACATGGCGCCGCTCATCGCGATGGGCGAAGAGGTGCTCGCGGCCGGCGACAATGAACGGGCTTATTCAGTTTTCGCACAGCTCGCCGACGTGGCGCCCGACAATGCCGAAGTCATGGGCGGCCTCATCCGCACGCTGGTCGCCTTGGGTCAGCTGGACGAAGCGGAACAGCTGCTCGGCAGCCTGCCTGCCGACGTGGCCAAGGACAGCCATGTCGAACGTGGCCGCGCGGCAATCGCGCTTGCCCGCTCCGCAACGCCCGGCGTCGAGACAGGCCCTCTCGAAGCCCGCATCGCAGCCAATCCGGACGATCATGAGGCGCATTTTGAGCTCAGCGCCGCACGCATGGCCAATGGCGATCGTGACGGCGCTGCCGATGCGCTGCTCGCCAGCATCGAGCGCGACCGGGCTTGGGAAGACGGCAAGGCCCGCAACCAGCTGCTCCAGCTGTTCGAGGTCGTCGGCCTTGAGGATCCGTGGGTCAGCAACCAGCGCCGCCGCCTCTCGGCCATCCTGTTCGCCTGAAGGCAGGCGGCGCATATGTCCCGCCGCCTTGCCATCTTCCCGCTGAGCGGCGCGGTTCTCTTTCCGCGCATGCATTTGCCGCTGCACATTTTCGAGCCGCGCTACCGGGCGATGATCCAGGACGTGATGGCGCGGGACCAGCGCATCGGCATGATCCAGCCGATCGGCGCGCCAGGTCTCGACGGCGAGCCGCAGCCGCTGTTTCAGGTTGGCTGCATGGGCCGCGTCGCAGAGATCGAGGCGCTCGACGACGGCCGCTTCAATATCATCCTTTCAGGTGAATCGCGCTTTCGCATTGTCGGCGAACTCGATGTCTCGACACCCTTCCGCCAGGTCGACGCCGAACTCTACACTGCGGAGGAAGACGATCCCGGCATCCTTGCGCCGAGCGAGCGGGCGGCGATCGAGGGGGAGGCAGAGCTGTTCGCGGGACAGCTTGGCTACTCGGTCGACTGGTCCGCGGTCGCGAGCCTCGACGATGAAACACTGGTCAACGGCATCGGGCAGATCGCGCCCTTCGACGCGGCGGGTAAACAGGCGATGCTGGAGGCCGACACGCTTTCGGATCGATCCGAGCTTGCGATCCAGCTGATGCAGTTCATGCGCCGTGGCGACGGGCGCAGCACGACGCTGCAATAAAGCTAGGTCGCGAAGAAGCCGTCCCAGATCAGCTTGGCTGTGAGGGCAAGGCTCGCGACGATGAGCAGCGGACGGATGACGCGCGCGCCGTGGCGCATCGCAAGATGCGAGCCGATCCAGGCGCCCACCATCGCGCAGGCCGCCATGACGAATCCGACGAGCCAGACCGCCTGGCCTGCGGCCAGAAAGAGGACGAGGCTGCCTGCGTTGCTGGCGAAGTTGAAGAGCTTGGTGTGCGCCGCCGCGCGGATCAGGCCGAGGCCGCGCAGACCGACGAGGCTCGTGGTGAAGAAGCTTCCCGTGCCGGGGCCGAAGAAGCCATCATAGAAGCCGATCGCGCCGGCTACCGGAGAATAGCCGGCCTTGGACAGGCGTGGCTCGGTCTCGGCATCGGCCATGCGCGGCGAAAGCAGCATGTAGAGCATCGCGCCGATGACGAGGAACGGGATGAGGCGTTTCAGCGCGTCGGCCGAGATATGCTGGACGGTGAAGGCGCCGACGGCGGAGGCGACGAAGATGCCCGCGGCCATCAGACCATAGCTGCGAAATTCGATCAGGCCGCGCCGTGCGTAGCGCCACGTCGACATGATCTGGCTGAACACGGACTGCAGCTTGTTGGTGGCGAGCGCATTGACCGGCGGGAGGCCGGCAGCAAGCAGCGCCGGCACCGTGATGAGGCCGCCGCCGCCCGCGATGGAATCGATGACGCCGGCGGTCCCGGCCGCCAAGCCGAGCAGCGCGATAGTCTCGGGCGCAATCAAAGGATCAGACCAGGTCGCCGAGCAGAAGGCGCGGACGCGAACCGGACTCGCCCCGCGCCTCGGCCATGAAGCGATCTTTGAGCGGACCCAGCTTCTGCACGGCGGACAGTCCGA
Organism: Sphingobium sp.; assembly: GCA_017745115.1. Next base: position 80,911 of record JAGIAA010000006.1, on the reverse strand, counting down.
AGCGACGGACCAGCGATGCGGGCTTTCCGGGGACGTCGAACAGGCGGACGAGGCCATCCATCATCATGGTGACACTGATCGAATCCAGTGCGCGCCAGCGTTGATAACGGGTGAGCAATTGTGCATCGCCCGGCTCGAGGCCGATCCGCATGCCCTCGACAATCACTTCGGCCAGGGCGGCGACATCGCGATAGCCGAGGTTGACCCCCTGCCCTGCAATCGGGTGGATACCATGGGCGGCGTCTCCGACGAGCGCGAGACGCCGGTCAGTGATGCGCGCGGCGCGATGATAACCGAGCGGATAGCTCTGCATCGGCGCGGCAAGACGGATATCGCCAAGAAAGCCGCCCATGCGCTTCTGCGCTTCGGCGAGCCATGCCTTCTCGGACAGCTTCATATAGGCCGGGCCCTGCTCGGTCGGCACTGTCCAGACGATCGCCGAGCGCGTGCCGGGCTGCATCGGGAGCAGCGCGAAAGGGCCGTCCGTATAGAAAATCTCGTAGGCCGTGTTCCTATGAGGTTCGTCGTGATCGATCGCTGTAACCAATGCGGCGTGCGGATAGGACCATTTTGCGACGGCGATACCGGCCTGTTCGCGAGTTGGGCTTGCGCGTCCCTCGGCGCCGACGAGCAGGCTGGCGGAGAGCGTGGCGCCGCTGGCGAGCTTGACCGTGACACCGAGATCGTCGCGCGCAACCTCAACAGCTTTGTCGGGTTGAAACCGTGTGATTTCAGAGACTTCGGAGGCAGTTTTGTCCAAAGAAATGCGCAAGACACGGTTTTCGCACATATATCCCAGTGCGCCGTCGTCGGGATCGGGCGCGAAGTCGAGCGCGCCGCCCGACAACCCCTCTCCCACCCAGATGCGGTCGATCGGGCAGGTTTTGCCTTCGAGATGGGCGGCAACGCCGATTGCGTCGAACATCTTGAAGCTGGCACTGGCGATCGCCGAAACACGGCCGTCGAAGCCCGCTGCGGTGGTCACGACCGGATCGGCGGGATCCACAACTGCGCAGGTGACGCCATGGCGTCCCAGCGCAATGGCGAGGGACAGGCCCACCAGGCCGCCGCCGAGGATGATGACATCGAAACGCTGCATATGCCCCGTCTAGGCTCTCGCAACGCTCAAGGGAAGCGCGGCGCGCTGACCAGCGTCGGTTGGCCATCGGCGGCGGTGCCATAAGCGAAGTCGACGCCGAAGACCGGGCCGAGCCGCTCGGGCGTCAGCACATCGCGCGCCGGACCGGATGCGACCAGTCGGCCACCGTCGAGCAGCAGGGCATCGTCGGCCATGCGTGCGGCGAGCGGCAGGTCGTGGATAACGATCACGACGCCGACGCCCTGTGCCGCGATATCCCGCAAATGGGCCATGAGCGCGTAGCGATGCGCAAGGTCGAGCGCCGCCATGGGCTCGTCGGCGAGGATCCATTGCGGCGTGCCCGCCAGCACGCGCGCCAGCAGAACACGCGCGCGCTCGCCGCCGGAGAGGCTGTTGACGGACCGATCCACGAAAGCCGCCATATCCACCTCGCTCAGCGCTTGCTGGACGGCGAGCCAGTCCGAGGCGCTTTCGCCGGCAATGCCATCGCGATGCGGATAGCGGCCGAGCGCGACGAGCGCCCGCACGGCGATATTCCAGTGCACCGGACTTTCCTGCGGCAGATAGCCGAGCCGCTTCGCGCGCTCACGGCCGCTCATGCTGCCCAGCAGGACGCCGTTGAGCAGAACTTCGCCCCTGTCAGCTGTACGCAGCCCCGCAAGGCAGGTGAGCAGTGTCGACTTGCCCGCGCCGTTTGGACCGACAATGGCGGTCACCCTGCCCGGCTCGATACGCGCGCTCAAGCCCGCGAGGATTTCGGCCCCGCCCAGCCTCACGCCAAGGCCTTTTGCGTCCAGCATCAGCCGAGCTCCCGCCGGTAGCGCAATAACAGTGCGAAGAAGAACGGCGTGCCGATGATCGCCATGGCCACGCCGAGACGCAGTTCACTGCCGCCCGGCGCCAGGCGCACCAGCCCGTCCGCGACCAGGGTCAGCATGGCCCCGCCCAGCAGCGAGGGCAGCAGCAGGCGCGAAGGCTCGGCACCGAACCATGGCCGCATAAGATGCGGGACGATCAGGCCGACAAAGCCGACGATGCCGGTCACCGCGACCGAGCCGCCAACGATCAGCGCCAAGGCAAAAGCGAGGACATATTGCAGGCGCATGAGATCGATGCCCAGTGAGCGCGCCACGGCCTCGCCGAGCGTCAGCCCATCGAGCGCGCGGCCCTGCAGGAACAGGATCGCCGAGCCGATGGCGATCAGCGGTGCGGCGATCCGGACTTCCACCCAGCTGCGGTCCGTGAGAGCGCCCATCAGCCAGTTGATGATCTCGGACGTGGCGAAAGGACTGGGCGCGAGGCTGATGACCAATGCGGTCAATGCTCCCGCGAGCGACGACAGCACGGTCCCGGCAAGGATGAAGGCAACAGCGCTCGCGCTCCGGCCGGCCAGCAAGGCCAGCAGCAGAACCGCGATTCCCGCGCCGGCCATCGCGCATGCGGTGATACCGGTTGGCGAGAAGCCGAAACCAAAGGCGATGGCGAGCACGGCACCCAGCGCAGCGGCCGCGGAAATGCCGAGGATCGACGGATCGGCGAGCGGATTGCGGCTATAGCCCTGCAATGCAGCGCCGGACACGCCCAGCCCTGCGCCGACGACGAGGCCGAGCAGCGCGCGCGGCAGGCGCAGGTCCATCATGATGAGGATGCGCGGGTCGCCATCGGCCAGGCCCCAGACCGGCACCCAGACCTTTCCCGCGATCAGCGAGAAGAGGAAGGCGGCAGCCACACTGAGGACCAGCAGGGCGAGTTTGGCGGAGCGGGTCATGGCAGCGGAACCTCACGCCCATTTTTCCGAGGCCGTTCCCCGGCATAGGCCGGGGTCCATCCCTCCTCAAGTATAGCGCGTGGCAGCGCGCTCCAGCGCGCCGCGCTGGTGGACCCCGGCCTGCGCCGGGGAACGGCTTGTGCCTGTATAACAGCCTGCGCCTGGATGACGCCGGCACGAATCTTCGCCAACCGCCTGGCCGCATCGATGAGATTGGGTCCCGCGCATTGCAGCAGACGCTCGGAAAAGTCGGCGATGCGCATGTTGGGGATCTTGGTGAGCAGGCCGGGCGGGCCGCGATGCTCGGTCGTGTCCATCAGCAGGAGTTTCGGCGGCCTGGCGATGAGCGGTTCGAGCGGCAGCACGTCCCACATCGCAAGCTTGTAGTCCGCACTCATGTTGCGGAAGCCGGTGCGGCCGAGCAGCTCGTCCGCCAGCGTGCCCGTGCCGGGGACAAGGCCGCTGCCCTGCCGGATAAGGGCGTCGACCGGACGCCAGCCCGCCTCCGGATGCGCCGCCGCGAGCGCTGCCTCGATCTCACGCGCCAGCGCCTCGCCGCGTTCGGGATGACCCGCCACGCGCGCGACGGTCCTGATCTGGTCGAGGCTCTCGGCGATGGTCGCGGGCACGCCGACGGTGACCACCTCCACACCCGCCGCGCGGATGGCCGCCTGCGTCGCCGGATCGCCATGCGCGCCGAGAAGCACGATGCTGGGCTGGGTCGCGACCACCTCTTCGGCGGTGCCAGCGTTGGCCGGAAAGCGCATCGCCTGTACGATCGGGATCGAGGTCGCGGCGGGATCGTGGCTGTAATGGCTGATCGACGCGATCTCGCCGGGGTCCGCAACACGCACGAGGATAGCGTCGATGCAGGGATTCATCGACATGATGCGGACGGCGCCGCCTTTCGCCACCGGCGTGACATGCTGCCCGCACGCCGCCAGCGCCAACAGCGACGCCAGGATCGCCAAACGCCTCACAGAGTCATCCTGACGCCGGCATAGGCGGCACGGCCATAGCTCGAATAGCCATAGCTTGTCTCGTAGCGCTCATTGAGCGCGTTATCGAGCCGGGCATAGAGTTCGAACCCCTTGCCCAGTGGCATAGCGGCACGCAGATCGAGCACGCCGTAGCTGCCCAGCCGCCCCGACGGCCCCGTCGGATCGCGCGACGGGCCGACCAGTCTCATGGTCGCGCCGGTCGACAGACCGATAGGCCAGCGCCGATCGAGAGACAGGCTTAGGCTATTCACTGGACGACGCGGCAGATGCCGGTCGAAGGCTATTGAAGCCGGAGTCCGATCACGCGTGTCGATAAGGCTATAAGCCAGGGCAATCGTTGAATCCTTGACAGGTTCAAAGTCCACCGAGAGCTCGATTCCACGTGCGGTCGTCCGTGCAAGATTGGCATAAGCGAAGGTCGTGAGGTCATAGTCGATCTGGTTTCGCGTAACGCGCGTGAAGGCAGCGATCGCGACATGCCCCTTCCCGCTCGCGAAGCTGCGGTCGATGCCGACATCGAAACTGTGAGATCGCTCCGGCATCAGCGCGCGATTGCCGCTATAGCTGTCGTAAAGCTGGTAAAGCGAAGGCGCGCGAAAGCCCTCGCCATAAGCCAGGCGAATACGGGTCAGCCCGGCCCCAAGGCCCCAGTTCGCATTGGCGCCGAAGGTGGTGACGCCGCCGAACTGGCTGTGATGATCGTGACGGACGCCCCCGGTCAGGGTGAGGCGAGCCAGCGGCTTCACGATCGCCATGCCGAAGACGCTGTCGATGTCGGCTTTGTGCGTCTCATCCGATCCGAAGCCGAAGAAGCGGTAATCCGGAGCGTCGTGCGACAGGCCGAGGACCAACCTCGCGGCCGGGCTGAGCGTCAGCGCGCCCTCATAATCGGCGCGCCAGCGTGTGCCGCGATAGCCGAAGTCAGGCGGCGTGCCCGGCATGAAGCGATAGTCGCGCCGGTTGCCGAGCACCGTCACGGACAGACGGCTTTCCAACGCGCCGGTCGTGACGTTGAGGCCCGCATAGCCGGTCAACTGCCGGAAATGGCTGGTGTCGCCGCTGTCCGCAGGCGTGCCAAAAAAGCTGTCATAAGCCAGGTCGGCATCGACGAAATAGCCGCGCAGGTCGAGCTTCACGTCCTGCGACAAGGCGGCCTCGACGCGGCCATGGGCGGTGATGTTGTCGAGCCCGTCCTTCTCGTTGGCGCCGAAGCGGGATGCGGCGCTCGTGATCCCCTTGGTGTGCAAAGCTGCGATGCCGAGATCGCCGTTCAGCGGCCCGATGCCCCAGCTCAGGTTCGCGGCCCCGTTGAGCGTGCCGGCATAACCGCCCTCCAAGCGGCTGCGAAAACCGAAGCCGTCCACCGGTTCGTCGCGGGTCGAGAGGTTGACCACGCCGCCGATAGCGTCCGAACCATAGGCAATGGCATTGGCGCCGCGCATCACCTCGATGCGGCGAATATTGCCGATGAGCAGATTGCCGAAATCGACCGCCCCGCTCGTGCCGCTGGGATCATTGATGCGCACGCCGTCGAGCAGCACCACCGTCTGCCCGGCTTCGGCGCCGCGCAGCGACAGGCTGGTCACCGAGCCGAGGCTGCCGTTGCTGTTCACCCGCACCGAGGGCGTGGTCGCGAGCAAGTCGGCGACGCTCACCGATTGACGCGTTTCGATGGTCTTTGCGTTGATGACGGTGATGGCCTGGCCGGTCTCGTCGCGATCCTGCGGCAGGCCCGTGGCCGTGATGATGATGTCGTCGCTTGTGGCGTCCTGCGCCTGTGCGCCGGACGCATAGAGCGCCGCAACTGCCAATATCGATCCTGAAATTCGTCGTCGTTCCATGCCTCGTGCCCCGCATACGGGACGGCAAACGCCACGACGCATCGTCGCAGCGCAAGCCGCCGGTTGATGCCGTCACGCGAGGACAGACCCCGTTCGACCGGCACCTCCCGACCGGTCAAAGGACAGACGGTTAGCGGGCAGGTCTCCTGGCTCCCGGGTCAATGCCTTTGCGCCGCCTTCCCGTTTGAAAAACAGTGGCATAGTGGCGCGAGGCTCGCCGGTTACAGTTGCGGGAACAGCGCCGGACTTGTCACCGGACTTCCCTTTTGCGCCCCGCTCGCGCGGGGACCCGTAACGATGATGAACCTAGAGCCCTGTCGGGCGGCCGGTCAAGCGGGGTTCAGGCCAGCTGGCGTTCGCCGGCGCGGCAATAGGAGAAGACCGTGGCCGGGGGCACGTTGCGCACGATGGTGCCGACCTTCTTCACCTCAAGGTCGAGCGCGCTGGCGATGCTGCGCGCGAGCGGCGGGCACGGCGAATAAGTGAACTGCACGAAGGTGCCGCCGGGCCGCAGCAGCAGGAACGCCTCGGACAGGATATCCTGCTGTAATTGCTTGCTGAATGCGAGCAGCGGCAGGCCCGAGATAATGCACTGATAGCCTCCGATGCCGCCAAGGGCATGGCCTGCAACGGCCTGGGCCGGCGTCTCGAGGATGCGCAGGCCGGGCATCGAGCGACGCAGGCCGCGTGCGAGATCCGCGTCGATCTCGACGACTTCGAGTTGATCGACCGGAAGGCTGGTGGCGAGGATCTCGCGAGTCAGCGCACCGGTGCCGCCGCCGAATTCCATGACGCGGCCACCGGCCGGATCGATCTGGCTGGCCATGAGCCGGCCGAGATAGGGACTGCTGGGAACGATGGAGCCGTTCTGGCGGGGCTTCCGGATCCAGGCATGCAGGAAGCGGGCATAATCGCCGGCGCTTGTCTTGCGATCCGCCAGAACCGTACCGTCCGTCCGAGCCATTGTCACCCACATCCAGCTGTCACAGGCGTGTCATGGTAGTGACACAGTCCGTTGATGGAAAGAGCGAATCCGCTCTCGCTCGATGCAATCTGTGGATGGAACCGGTGCCGTTCAAGGACGGGACGGCTTTTTGGACGGCGAACCGGCCTCGATGTCAGAGGTCGTGCCAGGCCTCGTCGGCGGCGGGATCGCTCGCGATGGTCCGCTCGGCCAGGCGCTCGAGAATATCGTCCTGCAAGCGCAGGCGAAGCGTCTCGAGCGTGATCGAATTGGCCTCGGCCACCATGTCCGGCGCGCGCAGCGTGCGGGCGAGATTCTCGTGGCGCTGGCAGACCTCGTCGATCGACTGCAGCACGTTCATGTGGCTGCGCACGATCTCTGGATCGCCGCAAAGCTGCAGACCCATATCCTCCAGCACTTGCCGGATGCGGTCCAGCTCGTCCGCGATCAGCGCGCGCATCACGCCGTCGGGCAGGAGCCCGGCGGCATGCGGCGCAATGTCGCTTTCAAAGGAGGCGGGCATGTGGCTCATGCGGCCGCTTTGCCCTGGCTCGCCGTATCGACGATGGCAGAGCAGAGTTCTGCGAGCGGAAGCTGCGTGACGGCGGGATCCTTGGCGATGACCGCCTCGATCACTTCGCTGACCAGCGCGGTGTCCTTGGTCTGCACGAACGTGCGTGCGCCCGCGGCCTTAAGGGCGGTCATGCCCATGGCGCCGTCGTCGCCCATCCCGGTCAGGATGGCCGCAATGGCGCGCGAACCGGCGGTCTTGGCCAGCGCGGCGAAGAGCAAGTCGGCGGACGGGCGGAAGCCCTTGACCGGATCGCGCGGCAGCAGACGGATGCAGCCACCCGGCCAGCGATCGACCACGACATGCGTGTTCGGATCGGCAGCGACATACACGACGCCCTGATCGAGCTTCATGCCGTCCTCGGCGAGCTTGACTTCGGGCTTGATGACCTTGTTGAGCTTGGAACCGAAACCGACCGCGAGGCCCTCCTCCATCTGCTGGAGGACGATCGTCGGCGGGCAATTCTCGGGCAGGCCGGCGAGCAGCGTCGAGTAGGCCTCGATGCCGCCGGTCGACGCAGCCATGGCCACGATCGAACCATTCCACTTGAAACCGTCGGCAGCCGGCGGCGGCGGTGCCGCGGGCTTTTCGGCGGCGGGCTGCGGCTTGGCCTTGGCAGCGGCAATCACGAGCTTGCAGAGCTTGTCGGAAATCGCGTCGAACTCGGCCTGGGTCGCCTGCTTGGGCTTGGGGAAGCAGTCGATCGCGCCCAGTTCCATGGCACGGATCGAGATCTCGGCGCCCTTCTGGGTCAGCGTCGAGAGCATGATGACCGGCATGGGCCGCGTCTTCATCAGCTCCTCGAGGAAATCGATGCCGTTCATACCGGGCATTTCGATGTCGAGCGTGATGATGTCGGGCTTGAGCTGCGGGATCATCTCCCGCGCCTCGTCCGCATTCGCGGCGCTGTCGAGAACGATGATGTCGCCGGACTTCTCCAGCGCTGCCGTGAACAAGGCGCGCATGGTGACGGAGTCATCGACGATCAAAACGCGGGTTTTCTCGGCCATTAGACGTAACCTTCTTTCTAAACTTGCTTATTCTTGGGCCTAGAATGCGACTTCCGAACCTCGGCTCTACGTATCAGGAAAATGCTAGCGGATCGTTTAATGGGAGACCCGACGAACCGCTGCGATGAGCTTTTCCGGGTCGAAGGGTTTCACGATCCAGCCGGTGGCACCGGCACGGCGGGCGCGAGCCTTCTTCTCTTCGGAGCTCTCCGTGGTCAGCACCAGGATCGGCCGGTCGACGTGACGGCGCTGTTCGCCGCGCAGGCGCTCGATGAGGCCGAAGCCGTCCATGCGCGGCATGTTGATGTCGGTGATGATGAGGTCGACCTCGTTGCTCTCGAGCCAGTCGAGCGCAGCCAGACCATCCTCGGCCTCCACAACCTCATAGCCGTTGCCGGCGAGCGTCATCCGGAGCAGAGCCCGCATGCTGTGACTGTCGTCGACAGTCAGAATTCGCGTCGTTTCCATCATAACTAACTGTCCCTGCTCAACGCATCTCAGAAAAATTCAACATCACCCACACTTTCGGGCCGGCTGCGGACCGGCGCCGGCGGCGGCGCCGCAGACTGGACCACATGCCGACACCGCGCCTTGCCCTGCGCCGCCAGGAAATCGACCCGGCGCGCGCAGTCGCCACCGACATCCCGGTGACTCAGCATTATCCCCTCAGCGTTTAAGAATCGTTCCGCGAACGCCGCATTGACCGATCCAATTGCCCGCATTTGCTTGTGAATGTTTGCGCCTCCGTAAATATGCGCACGCATTCGCGATTTAATGGCGCCGGCCTGCATCATGCGGTTGACCAGCAGCTCCATGAGATAGAGGCCGAAATGCTCGTCGAACGTCGCCGGCTGGCCTTCACGATGGTCGGGCTCAGCGAGGAGGAAATGGTTCATGCCGCCGACTTTGGCGACAGGATCGAAGAGGCAGGCCGCGATGCAGCTGCCCAGCACGGTGGTCAGCATGACCCCGTCCTCGTTCGTCACTTCGACACTCCCCTGCATCACCGTGATGCGGGGACTGACCAGCGTCGAGTATTTCTGACTGGGCTCAATGAACATACTGCGCGACCAATCCCAACGCCTTTTCGGCGATCCGGGGCAGTCCCAGGACGTGCACGGCCGCGCCGAGTTCGGCTGCAACCTTGGGCATGCCATAGACGACGCACGTCGCCTGGTCCTGCGCGATGGTGGGGCAACCGGCGTTGCGCATGGCCAGCAGACCCTGCGCGCCATCCGCGCCCATGCCGGTCAGCAGCACGCCGACCGCGCGGCGAGACAGCTCGGCAGCAACGCTGTTGAACAGCATGTCGATGCTTGGGCGATGGCCGGTACAGAGATCGCCGGGGCGCAACTTGCTGTAAACCTTGCCATCGTTGCCGAGACGGACCGTCAGGTGACGCTCATTGCCGGGCGCGATATAGACATGGCCCTGCTTGAGCATGGTGTCGCCATCGGCGAGCTGGATGCGCGGCGCGCACTGCTCATCCAGGCGCTTGGCCATGGCCGCCGCGAAGCTGCCGTTGATGTGCTGGACAATGACGGTCGGCGGGCAATCCTCCGGAAACCGGCGCAGCACGTGATGCAACGCTTCCACGCCACCGGTCGAGGCGCCGATGGCGATGATGCCATTCTCGATACGCTCGCCACGCGGTGCCGGCGGCGGGCGCACCGCACGCTCCATGGCGGGCGGGTCCAGCTGGAACGAACGCGAAAGATTGGCCCGCGACGCGCGACGGATCAGCTCGGCGAGCCTGCCCTCGTCATTGACCATCTCGCCGCTGCCGCCGCTCGGCTTGCCGTAGCAATCGACGGCGCCCAGCTCGAGCGCGCGAACGGTCGCCGTCGCGCCTTCCTGGGTCAGCGTCGAGACGATGATGACGGGCGTGGGACGCAGGCGCATGATCTTCTCGAGGAAATCGAGGCCGTTCATGCCGGGCATCTCTATGTCGAGCGTCACGACGTCGGGGTTCAGCGTCTTGATCTGTGCGCGGGCCTCCATGGCGTCCGCGGCCTCGCCGCAGACCTCCATATCCGACTCACGCTCGACCATGACCCGCAGCAACGCACGCATCGTGGCGCTATCGTCGACAATGAGTACCCTGATCCCCATCAGCTGATCTTTCTGTAAGTCGTGAGATTCACGAGGTCCAAATGGGCCTCGGCCGGACCCGACACGCGTTCGCTATGGCCAATGAACAAGTGGCCATGCGAGATCAGCTGGTCGGCGAAGCGGCTGATGAGCCGCTCGCGCGTGGGCTGATCAAAATAGATCATCACATTGCGGCAGAAGATGACGTCGAACTGCCGCTTGATCGGCCACTGCCCGAGCAGGTTGAGCGTGCGGAAGCTCACCAGATTGGCCGCCTCGGGCACGATCGTCGCCACGCCGCCATTCACCTTGACCCACTTGGCGCGCAGGTCCTTGGGCAGCGGCTCGACCGCTTCGGCGTCATATTGGGCGCCCTTGGCCTTGGCGAGCGCATGATCGGCAAGATCGCTCGCCAGGATGGCGAGATCGGCATCCATGATCATGCGCGCCTCGCGCGGATCGGTGCCGAGCAGCGTCATGATGAGCGAGTAGACTTCCTCACCGCTCGACGAGCCCGCCGACCAGATGCGCACGGGTTCGCCGCGTGCGAGCTTCTGGATGAGGCCCGGACGGACCTGGTCGCGAAAATATTCGAAATGATGCGGCTCACGCCAGAAGAAGGTGTGATTGGTGGTGAGCGCGCAGACGGCCTTGCGGGCTTCGACCGGATCGCTCTGGATGCGCTTGATATAGGCGCCGAACGTGCCGGCGTTGCTGTCGCGTACGAGCGGCGCGATGCGCGAATAGACGAGCGTCGACTTGCCCGGCGGCAGCACGATGCCCGCCTGGCTGTAGATCATCGCGCGGATGGCCTCGAAGTCCCTGCGGCTGTAGACCTGCTCGCTGACCCCGGGAAACGCCGTGAACTGTTCGTTGCCGCTTTGGATCATGCAACGAGCCTCAACCCCGAAGTGCTGCCCACGACTGAACCCACGAGCATGTCGACATCGAGGATGAGAGCGACCTTCCCGTCTCCCAGGATCGTCGCACCGGCGACACAAGCGACGGGTTTATAGTTGGATTCCAGGCTCTTGATGACGAACTGGCGTTGATCGAGAATGCCATCCACCTGGAGCACCGCCGAACCGCTGTTTTCGGTCTCGACGACGATGAGGACGCTTTCTTCCGGCCTGGTGACGGCGCCGAGTGCGTTGAGCTGGGCTCCGGCGGGAATGATCGGCAGGAAGGTGCCGCGTACGTTGAGCATGTTGCGGCCATTGCCCATGGGACGCAGATCCCCGGCCTCCGGGCGGAGGCTCTCGACGACGTGGGTCAGCGGCACAACCAAGGTCTGATCGCCAACCGAGACGATCATGCCATCGGAGATGGCCAGCGTGAGCGGCAGGGCGAGCGTGAAGACGCTACCCTGGCCGGGGGTCGACTGGATCGAGATGCGGCCGCCCAGATCCTTCACATTCTGGCGGACGACGTCCATGCCGACGCCGCGGCCCGAGATGTTCGAGATAGTCGCGGCCGTCGAGAAGCCCGGCGCGAAGATGAGATTGTCGATCTCTTCATTGGTCAGCTGGGCATCGGCCGCGATCAGGCCCTTCTCCACCGCCTTGGCGAAGACGCGCTCGCGATTGATGCCCGCGCCATCGTCGGCGATCGAGATGAGGATCTTGCCGGAGCGATGCTCAGCGGAGAGGCGCAGCACGCCTTCCGCGGACTTGCCGGCGGCCTCGCGGACCTCCGGCTTTTCGAGGCCGTGGTCGACGGCGTTGCGGATGAGGTGTGTCAGCGGCTCGCCGAGCCGCTCGACGACGGTCTTGTCGAGTTCGGTCTGCTCGCCGACCACCTCGACGCGCACGCGCTTGCCGGTCTCGGCCTCGAGCTCGCGCACGATGCGGGGAACGCGGCTGAACACGCTGCCGATCGGCTGTGCGCGGATCGACATGGCGCTGTCCTGCAACTCGCGCGTGAGCTGGTCGAGCATGCCGAGTTCATCGACGCCCGACATGCCGAGATCTGCAAGTCGCTGCGCCATCATCGCCTGGGCGATGACGAGCTCGCCGACCGTATCAATGAGGCGGTCGAGCTTGGCGAGGTCGACGCGGATGGTCTGACCAGCGGCGTTGGTTGCCTTGCGATTGCCATCGGCGACAGCCGGAGCGGGTGCCGCAGCGACGGGCTTGGGCGCTTCGGCCTTTGCAGGAGCCGGTGCGGCTTCCGCAACGGGAGCGGGTGCTTCCACCGGCGTCTCGGCCGCCTTGACCGGCGCCGCCGTCACGGCTTCGACGACCGGCTCAGGCGTGGGCGCTGCTTCCGGAGCGGAAGCAGGGGCTTCAGCCGTCGACGGCGCAAGCACGCGAATCTCGACATCGTCGCCGACAAAGTCGAAAATCTCGCGGATCTGATCTTCGCTGACCTCGGCGGGCACCGAGAAGCGCCAGATGATATAGGTTTCTTCCGCGTCGAACTCGGCAAGCGGGGGCACGCGGTCGGTGTTCACCGAAACGCAGCGGCCGCCCAGCAGCGCGACTTCCCGCGCGAGCAGCAACGGCTCCGAGCCGTTCTTGAGCGAGCCGGCAAGCGGCTTGATGTCGACCAGCCATTCCGAGGACGCTTCCTCGGCACCGGCCGCCACCACATCGTCGCTGTCGATGGCGCCGATCAGACTGTCGAGGTCGAAGTCGAGATCGATATCGAGACCGGCATCGGCCGCTTCCTCGACGGCTTCCTCGGTCACCGCACCACCGGATTCGGCAGCGGCGGCCTGCGCCTCGAGCTCGGCGCTGACGACGGCGTCGTCAGGGATGTTGCCATCGCCGCGCGCGGCGGCGCAGTGATCGGCCAGCAGATCGAACGCCCGCAGCATCAGATTGTTGAGATTGTCGTTGAGCGGCAGCACGCCCTCGCGCACGAAGGAGAGCACCGTTTCGAACTTGTGGGTGAACGCCTGCATCGCGGTGAAACCGAATGCGCCCGCGCCGCCCTTGATCGAATGGACCGAGCGGAAGATGCTGTTGACGGTCTCGTCGTCGGCATTGCCTTCGCGGCAATCGATGAGGCCCTGCTCGGCGGCGCCCAGAGCTTCCTCGCATTCCTGGAAGAAAATCTGGAGAATGTCCTCGTTGGTCATCGTCCGCTCCTTATGCCGCGATGCCAAGCATGGCGCTGAGACCGCTGAGCGTCGCCGCTCCAGCCAGCTCTTCCGATGCGTTGGTGACCTTGAACTCGAGCGCGCTCTCATTGGCCGCCAGCGCACCGCTGACCAGCAACTGCAGGCCGGCCAATCCGACGCGGCTCACCTTGGAACCGTCGATGAGCAGCGGCTCGCCCTTGTCGCACAGCTGCGTCATTTGGCGCGCGAGCTCGGGCAGAGCGCCCTTGTCCATGGTCGCCGGAAGAACGATCGCGCTCATCTCACACACCCTCTGACTTGATTTGCACACGTACGGGCGGAACCGACGCCACGCGCTGGTTCACTTACTTCTCTTGCCACGGCGGCACTTTCGATTTTGTTCACGACCCGAAGCTTTCTCATCGTGCAGGCTATTTTTTGTAATCCTGCGTCATCATCGTTGCGGATCGCGGCCTCGCGAAAGGCCGCGCCGGCCATTCTTCAGAATTCTTCCCAATCTTCCCCGGACACCTGGACCGCGAGATTGCCGGCAGCGGGCCTGGGAACCGCGCGGGGCATTGACGCACGCGGCGCAGCCTGCACCGGTGCCGGGCTCTGCCTGCCCGGGCGGGTCGAGAGCTGGAAACGGGTGAGCAGCGACGCCAGGCGATCCGCCTCGCCCGAAAGATTGCGCGCGGCGGCGGTGGTCTGTTCGACCATCGCCGCGTTCTGCTGCGTCATCTTGTCCATGTCGCCGATCGAGCTGTTGACCTGCTGGATATTGCTGGCCTCCATCTCCGCACCCGCCGCCATCTCGCCGATGAGGCCATTGATGTCGCTGATCTTGACGAGGATGCGCTCCAGCATCTTGCCGGTCTCGCCGACCAGGCCGACGCCATGTTGAACCTGCTCGCTCGACGTGTTGATGAGCGCCTTGATGTCCTTGGCGGCATCGGCCGAGCGTTGGGCGAGCGCACGGACCTCGTTTGCGACGACCGCGAAGCCCTTCCCCGCCTCTCCGGCGCGCGCGGCTTCGACGCCGGCGTTGAGAGCGAGAAGGTTGGTCTGGAAGGCGATGCCGTCGATGACGTTGATGATGTTGCCGATTTCCTGACTGCTCTTCTCGATCGCATCCATGGCGGTCACGGCCTGGCGCACCACGTCGCCACCTTCCGAGGCGTCTTTATGGGCGGTCTTGATCGAGCCGCTGATCTCATGGGCGTTGCGCGCGCTCTCGGCGACCATCGACGTGACCTGGCCGGTCGCGGCGGCGGTTTCCTCAAGGCTCGCAGCCTGCTGCTCGGTGCGGCGCGACAAGTCTTCGGACGCGACGCGGATCTCGTTGGAGCCGGCGTGGACGCTCTGTGCCGAGCCGGAAACCTGGGAAAGGCTCTGGTCGAGACCGGAGATCGCCTGGTTGAAGCTGGACCGCAGCGCCTCATACTGGCCGCTGAATGGCATCTCGATCTTGTAGGTCAGGTTGCCGGCGGCGAGCTGCTCGAGGCCGATGCCGAGTTCGCGCACGACCTGTTCCTGGCCGCTATGGTCGGCCTCGCGCGAAAGATTGTCGCGGAAGACCGCGAGAGCGCGGGCCATGCGCCCAACGCAGTCGGCGTGATCATTATAACCGATCGGGCTCCGCGTATCCCCAGCGGCAAGCGCTTCCATGCGGAGCACCGTGTTCACATAGGGATCGCAGATGCGTGCCTTCGCGATCTGGACGGCGAGAACGGTCAGCGCGAGCGCGCCGAGGCCAAGACCGAGGCCGGTATAGGCATAGCCCTGCCAGGCGAGGACGATCGCGAGGAAGGAAAGAGTCGATAGGCCGGCATGAACCGCAAGCAGAGCGCTGAACTTCGTACGGATCGGCGCCGTTTTCTCAAACCAGTCGAACATTCTGCATTCCTCCACGACCGGCCAGGCAAGCGCCGGCCGACTTGCGACAAATTTTTTACGGAGGTTCCAAGCAGAAAACCGGTCGGTCAAAAAGCGACCCTGCGGCAGGTCACATTCGGCGCACCCAATAGGCCGCTTATCGACCCTTTTCTTGCTTGGATGACCCGCTGCAATCCGCGGCCGAATGCGGCGTGCCCCCTCACAACAGCAGCCATGCACCGGTATTGGAAAAAATAGCGTTAACCCGCCGGCGGGCCGTTCCCGGCCGCCACAGCATCCGGACCGTCAGATTTCGGCTTGAAACAGCCAGTCGTGGAAAATGCGCACGGCGCGGGATTCAAGTGCGCGATTTCGGCAGACGAAAAAATATCGATAGGGACTCTCGATATGCTGATCGAAGAGCCGCGCGATGCGCTCGTCGTGCGCGTGATGCAGATGGCGGCCGTGCATCACGGCAATGCCGAGCCCCTGGGCCGCCGCCTCCAGCATCAACGCGCCTGAATCATAATAATCGGTCGAGGCCGGTTGAAGGTCGGGCAATCCCACGGCCGCCTTCCAGACATCGAAGGTCGTCGCCATGTCGCGATGGATGAGGACGGTCTCGCGCGAGATATCCTCGGGCCGGCGGATCTGCTGCGGCCCTTCCGTACGCGCGCGCGCCGCGATGAGATAGACCTCGTCCCGGTCCAGCTCCCGTGCATAGAGCGACGGATCGACGTCGCGCGCCAGCACGATCGCGGCATCGAGGCCATCGCCGAGCCGCGCGAGCGGATTAGGGCTGGTATCCACGTCGAGATGCAGTTCGGGGTGCGCCTTGCGCAGTTCACCGAGGCGGGGAAACAAACGCTGGCTCGCGAAGAGCGGCAGCACGCTCAGCCTGATGCGCAATGACCGGACGCCGCTTGTGGCAACGTCGATCGCGGCACTGAGTGCGTCGAGAGCCGGAGCAATCTCGCTCAGCAGGCGTTGGCCATGCTTGTTGATCTCGAGCTGCTGGTGCCGCCTGTCGAAAAGCGAGAAGCCCAGAAAGCGTTCCAGCGCCTGGATCCGGCGGCTGAGCGCGGGCGCGGACAAGGCCAGTTCCTCCGCAGCGGCTTTGACCGAACCGGTGCGTGCGACCTGCACGAAGGCTTCGAGGGCGGTCAGGGGCGGCAGGCGGCGCATCTTGGATGCTGATCCTCGGCGTAAAATGCTGCGATGCACAAGCATGCCGCAACTGCGCTCTGGACGCTAGAGGCGATTTAGCTCGAAGCTATATCGCGCTTTTCCATCCCTCCGGCCGAGTTGGCAGCCGCCGGCCCAGATCGGCGTCGGACTCACTCGCCGCACCCGTGTTAAGGATATATATTATTTAGTCTTTCCGTGACGGTCGACGGGCGGCGGTAGTTATGGCTGGATCAATGGTCGAACAGTCGGGCGGCGCGCTGGCCACGACTCCGAAGTAGCCGACCTCGGTTCAAGGTGAGCGAATCTGGTGAATAGGCGCAAAATCGCCGATTCCCAAAGGAATCTGCCGTTCATGGTTAAAGCCCGTAGCCAGATAGAAAAAACTGAAAACCTTCTATTAACGATAATTAATTGTTTGATTTCAATGTGATGCATGAACAGCGATATCATTCTGGCACAAAATTTAACGCGCGATTCAGAATTTTTCGTTGGATTCTGCAGCGCGAGAACATATCGTCCGGTCAGCAATTCGATATGGGCTGTGTGGGCTGTGGTCGAAGCTGCGACTAAGGTTTTGTGGGAGATACCAAATGAAGAAGCTTTTGCTTGCAGCCACGGCTGCTGTGATGGCCTTTGGCGCGCAGAGCGCCAACGCCGCGCCTACCTTTTCGTTCGTTGAATTCGGCTCGTCGAATGGCTTGACCATCCTCGAAGATTTTGATGGCCCGGCTACGATGAGCTACGCGCTCGCCGGTGGCGCCCTGATCAAGTCGCCCCCGAGCGATAACGATGGTGCCACCCTTCCCAATTCGGTTCCGACCGGCACGAATTATCTGGCGGTCGTCGGTGGCGGCAGCGCGGTGTTCACGTTCGGCACGCCTGTGACTGCATTTTCCTTCGAGTGGGGCTCGGTTGATACCTACAACACGCTGACGCTGTACTATGTCGGCGGCCCGGTTGGCGGTTTCTCCATCACTGGCTCCGACATCACCAATCCCGCAAACGGCAACCAGCTTATCCCTGGCACCAACGGCCTGTTCTCCGCGGGCGGCGCAGTGTTCACGGGCTTCAAGCTGGAATCGGGCGCGAACTCGTTCGAAATCGACAATATTGCGGTGCCGGAGCCGGCAAGCTGGGCCTTGATGGTCGCTGGCATTGCTGCGGTCGGCTTCTCGATGCGTCGTCGCTCGCAGGGCGTCCGCGTCGCATTCAGCTAAGATCCTTCTTCCAAACGTGGCGGAGTGGGGCTTCGCTGCGACTGGATAGAGAAATCGAGAAACGCCGGTCGAGATTTCGACCGGCGTTTTCTTTGCGCACGCGTAGGCTCCCTGGCTTCAGGCCTTGCTGCGTGCCAGCCGCCGCCATAGCCATTCCGCCGGCCCCTGCCGCCAGCGGCGACGCCAGAGCGTCGACCAGAGCAGCATGACGGCCCAGCCTGCCACCGCGCAAAGAAGAAGTGCGGACCGATCGAGCCGGCCAAACAGCCCCGCCCCATAACCATAGAAAAGCGTCGTCGCGACGATGCTGCACAACAGATAGTTGGACAGCGCCAACCGCCCGACCGCGCGCACCGAGCCCACTAGGACATTGTCTGGAAAACGGATCGCCAACCCCAATGCGAACGCGGCATGAGCGGCCGCCAAAGGCAGACGCAGCGGCAGCGACCATCCGAAGCCCGCCGCTTCGGCCACGAGGGGATCGCCGGAGATCAGCACCCAGGCGGCAAGCACCGCCATCGGAACGAGGCCGACGAGATAGGCGCGGCGCCAAGTCGCGCGATACTGTTCGCCGAGCCATTGCGCCGAAAGGAAGCCGCCCTTCAGCATAGCCATGCCCAATGCCATGAAAGCGAGCAGCTCCGGCAGGACGAAGAGCGCCATGTTGACGAGATCGGTGCCGAACGAGGCGGCGCGTGCCGAAAGGATCGCGCCATAGCCCGAGTGGTGGAGCGCCACCTCGGCTGCGACGGCATGACTGCCGATGCCTTCGAACGCATCGGAAAGAGCGTGCCAGTGAGCCACGATGTCCGCACTCGCGCCGGGCGCCAGCGCCGCGCCGCGCAAACCGAACGGCTGCAATACTGTCACAAGATCGATCGCCCATTGCAGCGCGAGCAGCCCCAACGCCCATTTGATGAGTGTCAGCGTATCGCGCCCCGCCAGCGACGACGCCACCAGCCCGGCCAGCGCCAACGGCAGCAGGATATCGCCCGACCAGATCAGGACGTGGTGCGCGATGCCGAACACGGCCAACCAGATCATACGCTTTCGGTGTGCGGCCAGTCCGTCTCGCCCATCGAGCTCGGCGGATTCCATGACCAGCAGCATCGACGCGCCGAACATCATGGCGAACAGGGCGCGGAACTTGCCATCGACGAGCAGGAAGTTGAACGTCCAGGCGGCAAGGTCCAACGGACCGTGCGTGCCGAGCGTGAAGGGACTGAGCTGCGCTGCGGATGGAAGGCCGATCGCCACCACATTGGCGAGCAATATGCCCATCACGGCGATGCCACGGAGAAAATCGAGCGCGTCGATACGATTGCTGTCGTCGGTCATTCCCCAGTCACTATCCCGTTTTGGCGTGACGTCCAGCCCTGCCCCATGGCAAAGGCACGGTCATGCGAATGACTCGAATGGCGGATACGGAGCGGAAGGCGGAGATCGGCGCGGCGTTCGGCGCGGCTGCGGCCCGTTATGACGCCAGTGCGGCCGTGCAGCGCGACGTTGCCGTGCATCTTGCTGCCATGGCCGCGCGCGAGCGGCTGCCGCAGGACGCGCAAATCCTCGAAATTGGCTGCGGGACCGGGCTCCTGACCCAAGAAATCCGCGCGCGTTGGTCGCAAGCGACACTGATCGCCACCGACCTCGCGCCCGACATGCTGGCCGTCGCCAACCGCCGCGGCGCCGCCAGCCAGTTGCTTGCGATGGACGGCGAGGAACCTGCATTCGAAGGCCGCTGGTTCGACATCATTCTCTCCAGCCTGGCCTTCCAGTGGTTCGACGATATGGGCGCCGCGCTGGCCCGCCTGCACGCATTGCTGCGGCCCGGCGCGAGCCTCTATTTCGCGACCATGGGCGCGGAGAGCTTCGCGAGCTGGCGCGAGGCCCATGAACGCTATGGCCTGTCCGCCGGCATCGCCGATTATCCCACGCTCGAGGCCTTGCAGGCGCTGCTTGAGCCTTATGCCGACGCCTTCGCATGCGACGAGCATCACGCCCTGCCCGAACGCGGCGGCGCCGCGCTCGTCCGCCATTTCCGGGGCATCGGCGCACAGCTCCCGCGAGAGGGATACAGGCCGCTCGGACCCGCAGCCATGCGGCGTGTGATCGGCGCTTTCGACGAGGCCGGCGGCGAGACCAGCTATCATGTGCTCTACGGACGGATCACGCATGCCGGCTGAGACGGCGCCCGCCATCCGCCGCGCCGGACCGGCCGATGCCGTCGCGCTCGCCGCGCTGAAACTGGCCACGTTTCGCGAGACGTTCCTCGAGGGCTTCGGTATCCCCTACCCGCCGGCCGATCTCGCGAGGTTCGAAGCGGAGATGTATTCGCCCGCCAAGGCCTCAAGCGAGATCGCCGACCCCGGCCACGCGACGTGGGTTTGCGAGGGCACGGACGGCACGCTGTTGGCCTACGCCCATTGCGGCCCCTGCAAGCTGCCGCATCCCGAAGTCACGGCTAAATCGGGCGAACTCTACCAGATCTATATCCGCAAGAGCGCACAGGGCATGGGTCTCGGGCGCGAATTGCTGCGCCTGTCGCTCGGCTGGATCGCGGAAACCTATCCCGGGCCGCAGTGGCTCGGCGTCTGGTCGGGCAATCTGAAGGCCCAGGGCTTCTACGGGGCGATGGGTTTTCGCAAGGTCGGCGACTATCATTTCATGGTCGGCGACCATCGCGACGACGAATATATCTACCGTCGCGACTGACCCGCCGAAGCGGCCTTCCGGAACGACAAGCCGCACAACACGTTCAGAACTCGTCTACCTTATGGCCATAAAATCGGCCCACCATGGCGCGCGAGCGTCCGAGAGTGGAGTTGAGGATGCCCCATCGTTTCGCTGCCACCGGCTTGCTGGCCTCGCGCAAGGCCCGGCTCGTGCTGGCAATCAGCGCGTTCGCGTTGCCGCTGGCATCCTGCGGCAGCGACGGCGGCAGCGCCGGAAGCTCCGGCGGCGTTACCATCCCGGTCACGCCGACGCCCTCTCCCACTCCGACACCCACGCCAACACCGACGCCAACCCCCACACCTACGCCGACCCCGTCGGGCTCCTTGCCGACCAGCTGGGCTCAGGTATCCGCGCTTTACGACGTGCAGCCCGATGTCGCGTCTTGTAATCCCGGCACGCTCAAGGCCAGCATCCGCCAGGAGTTCCTCACCCGGCTCAACGCGTTGCGTGCCCTTCATGGCCTACAGGCGGTCACCTACAGCAGCGCCGAAAATGCCCAGATGGACCAGAGCTCACTCATGCAGGCGGTCAACCGGACGCTGAGCCACACGCCGCCCACAAGCTGGACCTGCTATACCAGCACAGGCGCCCAGGGTGCCGGATCCGGCAATCTGATCGGTGGCTGGGGTACCGGCCTGCCCTGGTCAACCGAGGACGACAAGCTCGCGGGCTGGATGAACGAGCGCTACTCGACCAGCATCGGTCACCGGCGCTGGATCCTGGATCCGTTCCTCGGCAAGACCAGCTATGGCCGCGTGACGGTGCAGGACTCGAGCGGCTTCCGCAGCGATGCCGCCACCATGAAAGTCTTCAATTTCAACGTCGATCCGCCGGCGCCGTCGAGCGTACCGTCCTTCGTGGCCTATCCCTATGGCGATTATCCCGTCCGCTATTTCGGCCCGACCGACATTCTCTCCTTCTCGGCTGTGGTGAGCGGGGCAAGCCGATATGCCAACGTCAATGTGAGCTTCGCCAACGCGACGATCCGGGTGACCGGACCGAGCGGCGATCTCCCCATCACCAACCAGGCGTCGGACAATGTCGGCTACGGCATTCCGAACAATGTGCAGTGGCAGGTGACCGGGCTGCAGCCGAATGTCAGCTACACGGTGCGGATCACCGGCGTGACGGGCGGAACGACCAGCAGCTACCAGTACGTGTTCAAGATCGTGCCCTGACGGCGCCGGCCGGGCTGCCGGGCCCCCGGGCACGCCAAAATGGACACGTTAGCGCCGCTCCTTGCGGATCATGAGTTTGAGGCCGGACCAGATCTCATCCACTGCGCAGACCTCGACGTCGACGAGGTCGGTCTCCGGCAGGATGGCCGCGCGGATGGCGTCCTCGGTAATGTCCGTGGGACGCTTCGAGGCTTTCTTCGGCCAGCTCACCCAGATGAAGCCGGCCGGGGCAAGAAGCGGGCGCAACAGCGCCAGCTTCGCGACCATGTCGGCCCTGTCGGTCACGAAGATGTGGGCAGCGTCGAGTCCCCGGACCGGCGTGTCGAGGCAGGTCAAGCCGAGCGCCTCAGGGTCGATTTCCCCGCGCACCGCCGGCGGCATGGCGTCGAACCAGACGGACATTCCTGCTTTCAGCGACAGCTTCCTCGCGAGCGGCGTTCCTGAATAGCCCGCCGTCATCGCTTCCTAAAGCTCGTCGCCCATCAGGCTTGGGAAAAAGCCTTCGTGCGCGGCCTTGAGATCGGCGAGGCTGATCGCATGGTCGCTGTCGGGCAATTCGATGATCAAGCGGCCAGCGACGGTGCGGCCAAGCCGGGCGACCTCGACGCCGAGCGCCTCGGCCTTGCTGAGCAGCTCGACCAATGCGGCATCGCGCACGGTGACGACATAAAGGCCCTGATCTTCGGCGAAATAGCTCTGCGCCGCCGTGCCGATCAGCGGCTGATCGAGCATCGCGCCGATCCCGCTGGCCAATGCCATCTCGGCGACCGCGACCGCGACGCCGCCGTCCGATACATCGTGACAGGCGGTGATCGCGCCGGCCCGGATTGCGGCGCGGACGAAATCGCCGGTCTTCTTTTCAGCGGCGAGGTCGACACGCGGCGGCGGACCCGCCTTCGCGCCTTCCAGTCCGTGGATCTCGCGCAGCCAGACCGATTGACCGAGGTCGCCGCTGCGCTCGCCGATGAGGAAGATGATGTCGCCGACGTCCTTGAAGGCGATCGTGCACATCCGCTCGACATCGGGCATCAGGCCGACGCCGCCAATCGCGGGAGTCGGAAGGATCGCCGAGCCGCCGCCGGTCGCCTTGCTCTCATTGTAGAGCGATACGTTCCCCGAAACGATGGGATAGTCGAGTGCGATGCAGGCTTCGCTCATGCCCTCGAGGCAACCGACGAATTGGCCCATGATTTCGGGCCGCTGCGGATTGGCGAAATTGAGGCAGTTGGTCACCGCAAGCGGCTGCCCACCGACAGCGGTGATGTTGCGCCAGGTCTCGACAACCGCCTGCTTGCCGCCCTCGACGGGATCAGCAAAACAATATCGCGGCGTACAGTCGGTACTGATCGCCAGGCCCTTTGTGGACCCATGGACGCGCACCACCGCAGCGTCGCCGCCGGGACGCTGAACGGTATCGGCGCCGACCATGTGGTCATATTGCTCCCAGATCCACCGGCGCGAAGCGAGATCAGGTGATCCTATCAGCTTCAGCAGATCGGCGCCGAGATCCTTGGTGTCGGCAATATCGCTCAATGGCGCTGCCGGCGGGGTCGGTACATGCGGCCTGTCATAGAGCGGCGCATCGTCGGCGAGCGGGCCGAGTGGGATATCGCAAACGACCTCGCCGCGATGGACGAGAACCATGTGCCCGCCGTCCGGACCGGCTTCTGTGACCTCGCCGATCACGGCGAAATCGAGCTCCCACTTGTGGAAGATCGCCTCGGCAAAGGCTTCCTTGCCGGGCTTCAGCACCATGAGCATGCGCTCCTGGCTTTCCGAGAGCATCATCTCGTAAGCCGTCATATTGGCTTCGCGCTGCGGCACCTTGTCCATGTCGAGCCGGATACCGACCCCCCCCTTCGAAGCCATCTCGACCGAGGAAGAGGTCAGGCCTGCCGCGCCCATGTCCTGGATGGCAACAATGGCGTCGGAGGCCATGAGTTCGAGACAGGCCTCGATCAGCAGCTTCTCGGTGAAAGGATCGCCAACCTGCACGGTCGGACGCTTGGCGTCGGCGTCCTCGCCGAAATCGGCGCTGGCCATGGTCGCGCCGTGGATGCCGTCGCGGCCGGTCTTGGAGCCGACATAAACGATCGGATTGCCCACGCCGGACGCAGCTGAATAGAAGATCTTGTCTGTATCAGCGACGCCCACTGTCATGGCGTTGACCAGGATATTGCCGTCATAGGCCTTGTCGAAATTGACCTCGCCGCCGACGGTCGGAACGCCCACGCAATTGCCGTAGCCGCCGATACCGCGCACCACGCCGCTGATGAGATGCTTCATTTTGGGGTGATCGGGCCGGCCGAAGCGCAGCGCGTTCATGTTGGCGACCGGACGCGCACCCATGGTGAAGACGTCGCGCAGGATGCCGCCGACGCCCGTCGCGGCGCCCTGATAGGGCTCGATGTAGGACGGGTGGTTGTGGCTCTCCATCTTGAAGATGGCCGCCTGACCGTCGCCGATGTCGATCACACCGGCATTCTCGCCGGGACCGCAGATCACCCAAGGCGCCTTGGTCGGCAGCTTCTTGAGGTGGATGCGGCTCGATTTGTAAGAGCAATGCTCGCTCCACATCACCGAGAAAATGCCCAGTTCCGTGAGGTTAGGCTCACGGCCGAGCGCCTTCAGGACGCGCTCATATTCCTCGGGAGAAAGGCCGTGTTCGGCGACGATTTCGGGGGTGATTGCGGACATGACCGCCCTTTAGGGAAGGCATGCGCAGCGGCCAAGGCAGAAAAGCGCGCGACGACGAAAAAGGCCGGCCCCTTGGAGGGACCGGCCGTTGAATATTGGCGCTGTGGCCGCTGGCGAGATCAGCCCGCCTTGCAGCTCGTGCCGTTGTAGGTGATCGAATTGCCGCCGCCCGTGATCGTCTTGCTGCCATCGGCCGAGACATAAGGTTTGCCGGCCTCGGGCGCCTTGAGCGCGGTGACAGCGCCGTCCTTCGAGGGCTTGAATGTAGCCGTCATGTCATCCGTCATGAAGTCGACGAAAATGAGGCTATTGTCCTTGCAGCGATAGCTGTGGCTGGTCTTGATCATCGGCGGCGCCACGGCGGGCGCGGCATTGGCGAGTTCCGCGGCCTGCGGATCGACTGAGCCGGTGTTCATGGATTCGGGCTTCTGCTCGCAACCCGCGAGGGCGAAAGCAGCAGCGAGGGCGAGCGGAAGCGCGTTCCGGATGAGATTATGTTGCATAGCGGAATTTTTTATTGCGATTCTAATGAACGAGGTCAACTGCATTATTATGACAGTCTCGCTTTCCGGCGGCGGCTGTTTTTGGGCCTTCCGCGCGATGCAGCCTTGACCGGTCGGGCCGTGCGGGCCAATGCAGTTGCCCATGGGAGACGCAGCCGAAATGGAAGAGCTCAGCTTCGAAGATGCGCTTCAGCGCCTGGAAGCGATCGTCCAGCAACTCGAACGCGGCGACGTCCCCCTCGATAAATCCATCACGCTCTATGCCGAAGGCGACCGCTTGCGCGCGCAGTGCCAGAAACGGCTGGAAGCGGCCCAGGCGCGGATTGAGCAGATCGTCGGCGGCGCAGACGGCGTGGCGGACAAGACAATCCCCTTCCCGGCTTCGTGACCGCCATGCGCGTCGCGGCACCGTCCCGACTCGAAGACGAAATGGCGATGATGGCGCGTGCGGTCGACCGCCAGTTCGATCTGCTGCTCGCAGTGCCCGAGGACCAGCGCGCACGGCTCTACGAAGCGATGCGTCATGCCAGCATCGGCGGCGGCAAGCGCATGCGGCCGCTCCTCGTCAAGGCAAGCTGCGACCTCTTCAACGTCAGCGAGGAGAGCGCGGTGCGCGCCGGGCTCGCGGTCGAGTGCATCCATGTCTACAGCCTCGTCCACGACGATCTTCCGGCTATGGACAATGACGACATGCGCCGCGGCAAGCCGACGGTGCATCGCGCTTTCGACGAGGCAACGGCGATCCTTGCCGGTGATTGCCTGCATGACCTCGCTTATTCCATCCTGGTCGACGAGCGCACGCATCCCGACCCATTCGCACGCTGCGAACTCGTGAAAGCCCTGGCGCTCGCCAGCGGTCCGACCGGCATGGCGGGCGGCCAGATGATGGATCTGGTCGCGGAGACCAGCAGCTTCGACCTTTCCACCATCACCCGGCTCCAGCAGCTCAAGACCGGCGCGCTCATCGGCTTCTGCGTCGAGGCGGGCGCGATCATGGCCCGCGTGAAGGAAGAGGGACGCAATTCCTTGCGCGGCTATGCGCGCGACCTGGGCCTCGCCTTCCAGATCGCCGACGACCTGCTCGACGTCGAAGGCAGCGCGGATGTCACCGGCAAGGCGGTGGGCAAGGACGCTGCCGCCGGCAAGGGCACGTTCGTTTCGCTGATGGGCGTCGAGCGCGCGCGCGACCAGGCGCGCATGCTCGTCGAACAGGCCAAGGAGCATCTCTCCACGTTCGGCGCGCAGGCCGACCTGCTCCGCGACATCGCCGACTTCGCGATTCTCCGGTCCCACTGAAGGAGCGCCAGGACCTCATGCGCATCGGCCTCTACCCCGGCACTTTCGATCCGATCACGCTCGGCCATATGGACATCATCCGGCGCGGCGCGAAGCTGGTGGACAAGCTGGTCATCGGCGTCACCACCAATCCCAGCAAGTCGCCGCTGTTCACGCTCGACGAGCGGCTCGCGATGGTCCGGCGCGAATGCGCCGATATGCCCACCGAGATCGAAGTCGTGGCCTTCGACACGCTGCTCATCGATTTCGCGCGATCGGTCGGGGCCAGCCTGATCCTGCGCGGCCTGCGCGCCGTCGCGGACTTCGAATATGAATATCAAATGGCGGGCATGAACCAGTATCTCGACAACAGCATCGAGACAGTCTTCCTCATGGCGGACGTGGCACTCCAGCCCATCGCCTCGCGGTTGGTCAAGGAAATCGCTTATCTTGGCGGCGACATTTCCAAATTCGTGACTCCGCCGGTTCGCGACGACGTGCTGGCCAAGATCGACGGATCGAAGGCCTGATCCGTGGCGGGATCCAAACTGGGTCATTGCAGGTTCAGTCTGGAGAAGGCATGAAGCGCGCCATGATCAGGACAACCATGCCCATCTCGACCCGTCTGCTTGCTTTCGGCCTCGGCGCTGCTCTTCTTACCGCGACGGCCGTGCCAGCCTTCGCCCAGCGCACCCAGGAAGACGCCGCCAAGGAAGCCCAGCTTTCCGAGCGTGCGAAGAAGGACGCGGCAGCACTTCGGGCGGCGGAAGCCAATTCGGGGATCAAGCCGCTGACGGCGATGGCGCCGATCACGCCCGACAATGTCTGGGTGCTCGACCTTTCGGACGGCGGCCGTGTCCGTATCCTCCTGCGTCCCGATGTCTCTCCGCTGACCGTCACGCGGATCAAGGAGCTGACCCGCAAGCGTTTCTATGACGGGCTGGTTTTCCACCGCGTCATCGACGGCTTCATGGCACAGGGCGGCGATCCGAAGGGCGACGGCACCGGCGGCTCCCAGGAGCCAGACCTCAAGGCCGAGTTCAACTGGCTGCCCCATATGCGTGGCACCGTCTCCATGGCCCGCGCCGAAGCTGACGACAGCGCCAACAGCCAGTTCTTCATCATGCTGATGCCGCGCATGCAGCTCGACCATAAATATACGATCTTCGGCCGCGTGATCAGCGGCATGGACGGCGTCGACAAGATCGCCAAGGGCGAACCGCCCGAGCAGCCGACCAAGATCGTGCGCGCCTATATCGAGGCCGATGGCGGCCAGGCGGCCGCGCCGGCGCCGAGCGCTACGCCTGCGGGCTAAGCCCCCCAGAACTAAGGATCAGATCAAATCGTCACCCCGGACTTGATCCGGGCCCCGCTGCCCTGCGATGGCGCGAAGAAGAAGCGGGATCCCGGCTCAAGGCCGGGATGACATGGGAGCGACTGTCTGCCCCCTAAACGTCCACCACCGCAGCCGGATCGACGGCGCGTCTGTAGCCATAATCGGTGCGCACGGTCGCGCCGCCCTTCTTCACCGACTCCAGCATGGCGAGCATGAGGCGCATGTCCTGAAGCCCTTCCTCGCCGGGCGAGACCATCGGCGCGCGGCCGCGCACGACATCGGCCATCCAGTCGATCTCGCGGGCGAACTGGTCGATCTCGACGATCTGCGGTGCTGACGTGGGCGTGCCGACCAGCGACAGCTTGTTGCCATTGTAGAAACAGCCGGGATCCGCAACGATCTGGCCATTCTCGCACACGGCTTGCCAGGCCATGGTCCCCGGCTGGGCGAAGCTGGTCGAGCCCTCGCCGATCGCACCGGAAGGGAAGCGCATCTGCCAGGCGATCATGTCTTCGACCGTCGCGAAGCGCGGGTCTGACTTGTCGGTCATCGCCCAGGCGCGCACCTCGACGGGCTCCTCATTGAACAGATAGCGGGTCGCGTTGATCCCGTAGATGCCCATGTCGAGGAGCGCACCGCCACCGGACATGCCCATGTCCAGCCGCCATTTGTCGGCAGAGACCTTGAGATCCGTCTGCTTGCCCATATTGGCATGCACGATCCGTGGCTTGCCGAGCTTGCCCGCGCGCATGATGCGCATGGCGGCAAGGTTGAGCGGCTCATATTGGCAGCGATAGGCAATCATCAGCTGTTTCCTGGCGGCCTTGCCCGCCGCAATCATCGCCTCGCAGTCTGCGATATTGGTCGCCATCGGCTTCTCGCACAGCACGTGCTTGCCAGCCTTGAACGCGCGGATCGTGTAGTCGGGATGCATGTTGTTGGGCAGCACGATGTAGACGATCTCGACCTCCGGATTGTCGGCGATGCGGTCGTACGTCTCGTAGGAATAGATCGCCTTTTCGCTGAGGCCATATTGGGCGGCGACCCGCTTCGCCTTGGCCGGATCGCCACTCACCAGCGCCGCGAGATGCGCCTTCCTGGTCGTCCTGAGCGCGGGAAGTAGTTGCCCGGACGAGAG
Organism: Sphingobium sp.; assembly: GCA_017745115.1. The sequence continues at coordinate 52,362 of JAGIAA010000006.1, read as the reverse complement.
CAGGCCGATGCCGACGATGGCGACGCCGACCGAATCTTTCGCGCGCGGCGCCTCCGTCTTAGCCTTCGCCAAAGTGCCGACGCTCAGGGCCGCGCCGACACCGAGCCCGATCACGCCGCGGCGTGACAATTCATCGTTCATGGCCGTCCTCTCCCGTCCATTGCTAGCGCTACCATGCCATGAACAATGCACCCGCGAAAAGCCCCCGATGCGGTACGGCCATTGTCGGGCAGGTAACGGAACGCTAGGCTCGCGCAATATCCTAACAAAGGCACCGCTCATGCGCCGCTCACTCCCCTTCCTAGTTTCCGCCGCGCTGCTGATCGGCGGGGCGATTCCCGCCGCATCGCCTGTCGTCGCCCAAGCATTGGTTGCGCCACGCGCCGACGTCCGCTTCGCAGCGCTCTCAAAACGCTATATCGACAGCATCGCCCGCTTCTCGCCGGTCTATGGGACCCAACTCGGCGATCATCGCTTCGACGATCGGCTGCCCGATATTACCGCCGCCGGCCGGGCCAAACAGGCCGAGTTCGAGCGGACGTTGCTCGCCCAACTCAGGGCCATCGATTTCAAGACGCTGAGCCGCGACAATCAGGTCGATGCCCTGATGCTCAAGAACCAGCTCGAGTACGACCTCTGGGATTTCGACACGCTCAAGAGCTGGTCGTGGAATGCCCAGAGCTACAACGACAATGCCGCCGGCGCGCTCTACAATCTCGCGGCGCGCGACTTCGCGCCCTGGCCGCAGCGGCTGAAGGCGGCGACGGCGCGCATGGAAGGTCTGCCGGCCTTCCTGCTCGAAACCCGCAAGCAGCTGATCGCCGCCAAGGTGCCGGAAATCTACGCGACACAGGTGTCCAAGCAGAACAGCGGCATCATCGAAGTGGCGCAGGACATGCTGGCACCCCATGCGAATGAGCTTGGTGCAAAGGACAGGGCCCGGTTCGATGCGGCCCTGGCTCGCCTCAAGACCGCTGTCGCGTCCCAACAGACCTGGCTCGACAAGACATTAGTGCCCGCCGCCAAGGGCAACTTCCGCCTGGGCCCGAAGCTCTACGACCAGAAGATGAAGTTCGCGCTCATGTCGACCATGACGCGGCCGGAACTGAAGGCGAAGGCGACCGCCGCGGCCGCGCAGACCCGCGCGCAAATGTATGCGCTCGCCAAGCAGATCTTGGCCGGCAAGTCCGACGCTCCGCCGCTCCCCGACAATCCGACGGCCGCCCAGCAGCAGGCGGCGGTCGAGGCTGCGCTTGAGATCAGCTACGCCAAGCGTCCGGCGCGTTCGGAGCTCATGGATGCGGCCAAGGCGACGCTCGCCACGGCCAGCGACTTCGTCCGCGCCAAAGGCCTGGTCAGCATGCCCCGCGCGCCTGTGAAGATCATCACCATGCCCAAGTTCCAGCAGGGTAATGCCGTGGCCTATTGCGATTCCCCCGGTCCGCTCGACAAGGGCCAGGACACGTTTTACGCGATCTCGCCCATTCCCGACGACTGGACCGACGCGCAGGCGACCAGCTTCCTGCGCGAATATAACAACTACATGATCCACGACCTCAGCATCCACGAGGCGATGCCGGGCCACTGGCTGCAGATCGATCACAGCAATCAGGACAAGTCGGTCATTCGCGCCGTGCTCTCGTCGGGGCCGTTCGTCGAGGGCTGGGCGGTCTATGCCGAGGGCATGATGGCCGACGAGAATTATCTGGACGGGGATCCGCTGTTCAAGATCACCGTACTCAAGATGCGCCTGCGCTCGATCACCAACACGCTGCTCGACATCGGCATCCAGACCGAGGGCATGAGCCGCGAGGCGGCGATGGACCTGATGATGAAAGGCGCCTTTCAGCAGGAGCGCGAGGCTGCCGGCAAATGGGTCCGCGCGCAGCTCTCATCGACCCAGCTGTTGAGCTACTTCTCGGGTTATGAGGAGCATATGTCGATGCGCGAGGAAGCGAAGAAGCGCTGGGGCGCGAAATTCGACCTCAAGGCTTACAACGACGCGGTGCTCGCGCATGGCTCGCCGCCGGGGCGCTTCGTACGGGAGTTGGTGTTCGATTTGCCGATCGAGTGAGCGCCTCCCTCTCCCGCAAGCGGGAGAGGGCCGAGCGACTACCCGCTGTTCCGTCGTGCTGTCGCGATCACGTTGATTAATAGCTCGATGCCCTCGCGGATGCGGGGATCGACCCCTAACTGACCGCGGGCGAATAACGGCAGGGGTGCATCTCCGCCGCAACCGCTTCGAACAGGCGCCGACGTTCGGCCTCAGGCCAGTAGGTGGAATAGACATGCTCCAGTGCCGCGTTGCGCAGGTGCCACCAAGCCGTGGGAGGAGAACCGTCCTCGCGAGGAATGATGTCGCGGATGACCAGCCAATCTCTGGCCCGTGGACGGTGTCGATATTTCGCCGGGCCATCGACGTGGCTCTCGTAGCGGCTCTAGCAAAACGGATCACGTGCAAGAACACCGGAATCCAAACGCTCGGTAAGCCAGAGCGCGGCCGCGAGTGTGCTGAAAAAATAAAGCAGTAGGACGATCAGCGCGGTTTTACCGATCCACGCTCCCGGCCTCTTCATCGAAAGCGCCCTACCCGCTGTTCCGCAGCGCCGTCGCGATCGCATTGATCGAGAGCTCGATCCCTTCGCGGATGCGCGGGTCGTCCTCGCCGCCGCGGTGGCGCTTGAGCAGTTCGACCTGCAGCAGGTTCAGCGGTTCGATATAGGGCAGGCGCAGGCGGATGGACGTATCCAGGGCCGGATTTTCGGCGAGCAGGTGCGCTTGTCCAGTCACTTCGAGCACGCTGTCATGCGCCATCTGCCAGCCGTCCTTGATCTGCCCGAAGATTGCCTCGCCCGCCTGCTGATCCTCGACAAGCGGGAGATAATGTTCCGCAATGCCGAGATCCGACTTGGCCAGCACCATTTCCATATTGCCGATGCTGGCCTTCAGGAACGACCAGGCCTGGGTCATTTCCTTGAGCAGGCCCTTATCCTGGAATTGCGTGAGGGCGTGGCCGACGCCATACCAGCCGGGCAGCATCACGCGGGCCTGCGACCAGCTGAACACCCAAGGGATCGCGCGCAGGTCCTCGATCTTGTTGCTCTTGGTGCGGCTCGCCGGGCGCGAGCCGATCTTGAGGCCGCTGATCTCCTGGATCGGCGTCAGCTGGCGGAAGAATTCGCGGAAGCCTTCGGTCTCGTAGACGAGGTCGCGATAGGTGCGGAACGCCGTCGCGCTGATCTCGTCCATCGCCGCCGAGAAGCGCTTTGCGTCGGTGGGCGACAGGCGCTCGGGCTCGAGGCTGGCGAGCAGCGCCGCGCTGGTCATCGCCTCGAGATTGGTGCGTGCAGTTTCCGGCGTGCCATATTTGGCGGCGATGACCTCGCCCTGCTCGGTGATGCGGATGCGGCCCTGCACGGTTCCGGGCGGCTGCGCCTGGATCGCCTGGAAGGATGAGCCGCCACCCCGCCCGACCGCACCGCCGCGGCCGTGGAAGAGCTGCATCGAGACGCCGGCGGCCTCGAACACCGGCGTCAGCGCCTTGCTCGCCTCATGCAGGCTCCAGGTCGAGGTGATGTAGCCGCCATCCTTGTTGCTGTCGGAATAGCCGATCATCACTTCCTGGTAGCCGCGCGCCTTCACCAGCGCACCGATCTCGGGCAGGCCGAAATAGGCGGTCATGATCGCCGGCGCTTCCTCGAGATCGGCGATGGTCTCGAAAAGCGGCACGGCCATGATCGCCGCCTGCGCCGCGCTGCCATTTTCGGGGGCGCGCCAGAGACCGGCTTCCTTGAGGAGGATGTTCACCTCCAGCATGTCCGAGACGCTTTCGGCCTTGGAGATGATGTACTGGTCGATGCAGGCGGGCCCATACATGCGGTGCGCTTCGGCGGCTGCCTCGACAATGGCGATCTCGATCCGCGTCTCTTCGCTATACTCGGCAAAGCGCGACCCGAGCGGGCGATTGGTGGCCAGTTCACGGCGAAGCAGCGCCACGCGTGCCTCCTCGTCGAGCGCGCCATAGTCCGCCTCGACACCGGCGACCTTGAGCAATTCGGCAACGACGCTTTCGTGGATGGCGCTGTTCTGCCGCATGTCGAGCGTGGCGAGGTGAAAGCCGAAAATCTCGACCGCGCGGATCAGCCGCGAGAGGGCGCCGCCGCTCGCCAGCGCGCCATTGCCTTCCATGGCCAGGCCACGCCCGAGCGTCGCCAGATCGTCGCGCAGTTGACCGGCACTCTCATAGGGCTTGCCCTTGGGAAGGCGCGAAGGACGCGGCGCAGGCGCACCGATCAACGCTTCATAGGTCGCCGCGACCCGGGCGTAGATACCGGTGATGGCGCGGCGATAGGGCTCATCGCGCCGGCTGGCGGAATCGTCGCCGCTCGCCGCCGCCAGGTCCCTCACGCTAGCGGGCACGGCCGCGAGCTCGGACGAGATGGACAGTTGAGCACCCAGCTCGTGCAGCATGTCCATGTAGACGCGCAGGGCCGAGCCGCAGGATCGGTTCAGCGCCAGACGGAGCTGGTCGGCCTGGACGAACGGATTCCCGTCGCGATCGCCGCCGATCCAGGTACCGACGCGCAGGAAGCCCGGTACCCGCTTGCCCACGACCCGGTCCCAGCGGGCATAGAGCCCCGGCAGCACGGGCATGAAGATGTCGCGGAAATAAGAAAGCGCATTGTCGATCTCGTCGCGCACGAACAGGCGCTCGCGGCGCAACGGCCGGGTCTGCCACAGCAAGGCGATCTGCCGGCCGATCGCCTCGTCGATCGGCTCGCCGTCGTCGGTCTCGACCGCGCCGGTATCGCGAAGGAGCATCAGCTCGGCAATGATGTTGCGATGATCGATCACGCTCTTGCGCCGCACCTCGGTCGGGTGGGCAGTGAGCACCGGCATGACGAGTGCCTTCTCGAGCAGCTTCAGGATCGCGTCCTCGGAGATGCCATGTTCCTCGAGCCGCTGGATCGCGCTCGCGACATCCGCGCCCGGCTCGACCGCAATGCCTTGCCGGTCCTCGGCGAGATTGGCGAGCATGGAGAACAGCATGAAGCCGCGCACGAAGGCCGTCGTATCGTCGAGCGTCAATGCGGACAGGCCGGTGTCGACGCCTTCTTGGGGGGCGACGCCGCGGGCCCGATCGACCGAGGCGGAGCGGATATATTCGGTCTGCTTGAACAGCCGCTCGCCGCCGTAAATCCGAATCACATCGCCCAGCAGCCGCCCAAGATAGCGGATGTCCGGATTCTGGGTGATGGACGGGCGAGACGCAGCCATGAGCCGATGCTGCACTGCAACGTGAGGGCGGTCAAGCGCATAGAAAGCGCTGTTCCCCGTGGCGCTAGCGGCAATCCACTCTGATCGCGCAGCTCACCTAAGCTTGGCGATGCTCAGCCCGTCGGCCTTGGCGCGGTCCTTGACCGACTCTTCGCTGCGGGTCAGCGCCTTGGCGATGGCCTTGAGGGCCATGCCCTTCTTGGCCAGAGTGTGCAGCTTCTGGATTTCGGCGGCTGTCCAAGGCTGCCGGTGACGCTCGAACTTCTCGCTCATGCCTGCCTCCTGATCGCCGGCTTGTTCGTTTTCCGCATTTTCCGAGCCGTCAGATGGTTCATCTGACTTTAAAATGCTAGCGACGCTTCAACTTCCCCAGCGCCTCGTCAAGCGCCGAGAGGAAGCGGGAACGGTCCGTTTTCGCGAACGGCGCAGGGCCACCGATAATATCCCCGCCCGCGCGCAAGTCGGCCATGATCGCGCGCGTCGCGATCGCGCCGCCGATGGACGCGGTGGTGAACGGCTTGCCATTGGGCGCGATGACGCCCGCGCCGGCTTTGAGGCAACGGTCGGCAAGCAGGATGTCGGCGGTGATGCAGATCGCAGTGCCATCCGCCTGTTCGGCGATCCAGTCGTCGGCAGCGTCGAAACCGTCCGAGACGACGACGCGCTCGATCAGCGGGTGCGCCGGGATGCGGATCGGGCTGTTGCTGACGACCGTCACCGATACCTCATGGCGAAAGGCGACCTTGTAGATCTCCTCCTTCACCGGACAGGCATCGGCATCGACCAGGATGCGGATCATTATTTCCCCTTGCCCGGCTTCTTGTGCCAGGTTTTCTTGCCGCCGCCGGGTTTCCCCGCGCCGCCGAAGCCGGGCTTGCCTCTCGGCGCCTGACCGCCATGATCCCCGCGCGCGGTATGAGCGCGATAGGGCTTGGGCGCGTGGACCGGCCGCGCGTTGTCGCGGCGATGGTTGCGGGCCTCGTCGCGTGGCTTGCCGTCCACCGGCCGGATGTCGACATCATCGTCCTCGCTGGCCGTGCGGCGAACGGCATCGAGGAAGCGCGACGCGAGATGCCCGGGCACTTCGAACAACGTCTCGTTGGCGGTCATGCGGATAGCGCCGATCTCGTTGCGGCTGACATGGCCGCGACGGCACAGCAACGGCAGAATCCAGCGCGGCTCGGCATTCTGGTTACGGCCCACATTGATGCTGAACCAGGCGCTGTTCTCGAAGCCGGCACGCGGACCGCGCGGCTCCTGTGGCGCGTCGCTGGCGAGCAGGTCTTCCGGCTCGGGCAGGCGGGCGCGATAGGCGTGGACCAGCGCCGCGGCGATTTCCTGTGGGCTGCGCTGCGCAAGCAGTTGCTCGGCGAGCGCGCTATCATGCTCGTTGAACTCGACCGGCGCGAGCAGCACGTCGAGCAGCCGCTGGCTGTCGGCGCGGCGAATGTCGTCGGCCGACGGCGGCGCAGTCCACTCAGCGGGGATCTTCGCGCCACGCAGCATGGATTCGACGCGACGGCGGCGCGGATAAGGAACGATCAGCACGGCCGTCCCCTTCTTGCCGGCACGGCCGGTGCGGCCGGAACGGTGCTGGAGCGTCTCGGCGTCACGCGGGATCTCGACATGGACGACGAGGCTGAGACTCGGCAGGTCGATGCCGCGCGCCGCCACGTCGGTCGCTACGCAAACCCTTGCCCGGCGATCACGCAGAGCTTGCAGCGCCTGGTTGCGCTCGTTCTGGCTATGCTCGCCGGACAGCGCCACAGCGGCAAAGCCGCGCTCGATCAGGCTGGCATGAAGATGACGAACATTGTCGCGCGTCGCGCAGAACAGCATGGCCGTTTCGGCTTCATGGAAGCGGAGCAGATTGACCACGGCATTCTCGATATCCGCCGGGGCGACAGCCATCGCCTGATAGCTGATATCGCCATGGCCGCGGTCCTGCGTGACCGTGGAGATGCGCAGAGCATCGCGCTGGTAGCGGCGCGCGAGCGCGACGATCGGGGCAGGCATGGTCGCCGAGAACAGCAAAGTGCGGCGCTCGGCCGGCGTCCCGTCGAGAATTTCCTCGAGATCCTCGCGAAATCCCATGTCGAGCATTTCGTCGGCTTCATCGAGCACGACCGCCCGCAATGCGGACAGATCGAGCGCGCCGCGTTCGAGATGGTCGCGCAGGCGTCCCGGCGTACCGACGACGATCTGCGCGCCATAGCTGAGCGCGCGGCGCTCCTTGGCGGCGTCCATGCCGCCCACGCAGGTGGCGATGCGCGCGCCCGCCTTGCCATAAAGCCAGATGAGCTCGCGGCTGACCTGGAGCGCCAGCTCGCGCGTCGGCGCGATCACCAGAGCGAGCGGCCATGCCGGCGGTGGCAGGCGCCCTTCGGGGCCGAGCAGGTCGTCGGCCATGGCGAGCCCGAAGGCGACGGTCTTGCCGGAGCCGGTTTGCGCCGAGACGATCAGGTCGCGGCCGCGCGCCTGGTCTTCGAGCACGGCGGCCTGGACGGGCGTGGGCGCAGCGTAGCCGCGTTCGGACAAGGCTTCGCCAAGAATGGAAGGCAGTTGGGAAAAGGGCATAGGTCTCACAAACAAAAAAGCGCCGCACGCGGCGGCGGCAACAGGGTCAGGACCATCCGGGCCTGAAATCGGGGTCTTCCGGGTCTCTCCCGATCCGCACGCGGACCGTTTCCTCAACTGGCCAAGCCGGTGATCGGCGGGCCGCGATCATTCGATCGTCAGGCCGTCTCCAGCGTGCACTGGAGCGGGTGCTGGTTCTGCTTGGCGAAGTCCATCACCTGGTTCACCTTGGTCTCGGCGACCTCATAGCTGAACACACCGCAAACGCCCACGCCCTTCTGGTGGACGTGGAGCATGACGCGCGTCGCCTGCTCGATATCCATCCGGAAGAAACGCTGCAGCACATCCACGACGAACTCCATCGGCGTGTAGTCGTCGTTGAGCATGAGCACCTTGTAGGGCGTCGGCTTCTTGGTGCGCGTGCGTGTGCGCGTGGCGATGCCGAGGCCGGGTCCGCCCGGTCCCTCCTCATCGCCCCTGCCCGCCATGCGCGGCGCCAATATCGTCTTTGCCTCAGAAATGCGCATATCGTGAAAATAGGTCAGGGCAGGGGTTGGTTGCAAGGGCTGTGCTCGCGTTAACGCATTTTCGGCAAATTCAAACGCCACTGTTGCATCCGAAAACGCGCTACGGTCCCGTTCGGAACAAAAAAGGCGACCCATCGCTGGGCCGCCTGTTTCGTTATCGGACAACCCGCGATCAGGCAGCGAGCTTCTTTACCTTTTCCGAGACGATCGCAACGCGGTTGCTGATCGGCTGCGAGACTTCGCCGGCAAGCTTCAGGAACTTTTCGCTGTTCTTGGCGGTCTCGGTCGCGAAGCTGTCGAACGCAGCGCTGACCAGCTCGGTCTGCAGCTGGAAGAACTCGGTCGGCGACTTCACGGCGGCGAAGCTCTTGAAGGTCGAGGTCGACTTCTCGAACGACTTGCGCGAGAACTCGACGGCCTCCTGGCTCAGCGTCTCGACGCCCTTGGCGGCGATCTTCGACGATTCCACCATGGCTTCATAGTTGCCCTTGGTGAGCTCACCGAACTCCTCAATGGCCTTGCTCGACTTTTCGAGCGCAACCTTGGCCTTCTCGCTGGCGTCGGTGAAAGCGGACTGGAACTTGATCTTGGCGTCCTCGGCATAGGCCTTGGCGGTTTCGAGAGCATCGGTCATCACTGATGTGCCTTTCTTTGCGGCCTTGGCAACAGCGGGAGCAGTCGCGGGCGCGGGGATTGCGGTCTTCTTCACAATGGGCGCAACCGGCATGGCGGCGACCGGCTCGACCAGCTTCTTCGCCTTGGGGGCGACAGCTGGTGTGGGGGCCGGCTCCGTCTTCGGAGACACCGTAATTTTCTCAGACTTTTTCGCTGCCTTGGCCGCACCTGACACCGGCCATTCGACCGGCTTCGATACCCCCTCGCCAACCGGCGCCGCAGTCACCGCTTTCGTCGGCGCGGCCTTGCGAACAGCAGGTGCGCTACGGGAAGTCGGTTTCTTGATCGGCGCCTTTGCCAAGACGAGCTCCTGAGTCTTTGTTGCAGTGCAACATAGATGAGTTGCCTACACTAATCAAGAAAAATCTTGATGCAGCGCAGCAAAAATCTGCCTGGCTTCGCAGGTCTGGGCAGGCTCTCAGCGCAGCTTGACGTAGCGTCCGGGCGCATCTTCCAATGCAGCATATTTGCCGCCGCCGGGCTTGCGTGCGCCCGCAGCAGGGACCTCGACCGGCGATTGCCGGGCAATCCAAGCCATCCAGTCAGGCCACCAGCTGCCCGGCGTTTCCGTCGCGGCATCGCGGAAGGCCGCGAGGCTCGGCTGTACCTTGTCGCTGGTCCAGTACTGATATTTCCTGGCTGCGGGCGGATTGACCACGCCTGCAATATGGCCCGAGCCAGCAAGCAGGAAGCGCCGCGGACCGGTGAACTGTTCCATCAATTTCCAGACGCTTTCGGCCGGTGCGATGTGGTCCTCGATGCCCGCCTGGACATAGGCCGGCGTCTTCACCTTGGCGAGATCGATGGGCGTTCCGTCCACGACGATCGCGCCCGGCTCGACCAGCCTGTTGTCACGATACAAGTCCGAGAGATAGGAGCGCAGCCACTTGCCCGGCAGGTTTGTCGTGTCGCCGTTCCAGTGCAGCAGGTCGAACTGCGGATAGTCCTGCCCAAGCAGGTAGTTGTTGACGACATAGTTCCAGATCAGATCCTGCCCGCGCAGCATGTTGAACGTCACCGCAAGATAGCGCCCGTCGAGATAGCCGTCGGTCATCAGGCTCTCGACCAGGCCGATCTGCTCGTCGTCCGCGAACAGGCTGAGGTCGCCCGCCTGGCTGAAGTCGACCTGCGCGGTGAAGAAGGTCGCGCTCGCCACCTTGTCCGCCTCGCCGCGCGCCGCCAGCAACGCCAACGTCGCCGCAAGCGTCGTCCCGGCCACGCAATAGCCGATGGCGTGGACGCTCTCGACGCCCAGCAGGTCGCGCACCGTGTCGATCGCATCGACCTGCCCTGGCAGCACATAGTCGTCGAGCGTCAGGTCGGCCATGCTCGCGTCCGCCGACTTCCAGCTCACCATGAACACGGTGAGTCCCTGGTCGACCGCCCATTTGACGAAGCTCTTCGCCGGGTTGAGGTCGAGGATGTAAAAGCGGTTGATCCACGGCGGGAAGATGACCAGCGGCGTCTCATACACCTGCTTCGTCGCCGGCTCATACTGAATGAGCTGGTAGAGCGGCGTCTCATGGATCACCTTACCTGGCGTGGTCGCGATATTGCGGCCCAGTTCGAAGGCCGAGCCATCCGTGTGCGTCAGCTGACCCTTGTCGAGATCGGCGAGCAGATGCTCGAGCCCGGCGATGAGGTTCTGCCCGCCCGTCTCGATCGTTCGGTCGATCACCTGCGGGTTGGTGAAGGCGAAATTGCTCGGGCTCGCCGCCTCGACGAAGCGCTGCGTCGCGAAGCGTAGCTTCTCCTTCTGGCGCGGATCGAGACCATCCACAGTGTCCGCCAGCCGCATCAGCCCGTCGGCGGCCAGAAGATAGATCTGGCGGATCAAGTCAAATACCGGATTGTCGCGCCACTTGGGATCGGCAAAGCGCCGATCACGATCAGCCGCGGTCGGCGCGCCGCCGTTCTCGGCCTGCCCGCTCGCCTGCACGAGGAAGCGCTCCCACACAGCAAGCCCTTTGCTCGCCATGTCAGCCTGGATTTCGGCGATGCGTTCAATGTTGGGCGTGGCCCCTGCCGGCATCTCGAAACCGCGCGGTTGGGCGGCTTGATCCATGAGCTGGCTGGTGCGCTCGAGAATCAGCTGCTGCGCCTGGCCGAGCACGCGCGTCCAGTGCTGGAGCTGATCGAGCGCAGGCAGTTCGGCATCATGCTGTGCTGTTTCGGCCATGCCCAATTCCCATGCTGATTCGCGCGCCCCTGCTTTTAGTGGCACGGCCTTGTTACGCGAGCTATATGCGTCGGGCCGGATGAGCCGGCTTTACCAATTTCAGGAGATCGACGTCCCAATGTCCGACGAGTTCTACCGCATCAAGCGGCTGCCGCCCTATGTCATCGCCGAAGTGAACGGGATGCGGGCAGCGGCGCGCGCGGCAGGCGAGGACATCATCGATCTCGGCATGGGCAATCCCGACCTGCCGCCGCCCCAGCATGTCATCGACAAGCTGATCGAGGTTGCGCAGAAGCCCAGCGCGCACGGCTATTCCCAGTCCATGGGCATTCCCGGCCTGCGTAAGGCACAGGCGAATTATTATGCCCGCCGCTTCGGGGTCGAACTCGATCCCGAGACCGAAGTGGTCGTCACCATGGGTTCGAAGGAAGGTCTCGCCAGCCTCGCCACCGCGATCACCGCGCCCGGCGACGTCGTGCTGGCGCCCAACCCCAGCTACCCGATCCACATGTTCGGCTTCATCATCGCGGGCGCCACGATCCGCTCGGTGCCGACCACGCCGGACGAAGGCTATTGGCGCGCGCTCGACCGCGCGATGGCGTTCACCGTGCCGCGGCCCAGCGTGCTGGTCGTGGGCTATCCGAGCAATCCGACGGCCGAGACGGTCGACCTCGCCTTCTACGAGCGGCTCGTCGCCTGGGCGAAGGAGAACAAGGTCTGGGTTCTCTCGGACCTGGCCTATTCCGAACTCTATTATGACGGCAATCCGACGCCCTCGATCCTGCAGGTGCCCGGCGCCAAAGAGGTCGCGGTCGAGTTCACCTCGCTGTCGAAGACCTATTCGATGGCGGGCTGGCGCATCGGCTTCGCGGTGGGCAACCGTAAGCTGATCGCGGCATTGAAGCGCGTGAAGTCCTATCTCGATTACGGCGCGTTCACGCCGATCCAGGCGGCTGCCTGTGCGGCGCTCAATGGACCGCAGGACATCGTCGCCCAGAACCGCGAGCTTTATCACAAGCGCCGCGACGTGCTGGTCGAAAGCTTCGGTCGTGCGGGGTGGGACATTCCGGCGCCGAAGGCGAGCATGTTCGCCTGGGCACCGCTGCCGCCGGCGCTCAAGGAGATGGGGAGCCTGGAATTCTCCAAGCAGTTGCTCACCCATGCCAAGGTCGCGGTCGCACCCGGCGTCGGCTATGGCGAGGACGGCGAAGGCTTCGTGCGCATCGCCATGGTCGAGAACGAGCAGCGGCTCCGCCAGGCAGCACGCAACGTGCGCAAATATCTCCAGTCGATGGGCATCAACACGCCCGCCACCAAGGAAGCCGGGTGAACGCGTTATCGGGGCTGACCTCCACGGAGGTCAGCCAGGTCGCGCACACGATCCAGCTTGCGGTCGCGCCGGTGTTCCTGCTCGCGGGCATCGTCGCCTTCATCAACGTCTGCGCCTCGCGCCTGGCTCGCGTCATCGACCGGGCGCGGGCCGTGGAGCAGCGTGTGGTGATGACGATCGGCGCGGAGCATGACCGCCTGATCGACGAGATCCGGGTTCTCGATCTGCGCATCAAGGTCGTGAACCGAGCGATCCTGCTCTCGGTGCTGTCGTCGCTATTGGTCTGCGCGGTCGTGATCCTGCTCTTCGCGTCCAGCCTGCTCGACGTCAATCTCGGCACACTGATTGCGCTGCTCTTCATCGGATCGATGCTCTCGATCGGCAGCGCCTTCGCAATCTTCATCTACGAGACGCGGCTGGGCTCGCGCGTCATCCATATCCGCAACGAGATCCTCTATCATCGCGCGGACGAGGAAAAGGGCGGGCCGGTCTAAGCCAAGCCCGCCTGTTCTTGGATGATTATTTCGCCTGGGTCTGCGGCGGGCGGGCGCCCTTGGTCGCTGCATCCCAATGCTCGTCGGCCTTGCCGTCGACGAAGCGCCACATATCGAACCAGCTCGTGGTGTACGTCTTGCCTGGTTCGTTCGGGTCAGGATAGCTGCGCGCGATGACAACATTGACGAGGTCGCCCTCGGCAAGCACCGCGACGACCGGGGTCGTGAGCTTGTCGCAGGTCGCTGTCCGCGGCATGTTGGCGAAGAACTTCTGCACCGGCGCAAGGCCGTCGGCAGCATTGGGGTTATGCTGGATATAGCGCGCTGTTAGCCAGTTCCCGGCGTCGCTCCAATGTCCGCACTGCAGAAGCTCGCGCATGATGTGCAGCGCGGCTTGCTTATTCTTGTTCTTGATCGGATCCTTATCCTTGAACAGCGCCTCGGCGTCAGCAACGCCCACGACGGGCGACTGGGCAGCGAGCGGGGCGGCCATCAGGCCAAGCGAAACCACGGCAAGCAAGCGACGAACCGACATCATTCCTCTCCTCGAAAATGTCAAAGCTGCGGGCACATAATGAGAGGGGCCGCCGGAGCAATCAAGCTCCGAGCGGCCCGTCGACATGTTCAGCGGCCGGAAGTGCCGCCACTCGGGAATTTTCGCCGCGTTCCGGACCCCTTGCGGCCCTCGCGCGACCCGCGCCAATTGCTTAGCGGCGGGCTCCCCGAACGGACTTGACCGACCCCATTGCTGAACCATGAGACATCGGATCACCTCCTTTCGATTGGTTGAAAACTGGTTCGGAAGCTGTTGGCTGAAAGCCGGTTCTTCCGATGCCCCATGTGTGAATCAAACCGAGTCTGCGAACAAGACTTGTATTAATTTATTTTGGAATCATAATTGCGCGCTCGGCCTGAACTGGGTCGCATCGCGCTCAGCCGCGGCAATCCTCGATAACTCGCGAAATCTCCGCCCAGACGGGCAGGATGAGCCTTGGCACGCCTTGCGCCTCCGCGGAAATGCGACCGCGCGAATAGGCGATCCAGTCGAAGCCGCTGTCGTTCGCGGGCCGTGTCACAAGCACGGATGGATTGTCGCCGCCGACAGAGATTCCGTTCCACGCCAGAGTCCCCGACGTCGTGCGGATCGAGACCGGTACAGCTGACGCGACGGCCCTCACCCCGATCGAGAACGTCAGCTGACGCGTACCCGGCTCGCAGCGCAGCGCGGCGACGCGCGAACCGCCCGGGATACCGAACGACGCGATGCTGGCAGCGTCCTGCTTTTCATACCGCCAAATGCCTGGTGTCAGCGGCGCGACATCCCAAGGCTTTTCCGGCGCGACGGCCACAGGGGGCGGTGGCGGCGGAGCTGGCGCAGGCTGAAGCGGTGGGGGCGGAGGGGGCGGTGGTGCTGCCGTAGGGACGACGGTGCAGGCCGCCAGCGTCGTCAGGCCCGCAAGGGACAGCGCGCGCACCACCAAGGTCCGACCGGAAATCAGGTCTCTCATATCCTGCCAATCGCGAGCGAAGCGGATCGGTTCCTCAGAGGCTCGTCCTCAGGGCCTGGTCTGCCCAGTCCCGCGCACGACCCACTTGTAGGTGGTGAGCCCTTCGAGCGCGACAGGGCCCCGCGCATGCATGCGGCCCGTCGAGATACCGATTTCTGCGCCCAGACCGAACTCGCCGCCGTCAGCGAACTGGCTGGAGGCGTTCCACATCACGATCGCGCTGTCGCAAGCCTGCAGGAAGTACTCTGCCGTCGCAGCGTCAGCCGTGACAATGGCGTCCGTATGATGACTGCCATGCGCCGCGATATGGGCCAGTGCCTCGTCGACCCCGTCGACCACGCCGGCGGTCACGATGCTGTCGAGATATTCGGTGTCCCAGTCCGCGTCCTGCGCGGGCTCGACCCGGTCGTCCAGCGACTTGATGGCCGCATCGCCGCGCACTTCGCAGCGCGCATCGAGCAGCGCGGCGACCAGCGCCTCGGGATGCGCGAAATCCTTGTCGATCAGCAGCGTCTCCATCGCCCCGCAAATGCCCGTCCGCCGCATCTTGGCATTGAGAACGATGTCCCGCGCCATCGCGGGATCGGCCGCGGCATGGACATATGTATGGCAGATGCCATCGAGATGCGCGAGCACGGGCACCCGCGCCTCTTCCTGCACCCGCGCGACCAGTGACTTGCCGCCCCGCGGCACGATGATGTCGATAAGGCCGATGGCGCGCAGCATGGCGCCCACCAGGGCCCGGTCCGTGCTCGGCACAAGCTGCACCGCGTCGGCGGGAAGCCCGCTCTCGGCAATGCCCGCGACCATGGCTGCGTGAATGGCGCGATTGCTTTCCACAGCCTCGGAACCGCCGCGCAGGATCACCGCATTGCCTGAGCGCAGGCCCAACGCCGCCGCATCGGCCGTCACATTGGGGCGGCTTTCATAGATGATGCCGATGACCCCGAGCGGGACGCGGACGCGCTGCAGATTCATGCCATTGGGGCGCTGCGTCTCGTCGATCACCGCGCCGACCGGATCGGGCAGCGACGCTACCTGCTCCACGGCATCGGCAATGCCGGCGATACGGGCTTCATCGAGCCGTAGCCGATCGAGCATCGCCGAGGTGAGGCCGTTGGCGGCACCACGCTCCATGTCCTTGCGGTTGGCCAGGATGATTTTCGTCGTCGCATCGCGCAACGTTTTCGCCGCCGCGATCAGGGCGTTCGCCTTATCCTCGCTCGATGTGCGGGCGAGGACCGCAGAGGCATTGCGCGCCCGAGCACCCATGCCGCCGATGATCATTTCGGGCGTCTGGGTGAGATCGTTCATGGTCGTTCCGATTCCTGTGCTTCGAAGGGAAGCTGCCCATAGCATGGGACCCGGGCCGATGAAATCTGTGCTTTGGCGCGCCGTCTTGGCACCAGCCGGCGCAAAAAGCGCCGGAATTGGCGGGCTGCAGCGGGATTCGTTCACTTCTGAACGGAATTTTCACGAATGTTATCGATACCCATTCTCATCTGGGTAGAAAATTTGGGGAAAGCGGCGATAGCGCAGCCACGGGCGGGACCGTGAGCATGTGTACGAGCAAGACCGCACGGGCGCGTCCAACATCTAACCGGGCAGTACATGACGGAGTTTTCGGCGGGTGGTCGAAAGCTCGAGAGAGAACTCGTGTTCCTGTGGCGAACGGGAAGGCGTGGAAAAGGGACGAGAGACATGTTCAGCTGGTTCGAGGAAAAGGCGCCGATCCGCGTCAAGTTCAAGGCTTTGCTTGGGATCCATGGCGGGCTCGCCGCAATGTCGCTGGCGGCGACGATCTATGCCGTAGCGGGAGGCGGCTACGTCGCGATCGCCCTTTCGGCAACGACACTCGGCTTTACGCTCGCGACCGTGCTGATCGCAGCGCGCCTCATCTGCACGCCCTATGTGAACACAGTGCTGCGGATGGAAGGTCTTGCGCGCGGCGACACGAGTTCACCCATCGACTACACCCACTATGAGGACTGCGTCGGCCGCATGACGAAGGCCATGGTCGTGTTCCGCGACAATGCCGAAAAGGTCGCGACCTCCTCGGCTCATCAACAGGAAGTCGTGGAAGAGCTCGCACTCGGCCTGCAGAAGCTCGAAGAAGGCAACCTGACCTACAAGATCTCGAAGGCATTCGGCGGCGACTATGACCGCTTGCGTGCCAGCTACAACCAGGCAGTCACGGGGCTCGACGATATCATGGGCCGCGTCGCCGGATCGGCGGCAAGCGTCCATGCCGGGTCGAGCGAGATCCGCGGCGCTTCGGAGGATCTCTCGCGCCGGACCGAACAGCAGGCTGCGAGCCTCGAGGAAACGGCGGCAGCCATGAGCCAGGCCACGTCGATGGTCGGCGAAAGCGCCCGCAAAGCGGCGGATATCCGGGGCTCGATCGGCCAGGCCCATCGCGACGCGAGCGAAGGCGGCGCTGTCGTCAACCGTGCCGTGGTTGCCATGGACGCAATCGAGAAGAGCAGCCAGGAAATCAGCAGCATCATCAACGTCATCGACGGCATTGCTTTCCAGACCAATCTGCTCGCCCTCAATGCCGGTGTGGAGGCCGCTCGCGCCGGTGAAGCCGGCAAGGGCTTCGCCGTGGTGGCGTCCGAGGTTCGGGCCCTGGCCCAGCGCTCGGCGGAAGCCGCCAAGGAGATCAAGGATCTCATCACCACGTCCAGCACGCAGGTGATGGAAGGCGTGGGCCTGGTCGGCGAGACCGGGAAGATGCTCGATCGCATCGTCGCCAAGATCAGCGAGATCAATGACCTCATCGGCGCGATGGCTGCCAGCACCGAAATGCAGGCCACCAACATCCAGCAGGTCAACAGTTCGGTGACCGACATGGACAAGATGACGCAGCAAAATGCCGCGATGGTCGAGGAAACGACGGCTGCCGCCCGCAATCTCTCGGGCGAAGCCGACCGGCTGGCGGCACTCGTCGCGCGCTTCAGCCTGACTGCCAGCACAGGTCGCGTACCAGCCACAGTGCAGCCACCGGCACGCCGCGCGCCCTCCGTTTCGGGCAATCTCGCGCTCAAGGGAGAGGATGACTGGTCCGAATTCTGAGGACCTCATCTTTGCCGACATTGCTAGCGGGGCGGCTTGGGAGAGCTGCCCCGTTTGCATTCCAGCGAGACGGCACCAATTGTCGCATAACTGTCCGCAACATTTCAGCTTTGAATTCTACTTTAACCGCCGCGAGACATTATTATCAAGCTAAGCAGTTAGACGGGTCTCATCGCAATTCAATGAAGGAACAGACCCATGATCAAGACCTACGCCGCCAAGCCCGGTTTCGCCGCCACCTCGACGCTGATGTCGCTTGCCATCCTGTTCGCGCTGACCAGCTTCTCGTCCGTTATCGCCATCATGGCGGGTGCCGCCTGAGCATTCGGCAGAGGACCTCGCTCGAGTCCCGCAGCTATAGATAGTCTTCCAGCGTCAGGGTAACGGTCTGGCCGTTGACGACAAAAGTGGTCGAGCTTCCGGCCGGCCCGTTCAGCGCCGCGATCAACGGCTGGAAGGCCTGTCCGCCGATCACGTCGCCGACCTTCAGCCCAGCCCTTTCCGCCGGGCTGCCCTTCCCCACCGCGCCGATACTGAGCTTCGATCCCTCGCGGTCGATCCAGATGCCCGACATGTTATAGCTCGGCTCTGGATAGGCGACGCCATTCGGCCGCGTCCATAGCGCGGCGTCCTTGACCTGCGTCGCGAGGTCCAGCCGGCGGATCAATGGGAGGCCCACCAAAGCGCTGCCAAAGAGACTGTCGTGCGTCTCCATGTCCAGAGTCGCGAGCGGACGTTCCATTTTCATCGCGCCGATCGCCAGTGGCTTTGCCAGTCGCACGATGGGCACCATCGCCTTGCCGCGCCTGGTGCCGGGCGACCAGTTGCGCGCCGGCCAATCCTGCAGGCCAGCCGCCTTGACCCCCTCGGCGAAAAGCCGGATCGGCGTCGGGGAGCCTGTGTCGAGCGCGCAACGCAGGACCGCGCCACCGATATCGACTGTCGCGAAAAGATAGGACGAACCGCCGATCGGCGAGATCAGCTGGATGGCCCTGTCATGACGTGTCCAGCCCTCGCGCGGCGGCAGGCCAGCAGGGTGCAGTCGCCACTGTCCGGTGCCGAAATCGAGCTCGCTGTCGATCGCGGTCAGAATGCCGGCACCGAGCGAGCCCACGATCCCGGCACCGAAATTGACCTCGTCGGTGATAGCGAACTGCAGCGATGGCTGCCGGATCGCGCCTCCGATCACGACATCGCGCGCTTCGACGATGTCATATTGACCGCGCTGGGCACCCACGCCCAGGCTGACCTTCCCCCGCGCCACAAAACCCGTGGACCGCGCGAAATCGCCGCGGATGAGACTGATGATCGCACCTGTGTCGAGCGCGAGATCGTAGGGGCCTTTTCCGGCAAAGCTGCACGACAGGGCGACGCGCTGGGCGCGCAGCGCGATGGGCGCTACGATTGGACCATCGGCGGCGGCCTGCGCCAAGGACTTGTCGAGCAGGAGAGAGGCGGCGGCACCGCCTGCCAGAAGCTGCAGCAATGAACGTCGATCCATTGGTCCGCGATAGCTGGGGGATGCGACAAATAGAAGTCCCTAGCGCTGCGCCCCGGGGACCCAGAGAATGTCGCCGGTTACGTCCGCATTTAGAGCGCGAGCCAGGACGAAGAGCAGGTCCGACAGGCGATTGAGGTAGGCCAGTGCCGCCGGGTTGATCGGCGCCGCCCGGCCCGCCGCAATGACGGCCCGCTCCGCCCGACGTGCAATGGCGCGGGCGAGATGCACATGCGCTGCCGCCGGCGATCCGCCGGGCAGGATGAAGCTGCGCAGCGGCTCCAGATCCTCGTTGAGCGCATCGATGGCACGCTCGAGCCGCTCCACCTGGGCGGGGATGATGCGCAACACCATTTCCGAAGGCGCGAAGTCGTCTCCCGGCGTCGCGATGTCGGCGCCGAGATCGAAAAGATCGTTCTGCACGGACTGTAGCAGTGCGGCGCGGCCCGGATCGCTCATCGCCGCCCCGGCGACGCCGATCGCGCTGTTGAGCTCATCGACCTCGCCGATCGCCGCCATCCGTGCATCGTCCTTGGCGACGCGCGATCCGTCGACCAGGCCGGTCGTGCCGTCGTCTCCCGTGCGCGTGTAGATGCGGTTGAGGCGGACCATGCCCAGCCCGCTCCCGGCTCAGCGGCCGCCGTTGATCAGCAGCAGCAGCGCGACCATCAGGATCGCCAGCGCCTGGAAGGTGACGCGGCCCATCATCATGCGGTTCTGCTTGAGGCTCGACTGGCTGGGGCCGTTGACGCCGCTCTTGAGGTCCTCCTCGGTCGTCTTGAGGAACGCGATGACGCCGCGCACCAGCATGACGACGGCACCGATCGCGAAGACGACGATGAGAAGGACGATGAAGGCATTACCCATGGGACGGACTCCTGTCCTCGCTCATGTAAGGCTGCTCCAGCCCTGTGCCAACCGGAAAGCGCCCGGCGCGCAGGTCCGCCGCCAATGCCGCGCCGTCCCAACCAGCCTCGCGCAGTTCAGCCAGGCTGAGGCCTGCCGCGCGCTTGGCGAGACGCTTGCCTTCGGCGTCCACGACGAGCCCGTGATGGCGATAGAAGGGCATCGGCAGGCCGAGCAACTCCTGCAACATGCGGTGCGCGTGGGTCGAGGCCCGGACATCGCGGCCGCGCACGACATCGGTCACGCCTTGCGCCGCATCATCCACGACCACGGCAAGATGATAGCTCGCCGGGCTCTCGCGGCCCTTGAGGATGAGATCGCCAAGCGCGTCCGGATCGACAGCGATGTCGCCTGCGGTCTCGTCCTGCCAACTCAGCGGCCCCGTGCGGGCCATCGCCGCCGCCATATCCAACCGCCAGCTGTGCGGATCGCCACGCTCGATACGTATCGCCCGCTCGTCTCGATGAAGGCCGCGGCACGTCCCCGGATAGAGCGGTCCGTCGGCGCCATGCGGCGCAGACAGACTCGCAGCCACTTCCCGTGCGATGTCCGCGCGGCTGCAGAAGCAGGGATACACGAGCCCCTGCACCTTCAATTGCTCCAGCGCCGCGTCATAGTCCGCCAGCCGCTCCGATTGGATCACGATGTCATCCCACGTGATTCCAAGCCATTGGAGGTCTTCCCGTATGCCGTCCGTGAACTCGGGGCGGCACCGTGTCATGTCGATGTCCTCGATGCGCAGCAGGAAGCGTCCGCCGCGATCACGCGCCAGGTCATGGGCAAGCAACGCCGAATAGCCATGCCCGACATGGAGCCCGCCGGTCGGACTTGGGGCGAAGCGAGTCACCAGATGCGGTGGGATGCGATTTTGACTCATACTAGCTCTTGACGAGGACTCATTAAGGATGCTGTCATGAGGTCGTCACGCTTCTTCCTCTAGGGAGTGCGTCGGCAACGAAAGGGAGCCTGAGAGAGCGCATGTATCATCCCGATCGAATACGACATCCGGAAAACTGTCCGGCGCTGGTCCTCAATGCGGACTATACGCCGCTCTCTTATTATCCGCTGAGCCTGTGGTCTTGGCAAACCGCCATCAAGGCGGTTTTTTTAGATCGAGTGGACATTGTCGCCAGCTACGACCGGGAAGTCCATTCCCCCAGCTTCCAAATGCAAATCCCCTCGGTGATCGCGCTCAAGCAATATGTGCGGCCCAGCGAACATCCCGCCTTCACACGATTCAACTTGTTCCTGCGCGACAAGTTCACCTGCCAATATTGCGGGTCGACCAAGGAGCTGACCTTCGATCATGTGGTGCCGCGCCGCGCCGGCGGCCGAACGACGTGGGAGAACGTCACCACGGCCTGCTCGCCCTGCAATCTCAAGAAGGGCGGCCGCACGCCGCGCGAGGCCGGCATGCACCTCCACGAATATCCGATCCGCCCGACCAGCTGGCAGCTGCAGGATCACGGCCGCGCCTTCCCGCCCAACCATCTGCATGAAAGCTGGCACGACTGGCTTTACTGGGATGTCGAACTTTTGGCCTGACGACATCCGGCAGCATTTGTTCTAGAAGGAATCGGCAGGCCACGTTGGCCACCAGGACGAATGAGCCGTGAGCGACGACAACAACCGCATAGACCGACGCTTCCGCACCGAGCTTCCCGTGTTCGTCAGCACCGTGCTCGATGGGCAGCAGGCGTTCATCATCGACGTGTCACAGCAGGGCCTGCGCCTGGGCGGCTTCGAAAAAGCCCAACCCCGCATGCGTGTAATCATCGAATGCCAAGGCGACACGGTGTGCGGGACGGTGCGCTGGGCCAAGCCGGACGGCACGGTCGGCGTGCGGCTCGACACGCCGCTCAACCAGGGGCCGCTCGCTGCGATCTGGAAGCGCTTCCAGGAAAACGTGAATGCCTTCGGCGCAAACAAGTCGCCGCGCGTACAAGGTGGTTTCGGCAAGAAATCGGCGTGAGAGCGAGCCGCCTCATCCGGCGGCGCTGACATCCTTGTCGGACAGCATCCAGTTCATCGCTTCTGTAGCGGACAGGAAGATCGGCACGGGCGCTTCGCCCAGCATTCGCCGCATCTGCAGCTTCAACAGGGTCGAACCCACAACCATCGCCACGCGATCGTCGGGCTGGGAATATTGCATGCCGGCCTTGGCCAGCGGATCCATGAGCTCCTGGCTCAGGACATGCGCGGCACCCAGGTCGATCAGTAGGCGGAGATTGCCGGCCTTCTTGCGCGCGTCCGTGAACTGGACGCGCGCCTCGCGGGCATAACGCTCGACCTCGGCCGCCGTCCAGGAGCCCGCGACGCGGACTTGAAGGACACCAGCCGTTGAATCAAATGAGAAGTTGAACATCGGCGCCTCCTCCTACCTTATTAGCAAAGCAGAAGTGACGAAGAGGTTACGGGCGCATTCCAACCTTCGGAGGATGGTATGGTGCGGACGGAGTTCGATTTTACGCATTGCAGCACGTCCCCGCCCCCCTATCATGGCGGCATGAAATGCACGTTTGCCGCGCTCGCCGTTCTGCTGGCCGTCTCTCCCACGGCCGCCAAGTTGTCAACGTCCGAGCAGAAGATCGCCGCCGCCGTCGATGCCGACCAGGAGTATACGGTGGCAATGCTCGAGAAGTGGGTCGCCCAGAACAGTGGCACCCGCAACATCGCCGGGGTGATCAAAGTCGCCGAAATGGTGCGGCCGGAGCTGGAGGCGCTGGGCTTCACTGTCACTTGGGTGCCGATGGAGGCAGTCCAGCGCGCCGGACATATCGTCGCGGTGCACAAGGGCAAGCCCGGCACCACCAGGATGTTGCTCATCGGTCATCTCGACACTGTGTTCGAGCCCAGTTCACCGTTCCAGACCTACGAACGCACGGGCGACAAGCTGCACGGGCCCGGTGCGTCGGACGATAAAGGCGGCGTCGCGGTCATGTTCATGGCCCTGCGCGCCATGCAAAAGGCCGGGACGCTGAAGGATGCGAACATCGAGGTGGTGTTGACCGGCGACGAAGAGTCGGCCGGTTCGCCGACCAGCATTTCCCGCGCGGATCTTATCGCGGCCGGCAAGCGGGCCGATGTGGCACTCGATTTCGAGGGGCTGGCGGTCGTCGATGGCGACGATTACGGCTCCGTCGCGCGGCGATCAGCCGGCGACTACATCATCACAGCGACAGGCAAGACCGCCCATTCCAGCGGCATTTTCTCGAAGGATGCCGGCTATGGCGCGGTCTACGAGCTGGTCCGCATCATCGACGCTTTCCGCACGCAGCTGCCCGAGCCCAACCTCACTTATAATATCGGCCTGATTGCCGGCGGCGCGACGGCTTCGCTGAGCGCGGACGAGGCCGAGACCGCCTCGACCGGCAAGTCCAACATCATTCCACCGATCGCCATCGCCCGCGGCGATTTCCGGGCGCTCAGCCCCGAGCAGATCCAGCGCGTGCGCGCCAAGATGGAAGCGATCGTCGCGCAGCATCTGCCGGAGACTGACGCCAAGATCGTCTTCAAGGAGGGCTATCCGCCGATGGCGCCGACGTCCGGCAACCTCGCCCTGCTCGACCGGCTCAATCTCATCAATGCCGATCTCGGCCTCAAGAAGATGCCGGTGCTCGACCCGTTGAAGCGCGGCGCAGGGGACATCAGCTTCGTCGCATCGGACGTGGACGGGCTTGTCGGTCTCGGCCCCTCCAGCGGCGGCGACCACACGCCCGCCGAGACAGTCGACCTCGACAGCTTCCCGCGCCAGGCCAAGCGCGCGGCAATCCTCATGACGCGGCTTTCCCTGGAGAAGGGTCGCAAGCCCTGAGCTTCAGCGGCGGTGGAGACCGATCGAGAGTCCGCCGTCACCCGTCATGGTCAGGTCGCCGTTGGTCGCAAGAAGCTGAAGTTCTGAACCGCACCAAGGACAAGCAACGGTCCTCCTCTTGCACGGAGCACAGCGCTCGCTAAGACACGCCGATGGACAGAATTCTCATTCGCGGCGGCAAGCCGCTGTCAGGCAAGCTTCCCATTTCCGGCGCCAAGAATGCAGCGCTGACGCTCATGCCCTGTGCGCTGCTGACCGACGAGCCCGTGACGCTGCGCAACTTGCCGCGCCTCGCCGACGTCGACAGCTTCGGCCACCTCCTCAATCAGCTTGGCGCCTCGACCCAGATCGAAGGCTCGCGCCCTGAGGATTTTGGCCGCGTCATGACAATCCGTGCCGGCAAGGTGACAGCGACGCTCGCGCCCTATGACATCGTGCGCAAGATGCGCGCGTCGATCCTCGTGCTCGGTCCGCTGCTGGCCCGCGCTGGCGAGGCTACCGTCTCGCTGCCGGGAGGGTGTGCGATCGGCAACCGCCCTATCGACCTGCACCTCAAGGCACTTGAAGCGCTCGGCGCGGAGCTCGAAACCGCCAGCGGCTATGTGACCGCGCGTGTGCCCGACAGCGGCCTGCCCGGCGGCACGTTCAGCTTCCCGATCGTCTCGGTGGGCGCCACGGAAAATGCCGTCATGGCCGCAGTGCTGGCGAACGGCACCTGCATCCTCGAAAATGCGGCCCGTGAGCCCGAGATCGTCGATCTCTGCAATCTCCTCGTCGACATGGGCGCGGACATCGAGGGCATCGGCACCGACAAGCTCGTCATTCACGGGAAACAGCGCCTGCATGGCGCGACCTATTCCGTCATGCCGGATCGCATCGAGGCGGGCAGCTATGCCTGCGCCGCGGCGATCACGGGCGGCGAGCTGGAGCTCGCGGGCGCCGACGCCAACGACATGCACGCCATCATCGCCGCGCTGCGCGAGACTGGTGTCCATGTCGAGGCCACCAAAGGCGGAATCAAGGTCGCGGCCAATGGCAAGCTCAAGCCGCTTACGCTCTCGACCGCACCCTTCCCCGCCTTCCCGACCGACATGCAGGCCCAATTCATGGCCATGCTCTGCCTCGCCGATGGCGCCAGCGTGCTGACCGAGACGATCTTCGAGAACCGCTACATGCATGTGCCCGAGCTGGCGCGCATGGGTGCGGATATTCGCGTCGACGGACGCACGGCGATCGTGCGTGGCGTCGAGAAGCTGACCGGAGCGGAAGTGATGGCGACGGACCTGCGCGCCTCGATGAGCCTCATCCTCGCCGGCCTTGCCGCCGAAGGCGAAACCAAGGTGAATCGCGTCTATCATCTCGACCGCGGTTACGAGCGGCTTGAGGAAAAGCTGAGCGCCGTCGGCGCCGATATCGAACGCGACAGCGACGGGTAACGGCTACCAGCCGGACGCAATCTTCCTCACTTCGCGGCCTTGACCGCCTGCGGCTCTATCTTCAGCACCGCGAACTCGTCGCCGTCCGTCAGCACATAGATGTTGCCGTCCGGCCCCTCGACCATGTCGCGCACCCGTTTGTGCAGCTGGGTCAGCAGCGTTTCGCGCCGCAATTCGCCCAGATCCGGACTGAGCACGACGCGCTCGAGCCCGCCGGTACCGTTGATCTCGCCGCGCCGGCCGCTGCCGATGAAGAGATTGCCCTTCCAGCCAGGGAATTTGTCCCCCTGGTAGAACAGCAAGCCCGATGGCGCGATGGACGGCAGCCAGACAAGGATCGGCCGCTCGATGCCGGGCGCGACAGGCGGATCCGGGAAATCCTTACCGTCATAATTCCGTCCGAACGAATATTTGGGCCAGCCATAATTGCCGCCCTTCTTGATGAGGTTGACCTCATCGCCGCCATTGGGGCCATGTTCGGCCGTGAAGACCTGCCCCGTCACCGGGTTGACGATCAGGCCATGCTGGTCGCGGTGGCCGTAGGTGTAGATCGCCGGATTGGCGCCGGTCTTGCCGACGAAGGGATTGTCCGTGGGAATGGTGCCATCCTCATTGAGGCGCAGCACCTTGCCGTAGATGTTGCCGAGGTCCTGGCCCGCTTCACCGAACGGCGCGCCGGTCGTCACCCAAACCTTGCCATCCTTGGCGACTTGTACGCGGGAGCCCGCCGGATAGGACGGGCCGCCTTCGTAAAGCGTCTGCACATTGCTCACCCGGCCGTTCTCGAGCTTGCCGCGCATGACCTTGAGACGGGCCATGCGATCCGTCGTCGAGCCCGCCGCCGGCTTCTCGTTCGGAGCGAGGACGAGGAAGGTGAAATAGAGCCAGTGATTGCGCGCAAAGTCCGGGTGCGCCGCAATGTCCAGTAGGCCGAGGCTGGGCGGCGCCGGGTCGGGCGCGGGCATGCCCTGGATCGGCTGGGGATCGAGCACGGCCTGCGGCGTCGTCGCATTGTGGATGATGCGAAGGTTGCCGCCGCGCTCCGCGATCAGCAGGTCGCCATCGGGCAGGAACTCCATCGCGAACGGTCGGGCGATCGCCTTGGTCAGCACCGAGACCTTGATGCCGTGCTGCTCGGCGGTATCGAACACATAAGGCGTCGCCGACAGCGGTGGCATGGGCACGGCATATTGGGGCGCCTGGGCTGCGGCGGTGGCTGCGCAGAACGCAAGGCCAAGCGAGATGAGTCTGTAGCGGACCATCGATCATCCTCCCTTTTGGCGATGGCTACTATGTTCCGCACCCCTCGCCAAACGGAACCTGCTGGCAAACACGCCGCTGTTACGGAACGAAAAGCGGCTGGGTGAACAACCCTCAGGCGAGACGGCTGAGGAGAACCGCCAGTTCGGATTGCCGCTGCGATCCGGTCTTGAGCAACGCCGCCTTAAGCTGCGAGCGGACGGTCTCCATGCCCTTCCCCAGGTCGGCCGCAATCTCGCGCGTCGACTTGCCGAGCGCTACCTGCCGGGCCGTGTGCGCTTCCGCTGGCGTTAGGTCGAACATCAGCTGCAGCAGATCAACCTCCGGCGCCCGATCCGTCCGCGCTTGTGCGACCACCGCGAGTGTGCCGATGCCGTTAAACACATCGCGCGCATCACCGCGTACCGGGATAAGGTGCAGGGCTGCGGGTTCGGCTGCATCCCGGCCGAGCGGGATCGACGCACCATCCATATCTCGTGTCGCTATGGCCCGCCGGAACAGCAAGTCCGCCGTCCGGTCGAACAGGCGCAGGCCGTTTGGCGTGTCGGTCAGAAGCTCACCCAAAAGCGCCTCGAATGGCGCATTCATCGCGCGCGGGCGGCCGCTCGCGTCCAGCATCGCGGCGGGTGTGCCGAGCGATTCCAACGTGGCCACGGCCGCCTTCGCGCGGTCGAGCTGCAGGCGCGCCGACAGTGTCGCGGCGCGCGCGAGGTGGGGCCGCAGCTCATCGAGCAACGGCATGGCAGTCCGCGCGCTCGCATCATCGCGAAACCCTTCGAAGGTCAGGATGATGCCATCGCCGCTTGCTCCCGCGACGAGGGTCGCTGCGCCAGCCTCTAGCCCATTGGGCGTCAGGAAATCCCTGTACATCGGCAGCGTGGCGATTTCTTCGGCCGAGTGGACATCCCGATCCGTCCGAAAGCCGGCATAAGGCTGGGCAGCAAGCAGCCGCGTTACCCGGCTATTCTGTTCCATCCAGCCACCGGAGACGAACGCATCCATCAAATCCGCGATGCCCGGAGAGGTCAGCCAGCGCTCGCCGAAATTGGCCGAAGCGAGCAGAATACAGCCCTTCGACCCATAGGAAGACGCCAGCCGTTCCAGAAGCGCCGGCCAACGCTCCGGCATGACGCCCGCCTCGTAGACGGCGTCGATGAGTCCTTCCTGCAACACCCGCTCCCACACACGCGTACTTTCACCCAAACGGGTGAAGGCGCGTTCGCGCTATCCGGTAGGAAGCCCCCCGTCAAAATAACATTTATCAACTCAGTGACTTAGTGGGGTACACAATGCGACATATTCTTCGTGCGGCGGCAGCTCTGATCGCCATTTCCGCCGCGGCACCCTCGCTTGCGCAGGACGACGCGGACGACACCGGCTTCTACGTTTCGCTGAATGCCGGGATGGCTAAGGTGAACGATCTCAACGTCACCTACTTCGCACCCGCGGGCACCTTCGGCGGCACCGGCTCGAGCGATACGCTCAACTTCAAGTTCGATCTCGACAGCGCTTTCGCGTTCGGCGGCGCCATCGGTTATGACTTCGGCACGGTCCGCGCTGACGTGGAAGTCTCCTATAGCCGTAACAAGGCATCGGCCGTCACGCTGAACAGCGTCAATGGTTCGGCCGTCACGCTCACTGCGTCCGATCGCGCCGACGTGTGTGACTATCTCGAGGCCGCGAGCTGTGGCGGCTCCGGCAACACCTTCACCTATGACGGCGCCCGTGCACGCCAGCTTAGCGCCATTGCCAATCTCTGGCTCGACCTGCCGGTCGGCAAGGGCATCACGCCTTATGCCGGCGGTGGTGTCGGCGTCATCGGCTACGAAGTCGATGGCGAGGGCGAGGCCCGCTTCGCCTGGCAGCTCGGCGCCGGCGTGGCCTTCGACCTTGCCAAGAAGATCAGCCTGACGGCCGACTATCGTTATCGCCAGGGCAGTGGCGTCACCATCAACGACGGCGGCGGTTACGGCACCAAGCTCGACGACGTGAAGACCAGCACGTTGACCGCCGGTCTGCGCATCCGCTTCTGACGTCCGGGTAGGATCGTGGGAGAAAGGGCGTCCGGCTTCCGGGCGCCCTTTTTGTTTCTGGTGTCATCGGACGGACCCGAAAAGTGAGGGCATCAAAGTCCGCTGTCCTATTTGGCGCCTTGCCAAGCCGTGCCTCGCCCGCCATGGGCAAGCCATGCTCGGGCCATGCTCCTCCCGCCCATGAACGCGCCGCTGCCACTTCACGAAGCCGAAGCGCGCGCGACGCACCGTACGGGCCTTTTCAACGGCATCGCGGCCTATGGGCTGTGGGGCCTGCTGCCGCTTTACTTCAAGCTCTTCCCAACGGTGGGACCCGTCGAGGTCGTCGCGCACCGGGTGATCTGGTCGGTCGTCTTTCTCGCCGTCGTTCTGGTGGCGGTGCGCCTCTTCCCGAACTTCGTCGCGGCGCTCCGTCAGCCGCGCATCCTGGGCGCATTGACGATCAGTGCGGTGCTGATTGCGGTCAACTGGCTCGTCTACATCTGGGCGATCTACAACGCGCATGTCCTGGCCGGAAGCCTGGGCTACTTCCTCAATCCGCTGGTCAACATCCTGCTCGGCATGGTCTTCCTGCATGAGCGGCTACGGCGCGCGCAGCTTGTCGCCGTGGCGATCGCGGCGCTCGGGGTTGCCGTACTCGCCGCGGGCGAGCTGCAGACGCTCTGGATCAGCGTCACGCTGGCCGTGAGCTTTGCGCTCTATGGCCTGGTCCGCAAGCTGACGCCCGTCCCTGCCGCCGTCGGCCTCGCTGTGGAGACATTGGTGCTCGCGCCGCCTGCGTTGGCGGCGCTGATCTGGTTCGGTATGGCAGGCACCCTGTCCTTCGGCCGCGACGGCGTCGAAACGGCTTTGCTGATCGGCACGGGCGCCGTCACTTCGGTTCCGCTTCTCCTGTTCGCAGGCGCTGCGCGGCGCCTGCCGATGGTCACACTCGGCCTGCTGCAGTATATTGCGCCCTCGCTGCAGTTCCTCGCCGGCTATTTCCTGTTCAACGAACCCCTCTCCATGGCTCGCCTCGCAAGCTTCGGGCTCATCTGGCTTGCGCTTGCGCTATTCGTGGCGGACAGCTTACGCGCCATGAAGCGAACGGTACCATGACGCCAGGAGCGGCCACCAGTCACGACGGCCGCCATGATCGGCCGATGCTCGCCATCGGCCTGCGCCTCGCCGCCATGCTGATGCTCGCTTCGACCTATGTGTGCGGCAAGCTTCTGTCCGATCGGCATGTCGGCATTCCCGAGATCGTCTTCTATCGCCAGCTCTTCGCCTGGCCCGTGGCGGCCGCATGGCTCATCGCGACCATGGGCCCGGCGGCGGTCAAGACACAGCGCATCGGCATGCACATTTCGCGCTCGATCCTCGGCATGATCGGCATGATCCTGAATTTCGGAGCGGTGGCGCTGCTGCCGCTCGCGGAATCGACCTCCATCGCCTTCACCATGCCGATCTTCGCGACGATCCTGTCCGCCATCGTCCTGCGCGAGCATATCGGCATCCACCGCTGGAGCGCGGTGGCTCTGGGTTTTGTCGGCGTCATCATCATGGCCCACCCCGATGCACAGAACCTTGCCAGCTTCGGGGTCCTCGTCGCGCTTGCGGGCGCCTTCATAACCGCGATCATCTCGATCGTCCTGCGCGACCTCAACAAGTCCGAGCAGGCGCCGACCATCGTGTTCTGGTTCACGACCATTTCGCTGCCGCCGCTCGGCGCGCTCGCCTTGACCTCCGGGACGGCCCACACGGCAGAGCAATGGTTTCTGCTGGTCCTGCTCGGCGTCACCGGTGGGGCGGCACAGCTGCTGATGACCTTCGCGCTGCGCTTTGCGCCCGTCTCCATCGTGATCCCCATGGATTACAGCCAACTCGTCTGGGCAACCGCGGCGGGCTGGATCTTCTGGGGCAGCTGGCCGGGCCTGGCCAGCTGGGCGGGCGCGGCCATGATCGCGGCGGCCGGGCTCTACATTGCCTGGCGTGAGCATGTCCGCCGCAGCGCCGGCAGTGTCAGTCCTGACGAGGACCGCTCCGGAAGATCAGGCTGATATTGTTCGCCGGCATCGGCACGATGGCTTCGAGCCGGAAGCCGCGCTCCTCTGCCGCCGCCTCGACATCCGCCACATCCCTCAGGCCCCAGGCAGGGTTCCCGCCCTTCAGCGACTGGTCGAAAGCCAGATTGCTCGCCGCGGTCTCGACGTCCTGCCGGATATAGGGCCCGTAAAGATACAGCAGGCCGTCCGGCGGCAGCAGCTTCGCCGCGCCACGCAGCAATCCGAGCGTCGCCTCCCACGGGCTGATGTGAACCATGTTGATGCAGAGAACCGCATCCGCTCTGTCCAGCGGCCAATCGTCATCGCTCGCATCGATCATGACCGGCGGCGCGACATTCATGAGGTCGGCATCGTCCGCATGAGCCGCGATGGAGCGCAGCGCGGCCGGATCGGGATCGCTGGGCTGCCAATCGAGCGCGGGAAAGGCCCGGGCGAAATGGACGGCGTGCTCGCCCGATCCACTCGCCACTTCGAGGACCGTCCCGCGTCCGGGCAGCGCATCGCGCAGCACGTCCACGATCGCATCGCGATTGCGCAATGTCGCGGGCGCATGTCGCTTGTCGGACTCGTTCGCCGCCTCACCCGCCAGCCAAGGCTTTGGCGTATCCGTCATGCGCCGCGCCTCGCCCGCGCTTCGGCCAGCAATTCCCTGGCACGCATGCCCATCTCCAGCCTTTGCGCCCCGATGAACCCAAAGCCGAAGGCGAGCAGGACGTCCGTGGTCGCGAACATGACCGTGGGATCGACGTCGGCACCGTTGCCCATGAACGCACGCGCCGTGAACCGAAGGATGACGAGCACCACGATGAAGAGCATCGCCAGCCGCGACCCTTGCTGGCTGACCTCATGCGTCTCCGGATCGACATGGATGGCCATCAGCTTCCCGCGAATCCAGCCGAGTGTGAGTCCCACGGCGAGCGCCGTCAGCGCATAGATCCAGACCATGCCCTGCGGCGGATGGGTGACGTAGAGCGCGATCGCCACGGCCCCATAAAAGGCCGGCAACATCCATAACCGCTCGACTTTGAGAGGGCGTGCCTGCTGCATCTTGCGCATGCGTAGCGTCAGCACGACCAGGCCCACTGCGATGGCCAGAACCGGGCCAATCCATTGCTGCAGGTCTTCAGGCATCCCGTCCTCCTTGCCTCGCTCGGGTCAATGCACCCGTCGGTCGAGCTTGTTGCCGAAGATGCCGCGATGCGCGCGCTCGGCAAAGCGGTCCGTCATGCCGGCAATATAGTCTGCAATATGACGGCTGCGCATGGGTTCTTCGTGCGAGCAGCTTTCGGTCCAGCCCTCGCCCATCAGGGCAGGCTCGTCGTGATAAGCCTCGAACAGGTCGGCGACGACGATTCTGGCACGCTCCGCAGCCTCCAGCTGCCACGGATGATAATAGAGATTGGCATACATGAAGCCCTTGAGCGTGCGCTCGGCCTCCCGCATTTCATCGGAAAAGCCGGCGACGGGCCGCCCTGCGTCGCGGATCGCCTGCACACCTGCTTGCGCCAGGCCCATGTCGGCGAGATTCGCGCCCGTCGTTTCGAGCAGATCGTTGACCATCACGCCAATCTGCTCGCGGACGAGCTCCCGCAACAGCCGCTCGGTCGGCACATCGGGAAATCTCTCGCGGACCCGGTCCCAGCAGCGCGCCACCAGCGGGACGGTCAAAATCTGATCGAGCGAGAGAATGCCGGCGCGCAGGCCATCGTCGATGTCGTGATTGTCATAGGCGATGTCGTCGGCGAGCGCGGCAACCTGCGCCTCGAGCGACGGCCAGCTCGAGAGTTCCATCGGATAGGCGGCGTCCGCCTCCCGCATCGCCCAGTTCGGTGCCGTCACCGGACCATTATGCTTGGCGAGGCCTTCCAGCATTTCCCATGTGAGATTGAGTCCGGGAAAGGTCGGGTAGGCATTTTCGAGCAAGGTCAGCGTGCGGATGCAGTGCGCGTTATGATCGAAGCCGCCATAAGTCGCGAGAGCCTCCTTGAGCGCATCCTCGCCGGCATGGCCGAACGGCGGATGCCCGATATCGTGGGCCAGACAAAGACCTTCGGTGAGGTCCTCGTTGAGCCCCAGCGTGCGGGCAATCGCGCGGCCGATTTGCGCGACCTCTAGGCTGTGCGTCAGGCGCACGCGATAATGATCGCCATCGGGCGCGATGAAGACCTGGGTCTTGTGCCTCAGACGCCGGAAGCTGATCGAATGGATGATGCGGTCGCGGTCGCGCTGGAAGGCGTCGCGCGGTCCGCGTTGTTCGCCGCTCGCCTCGGCATGGAGACGGCCGCTACTGTTCGCCGGATCGCAGGCATAGGGAGCGAGCTTCGTCACGAAATTCAGCCCCATTGTGCCGAAAGGTTGTGAAGGTTCCGCGGGGGAGAAAAATCCCCTCGATCAACAGAAGATCCTTGATCGCCCCAGTCGATCAGCAGTTGCGGGAGCGGAAGTTTGAGAGGGAGCGGCATGCTGGCGGCATATGGCATGTTCCGGGAACTGTAGGACAGCCAATTTTTCAGGCCATCACTTCGCGCCGATTTTCCTGACTTCCTCGCCGGCCTCGCTCTCCCAGATGAAGGCGTCGCCGCCCGATTTCTTGATGGCGGAAACGACCTTCTTGGCGCTCTCTTCCTTCTTGTAGGGACCGATCAGCAGGCGGTTGGTCGCGCCCCAGTCGGCGGACCAGCCGCCTTCCTCGCCGATGGCGTCGGCATAGGTTTTGCGGAAACGCCGAAGATCGAAGGCGAGCGCGCTCTCGTTCTTGCCCGCCGCGATCTGCACCCAGATGCGCGAGGGATTGTCTTTGAGCTTCTTCTTGAGCTCGGCTTCCGCCTTTGCCTTGGCTTCCTTCTCGGCCTTGGCCTTGGCTTCGGCATCCTTCTTGGCCTTGTCGGCCTTCGCCTTGGCGACCGCGTTCAGGTCGACGACCTGGGCAGCGCTGCTCCTCTCGGCATCCGGCACGGTCAGCGATGACAGCGCCGACGCCAGCGTGCGCTCGGCTGCGGCCTTGGGTTGGCTCGGGGCTGGCTGGCTCGGTGCGGGCTGGACGAACGGCTTGGACGGCGTCGGCGCACTCGGCGCCACAGTCGTGGACCGGAGGGGCGGCGCCACGACCTGCGCCTGCGGTTGCGGCAATGGCTGCACGATCGGTGTGCGCGAGCTTGCGCTCGGCGCATTGCTGACCAGCGGCCGGACAGGCGGCGGATCCGCGCGCGCCACCTGCACCGGTTCGGGCAGCGGCGGAGGTGGCGGAATGAGATCGATCCGGCTGGGCGCTGGGGCAGGAGTCGGCGTCGGCGCTGCTGCAACCACAACCGGCGCGGCAGTCTTGTCGCGATCGCGGCTGTTGCGGGATTTCTTGCCGTCGTCCTTCCTTGCCGGCTCGACCACGGCCGGCGGCGGATTCGCGGCGGCCACGGTCACCTGCTCACGCGGCGCCGTCATGCGCAGGACGTTGGCAGGGAAGTCGCCATAATGGGCGGCTGCGGCTTTTTGCTCAGGGGTCAGTAGCGGCGTGCGAACCATGTACGGGTCAAGCGCATCGGCCAGGCCTTTGGGCATGACGCTCTGGGTGATCTTGCGGGCATCGGAGATCTTGCCGTTCATCGCGTAGATGAAGGCCCGGAAGCGCCAGGCCTCCCTGTCGCCGGCGCGCAGCACAGGTTCCAGCATCTGATCCGCTTCGGTGAGCTTCCCGGAAATACCCAGCGAGACGGCGTAGCGGGTACGGGCTTTCGTATCGCCCGGCTTCGCGCGGAGCGCCGCCTGATAGTCGCGCTGCGCCTTCGCCTGCTGCCCGGTCAGATCATAGGCAAGGCCCCTGTCGGCCAGATAGGTTTCGGCGGTCGCGCCCAAACGCTCGGCCGCGTCGAAATTGGCGGCCGCTTCCTGCGGCTGCTTCAACGCCAATTCGACGATCGCGAGACCGAGCTTGGCCGCCGGAAGGTTGGGATTGACCAGGTTGGCGCGCGTGAAGAAGCCGTTGGCGGCCTGCACGTCGCCCAGATCCAGCGCGGCGTGCGCGGCGCCCAGCAACGCCTCGACATCCTGCGGGCTACGTGAAAGCTTGGCGAGATTGCTGTTCAGCCGTCCGACTGCCGCCTCGGGTGGCAGAGCCTGGACGACGGCACCGGACTGGGCCTCGGCCACGGCGGGGAAGAAGGTGGCAGACGGCAACAGCATTGCCGTCGCCGTCATCCATGCGATCCGTTTCACGCGTTCTTACTCTTTCGCCGCCCCGACATCCTCGTGGACGCCCGGCCAGCCGCTTATTGGTTATTCTGACGATTGAGGAAGCGCGGGACTTCGAATTCGCCGCGCGAGCGATCATTATCGTCGTCATCGTCGCTGCGCGCATTGCCGCGGGCCAGCTGCGACATGCGCTCGAACAGCGTCCCGCCCATCGAGCGCGGCGCGGGTGTCGGCTCGGGCGCGACCTCTTCCACGACCGGCTCCGCAATTTCCTGCAGTACCAGCTCGTCCTCGCCCGCCGCGTCGTCGAACGTTGCCGCGACAACCGGCGGCTCGAGAGTCAGCTCATCGCTTTCGTCCTCGGGCTCAGCCGCGATGAAATGCTGGGCAGGCAGGTCGTCCTCGGCCGGCAGGTCGACGAGCGGCGCGGCCTCCGGGCGGGGCGCGGCAGGCATCGGTGCGGGATCGAGCGCCGGGCGCGACATCTGAACCGGGCGAGCAAGGCCCGCGCCCATCTCGCCGAGGC
The DNA here is from genome assembly GCA_017745115.1 of Sphingobium sp. The sequence goes on along the minus strand of JAGIAA010000006.1, from coordinate 17,017 downwards.
GGAAGGGCTGGCTCTTGGGCGCGCTTTCGGCGGCCTCGACATCGATACCGGTCGCCACGACGGACACGCGGATCTTGCCGTTGAGGCTTTCGTTGAACGCCGAGCCCCAGATGATGTTCGCGTCCGGATCGACCAGTTCGCGGATATAGTTGGCGGCCTCGTCGACCTCCATGAGGCGCATGTCCTCGCCGCCGGTGATCGAGACGATGACACCCT
>JAGIAA010000006.1:0-16690 GCA_017745115.1 Sphingobium sp. | reverse complement strand
TCATGGCCCGGCCCTCGCCCGAGGCCTCGCCGGTGCCCATCATCGCCTTGCCCATCTCCTCCATCACCGAGCGGACGTCGGCGAAGTCGAGATTGATGAGGCCGGGCATGACCATGAGGTCGGTGATGCCGCGCACGCCCTGCTGCAGCACCTCGTCGGCCATCTGAAACGCTTCCTTGAAGGTCGTGTTCGGATTGGCGATCAGGAACAGATTCTGGTTCGGAATGACGATGAGGGTGTCGACGACCTTCTGCAGCTCTTCGATGCCGGCATCGGCCGACTTCATGCGGCGCGAGCCCTCGAAGGTGAAGGGCTTGGTGACGACGCCCACGGTAAGGACGCCCTTTTCCTTCGCAGCCTTCGCGATGACCGGCGCAGCGCCCGTGCCCGTTCCGCCGCCCATGCCGGCGGCGATGAAGCACATATGCACGCCGTTCAGCGATTCCAGCACGTCGGTGATGGTTTCCTCGGCAGCGGCGCGCCCGATATCGGGCCGCGAGCCTGCGCCGAGACCCTCGGTGATACGGGGCCCGAGCTGGATGCGGCGCTCGGCGGGAGACGCGTTCAGCGCCTGCGCATCGGTGTTGGCGACGATGAAATCGACGCCGTCGACCTGCGCGCTGATCATGTTTGCGATGGCATTTCCGCCAGCACCGCCGACACCGATCACGGTGATACGGGGCTTCAGCTCGTCCACATGAGGCGGACCGATTTCAATGCTCATCTAAATGTCTCCCATAGGCGCCCGACTGCACCTCCATTGATCGAGTTTCATGCACCAGATGAGTCGGCAATTCATCCCCCTTTTTTGGCGAAACGCCCAAAAAACCGGATAGGTTGGGGATAACTTCGGATGCAGCCCACTACCCGCTGAATCGGTCAGTATTGCGTCTTCATCGTGCTGAACATGCGGCGCACAGCGTCGGTCCAGCGCAGCCGCGTTTCGGCCTGCGCAGCGACCGGGTTGAACTTGAGGTCGACGCGCTCCGTCGCGGCATGAAATGCCAGTCCGACCAGGGTCGAAAAGGCGGGGCCGCGATGGGCGTCGGGCAGGCCTTCGATCTCCTTGGGCCGGCCGATCCGCACGGCCCGGCCGAGCGCCGTCTGGGCATAATCGGCAATGCCCTTGAGCTCTGCCCCGCCCCCCGTCAGCACGACCTGGCGGCCGACCGGCTGCGAGAAGCCCATGTCGTTGAGCGCCTTCGACACCTCGTTCATGAGACGGCCGAGCCGCTCGCAGATCACCCCGACCAGTTCGGCGCGCGTCACCTTGCGCGGCTCGACCTTCTCGCCGCTGCTCGTGACGGGCGCGATCTCGATCGTCTCGCGAAAGTCGCGCGGATTCTGCAGCGCCGAGCCATAGAAACATTTCATGCGCTCGGCCTGGCTGCGGCGAATGCCGAAGGCCGAGGCGATGTCGTCGGTAATGTCGGCCGCGCCGATCGGGATGGAACGCAGGCCAACCAGCATGCCGCCGATATGGAGCGAAACGTTGGTGACACCCGCGCCCAGCTCGACCAGAGCCACGCCGAGATCGCGCTCCTCATCGCTGAGGCAGGCCATGGCGGTCGCCACCGGCGCCGCGACGATGCCGCCCACGTCGAGATAGGCGCCCCGCACGGCCGTATCGAGGTTCCTGAGCGGCGCGCCGTCGGCCAGCACAACATGGACGTCGACGCCCAAGCGCTCTGCGTGGAGGTTGAGCGGGCGGATGACGCCGCGCATGTTGTCGATCGTGTACAGCGCCGGGTGCGCCTGAAGGATGACGCGGCCTTCGGGATCGATGCGCTCGCGCGCGCGGTCGAACAACGCGTCGATATCGGCCTGCTCGATGACCCGGCCGCCGATGGTCATCTCGACGGGCTCGACCTTGCTCTCGATGCTGCCGGCGGAAAAAGAGAGCACGACCTTTTCGATGTTGGTGCCGGCGACCTTCTCGGCCTGCTCGATCGTCTCGCGCACCGCGAGTTCGGTGCGTTCCATGTCCGCCACGAAGCCACGCCGCACGCCCCGGCTCTCGCGCTGGCCGGTGCCGAGCACGGCCAGGGCGCCGCTCTCGGTCTTGCGCGCGATGAGCGCGGAGACCTTCCAGCTGCCGATATCGATGGCGGTGATCAGGCTTTCGTTACGGGGGCCGGCCATGATTATCCTTGCGTGTCCCGCTTGGCGGCCTGTGCCGTCTTCTCCGCTGCCGGATCCTCTGGCTGCGTAGGCTGAAGGGCGCCCGTCCCTTCCGCCGCGGCGGGCACCGCACCGGCATCGCCGCCGCTCCGGCCAGGCGGCAGGCGCAGCACGAACCGGGCGGGATCGCGCATGTCGAAGCGAACGATGCCACGGCCAAGCAGCCGGTCGACGCCGTCCATCCGCGCGAAGTTGACGAGCGCGGCAGCGGCTTCGCTATCGCCTTCGGGCAGCGCCAGCGTCTCGCCGGACTGGAACTGCAGATCCCACCGGCGATTGCCGACCCAGGTCGCACCCGCCAGCATCGGCTTCAATGCAGGGGCTGCGTCCATCAGCTTGCCCAGTGCGGCGGTCTGGTGATTGGCATCTGGTCCCACCACCAGCGGGAGATGCGACATGGTGCGCGGATCGACGCCGTTCAGGACGACGCCCTTGGCGTCGATCAGGCTGAGGCTGCCCTCATGCTGCCAGATCGCGATGGGACGGCGCTCGACGATGTCGACGACCAGCGTGTCAGGCAGACGGCGCGAGACGCGTGCATCCTCGACCCAGCCGAGCTTCATGATTTCGCCTCGCAGGCCGACCAGATCGAGATCGATCATCGAATGATCGACCTGCTTGATCGCCTGATTGTAGACCGGCAGCTCGTCCATATGCTCGGTGCCATGCACCTCGACCTTGGCGACCTGCAGCCCGGCATGCTTGGCGAGATCGCTCGCCTCCGACCACAGCATTGCCGGAACGCCGAAGAACAGCGCCGCGATCCAGAGGATGCCGATGAGCACCAGGCCAAGGGCCCAGGTCGTCATCTTGTGCAGCTGGTTCTCGTCGAACGGCAGGCGCGCAGCGAGGCGCGACATCAGGCCCTTGCGCCTGGAGGGACGCTTCGCCGCACTGCCGCTGATGCCCCCGCGTCCGCCACGGCCGTTGTTGCGCCGGATCGTCGCCGTATTCATGGCTTGCTTCCTTCATGCTCGAGCGCTTCGGCGATGATCGCCTCGACCAGCTCGCCATAGCTCATGCCGAGATATTTCGCTTGTTCGGGAACGAGGCTCAGCGGCGTCATGCCGGGCTGCGTGTTGACCTCGAGCAGGAATAGACCGTCAACGCCCTGCTCGTCGTCCCAGCGAAAGTCGGACCGCGACGTACCCTTGCAGCCGAGCAGCTGATGCGCCTTGAGCGCAATCGCCATCATCGCCTGCGCAACGTCGGCCGGCACATCGGCGGGGCAGACATGCTCGGTCAGGCCGTCGGTATATTTGGCGTCATAGTCGTAGAAGCCGGTCTTGGGCTTGAGCTCGGTGACACAGAGCGCCTTGTCGCCCAGCACCGCGACCGTCAGCTCGCGGCCGCGAATGAAGGGCTCGGCGAGCAATTCGTCGAAATCCTGCCATGGCCCCTTCACATCGCGGCCGATGGGATTGCCGTAATTGCCCTGCGTCGTGACGATCGCGACACCGACCGACGAGCCCTCGTTGACCGGCTTCACCACATAAGGGCGCGGTAGCGGATCGGCGGCGAACAGCTCCTCAGAGGCCACGATGCGCCCGCCCGGCATCGGGATGCCGTGGGGCACGAGATGCTGCTTGGTCAGCACTTTGTCGATGGCGATAACGGACGTCGCGAGGCCGCTGTGCGTGTAGGTGAGGCCCATCACATCCATGAGCCCCTGCACCGTGCCGTCTTCGCCGGGCACGCCATGCAGCGCGTTGAAGACGACGTCCGCATTGGCGGCAAGCAGCTTGGCGGGGAGCTCTTTTCCTTCTGCAGGGGTGGCGCCCATGTCGACCGCAATGGCAGTATGACCGCGCTCTTCCAGGGCCTTGACGATGCCCGCTCCGGACGTGAGCGAGACCTCGCGCTCGGCCGACCAGCCGCCCATCAGGACTGCGACGCGCAAGGGCTTCATCCTTCCCTCCCGACGCGCTGGATTTCCCATTCGAGGCTGATGCCACTGTCGGCCTTCACCCGTCGGCGCACTTCTTCACCCAGCGCCTCGATGTCGGCGCTGGTCGCTTCGCCCATGTTGATCAGGAAGTTGGTGTGCTTCTCGCTGACCTGTGCGCCGCCCAGGACGAGGCCGCGGCAACCAGCCCGATCGACGAGCTGCCAGGCCTTCTCGCCCTCCGGGTTCTTGAAGGTGGAGCCGCCAGTCTTGCTGCGCAGCGGCTGCGATTCCTCGCGCGCGGCGGAGATGCGGTCCATCTCGGCCTGGATAGCGGCCGGATCGCCTTCATGTCCGCGGAAGGTCGCGCTTACAACGACCGCGCCTTCGGGTAACGCGCTGTGCCGATAGGTGTAGCCGAGGGTCGCGACCGGCAGGGTCCGCCGCTCGCCCGAGCGCAGCACGATGTCGCATTCGACGAGGATGTCGCACGTCTCGCGCCCATAAGCGCCGCCATTCATGCGCACGAAGCCGCCCACCGTGCCGGGGATGGAGCGCAGAAATTCGAGGCCGGCGATGCCCGCATCGCGTGCCGTCGACGAAACGAGAATGCCTGAAGCGCCACCGCCGCAGCGCAATGTCGTCGTGTCGATCCGCTCGACCTTCGAGAAAGCTTTGCCGAGCCGCACGACGATGCCCGGTACGCCGCCGTCGCGGACGATCAGATTGGAGCCGAGACCCAGCGCCATGACCGGGACGCTGGCATCGAGCGCCGCGAGAAATTCCGACAGGTCCTCGACGTCGGCCGGCTCGAACAGCCAGTCTGCCGTGCCGCCCGACTTGAACCAGACGAGCGGCGCCAGCGGCGCGTTGGCCGTCAGCTTGCCGCGCACGGCGGGCATGGTGGAGAGTGAAGCCGGCGCGTTCACCTCAGCCTGCCTTCCTCGCCGCACTGATCGCCGACGCAAGGCCCGCCGCCCATTTCGTGATGTCGCCCGCGCCGAGACAAACGATCATGTCGTCCGGCTGGAGATCGGCGGCGAGCGCTTCCGCCAGCGCATCCGCGCCGGCAATGGTCTGCGCGGCGCGATGGCCTCGACGCTTCAGGCCCGCGACCAGCGCATCGGAATCGACACCCTCGATCGGCTGCTCGCCGGCCGTGTAGACCGGCGCAGCATAGACGATGTCGGCATCGTTGAACGCCTGCTGGAACTCATCCATGAGGTCGCGCAAGCGCGTGAACCGGTGCGGCTGGACGACCGCGATCACCCTGCCCTTTGCGCCTTCGCGCGCTGCAGCGAGCACCGCTTTGATCTCGACCGGGTGATGGCCGTAGTCGTCGATCACGATCGCGCTGGAGCCCCCGACGGGAATCTCGCCGACCTTGGTGAAGCGCCGCTTGACGCCGCCGAAGCTCGCGAAACCGGACTGGATGGTCTTGTCGTCGATCCCCATTTGCAGCGCGACGCCGATCGCCGCCATCGCGTTGGAAACGTTGTGGCGGCCAGGCATGGGCAGCGTGATGCCCTCGATGCGGCGGGTCGCGCCGTCGCGTTCGCGGATCTGCACGTCGAAGACATTGCCGCCGGGAATCGGCTGGACATTGTCGCCGCGAATGTCGGCCTGCGCCGAGAAGCCGTAAGTGACGATGCGCCGGTCCTGCACGCGCGGCAGGATCGCCTGCACCTCGGGGTGATCGAGGCAGAGCATGGCCGCACCATAGAAAGGCGTGTTCTCGACGAACTCGACGAAGGCGTCCTTCACCTTGTCGAAGCTGCCATAGTGATCGAGATGCTCGGGATCGATGTTGGTGACGACAGCGATCGTACCGTCGAGGCGCAGGAAGCTGCCATCGCTCTCGTCTGCTTCGACGACCATCCAGTCGGACGAGCCCAGGCGGGCGTTGGAGCCATAAGAGTTGATGATGCCGCCATTGATGACGGTCGGATCGACGCCGCCCGCATCCAGCAAAGCCGCGACCATCGATGTCGTGGTGGTCTTGCCATGTGTACCCGCCACCGCAACGGTGGACTTGAGGCGCATCAGCTCGGCGAGCATCTCCGCGCGGCGGATCACCGGTACGCGCTTCTCGAGCGCCAGGTCGACCTCGGGATTGCCCTTCTTGATGGCGGTCGAGGTCACGACCACGGCTGCGTCACCCAGATTCTCGGCCTGGTGGCCGATCATCACCTTGATGCCGCGTTCGCGCAGGTGCGCGATGACATAGCCCTCTGCCATGTCGCTGCCCTGCACGCTGTAGCCCATATTGTGCATGACCTCGGCGATGCCGGACATGCCGATACCGCCGATGCCGATGAAATGGATCGTGCCGATATCGGTGCCGACGCCCTTCATGCGCCTGCTCCCGCAAGGCCGGTCAGGCCGAACTCGGGCTCGCGCACGGTGTCGATTGTCTGAGGCGCCGGGCCGAAGCTCTCGATGAGGTCGGCAAGATCTTTCGCGGCATCGGGGCGGCCGCAGGCTTTGGCGCGGTCGGCTGCATTGACCAGCGCGCCCGGCTCCATGGCCAGCTTCTGCATCTGCTTGGCAAGCTCCGCGGCGGTGAAACGGCTCTGGTCGATGGCGCGCGCGCCGCCGGCGGCGACCATCTCGCGAACATTATAGGCTTGGTGATTGTCCATGGCACTCGGAAGGGGAATGAGAATGGCTGGCCGGCCGGCCGCCGTCAGTTCGGCGATAGTGGATGCGCCGGCGCGTGCAATGACGAGATGCGCCCAGCCGAGCTTTTCGGGCATGTCCTCGATATAGGTCGAGAGATCGGCGGGGATTTCCATCTCGGCATAAGTCGCACGTACCGCCTCGATGTCCTCGGGACGGCACTGTTGCGTCACTTGCAGGCGCCGCCGCAGCGAGATCGGCAGCATGCCGAGCCCCTCCGGCACGACGCGCGACAGAATCGTGGCACCCTGGCTGCCGCCGGTTACGAGGATGCGCAGCACGCTCTCGTCGGAGAACACCGGGAAAGGCTCGTCGCGCAGCGCCAGCACCGCCTCGCGCACCGGATTGCCGACGAGATAGGTCTTGTCGAGATGCCGCGATTTCAGGCGCAGCACATCGGGATAGGCCGTCGCGATCGCCGACACCTTGCGCGACACCAACCGATTGACCCGGCCGAGCACGGCATTCTGTTCATGGATGATGGTCGGGATTTTCTCGGCGAATGCACCGAGCAAAGCCGGCAGCGCCGGATAGCCGCCGAAGCCGACGACGGCGGAAGGCTCGAAACTGTCGTAGAGCTGGCGCGCCATGCGGCGCCCTTCCAAGGTCTGCTTGAGGCCCTCGATCCAGCCCTTGATGCCGCCCGTCATGCGTCCGGCCGGCAGCACATGGGTCTGCACATCCTCGAACAGGCCGGGATATTGCGTCCCGCGATCGTCGGTCACCAGCGCGACACGGTGGCCGCGCGCCATCAATTCCTGCGCGACGGCATGCGCTGGCACCATGTGCCCGCCCGTACCGCCCGCGGCCAGCACATAGTGCCGGTATAAGCTCATCGGCCGCTCCGATTCCCGACGTTGGAAGAGCGCGCCATATACGGATTGCGCCGGGTGAAGGCCAGCAACAGGCCGACGCCGCCGCAGAGCGCGATCATCGACGAACCGCCATAGCTGATGAAAGGCAGCGTCATGCCCTTGGACGGGAAGAGCTGGATATTCACGCCGATATTGATGATCGCCTGCATGGCCATCTCAACGGCGAGGCCGCCGGCCGCGAGGATGATGAACGTGTCCTCCTCGTCGAGCAGCCGCCAGAGAACGCGCGCGACGATGGCGAAATAGACGACGGCAATGGCGATGCAGGCAATCAGGCCGAATTCCTCGCCGATCACCGAGAAGATATAGTCGGTATGCGCTTCGGGGAGGTTGAACTTGGCCGTGCCGCCACCGGGACCCACGCCGAACAGGCCGCCATGGGTGATGGTCCGATAGGCGAGCTCCACCTGATCGGGACCCGCCGCCGGATCTTGCTCGGGACGCAGGAAGGCATCGATGCGCTGCCGGCCATTCTCGTAGAAAAGATAGGCCAGCACGATGAGCCCGACGAACGCCGCGACGAACCCGCCGAGCAGCTTCATCGATTCCCCGGCCATGAGCAGCAATACGCCCCACATGACGCAGAACACGACCGTCTGGCCGAAATCGGGCTGGCGCATGAGCAGCAGTGCCACGATGCCGGTCAGCATGCCGGTCAACGGCACGACCGGCAGCGACGGGTCGCGTGCCTTCAACGACAATAGCCACGCCATTGCCACGACGTAGACGGGCTTGAGGAATTCCGAGGGCTGGAAGCGCAGGGCCGCGCCCCCCAGCCAGCGTGTCGCGCCGTTGATCTGCGTTCCGACGAGCGGGACGAGGATGAGGCAGACCCCGAACGTTACCGCAAGGCCGACCGCGAGCCGCCGTGCCTGGGTGCGCGGCAGCATGCTGGTGCCGATCATCACGACCATGCCCACGCTGATCCACATCAGGTGCCGATAGAAATAATGCAGCGGATTGACCGCGACGTCGCTGGTCGAGCGATCGATGGCGCCGACCGGCGACGCAGCGGCGACGGCGACGAGGCCAATGGCGATCAGCACGATGATGAGACCGAGCAGGACGCGGTCGATCTCCCAGAACCAGACGGCAAGCGCCGTCCGCTCACGCGGGAGCGGCCGGGCCTGGCGCGCCTTCAACGGCGCCAGCGCGCGGTCGATCGTCGCACGCGGGCCCATGCGCGGGCTGGTGCGCGGACGCAGCGAGGTCAGCGCGAGATCGAGCTGGGCAAGGCGACTTGCCGAGGTCGGATCGTCCTGCTTGCCGGTCTCGTCGTTCATGCCACACCCCCCTGATCAGCCGTCTCGCCGCCAACGTCCTGGAGCGCAGCGACGGCCGCCGCAAATGCATCGCCCCGGGCCTCGAAATCGCGGAACTGGTCGAACGATGCGCAAGCCGGCGAGAGCAGGACCACGTCGCCGGACTTTGCCCGTGCCGCGGCTTCGGTGACGGCCGTCACCAGCAGCTCGCATTCGGTGACCTCTATGCCCGCCTCCCGCAGCAACCGCGCAAACAACGGCCCGGCTTCGCCGATCGTATAGGCATGCGCGACGTTGGGGAATCCTTCGGCGCATTCGTCGAGATTATCGCTCTTGGCGAGACCGCCCAGGATCCAGTGGATGCGCGGCTTGCCATACATGGCCGGCCAGGCAGCCAGCGCCGGCGCGGTCGATGCGGCATTGGTCGCCTTGCTGTCGTTGATGAAGAGCACACCGTCCCGCTCGCCAACGCGCTGCATGCGGTGCGGCAGGCTGGCATAGCTTTCGAGCGCGTCGAGCGCGACGTTCTCCGCGATGCCGAGCGCATCGGCGACTGCGAGCGCGACAGCGACATTTTGCGCATTGTGCGGGCCCTGGAGGGACGGCCATTTCAGTTGCGCGTCGGGATCGATCGTTCCAGCCGAGACTTTACGGGCCCGCGGCACGCCCATCGCGACGCGGCGCGTCACATCATCGTCCACGGCGATCACGGCGGCATGGGCGGGCGACTGCATCTCGAAGAGGCGCGCCTTGGCGTCCACATAGGCTTCAAAATCAGCATAGCGGTCGAGATGGTCGGGCGTCACGTTGAGCAGGACCGCCACGTCGCAATCGAGATTGAAGGTCAGGTCGATCTGATAGCTCGACAGTTCCAGCACATAGACGCCGCCGGCATTGAGCGGGTCCTGTCCGAGAATGGGGAGCCCGATATTGCCGCCCATGCGTGTGGGTAGCCCGGCATTGCGCAGGATGTGATGAATCAGCGCCGTCGTCGTGGACTTGCCGTTGGTGCCGGTGATCCCGACCACGCGATGCGCCGGCAGTGTCGGTCTGGCGAGGGCAAAGAGCTCGATGTCGCCGATGATCGGCACGCCGGCCTCGCGCGCCCGCGCTGCAATGGGATGGCGATTGAGGGGCACGCCCGGCGAGATGATGATGGCATCGAGACCCGCCAGTTCCATCTCCATCGGGTCGGCAATCGCGGCCTTGCTCGCGACAAGTGCGCGAGCGTCCTCGCGCTGGTCCCAGGCGAAGACGATCGCGTCGCTCGCCGCCAGCGCCTCGACCGTGGCGAGGCCCGAGCGCGCGAGGCCGAGCACGGCATAGCGTTTTCCGCGAAAGGCTTCGGAGACGATCACCGCAGCTTGAGCGTCGCAAGGCCCGCCAGCGCGAGCACGAAGGACACGATCCAGAAGCGCACCACGACGGTCGATTCCGCCCAGCCGAGCTGTTCGAAATGATGATGGATCGGCGCCATGCGGAACACGCGGCGGCCCGTGCGCTTGTACCAGAAGACCTGGATGATGACGCTCAGTGCCTCGACCACGAACAGGCCGCCGACGACGCCCAGCACGATCTCATGATGGGTTGCGACGGCGATGACGCCGATGGTGCCGCCGAGCGCCAGGCTGCCGGTGTCGCCCATGAACACGGCCGCGGGCGGCGCGTTGAACCAGAGAAAGGCAAGGCAGGCCCCCACCATCGCACCGCAAAGGATGATGAGATCGCCCGCACCCGGCACGTGGGGAATGCCGAGATAATGCGCATAGTCGGCGCGGCCGACCAGATAGGCGAAGGCCATGAAGGTGAGGCAGGCGATGATGACCGGCATGGAGGCAAGACCGTCGAGGCCGTCGGTCAGGTTCACCGCGTTGCCGAAGGCGACGATCACGATCGCACCGAACACGTAATAAAGCGGGCCCAGGTCGAGCGCACCGCCGCTCCAGAAGGGCAGATAGAGCAAGGTCCCGTTGCGGCTGACGATCAGCCAGGTCGCAAGGCCGGCAATCACAAACTCGGCGAACAGCCGCATCCGCGCGGAAAGGCCCTTATGGCTCGCCTTGGTCACCTTGTCGTAATCGTCCATGAAGCCGATCGCACCAAAGCCGAGCGTCACCATCACGCAAGCCCAGATGTAGATCGACGCGAGGTTCATCCAGAGCAGCACAGACGCCATCAGCGCGGTCAGGATCATGAGCCCGCCCATGGTCGGCGTGCCGCGCTTGGCGAGATGGGTTTGCGGTCCGTCGGTGCGGATCGGCTGCCCTTTGCCCTGGCGGACGCGCAGCCAGCCGATGAACCTCGGTCCGATGACCAGACCGATGACGAGCGCCGTGATGATGGCTGCACCGGCACGGAAGGTGAGATAGCGGATGAGATTGAGAAGGCCGGGAAAGCTGAGCTGATCGGCAAGCCAGTAAAGCATCAGACCATCTCCGCCGACAGGGTCGTCACCAATCGTGACAGGCCTACGCTGTTCGAACCCTTTACCAGCACCACATCTCCATCCTTAAGCATGGTCGCCGCCCGCGTGATCGCGTCACTCGCAGTGGCTGTCAGCTCCACATCGATCCGGCCTTTCAGCGCCTCGGCGAGCGGTGCCATTTCCTCGCCGACGAGCAGGAGCTGATCGACGTCCGCCGCGAGCACCGGGTCGGCAAGGCCGGCATGCAATGCTGCGGACTGGGCACCCAATTCCTTCATCGCGCCGAGGATCGCAATGCGGCGCCGGCCATTCTCCTCGCCGAGTTGGGTCAGCGTCGCGGCCATGGACGCCGGATTGGCGTTATAGGCCTCGTCGATCAGCAGTGCTTCGCCGCCATCCGCCGTGCGAATACGGCGCCGCTCGCCGCGCCCCGGCATGCCCGGCAGCCGTGCCAAGGCAAGCCCCGCTACGGCGAGGTCGCCGCCGGCCGCCTGCACCGCCGCGAGCACGGCGAGCGAATTGGCGATCCAGTGACGGCCGGGCATGGACAGCGTGAAACCCAGATGGACGCCCGGCAGTTGCGCGCTCACGAGCGTACCGCCGTGCTCGGCGGGGACGGCCTCCATCGCGCGCACATCTGCGCCCTTGTCTAGACCGAAGGTGACGATATGAGCAGCATAAGGCTCCGCCGCCTTCATGAGCAGATCGCGATGCGGGCTGTCATAGGGAATGACCGCCGTGCCGCCCTCGACGAGACCCTCGAAAATCTCCGCCTTGGCCTCGGCAATCTTCGTCTCGGTCCCGAAATATTCGATATGGGCTGGCGCGATGGTGGTGACGACGGCGACATGAGGCCGCACCAGCGCCGTCAGCGCGCGCAGTTCACCCTCGTGGTTCATGCCCATCTCGAAGATGCCGTAGCGCGTCTCTGCAGGCATCCGTGCCAGGCTGAGCGGCACGCCGACATGGTTGTTGTAGCTCTTGAGCGACCGGTGGGCGGCGCCGAAGCTCATCCGGTTGAAGGCGTGGAACAGGGCCTCCTTGGTGCCCGTCTTGCCGGCAGACCCGGTGACACCGATGATCTTCGCGTAGGTCCTGGCTCGCGAGGCTCGGCCCAGCGCGACGAGCCCCTCAAGGCTGTCCGGCACAAGCACGTGCGGCCCTTCGACCGGGCGCTCGACGAGCATGCCGGCCGCACCCGCAGCCCGCGCCCTGGCAGCATAATCATGACCATCCGCCGCTTCGCCGCGCATGGCGACGAACAGGTCGCCAGGCTCGACTTCCCGGCTGTCGAACGCCACGCCAGAAACGGCGAAGGGCGCCGATAGCGCCCCGCTCGTGGCCTCCGCAATGGCCTCTCCGGTCCATAGCGGGCTCATGCCGCGCATTCCCTCGCGACAGTCACATCGTCGAACGGCAAGACCCTGTCGCCGATGATCTGGCCCTGCTCATGACCCTTGCCTGCCAGCAGCACGATGTCCTTAGGGCCCGCCTGCGCAATCGCCTCGACTATGGCCGCACGCCGCCCGCCGATCTCGCGTGCACCCGGCGCGCCGGCCAGGATGGCGCTGCGGATGACGCCGGGATCCTCGCCGCGCGGATTGTCATCCGTCACGATCACGTCGTCGGAAAGCTCCGCTGCGACCTGCCCCATCAGCGGGCGCTTGCCGGCATCGCGATCACCACCGGCGCCGAACACCGTGATGAGCCGGCCAGCCGTGTGCGGGCGCAAAGCCTCGATCGCCGCGCGCAGACCATCGGGTGTGTGCGCATAATCGACATAGACGGGGGCGCCCGCTTTGGTGATGACTGCCCGCTCCAGCCGCCCGCGCACCGGCGTCACCCGCGCAAGATGGCCAAGCACGTCGCCAAGCTTGCCACCCGTCGCGAGCACGAGCCCTGCTGCGGTCAGCGCATTGGCCGCCTGATAGGCGCCGATCAGCGGCAGCTCGACCTTGTGTGTCGCACCCTCGGCTTCGATCATCAGCGTCTGGCCGAGCTGGCTCGCCTTGCGGCTCACGAGCTTCAGTGTCTCGCCCTGCGTCCCGACCGTGATGACCTGGAGGCCGCGCATGCGGGCATGATCGATCACTTCGCCCGATCGTGCCTCGTCGTCCGCCCAGATGACCGCCACGCCACCGTCTTCGACGACTTCGTCGAACAGACGCATCTTGGCCTCGAAATAATGCTCCATCGTGCCGTGATAATCGAGATGATCGCGGCTGAGGTTGGTGAAGGCGCCGGCACGGACCGGCAAACCCTCGCTGCGATATTGTGCCAAACCATGGCTGGACGCCTCATAGGCGACGTGCGTGATGCCCTCGCGCGCAAGTCCCGCCATGTTCGACAGGAACGTCACGATGTCCGGGGTTGTGAGACCCGTCGAGACCTGGTCGACCGACGTCGTCACGCCAAGCGTACCGATGCTTGCCGACTTCTCGCCCGCCATGCGCCAGAGCTGGCGCGTGAGCTCAACGGTGGAGGTCTTGCCGTTCGTGCCGGTAACCGCAACGACCGTGGCCGGATAGGGCGCATAGAAGCGCGCGGCGATCTGCGCGAAGAGCCGGCGCGGTTCATCGGCCCTGATGTGAACGGCGCCCTCGACCCTGGCCTGGGGACGCGCGACGACGGCCACTGCGCCAGCCGCGATCGCTGCCGGGATGAAGTCCTCGCCATTGACCCGCGCGCCCTCGAAAGCGCCGAAAACCGCGCCCTGGGCGACCTTGCGATTGTCGATGGCAAAGCCCGTCACGGTGTGCGCGCCGTCGGACGCGCTGATGCCCGGAACAAGGTCTGCGAGAGTTGTCATTGGGTGTCCTGATCGCCGCCTATCAGCGGGAGCAGCTCCGAAATGTCAATGTCGCGATTCGCCTCGGGATACACGCCCATCAACGGTCCGACCCGCTGCACGAACGCCTTGACGATGGGTGCCGTCGTATAGGCCGCCGTCCGCACGCCGGGATATTGTTTGCTGCCCTGCGGCTCGTCCATGACGACCACCACGACATAGCGCGGCTCGTCCATCGGGAAGGCCGATGCGAAGGTCACGACGTTGCTGTGCTTGCTGTAGCCGCCGATGCCGGGCTTCTCGCCGGTGCCGGTCTTGGCGCCGACGCGATAGCCGTCCGCATTGCCCATCCGGCCCGTTCCGCTCTGCACGATCATGCGCAGGAGCTGGCGCATCCGCGCGCTGGTCGCCGCGCTGAACACGCGCCGGCCTTGCGGGATCTGGCCGGGCTCCAGCTTCACGACCGAGGTCGGGTGCCAGATGCCGCCATTGACCAGCGCAGCATAGGCGCTGGCGAGATGCATCGGGGTCACCGCAATACCATGGCCGTAGGAAGCGGTCATGTTGGCGATGCGGCTCCATTCGCGCGGCCAGAGCGTCGTCGCCTGCTCGTTGAGCTGGATCGATACGGGGCGGTCGAACTCGAGCTGGCGATAGATGGTCGCGAGCCGGTCGCCTGCGGCATCATGCAGCTCGTCGGCGATCCGCGCCGAGACGATGTTGCTCGAATGGATGAGCGCCTGCGGCACGTTCATCCAGATGTTGAGCGCATCATGGTCGTGGATCGCATAGCCGCCGATCTGAATCGGCTTGGTGGCGTCGTAGAGCCTGGACATGTCGGTGACGACGCCCGCGTCCATGGCGGCACCGATCGAGAGAGGCTTGAACACCGAGCCGAGCTCGTAGCGGGCCTGTACCACGCGGTTGCAGAGCGGCAGCTGTTCGCACTGGATGACGCCCGCGCGCATCTTGCCGTCCCTGCCGCGCACCATCGGCGCCTCGGGCACTTCGAACCGGTTCGGGTTGAAGGTCGGCACGGAGACCATGGCGATCACCTCGCCCGTGTGGACGTCGAGCACGACGCCCGCCGCGCCCTTGGCGCTCTGCGCAGTCACGCCCTTGATCATCTCTTCCTCGAGCGCTGCCTGGGCACGGGAATCGATCGAAAGGGCGAGCGGGGTATTACGGAACTTCTCGTCGGTCAGGCGCTTGTCGAAGCTGCGTTCGACACCCATGCCGCCATGACCGTCCATGTTGGTAAAGCCGATCAGGTGCGCGGCGAGGCTGCGCTGCGGATAGAGCCGCTCCTTTTCGCGCGGGAATTCGATCGCGACTTCGCCCAGTGCATTCACGGCCGCAACCTCGGCCGGGAGCGCCCGCCGGCGCAGATAGGCCCAGCCCTTGTCGCTGGTCAGGATTGCGTAGAATTCCTGCGTGCTCTGCTCGGGGAAGATGGCGTGCAGCCGCTCGGCAAGCGCAGCCTTGTCGCTCATGATCTTGTTGGGATGCACGGCGATGGCATAGCCGTCGATATTGCGCGCAAGCGGCACGCCGTTGCGGTCCACGATATCGGCGCGGATCGGAATGGGCGTCGCGATCGACGAGCCGGCGCGGGCATTAGCCTCGACGCCGATCCAGATCATCCTGGCGGCAAGCACCGAGGTCACGGCAAGCAGCAGCAGAAGCAGCAACATGACGCGGCCATGGGCGACCGTCGTCATGTCGATGCGTTCTGGTGCTGTGCTGGTGCGCCGTTCCGGACGGGCTATGATTGTTGCCATCAGTGCGATGCCTTGCCCGTAGCCGGACCGCCAAGCGTCTTGGGATCGAGCAACGTCGCCTCAAGCTGGGCAAGGCGCATTGCACGGCGATCCTTGGGAGCCGGCTTGTCGACCAGCTTGACGATTCGGGGCGCGCCTTCGGGTTTGGCAATGGCCACGACCGCCATCGCCTTGGGCCTGACGGATTCGGCAGCAGACGCCGTGCGGACCGGCGCAAAGCCCTCGTCCTTGGCGGGCTTGGCCGGAACTTCCGCCTTGACCGGCACGATCATCGCGGGGGCGGGTTCACTCGTCTGCTCATTCTGGGCCATGGCGGCCATGACGGGCGGTGCCGCGTTGGGCTGGCCGCTTGGCTCGATGCTGTCGAGCGAGGCAAGCTGGCGTTCGCTCGTGAGATATTGCCCGGCCCCGGGCACCGAATATTTGATGTCGCGCGCGTTCCATTCCGCGAGCTGGCGAATGTTCGCCCGCGCACTGAACTCGACCTCGAGGTAACGGATGTTCGCGCGGGTCGAATAGATCTGCCGCTCGAGGGCCTTAACCGCGTTTCGCTCGGTCGCGACGCGCAGGCTCACCAGATAGGCGGTGAGCGCACCCGCAGCGATGACGAGGATCCACATGATGCTCCAGAGGCGCTTGATGGCGATCATGACGACGCTCCCGATGAACTGTGGCCCCAGGCAGGGGCGGCGGTACGCACGGCGCTGCGCAATGTGGCGGAGCGCGCGCGGGGATTGACGCGCAGCTCCTCTTCGCCCGGGCGAACGGCGCGGGCGGGCTTCATGAAGCTCGGCGCCTGCGCGCGCGCTGCCTG
>JAGIAA010000069.1 GCA_017745115.1 Sphingobium sp. | reverse complement strand
GAGACAGGTCCCAGAGCAGATCCGGCCCGGTCATGCGCGAGATGCGCACCGGCCCGCTGCCGCCATGGAACGGCCCCTCGCCGCGCCAGCTGGTCTCGAGCCGTTTGAAATAAGGGAGGACGTCCGCGTAGCTCCAGCCGGGCAGGCCCTGCGCGGCCCAATCGTCATAGTCGCGGGCATGGCCGCGAATCGCGATCATCGCGTTGATCGCGGACGTGCCGCCGAGCGTGCGGCCGCGCGGAATGGGCAGGCGGCGGCCATTCAGCCCCGGCTCGGGCTCCGATTCATACTGCCAGGTGCCGATGCCCCCGGCCGCCACCTTGGTGAAGGCGAGCGGCATATCCTGCAGGGGGTGGCGGTTGCTCGGCCCCGCTTCGAGCAGCAGCACGGAGACCGCCGGGTCCTCGCTCAGCCGCGCGGCGACGACGGCCCCAGCCGAGCCCGAACCGACGACGATATAGTCATAGCCTCCCCGCATCGCCCGCATGATGCCCGGCGCGGCGGGACGCGTCCATGCATCTTCATCGTGCTTAACGCTTTGCTAACCCTGATCCTCAATAAGCTGGCCCCGACCAGAACCGTCTTCGGGGACAGCTGACGATGAAGCTCGCCGCACGCGCGCACGAATTTGCGCATATTCTCGACCAGGCCCCCGCGGGCATCAAGATCCTGAGCCTGGACTGTTTCGACACGCTCCTCTGGCGTAACTGCAACCTGCCGGTCGACGTGTTCGCCGAGCTGGACCTGCCGGGCTCCGCCATGGAAGCGCGCATCTGGGGCGAGACCAAGGCGCGGCGCGTGGTGCCGTTCCAGCGCGGCGAAGACGAAGTCACGATCGAAGACATTTACGGCAACATGATGCCGACCGCGAGCAAGGCGCAGGTGCAGGCCAAGGTCGATGCCGAGCTCGAAGCCGAAGCGCGCAATTGCTACGGCTTCAAGCCGACCGTCGAGCTGATGCGCGCCGCCAAGGCACGCGGCCTCGAGATCATCATCGTGTCCGACACCTATCTGTCCAAGAAACAGCTGCGCACGCTCATCGGCCGCGCGGCGGGCGAAGACGTCGCGGCCATGATCGACCGCGTCTTCTGCTCGTGCGAATATGGCTATTCGAAAGGCGGCGGCCTGTTCGTGCCGGTGCTGGCCGAACTCGGCGTGTCGCCGTCAGCCATCCTGCATTGCGGCGACAATCCCGTGGCCGACGTTGCGGCACCCGATCAGCTCGGCATCCATTGCTGCCATCTCGAGCAGTTCGACGCCGAGAGCGAGCAGCGCCTGCGCCTCGAGGCCAGCGCCGCCTGCATCGTCGACCCGACGACCCGCGTCACGGTCCCGGCCTACCAGCCGCACCGGCAACGCGTCGCGCTGCGCGAGGCGGACGACGCCGCGACGCGCCTGGGCCATGACGTGCTGGGCCCGGTCTTCCACAGCTTCGCAGGCTGGATCAAGGACGAGGCCGCCGCACAGCAGGCGCGCACCGGCAAGCCGACCAAGCTGCTCTTCCTGCTGCGCGACGGCTATCTCCCGGCGCAGGCCTATCTGGCGCGCTATCCCGAGGATGCCGCCCATGTCGCCATGGTCGAGATCAGCCGGCTTACGGCCGCCAAGGCCGGCATGACAGACGCCAAGGCAATCGAGTCTTATGTGCTGCCCGAGCTCGACACGGGCTCGAGCCGGGTCTTCGCCAGGCACCTGCTGTTCGATGAGGCGGAGGCCGAACGCCTCGGCAACCTGCCCAAGACCGAGTTCGCCGCCCATATCGCCAAGCCCGACATCGCGCGTGGTATCGCGCAGCGTTCGGGCGCGTTCGCCAAGAAGCTGGTCTCGCACCTCGAATATCATGGCGTCGCCGAGGGCGATTCCGTCATGCTGGTCGACCTGGGCTATAACGGCTCGGTCCAGAACCTCATCGAAAAGCGTCTCAAGGAGACGATGAAGCTCACGGTCAGCGGCCGCTACCTGCTGCTGCGCGAGACCTGGCAGAGCGGTCTCGACAAGGCGGGTTTTGCCGACCATCGCCATTATGACCTCAAGCTGCTCCACGCCCTGTCGGAATCGATCGCCATCGTCGAGCAGCTCTGCACGCTGCCGCAGGGCTCCGTCGTCGACTATGAAGCCGACGGCAGCCCGGTGCGCGAGGAAAACAGCGTCAAATCGGCCCAGAGCGACGTCCGCAGCATGGTCCAGCAGGCCTGCGCGGCCTACTGCGCCGACGCCGACGCCGGCTTCGTCAAGGCGCCGGCCAGCGACACCGCCGAGACGCGCCGCCGCATGGCGACCGCCAGCCTCGCCCGCCTGCTTTTCCTGCCGGTAGACAGCGAAGTGCAGGTGCTCAGCGACTTCGACCATGACGTCAATCTCGGCACGTCCGAACTGCTCAAGTTCGTCGACGTGGAGGCGGCCGCACAGGGGCTGCGCCGGCGCGGCATCTTCTACATCAAGAATGCGCTGCGCATGTACCTGCCCGGCGAGCTTCGCCAGCACGGCCTGCCGATCAATCTCTCGATCTTCGCCTCGCGCCGCTTCGGCCTCGACCTGCGCAAGACCGACTTCGACGTCGGCGCGATCCAGGTCCCGGTCATGCTGATGGACGCGGCCGGCCAGCACGTCACTGTCGACGTCGACGCCGTGCCGACCATCGAGGGCTATTATCAGGCGCTCGTGCCGATCGGCCAGGCGCAGTTCACCGCCGGCATCCAGCTCGGCCGCATCGCCGAATGGGTGCAGATCGAGGAAGCCAGCTTCCATCAGATTGACGAGTTCCTCGACGCCAAGGCGGAGGAAATCTCGATTCCTGCGCAAGTCATTGCCGACGGCCTCGAGGATATGGGCAACGGTCTCATGCAGTGCACGGGCGGCGAGGCCGCCTTCCTGCTGGTGCCGCCACCCTCGGTCGCGCCGACCGGCGAGGCCCTGCTGCTCAGCGTCGTGTTCCGCCCGGTGGTGAAGCGGCAGAACGCGGTGAAGCAGCAGGATCGCGCGGCGGCGTAAAAAGATCGTCATTCCCGCGGAAGCGGGAACCCATCTTGATACTGCTTCCGCATAACTGTGGGACTGGGTTCCCGCTTTCGCGGGAATGACGGTGTTGTGTGTCGCAGGGATCGCTCGAAACAAGTTGGCGATTATACCCTTAAAGCAAGGAACCAAGCCGTTCCCCGGCGCAGGCCGGGGCCCAGTCTCGACGCAAAGCGTCGAACGCGTGCCGTCGCATGCGTGGTCCCGCTTTCGGCCTGGGCCCCGGCCTTCGCCGGGGAACAGCTACCCGTTCGAAGGGGATAAACGCCGAACAAGTTCAGGGTGACGATGATGGGGGCGATGGTCTAGGGAGGCTGGCTCGTACCGCAGGAGGCCCCGCCATGCTCAAGCAACTGACCCCCGACATTTTCGTCGCGCCGCAGATCGGCGTGGAGACGGTGGATGCGGCGAAGGCGCTGGGCGTGACGCTGATCGTCAACAACCGGCCCGAGGGCGAGACGCCCGACCAGACGCCCGGCGATGTCATCGAGGCGGCTGCCAAGGCGGCGGGCATGGATTATGTCGCCATTCCGGTCTCGCCCGGCGGGTTCGCGCCCTGGCAACTCGACGCGCTCGATGAGGCACTGAAGGGGCATGACGGAAAGGTGTTGTGCTACTGCCGCTCGGGCACGCGCTCGACCCTGCTCTGGTCGCTCGCCAAGGCGCGCGCGGGCGGCAATCCCGACGAGATCGCCGAGACGGCGGCAGCAGCGGGCTACGATGTCTCGCCGATCTACGAGACGCTGCACGCGCTGAGCGCGCAGGGGCGATAGGCAACCTTCCATCCCGTTCGTGTCGAGCGAAGTCGAGACACGGTGGCTTGGCGCTGGCGGTTCTCGACTACGCTCGAACCGAACGGAAGTTGGCAGTTCAGAACGTCGCCCAGACCGCCGGCGCCAGCAGCAGGACGAGGCCGGCGAAGCTTACCAGCCAGACCAGCGAGCGCAGGCCCGGGACGCCCGCCGCATAGAGCGGCAGGTAGATGACGCGCGCGCCGAGCCATAAGGATGCGCCCAGCGCGGTGAGACTGCCGGTGAGTCCCGCCGCGACGTCGATGAGGATTGCGACGGCGACGATGGGGAAGGTCTCGAAATAATTGGCCTGGGCGCGCAGCAGCCGGCCCACGATGGGGGCGGGCTTGTCCGGATCGGCGTCGCGTGGGCCGGTATTCCAGCCGATGCCGAACTGGCGCGTGCGCATGTGGGACGCGGCGAGGATGTGAACGAGGGCCAGCACGCAGCCCCAGGCTAGGATCTTGAGTTCGTAGGCCATGGCTTTCTCCGCCCGCTTGTCTTCACGCAAGGATGCGCCGGCCCACGCGCCAAACCAAACGAAATTGCGCCAAACAAAAAGAAGGGCCGGTGCGCTGGCACCGACCCCAGTGTTGTTCGCAGGAGGAACCTCTTGTGAGCGGGCGACCGCAAGGGCCGCCCACCCGAATTCGTTAGTAGTTGTAGGCCTTCTCGCCATGCTCGGCGAGGTCGACGCCTTCATGCTCGGCCTCGACGCTGACCCGCAGGCCGATCGTCTTGTCGATCACGAAGTAGAGGATCGCACTGCCGATGCCCGACCAGAGCAGGGTGACGCCGACGGCCTTCGCCTGAACAATCAGCTGGGCCACGATGTCATAGGCTTCCGGATGGAAGGCGGCGGGGAAGACGGTATAGTCGAAATAGCCCTGACCGCCGAGCGACGGGGCAGCGACGATGCCGGTACCAAGCGCGCCGACGATGCCGCCGATGCAGTGGACGCCGAACACGTCGAGGCTGTCGTCATAGCCGAACTTGGCCTTCACCTTTGCCACGAAGAAGTAGCAGATCGGCGAAACGACGAAACCGAGGACGATCGAGGTCATCGGCGCGGCATAGCCCGAAGCCGGGGTGATCGCGACGAGGCCGGCGACGGCACCCGAGACGGCGCCCAGGAGCGACGGCTTGCCATGGGCGATCTTCTCGACCAGCGCCCAGCTCACCGCAGCCGCGCAGGTGGCGACCATGGTGTTGATGAACGCGACGCCCGTCACGCCATTGGCTTCCAGGTTGGAACCGGCGTTGAAGCCGAACCAGCCGACCCACAGCAGGCTGGCGCCGATCATGGTCATGGTCAGCGAGTGCGGAGGCATCGGCTCCTTGGGATAGCCCGTGCGCTTGCCGATCATGAGCGCGCCGACGAGGCCCGCAATACCGGCATTGATGTGCACGACGGTGCCGCCCGCGAAGTCCAGAGCGCCCCAGCCCCAGAGGAGGCCGTAGTCGGTCGGTGCATCGGCGAGGAAGTCGGGGCCCGCCCAGTACCAGACCATGTGCGCGATCGGGTAATAGACGATCGTCGACCAGAGCACGACGAACACGATCAGCGCCGAGAACTTGATGCGCTCGGCGAAGGCGCCGACGATCAGGGCCGGCGTGATCATGGCGAAGGTCATCTGGAAGACGACATAGACCAGCTCAGGCAGGTAGACGTTGTTGGAGAAGGTGGCGGCCACGGTCGTGCCGTCGACACCCATCAGGAACGCCTTGGAGAAGCCGCCGAAGAAGTGGTTTTCGCCACCGCTGGTGAAGGCCATCGAATAGCCCCAGCAGCACCAGAGCAGGCCGGTGACCGCGACGATCATGAAGACCTGCATCAGCACCGACAGCATGTTCTTGGTGCGGACGAGGCCGCCGTAGAAGAGCGCGAGGCCAGGAACCGACATCATGAGGACGAGCGCGGCGCAGACCAGCATCCACGCGGTGTCGCCCTTGTTGATCATGCCCGCTGCGGCCGCGGCGTCAGGCGCCTTGACCAGATCGGCAAAGGCCGGTGACGCGGCGAGAAGCGACAGGCCGATGCCCGCCGCGGCGCCGCAGAGTTTTTTGGTGAAGCTCATTGATTCCCCTTTCTTACAGCGCGGTTTCGCCGGTCTCG
>JAGIAA010000068.1 GCA_017745115.1 Sphingobium sp. | reverse complement strand
CAGGATATCCTTGTCGGCCTCCCACTCGGCATCGAGCCGGGCCTGATCGACCTTGGGCAGCTTGAGGCTCATTTCGCCCTCGGCTCGGGACGGGTCGAGAATTCGGCCTCCAGCACGCCGAATTCCCTGCTCGAAAAGCGGTTGGTCAGCGCCCACGCCTCGTCCAACGACCTGTTCTTGGGATCGATTTCCATAACGGTCGTGCCCGAGCGACCGGCGCGATAGGTGCTCGGCCATCCTTCCGACGTCAGCTTCGCCCTGGCGGCGTCCATGTCCTTCTTCTGGCCCGACACGACGATGCTCAGAACGCAATGCTTAGCGCCCTCATAGTCGAAGCAGGGAAGGCCGGCGAGCGATCCGTTGCGCTGCTTCTCGGTGAGAACCACTGCGGACGGAGGCGGCCCCACCTGCGCGGCCATGATGACGGCCATGGCGAACAGGCCCATCAGCGCAGCCCCGCCACGAACTTCTCGAACAGGTAGAAGCTGTCCATCGGCCCAGGGCTCGCCTCGGGATGGTACTGCACGCCGAAGACCGGCTTGTCGGTGAAGGCGATGCCGCAATTGCTGCCGTCGAACAGGCTGACATGCGTCTCGACCACATTGGCCGGCAGCGTCGCGGCATCGACCGCGAAGCCGTGGTTCATGCTGGTGATCTCGACGGTCCCGTTCTCCAGCCGCTTGACCGGATGGTTCGCGCCGCGATGGCCCTGGTGCATCTTGCTGGTCTTGGCGCCAGCGGCGATGCCGAGCATCTGGTGGCCGAGGCAGATGCCGAAAACCGGCATGTTCTCGTCGATCAGCCGCTTGATGACCGGCACTGCATATTCGCCCGTGGCAGCTGGATCGCCGGGGCCGTTCGAGAGGAACACGCCGGCCGGCTTGAGCGCCATGATGTCGTCATAGCTCGCTTGGGCAGGCAGCACGGTCACGCGCGCGCCGGCCTTCACCAGGTTGCGGAAGATATTGTGCTTCGCGCCATAGTCGATTGCTACGACATGCGGTGCATCGGCCGATGCCGCGCCGAGGTCATAACCATGGCCGAGCGCCCATTCGCCGTCGTCCCAGCCACGCTGCGCCTGCTGCTGCGTCACTTCGATGGCGAGGTCCATGCCCTCGAGGCCCGGCCAGGCCTTGGCCTTCTCGTGCAGCGACTTGAGATCGAATTTGCCGTCAGGATGATAGGCGATCACGGCATTGGGCGCGCCCTGCATGCGCACGCGGCGGGTCAGCGCGCGGGTATCGACGCCGGACAGCCCGATGCGGCCCCGCTCCTTCAGCCACTGGTCGAATGGCTCGACATTGCGGAAGTTGCTGGGGACGGTGACGTCCTCGCGCACCACGCAGCCGAGCGCCCACGGCGTCTCCGCCTCGACGTCGTCGAAGTTCGTGCCGACATTGCCGATATGCGGGAATGTGAAGGTGATGATCTGCCCGGCAAAGCTCGGGTCGGTCATGATTTCCTGATAGCCGGTCATGGCGGTGTGGAAGCAGAGCTCGCCCACCGCCTCGCCCACCGCGCCGAAGCCGCGGCCGAAGATGACGGTCCCATCGCCGAGAACCAATACCCCCGTCGCTCCTTTGGGCACGGTCGGGTATTTGGCGGTCGCCATGGCAGTCATTTCCTTTGTTTCGGTTTTGGCGATTCGGCCTTCGCAGCCCCTGCCTGAGCACGGGCTAAACGGCCGGTCACCTAGGATTTCACACCCGCACGGTCAATCCTATTAAAATCCGCAAAAGCGCTCTATCAGTGGTCCTTTCCGGCAAGACGAACAAGGATACGCGCATGGCGATTCGCGATGGGATCAAGGCTGCTCAGATCGAGTCGATGAAAAGCGGCGACAAAGGCCGTTTGGCGGCGGTCCGCCTCATCCTAGCCAAGCTCAAGGACCGCGACATCGAGCTGCGCACGGCCTCCCAGGTGCCCGAGGACGACACGATCGTCGTCGAGGTCCTCCAGAAGATGGTGAAGCAGCGCCGCGAATCGATCACCATGTACGAGCAGGGCAATCGCCCCGAGCTGGCCGCCCAGGAACAGGCCGAGATCGCGGTGATCGAGAGCTTCCTGCCCAAGCAGCTCAGCGAAGCCGAAACGAGCGCCGCGATCGAAGCGATCAAGACCGAGCTCGGCGCTGCCGGCCTCAAGGACATGGGCCGCGTCATGGCCACCCTCAAGGAACGCCACGGCACCGTGCTCGACATGAGCAAGGCGAGCGCGCTGGTGAAGGCAGCTTTGGCAGGCTGACCCTACCGCCGGACGTAATTTCCCCGTTCGTGTCGAGCGAAGTCGAGACACGGTTCGCGCTGACGGTTCTCGACTTCGCTCGAACCGAACGGCTAGGGTTGTGCATGGCGTTCTGGACCTACATTTTGCGCTGCTCCGACGGCGCATATTATGCCGGTCATACGGACGGCCTCGAACGCCGAATCGGCCAGCATCAATCGGGCGGCTATTGTGACTTCACGACGCGACGGCGGCCGGTCGAATTCGTCTGGTCACAGGAATTCGGCACGCGCGACGAAGCCCTGAACGCGGAGCTCATTATCAAGAAATGGTCGCGCGCCAAGAAGGAGGCGCTGATCGCAGGAAATTGGGTGTCCTTGTCTTTTTTTGCCAAGCCGCCATCTGAACGTGTCTCGACTTCGCTCGACACGAACGGAGTGAATGGCGAGGTCGCGCAGCCATGACCCTCACCCCGCAATGGCTGGACGAACTCCGCGCGCGCACGTCCCTCTCGACGCTGATCGGCAAGACCACCAAGGTCATCAAGGCCGGGCGCGAGTACAAGGCGTGCTGCCCGTTCCATAACGAGAAGACGCCCAGCTTCACGATCAACGACGAGAAGGGCTTCTACCATTGCTTCGGTTGCGGCGCGCATGGCGACGCGATCCGCTGGATGACCGACCAGCGCGGCCTGCCATTCATGGATGCGATCAAGGAACTGGCGGCCAGTGCCGGCATGGAGGTGCCCGCGCCCGATCCGCGCGCCGCCAAGCGCGCTGAAAAGGCGCAGTCGCTGCATGATGTGACGGCGGCCGCGCAGGACTGGTTCGTCGAGCAGCTTGCCGGCATCGAGGGCGCCGAGGCGCGCGCCTACATCGCCAAGCGCGGAATGAGCGCCAAGACGCAGGCGGCCTTCGGCATCGGCTTCTCTCCCGACAGCCGGACCAAGCTCAAGGCCGCACTCAAGACCTTCCCCGAGGAGATGAGCATCGAAGCGGGCATGCTGATCCAGCCCGAAGATGGCGACGGGAAGCGGAGCCGCGAAAGCTACGATCGGTTTCGTGGGCGCCTGATGATCCCGATCCGCGACCAGCGCGGGCGCGTCATTGCGTTCGGCGGGCGTATTCTTGGGCAGGGCGAGCCCAAATATCTGAACTCCCCCGAGACGCCGATTTTCGACAAGGGCCGCACGCTCTACAATCTCGACAAGGCCGCGCCCGCCGCCCGCAAGTCGGGCCGCATCGTCGTGGTCGAGGGCTATATGGACGCCATCGCCATTTCCCAGGCCGGCATCGCCGAAGTCGTGGCCCCGCTCGGCACCGCGCTCACCGAAGCGCAGATCGAGAAGCTCTGGACGATGGTGGAAACGCCGGTGCTCTGTTTCGATGGCGATTCGGCCGGCCAGCGCGCCGCCCTGCGCGCCGCCCATCGCGCACTACCCTTGCTCCGCCCGGGTCACAGCCTTGCCTTTGCGACGCTTCCGGCCGGGCAGGATCCGGACGATCTCATTCGCGCATCCGGCGTGAAGGCGTTCGAGGCCGTGATCGAAGCCGCGATCCCGCTCATCGACCTGCTCTGGCGCACCGAGCATGCCGCTGCTCCCCTCTCGACGCCTGAGCAGCGCGCGGGCTTCAAACAACGCCTGAAGGCCCTCACCGACCAGGTCGCCGACGGCGATATCCGCGCGCATTATGTCCGGCAGTTCCGCGAGCGGCACGATGAACTCTTCTTCGGCGCGCCCAATACGCCGGAAAGGCGCCCATTCGGGACCCAAGCCCCTCGCGCGGGCGGGCGCGGCACGATGAAAAACGGGCGTTGGATCGCGCCCCCTCCCCCGCCGACGGACGATGCGCGGGCGATCAGCGCCGGCAGCGGCGACATATTGCTTTTGCGCGCGGTTCTCGCCGGTTTGCTGCGCTTTCCGGGCGAGATTCTCGTGCATCGCGAATCACTTGCCGGTCTCGAACCCGCCGATCGCGGTCTTGCCCAATTGCTCGATGCGCTGCTGGAAGCCGCCGACCGCGAAGAAACGGTTGAAACAGGGCGCCTCCTTACCATATTGGGCGATAGTGACGTGTATAATATGGCGAAGGGGTTGCTCCGGGCCGATGCGTTGCATTTCACGTTCACTGGGGACGAAGCGGACAGACGGCGCGCGCAGCGCGACCTGGCGGAAGCGATCGCAGTGATAGTGGCAATGCCGAGGATCGAGGCGGAGCTGGCGGCAGTAACGAGGGCAATGGCAGAGGAGCAGGACGATGCAGCCTTCGGGGC
The DNA here is from genome assembly GCA_017745115.1 of Sphingobium sp. Next base: position 1,466 of record JAGIAA010000068.1, on the reverse strand, counting down.
AGCATACGCCCGGCAGCAGACTTTGCTCAAGCTGAAGGCCGATCTCGCGGCGCGAACGGCGGAACTGGCGCAACCCCAGGACGATTGAACCCATTGGCCGGCGTGGCGTGAACGCTCCGGCACGGAGTAAGACATTAGATGGCAACCAAGGTGACCAAGGGTGCGGCAGCTGCCGGCGGCGACAATGGCGGCGATGACGGCGGCGATGCGCCCCTGCTCGATCTCAACGAAGCCTCGGTCAAGAAGCTGATCGCCCGCGCCCGCAAGCGCGGCTACATCACCGTCGACGAGCTCAACAATGCGCTGCCGCAGGACCAGATGTCCACCGACCAGATCGAGGACGTCATGGCGGCGCTCAACGATATGGGCGTCAACATCGTCGAGAATGATGAAGCCGGCGAGGAAGGCGAGGACCAGCAGGACGCCGACGCCGACACCGGAGACGATGGCGGCGAGGACGATGGCTCGGGCAATGTCGCCGAGAAGAAGCGCGAGACGGTCGACCGCACCGACGATCCGGTGCGCATGTACCTGCGCGAAATGGGCGCCGTCGAGCTGCTCAGCCGCGAGGGTGAGATCGCCATCGCAAAGCGCATCGAGGCCGGCCGCGACACCATGATCCTGGGCCTGTGCGAAAGCCCGACCACCTTCAATGCGATCATCGAATGGTCCGCCGCGCTCAACAACGGCGAGATGCAGCTGCGCGAGATCCTCGATCTCGATGCCATGCTCTCGAAGGACCCGGCGCCTGAGAGCCTCTCCGACGAGGAAGGGGACGACGACGGCGAGATCAGCGAAAAGACGGCCGGCCCCTCGTTCAAGGACGAGGACGAGGTGGAGGAAGAGCCCGAGACCGAGGAAGACGAAGACGGCAATCTGGTCGAGCGCCGCGCGCCTCGCCAGGACGAAGAGGATGAGGAAGACAACACCCTCTCCCTCGCCGCCATGGAAGAACTGCTCAAGCCCGACGCGCTCGCGAAGTTCGCGCAGATCGGCGAGCTGTTCCACAAGTTCACCAAGATCCAGCAGGCGCGTCTGGTCGCGCTCGGCAATGGCGTCGAGCTGCCGGCCAAGGACGAGGCCAATTATCACAAGCTGCGCGAGGACCTGACCGCGGAGGTGGAAAGCGTCCAGTTCCACCAGCAGAAGATCGAATATCTCGTCGACCAGCTTTATGCCTTCAACCGGCGCCTCACGACGCTCGGCGGCCAGATGCTGCGCCTCGCAGAGCGTCACAAGGTGCCGCGCAAGGACTTCCTCGACCAGTATGTCGGCCATGAGCTGGACGACGGCTGGCTGGAGAAGGTCGCCAAGCTCGACAAGAAATGGTCGGCCTTCGCGCAGGGCGAGACCGATGCCGTCGATCGCATCCGCACCGAAGTCGGCGAGATCGCTCAGGCGACCGGTACGTCGCTCCCCGAGTTCCGTCGCATCGTCAACATGGTGCAAAAGGGCGAGCGCGAGGC
>JAGIAA010000067.1 GCA_017745115.1 Sphingobium sp. | reverse complement strand
TGGCAGAGATTACTGCAGCCGCGGTCAAGGACCTGCGCGAGAAGAGCGGCGCCGGCATGATGGATTGCAAGAAGGCGCTCTCCGAAACCAATGGCGACGTGGAAGCCGCAATCGACTGGCTGCGCGCCAAGGGTCTTGCCGCCGCCGCCAAGAAGTCGAGCCGCACGGCCGCTGAAGGCTTGGTCGCGGTCAAGACGTCGGGCACCAAGGGTGTCGCCGTCGAGGTGAACAGCGAGACCGACTTCGTTGCCAAGAACGAGCAGTTCCAGGGCTTCGTCGCCACGGCCGCGGAAGTCGCGCTCGCCGGTGGCATCGCCGACGCCGAGACGCTCAAGGCGACCCCGCATCCGGCCGGCGGAACGATCAACGACGCGCTGGTGACCAATGTCGCCACCATCGGCGAAAACCAGCAGCTGCGTCGCGTCGGCTTCGTTTCGGTCGATCAGGGTCTGGTCGTCGATTACATGCATAACGCCGTCGTCCCCGGCCTCGGCAAGATCGGCGTGCTCGTCGCGCTCGAGAGCCCGGCCAGCGCCGACGTCCTGCTGCCGCTCGGCAAGCAGATCGCCATGCATGTCGCGGCTGCCTTCCCGGTTGCCCTGAACGCCTCGGACATCCCGGCCGACGTTCTGGAGCGTGAGCGCAAGATCGCCGAGGAAAAGGCCGCCGAGTCCGGCAAGCCCGCCGAGATCATCGCCAAGATGGTCGATGGCGCGGTCGCCAAATACGCCAAGGAAAACGCGCTCCTGTCGCAGCCTTTCGTGATCGACGGCAAGACCCCGGTCGCCGACGTCGTGGCCAAGGCGGCCAGGGATGCCGGCACGACGATCGTGCTCAAGGACTATGTCCGCTTCCAGCTCGGCGAAGGCATCGAGAAGGAAGAGAGCGACTTCGCTGCCGAGGTTGCGGCCGCAGCGAAGGGCGCCTGAGGCCCTTCCTCATAAAGTTGCGCGCCCTGTACGATAGGGCGCTTGGCACGGCGGCGCGGTCCCACTAAGGTCCGCGCCGCTCCCATATCCAGCATTGGAAAACCGGTCGCTCATGACATCTCCTGCCAACAAGCGCATCCTGCTCAAGCTCTCGGGCGAAGTGCTGATGGGGTCGGGCCAGTTCGGCATCGATCCGGAGACGGTTCAGCGCATGGCCGAGGAAGTGAAAGCGGCCAAGGATACCGGCCTGGAGCTCTGCCTCGTCATTGGCGGCGGCAACATCTTCCGCGGCATTTCGGGCGCCGCCAAGGGCCTCGACCGAACGACGGGCGACTATATGGGCATGCTCGCGACGATCATGAATGCGCTCGCCATGCAGAACGCCCTGGAGAAGCTCGGCGTCGACACGCGCGTCCAGTCGGCCATTCCGATGATGACGGTGTGCGAGCCCTATATCCGTCGGCGCGCCGCGCGGCATCTCGAGAAGGGTCGCGTGGTCATCTTCGCTGCGGGTACCGGCAATCCTTTCTTCACGACCGACAGCGGCGCGGCCCTGCGCGCAGCCGAAATGGGCTGCGATGCGCTGTACAAAGGCACGAGCGTGGATGGCGTCTATGATGCCGACCCCAAGAAGGTCGCGAGCGCAAAGCGTTTTGATACAGTAAGCTACGATCAGGTTCTCAGCCAGAATCTGAAGGTAATGGATGCAAGTGCCGTGGCGCTCTGCCGCGACAACAACATCCCCATCATCGTGTTCAACATTCGCGAACGCGGCAACCTCGCCAAGGTGCTGCGCGGCGAAGGCGTCTCGACGCGGGTCGAGAGCTCGTCGGCCGGCAACGGCTGAGCGCGGCGGAAAATCGGAGAGGGTTCATGGCACAATATGACAAGGCAGACGTCGAGCGCCGCATGGCGGGCGCCGTTGAGGCCCTGAAGCACGATCTGTCGGGCCTGCGCACGGGCCGCGCCAACACGGCGTTGCTCGATCCGATCATGGTCGAGGTCTATGGTGCGAACATGCCGCTCCTGCAGGTCGCGACGGTGTCGGCGCCAGAGCCGCGCTTGCTCTCGGTGCAGGTCTGGGACCGCTCCAATGTCGGTCCGGTCGACAAGGCGATCCGCTCCGCGGGTCTGGGCCTCAATCCGATCGTCGATGGGCAGAATATCCGCCTGCCGATTCCCGACCTGACGGAAGAGCGCCGCAAGGAACTGGCCAAGCTCGCCGGGCAATATGCCGAGAAGGCGCGCATTGCCGCGCGCAACGTTCGCCGCGATGCCAACGACAGCCTCAAGGCAGACGAAAAGAAGGGCGAATTCGGCGAGGATGAGCGCAAGCGCAAGGAAACCGAAGTGCAGAAGCTCACCGATGCCACGATCGCGGATATCGACGCCGCGGCCGCAGCCAAGGAAAAGGAAATCCTTGGCAAGTGACGTGACCGCTCGCCGGGCGCCGCTGGGGTACCGGGCATCATGATCTTTCCGCGCGCCCGTGCGCAGCGCAAGGCGTTGCCGTCGGTGCCAGACCGCGGCGTGCCGCGCCATGTCGCCATCATCATGGACGGCAATGGCCGGTGGGCCAAGGCGCGCCGCCTGCCGCGCATCGCCGGTCATCGCGCCGGCGCGGAGGCGGTCCGCAAGGTGCTCCGCGCGGCCAACAAGCTCGGCATCGAGTGCGTCACGCTCTACGCCTTCTCCTCCGAGAACTGGAAGCGGCCCGAGGAGGAGATCAGCGACCTCACGGGGCTGATGAAGCAGTTCATCCGCTCCGAGCTGGAAGAGATCCACAACGGCAATATCCGCCTCAAGATCATCGGCGATCATCATGCCTTCGAGCCGGAAGCGGCCAGGATGGTCGACGAGGCCGTCGCCAAGACCGCCGGAAATACGGGATCGACGCTGGTCGTGGCGCTGAATTACGGATCCCAGGACGAATTGGCACGGGGCGTACGCAAGCTTGCCGCGCAGGTGGCGGACGGCACGCTCGATCCGGCGACGATCACGCCCGACCTGATCGGCGAACAGCTCGATACCGCCGGCCTGCCGCCGCTCGACCTGCTGATCCGCACCTCGGGCGAGCAGCGTCTCTCCAATTTCCTGCTCTGGCAGGCGGCCTATGCCGAGCTTTACTTCACAGAGACGCTCTGGCCCGATTTCGATGGGGCTGCGCTTACCGAGGCAGTGACTTGTTACGCCCGCCGCGAACGGCGCTACGGGGGTCTGTGATGGCCGCCGCCGCCCGGAAATCGGACCTCGCGGTCCGCACAGCCTCGGCGGTCGTCATGCTGGCCGTTGCCGGCACGGCGTTGTGGATGGGCGGCACGGTGTTCACCTTCTTCGTGGCGCTGATCGCTTTCCTGGTGGTGCTGGAATGGCGGAATATCGTCGTGCGCTTCCCGGACAGCGAGTTTGCCAAGGGCGTCTGGATGGCGATTGGCGGCATCTATGCGGCCTTCGGATGCGCGGCGGTGCTGCTGTTGCATGACAAGATGCTGTTCATTCCAGTGCTTGCTGCGGTTATCGGGACTGACATCGGCGCCTATTTCGCCGGGCGAATAATTGGTGGGCCCAAGATCGCGCCCGCGATCAGCCCTTCGAAGACGTGGGCTGGGTTGTTCGGTGGTATGGCCGGGGCAGCTGCGGTGCTTACGGTTGCATTACTATTTGTTGGCACGCCCAAGATGACTGGCGGTGCAATTGTAATGCGGAACGAGCTTGGCTTCCTCGTTCATACGGGAGCTCTCCTTGCTTTGACCATACCGATTGGCGCTTCGCTTGCGGTCGTCGCTCAAGCCGGCGACTTTTTCGAAAGCTGGATGAAGCGACGCGCTGGCGTCAAGGATAGCGGTACATTGATCCCAGGCCATGGCGGCATGTTCGATCGCGTTGATGGGTTGCTCGCGGCAGCGATCTTCGCATTCATCCTGCAAAGGGCGTTTATGCCATGACCGCCCCGCGCTCTGTCTCCATCTTCGGCGCGACCGGCTCGATCGGCTGCTCGACGCTCGATCTCATCGGCCGCGACCCCGACGCCTATGAGGTGCTGGCGCTCACTGCCGGTTGCGACGTCGAGAAACTCGCGGCCCAGGCCATCCTGCACAATGCCAGGCTCGCCGTCGTTGCCGATGAGAGCTGCTATGGCGCCCTCAAGGCCGCGTTGGCCGGCACAGGCATCGAGGCCGCGGCAGGCGAGGGCGCGCTTGTCGAGGCCGCGCTAATGGGCGCCGACTGGACGATGGCAGCGATCGTCGGCCTAGCAGGCCTCGCGCCGACACTGGCGGCAGTGAAGCAGGGCAGGACCGTGGCGCTCGCCAACAAGGAATCGCTGGTCGCGGCCGGCGATGTCATGATGGCTGCCGTTCAGGAAAGCGGTGCTACATTGCTCCCTGTGGACAGCGAGCATAATGCGATTTTCCAGTGTCTGGACGGCGGTGCGATCGATCGTGTGCGCAAGATCACGCTGACCGCGAGCGGCGGCCCGTTCCGCACGAAGGCGCTCGAGGAAATGCGTGCCGTCACGCTGGATGAGGCGCTCAAGCACCCCAACTGGTCGATGGGCCGCAAGATCACCATCGACAGCGCGACGATGATGAACAAGGGCCTGGAATATATCGAGGCCTATCATCTCTTTCCGGTCGGACTCGATCGCCTCGCGATCCTCGTGCATCCGCAGTCGGTCATCCACAGCATGGTCGAGTTCGTCGATTGCTCGACGCTGGCGCAACTCGGCAGCCCGGACATGCGCATTCCCATCGCCAACACGCTGGCCTGGCCCGATCGCATGGCAACGCCCTGCCGGCCGCTCGATCTCGCAACCATTGGCCGGCTCGACTTCGAGGCGCCCGACGAGGTTCGCTTCCCCGCAATCCGGCTGGCGCGCGAAGCCATCGAAGCGGGTGGCAGCGCCCCCGCCATCCTCAACGCCGCCAATGAAATCGCCGTTGCCGCCTTCCTCGATGGGCGGATCGGCTTCCTCGACATCGCCGCAACCGTCGAGACCGTGATCGGGCGCAGCAACGCCGCGCCCGTCCGCTCGCTCGACGACGTGCGCGCTGCAGACGCCGGCGCGCGCGCGCAGGCGCTCGACATCACAGGCCGCCTGGCCGAAGGATTGACCGTTTAAATGCCTACGCCCGGCCTCAGTTTCACGATCCTCTCGTTCCTGCTCGTCATCGGGCCGCTCGTCTTCATCCATGAGATGGGGCATTATTGGGTGGCGCGCTGGTTCGGCGTGCATGCCGAGACCTTTTCCATCGGTTTCGGCCCGGAGGTGGCGCATTGGATCGATAAGCGCGGGACGCGCTGGCGCATCGGCGGCCTGCCGCTGGGCGGCTATGTCCGCTTTGCCGGCGATATGGGTGTCGCCAGCGAGCCTGATCCCAAATGGCTCGAACTGCCAGCGGAGGAGCGCAACCGCTGCTTCCATGTGAAGCCGGTCTGGCAGCGCGCGCTGATCGTGCTGGCGGGGCCGGTCGTGAACCTGCTGTTCGGCGCGCTGATCCTGGCCGGATTTGCCTATGCTTACGGCGTGAACGTGACGCCTGCCGAGGTCCGCGCGGTGATGCCGAACAGCGCCGCCGAGGCGGCGGGCGTGAAGCCCGGCGATCGCATCCTGGCCTTCGATCGCGAAATCATTCCCGATTTCGGCGCACTGGCCTTGAAGGTCGCGATGGACCACCAGCCCGGCGAACGGGTGGACATGATCGTGGAACGCAAGGGCGCGAAGATCGTCCTGCCGATCAAGATCGGCGAGCGCATCGAGAGGGACCGATTCGGCAACGAGACGCATATCGCCCAGATCGGCGTGACGCCGGTCGCGATGGTTGTGCGGAAGATCAGCCTGGTCGAGGCGCCCGTCGTGGGCCTGCAACGGACCGGCGAACTCATGGTCATGGTCTGGGACAGGCTGTCCAAGATCATCATGGGCCAGGTCTCGGTGAAGGAGTTGGGCGGGCCGCTCAAAACCGCGCAATTCTCCGGGGAACGCGCCGCGTTGGGGCCGGAGGCGCTGATCTCCTTCATCGCGCTCATCTCGATTAACTTGGGGTTCATCAACCTCTTGCCAATTCCCATGCTCGACGGCGGCCATTTGTTCTTCTACGGGATTGAAGCCATCCAGCGCAGGCCGGTCAGCCCCCGGGTCCAGGAAATAGCCTTCCGTTCGGGCCTGGCCTTGCTGCTCGGTCTGATGGTGCTGGTGACGATCAACGATTTGGGCTCATTCGGCCTGTGGCGCGGCCTGTCGCGCTTGATTGGCTGACGCGGTTAGGGCAGGGGAACGGCTTGGCCTGGCACATATCGCCGGGCCTTTCACG
>JAGIAA010000066.1 GCA_017745115.1 Sphingobium sp. | reverse complement strand
GATTTGGGGTCCAGACGCACGCTGATCAGGTCGCCGACAGCGCCGTCCTGGTCCGCGATCATCAGGCGAGACACGCTGAAAACGTCGCTTCCCGCGATCAGCTCGACCGGATCTCCCTTCTTGACGACCTTCTCGGCCGATGGAGCAGGGCCTGCGGCAACGCGCGGCGCTGCGCTGGCCGCGACCGGTGCTGCGGCGCTTTGGGCTGGCGTCAGCTTCAGCGGAACGCGAATACGCCAGCCGGCATCTGCGCAGGACACGATGGCCGCGCTGAACACAGGACCTTCGACCTTGGGCGTTTGCCCGCAAGGCTTGAGTCGCAGGCGACGGTCGATCGGCGCGACCGGACCGCCGGGTTCACCGATATTGGCGCCCACGGTGATGGCGACGAGGCTGTCCAGCTTGTCGAGGCTTTCGAAGCCCTCCTGCGCGAGGGCCGGCGTGCCGAGCAGCGCCGCTAAAGCAAGAAACAGGCGCAAAATCAGGCGATTCTGGGTCATCGTAGCATTCCGTTCCTTCGGCTGGTGTCAGCCCATTCGTCCGAAAAACAGCAAGGAACGTGCCAAGTCCGGCTATTCGGCCGCCTCCGGAAGTTCGGCCAGGCGGATGATCTGGCCCTTCGGAGCCTTGCCGTCCGGCTCGGCGAGGCCGGCGATCCGGATGCGGTCGGGCGAGATTCCGGCTGCGACCAGGGCGCGTGCGACCGCGCCGAGGCGTGCCGCCGACAGGTCCCACGCGTCGAAGCGATGCTCGCCTTGCGCGAGGCCCAGCGATTGGATGCGAATGATGCCTTTTTGGGGCTTAAATGGCGCTGCTGCGGTCGCCAATTGGGCGCGACCGGCCTCCGAGAGCAGCGCTTCACCCGCAGAAAACAGCCGTTCTGCCGGCAGGTCGACCTGGTTCGGCGCCCGCAATCCGGCAAAATAGTTGTTGAGGCCCGCCAACGCCTCGTCCCGCGTGCCCTGATTAGCCTGCAAAAGCACGAAAAAGCCCAGCATCAGCAGGCTCAGATCCGCAAAGCTCAGCGCCCAGCGCGCCCGCGCCGCCCGAATACTCATGCCACCTCGCGCGCCGCGCGCCGCCGATGAGGCTGTTCCTCGGCCTTGGACGCGGCTTCACGGCGGGCAAGCGCGATCATGCGGTCCGCGATTTCGCGCTGCCAATCGAGTTCGCGTGCAGAAAGCCGCGCCAGGCGGCCGGCGATGGGCCCTGCCACGGCATTGGCCAGGATCATGCCGTCGAACGTCGCGATGAGCGCCAGAGCCATGGCAGGGCCGATGGTCGCGGGATCGTTCATCCGCGCAAACATGCCGATAAGTCCGATGATCGTGCCGGCCATGCCCATGGCAGGGGCGGCGTCGGCAAGCGCATTCCAGAAGCCGATAGCGCGCTCATGCCGCGACCGGCGGTCGGCAATATCCTGCGCGGCCCAGAAGGCGAAGCGATCGACATCAGGCGCATTGGCGAGCGTGGTGAGCGCTTGCACGAGGAAAAGCTGGCGGGCGCGAAGGCGGTCGATCCGCGAAACGTCGTGCGTATGCGCGGTTTCCTCCGCGCGGAGCAGGACGGCACGGGCGCCATCGCGATCCTCGTCGGGATTGGCGGTCAGCAGGGGTTTGAGAGCGCCGAGCGCGATGGGAAGGGCGCTGAAGCCCTGCTGAACGAGCGCAATGGCGGTCGCACCGGCAAGTACCATGACGAGCGGGAAGGGCGACAACAGATGGCCCAGAATATCGTTCATTTGGCCCCATCAATCCCCAGGCTTGAGCCGCACGGTCAAGGCGACCGGCAACAGACTGCCGTCGACCGGCAAAAAATTGCCGGCCTTGCCGCTCCGCAGCCGGAAAGGCGCAGAATCCCGTGTGTCTCATGCTTCCGCTTCGGTCGGAAACCGGAATTGGCACGGCCTTTGCTTTGATTTCCCATGCGGGCACGGGGTCCGGCTCTGGCGGTCCAATTCAACCGTCAGAACGGCACGGCCCAGAGGACTTTAAGGGAAGGCGCGAAAAAATGTCGCTCGAGGACAGTTTGTTCGGCATTCATGGCAAGGCACTGCAGCTGCGCTCGCAGCGGCTGGAGCTTATTGCCTCGAACATCGCGAACGCATCCACGCCCGGCTACAAGGCGCGGGACATCGACTTCGACACCGCGCTTGCGCAGGCGACGAAGTCGCAGAACGGCACGAGCGGCACCGTGGCCGACGCGCTGAAAGAGTCGATGGGCTATCGCGTCCCGCTCCAGCCTTCCAGCGACGGCAACACGGTCGAGATGTCGACCGAACAGACGCTCTTTGCGGAGAACGCCGTCAAGTATCGCACGACTCTCTCGTTCCTCGAGGGCCGCCTCAACACCATCACGCGCGCGTTGCGGGGAGAATGAGCATGGACAAGCCGCTCAGCGTCTTCGAGATTTCCGGGCGGGCCATGTCGGCCCAGCTCGTGCGCCTCAATGCCACCGCTTCGAACCTCGCCAATGCCGGCGCAGTCGCCGGCAGCGAGAACCAGGCCTATCGGGCCATTCGTCCGGTGTTCCGCACCGTCACCGACACGCCCGGCGTCGCCACCGTCCAGGTGGACCGCGTCGTCACCTCCGACACGCCGGCGACCAAGCGCCACGACCCCAATCACCCGCTCGCCGACAAGAATGGCGACGTCTGGGAAGCGGGCGTCGATACCAGTGCCGAGCTCGTCGACATGGTCGAGGCCTCGCGCCAGTACCAGAACAATGTGCAGGTCATGCAGACCGCCAAATCCCTCATGCTCGAAACGATAAGGCTCGGCAAATGACCGTTAACACCGACATTTATAAGCAGGCGGGCCTCTCAGGTCCGCAGACCGCGGCCGCCAAGGAAACCGGTGTGCAGACGATCGATCAGGCCGGCTTCCTGCGCCTGATGACGACGCAGCTGCAGTACCAGGACCCGTTCTCGCCGATGGACAACAACCAGATGGTCCAGCAGATGGCGACGTTCACGTCGCTCGAGAACCAGAACTCCGGCAACAAGCTGCTGCAGGGTATTTCTGACTCGCTGACCGGTACCCGTCTTTCGGACGCCGCGAGCTGGATCGGCAAGTCCATGCTGGTGAAGAGCGATATCGCGACGCCCGATCGCACGGGCGCCTATGCTGGCGAGATCACCTTGTCGCAGGATGCCCAGGGCGTGTCTGTCGATCTGGTCGATGGCAACGGCAACACCGTCAAGACGCTGGATCTGGGTGCCCGCAAGGCCGGCGCAGCGAGCTTCTATTGGGATGGCACGAACGATGCCGGGCAGTTCGTCGGCAACCAGCCGCTCAAGGTCCAGGTCCGTGGTGGCCAGACCACGCAGATCGCGACCTGGGCGAGCATTGCTGCCGTCCAGTCGCCTGCAAGCGGCACGGACGCTCGCCTCATCACCGCACTTGGGAATTTCCAGCCCTCAGACGCTCTGCGTCTTGGCTGATTACGCTATTTTTTAGGGAGTTAGGTCCATGTCTTTCTATATCTCGCTGTCCGGCCTCAAGGGCGCCCAGGGTGATCTCGCCGCGATCGCGAATAATATCGCCAACGTCGGCGCTACCGCGTTCAAGAAGAGCAAGGTGACCTTCGGCGACATCTTTGCCGGTTCGGCCATGTCGGCCAATACGGCTGGCGGCCAGGGCACGCGTCAGATCGGTGCGACCCAGCAGTTCACACAGGGCACGCTTGAGACAACCGGGAAGACGCTGGACCTCGCCCTGACCGGCGAAGGCTTCATGACCGTCAAGAGCGCGCCGCCGGCGAGCTCGATCAGCTTCACGCGTAACGGCGCGTTCGGCGTCGACGAGAACCGCAACGTTGTCGACACGCTCGGCAACCGTGTTCAGGTCATGCCGGTCGATCCGACCACGAACAAGCCGTCCAGCACCGATCCGGCGGACTTTACCGATCTCAAAATCCCGCTCTACAAGCTGGACGGGAGCGGCAACCAGGTTCTGGACGCCAATAACAATCCCATCCAGCTGGCCAGCGTCGGCGTGTCCGTCGAAGGCCTGGTCAGCGCCACCTATGCTGACGGCTCGACCAGCGTTCTCGGCAATCTCGCCATTGCCAGCTTCCCGAGCGCCGAGGGACTTCGCCAGATGGGCGACAGCCATTGGCAGACGTCCAAGGAGAGCGGCCAGCCGATGTTCGGCGCCGGCAACAACGGTTTGTTCGGCGCGGTGCGCTCGGGCATGATCGAGCGCTCGAACGTCGACATCACTGAGGAACTCGTCGCGCTGATCTCGGCGCAGCGCAACTTCCAGGCCAATGCCAAGGCGATCGAGGCCGCGTCGACGATCACCCAGGCCATCACCAACCTGCGCACCTGATTAATCAGGCATTTTAGGCGGAGACCCAGACGATGGATCGGCTCATTGACGTTGCCCGTACCGCAATGCGCGGCTCGCTCGCGCGCCAGACGGCGATTTCCAATAATCTGGCGAACGTCAATACGGCGGGCTTCCGCGCGGAAATCTACAATGCCTCGACCCGCTGGGTCGGCGGCCAGGGTTTCAACTCCCGCGCGGAATCCGTCGATCAGGTGATCGGCGCCGACTTCAAGGCTGGTAGCGTCGTCCAGACCGGCAATCCGCTCGACATCGCAGTCGACGGCGACGGGCTGATCGCCGTCCAGGCCAATGATGGCTCGGAAGGATATACCCGTCGCGGCGACATGCGCATGAGCGAGAGCGGCTTGCTCCTGACTGGCGATGGCTTTCCCGTGATCGGCGGCTCCGGCCCGATCACGCTACCGCCCGCCGACAGCGTCAGCATCGGCAAGGATGGCGGCGTATGGATCGTTCCACCTGGCGGGCGCGTGGACCAGCCCGTCCAGGTGGATACGATTCGCCTCGTCAATCCGAAGGGATCGACCGTTGCCAAGGGCACTGACAATCTCTTCCGCGAAGTGAATGGCGGCGTGCTGCCTGACGACCCCTATGCCCGCGTGACGCCAGGTAGTCTTGAAGGCTCGAATGTCAACGCGACCGCCGCGCTGGTCAACATGATCGAAGCCAGCCGCGCATGGGAAAACCAGATCAAGCTCATCCAGACCGCCAAGGAAATCGACAGCAGCGGCGCCAGCCTGATGCGCGTGGACGGCTGAAGCTGAACGAAGAAGGACCAGGATAATGACCACCAGTGCTCTCCATGTCGCCCGCACCGGGCTCGACGCCCAGGACGTCAAGATGCGCGTCATCGCCAACAATCTGGCGAACGTGAACACTCTGGGCTTCAAGCGCGACCGTGCCAATTTCGAGGCGCTATCCTACCAGAATGTCGTTGCGGCGGGTTCGCAGGCAGATAGCCAGAACAAGCTCGCGATCGGCATGAACCTGGGCACGGGCGTGCAACTCACCGGCACGGAGCGCATGGACACCCAGGGCACAATGCAGAGCACGGGCAATTCGCTCGACCTCGCGATCGAAGGCTCGGGCTATTTTCAGGTCCAGCGGTCCGATGGATCGACCGGCTATACGCGTGCCGGCAACTTCAAGCTCAATGCGGAAGGCACTGTCGTCAATCCGGACGGTCTGCCGCTCATCCCCCAGATCACTGTGCCGGAGGGCGCGACAGCCGTTTCGGTGGGCTCGGACGGCACTGTCTCGGCCAATCTGCCGGGCCAGACCGAATCCACAGTGCTGGGCCAGATCGAGACGGCGAGCTTCGTCAACGCCAACGGCCTGCAGGCGATCGGCGGCAACCTGCTGATCGAGACGGCAGCTTCGGGCACGGCCAAGGTCGGTGCGGCGGGCGCCGAGGGCCGCGGGTCGATCCGCTCCGGAATGCTCGAGCAGTCGAACGTGAATACCGTCGAGGAGCTGGTCGACATGATCGAGACGCAGCGCGCCTACGAGATTGCCTCGAAGATGATCAAGGCGACCGACGAAATGCTCCAGTACACCAACCAGCAGCTCTGATCATGAAGACGCTCGTTTCCCTGGTTGCGCTCGGCGCACTGCTCGCAACGCCGGCTTCCGCCGGCCTTCTTGGCAAGAAGAAGGATCCGCTTGCGGACCCGAATTACCAAGTCACCTATTCCGACGACTTGGCGCGCGCGCCGACTCCGGTGGCCAACGGCTCGATCTTCCAGCCGGCCAATGGATATGCCTCTCTGGTCAGCGGCGGCCGCGCCGCTTCGGTCGGCGACATTCTGACCATCCAGCTTGTCGAGCGTACCGACGCCAGCAAGAGCACCAGCGCGAACACCGATCGTTCGGGCAACGCCGGCATCACGCCGCCGACCACGGGCCTGTTCAGCAAGCTGTTCAGCCCAAGCGACGTGGCAGCGAGTTCGGCGCAGACCTTCAAGGGCAAGGGCGATGCCGCCCAATCCAACGCGCTGTCCGGTCAGATCACCGTGACTGTCGCCAAGGTCTTTCCCAACGGCACGCTATTGGTGCGCGGCCAGAAGGCACTGACCCTCAATCGGGGCGATGAATATGTCCAGATTAGTGGCCTCGTCCGCCCGCAGGACATTAATCCTGACAACAGCGTCCTTTCGACGCGCGTCGCCGATGCCCGCATCACCTACACGGGCAAGGGCGACATTCAGCGTGCGAGCAAGC
>JAGIAA010000065.1 GCA_017745115.1 Sphingobium sp. | reverse complement strand
TCTGCACCACTTCGTGGATGTTGCCGAAGACCTTGCGGATGCGCTTCTTGACGCTGCCGCTCGCGACGGGGGGGAGAGCTTTGGTTGCCATGGGGTGTTCCTGCCTCGTGTGAGTCCCAAAAATATTTTCGCATCGCAGCGAAATTCAGCCATGTCGGGCGCCGGCCGCGCGAGTCGCAGCGACCGCTAGAGACGCAAAAAAGTGCGGGTCGGGGCTGTCCGATCCGCACTGCAGCGTCTGAAGGACCCTGACTTCGCCCCATTCATTAGCGTGCCGTGCGCAATGCGACATGCTGGCCCGGGCGAAGCGGGCGGCCGTTCCGGCATGAAGCCGGTCGAGCCTTCGATGGGCGCGATATAGGCACGCGGGACGGTTTTGAAAAGGGGGCATCTGCGCATCATTCATCGCAAAGCGAATATTAACCCGCCCCGCCTTAGTCAGAGATGTTTCGCCAGTGAGGCCTCCGCAAGAGAGTCCCCGGGTGAAGATGATCCAAACAAGAATTCGGGACGCACATCATGAAAAGCCGTCGTTCTGCCGCTGGTGTTGCCGGATGGCTGGAAAGCAAATCGATCAATCAGCGCCTGACCGTCCAGGTCGCGGCGGCTATTGTCGCGAGCCTCTGTCTGATCACGACGATCGCCGTGGGCTCTCTGATCAGCATCAATTACACCAAGCGGAATGCCGATCTCTCCGGCCAGGCGCTGCGCGCTGCCCTGCTCGAAAAGGATTTCACGTCCCTCGAGCGCGACGTGTTTCGCCACGGGCTGCTGCGCAACGAGGATTCTCGAAAGAGCTACGAAGGCAATATCAACGACCTCAAGAGCTCCATCAAGGAGAGCCAGGCGATTCTGGACGATGAGCATGACGCCGCGCTCAAGAAGGTCGAGTCCGGTTCGGAAGCCTATGTGAACGAGGTCAATGGCGTCATGTCGGCCGGTACCATCGACGCGGGCGGCGAAGCCAAGATTTCGTCTGCGGGCGATGAGGTCGACGGATCCATCGAATCCATTCGCGAGCCGGTCATCAAGGCGGCCGAGGCGATGTCCGTCCGCCAGCAGCGGACTGTCATGGTCGTCATGACCCTGACGATCGCCATCGCCGTGCTGACCGGCCTGATCACGCTGATCATCGCACGCGGCATCAAGCGCGCGATCGGCCAGGAGATCCAGGCGCTATCCGACGCGATCGCGCGGATCGCCGGCGGCGATGTCGACGTCGACATCGACTATACCGAGCGTGACGACCAGCTGGGCGCGCTGGCGCGTGCCGCCGTCCAGTTGCGCGAGACGAGCCGCGCCAAGATGCAGTCGGACGCCGAATTGGCGGATATGGCCGACAAGGTCAGCAACAGCCTGCGTCTCATGGCCGATGGCGATCTCACGGTGCGCCTGCCGCAGCTGGGTGCCAATTATGCGCGGCTGCAGCAGGACTTCAACAGCACCATGGCCCAGCTGCACGATACCATCTCGTCGGTTTCGGACGCCGCCGTCGACATTCGCAGCGGTGCCCGCGAAATCAGCCAGGCCTCGGGCGATCTGGCCCAGCGGACCGAGCAGCATGCGGCCGAGCTCGCCCATGCCGCGGAATCGGTGAACCAGATCACACACTCGCTGAAGGAAACCGCCGATGTCGCGACCCACGCCAATGAAGGCGTGCTCCAGGCGGTGAACGAAGCGCGCATGGGCGGCGAAGTCGTCGGCAAGGCCGTCGGCGCCATGACCAACATCGAAAAGAGCTCGGCCGAAATCGGTCAGATCATCAACGTCATCGACGGCATTGCCTTCCAGACCAACCTGCTCGCGCTCAATGCCGGTGTCGAGGCGGCGCGTGCGGGCGACGCGGGCAAAGGCTTCGCCGTCGTCGCGAACGAGGTCCGGGCGCTGGCACAGCGTTCGGCCGATGCCGCAAAGGACATCAAGGCGCTGATCACCACGAGCGGCGCCGAAGTGGAAGAGGGGGCGCTGATGGTCCGCCAGGCCGGCGAGGCCCTCGCACAGATCACGGACCGCATTCACGGCGTTACGGCCATGGTGACCCAGATCAGCTCGGCTGCCGCGGACCAGTCCGCCAAGCTCGCCGAGGTGAACGGCGCCATGAGCAAGATGGATGAAGTGACGCAGCAGAATGCCGCGATGGTCGAGGAAAGCACGGCCGCCGCACGCAGCCTGCTTCAGGAGGCCGATGGCCTGACCGACCGCGTCGGCCGCTTCAATTGCCACAGCGTCGCCCGTTCGATGGCGGCGCCCGCTGCCGCCCCGGCTGCGCGAGCCAAGGCGGCGGCAGTCCGGCCTGCGCCGTCACGCCGCGTGTCGGGCAATCTCGCCCTCGCGCCGGCTGTCGAAGCGAATGAGGACTGGACGGAATTCTGAGGTGCCGGGGCCCATGGCCCCGGTATTCGCAGCCGCTTAGGGGTCGTGGACTAGTTCGCCGCGCCGATGTCGAACACGCCGCATGCAATGCGTGCGCCGCTGTTCCCGCTCGGATCGGTCTTCTGGTCGTCGGTGCTCGCATGGATGACGAATGCGGCGCCGTCGGTATCGAGCAGGTCCTTGAAGCCGGCCTTTATGAGGACATACTGCTTCGCCTTGCCATCGGCGCCCACCTTGAGCACCGGCAGGTCGCCCATATGTGAGCCCATCGGGTTGTCGAGCCCATGCTGCTTGCCGCCCGGATTGAGATGCGCGCCGGCATCCGCAAAGGCGGTCCCGCTGCATTTCCCGACCGCATGGATATGCATGCCATGCTCGCCCGGCGGCAGGCCTTTGACGTCGATCGTGCCGGACAGGCCATTGGGCGTGCCGACAAGCGTGATCTTTCCGACGCTCTTGCCCTGGGCATCCTGCAGATAGGCGATGCCGGCATTTTGCTGGGCGGAAGCGGCCGTCGCGAGCGGCAGGGCCAGCAATGGCAGAACGGCCATGCCGACTTTGAGATTGGGTCGCGGACGAAAGGTCATGGCATCCTCCTCTGCCGGAACTTCTGCCCGGTGAGGCTCCCTACCACGAGTCACAGCAGCGAGAGAAGCCGCTCCATGGCTCGCGCCGCGCGGGCCGATGCAGCCAGCAGGTTCTCGTGGAAATCGGCGGCGCTCTCATGATTGGCATCGTCCGTCACAGCCTTGATTCCGGCCCAGGGCAGGCCCACCGCGGCGGCATATTGCGCCACCGCCGCGGTCTCCATGTCGACCACGTCTGCTTCCAGTGCCGCGACGAGATGGGCGGCAAAGGCACCGTCCTCGATGAAGGCGTCGCCGCTCGCGATGCAGGCCTGTGGCAGGCCCGTGCCGGGGTCGGGCATCGCCTCGAACGGTTCGACATGGGCAGGGCCCATCGGCCAGGCGCCGGGCGGGTAATGGATGAAGTCGTCGGGCCGCCGTGCGCCATAATCATGCTGGATCGCGCGGCCGAGATAGAAGCAGTCGCCGGGGAGGGCGCTCAGCTTCCCCGCCGTGCCCAGCGTCAGCAGCAATTCGGCATCGGTCTGCGCATGGAGCCGCCCTGCGGCCGCCGCGATGTTGACCTTGCCGATTCCCGTGGTCGCGATCACGACATCATGGCCGTCGACCGAGAGCCGGCGCGCGCGTGGCCATGATCCATCCATCTCTTTGCCTTCGCTGCTCCGGAACGCGTCTGCTTCTTCGGGGAGGGCGGCGAGGATCAGGATGCGCACGGTGATGCTTTCCATCTGTGACGTGAGGGACTTGTCGGGCGGGCAGGCCGGGACTAGGCCTGTGCCTGCTGAGAGTGGCCAAGGAAAGAAGAGCCGTCCAGATGCTGTTATCGTTTCGCCGCGCTTTTTGGGCTGCCGCCGTTCTCGGTCTGTGGGCAGTACCCGTCCATGCCACGAGCACGCAGGGGGTGCTGACGGAAGTGCAAGCCTATGCCAGCCAGGCAGGTGACGCCATCGCGGCCTTCGTGCACGCCATTTCGGCGGGCGACATGCCCAGCATCCAGAAGGCCGGTTTCGCGCTGAGCGGGCTCATCGCACTGATCGGCCTCTGGCTCCTCGTTATCCGCCCGCGGATTGTCGAGCATGAGGAGGTGAGGCCGGAAGCAGAGGAGGTCGCTGCCGCCGAGGCCGAAAGCGAGGTCGATCGGCCGACGCGCCTGCTCGAAGCCATCGCCGCCGCCAAGGCCCAGATGTCGATCAGCGAGGCGGAAAAGAAGCATTCCCGCTAGGCGGGCGCGAAAATATCGACGAGGTCGGACGAATATTTGAGGACATTGCCGGGCAACGACATGACGTTCGCCCCCAGGGCAACGGACAATCCTTGATCGGGATAGACGACGAGGCTGTAGCGTCCGCCCGGTGTCGCACCGGCATGATGCCATCGCCGCCGCTTCTTGGAATCCGCGTCCACGCGCCATGCGAGACCGAGGGGAGGCGAGTTCTTGTCTGCCTCGGTCATGGGCGTGAACAGCAGGTTGCGCTCGGCAGCACTGATCTTTGCGCTCGGTGAGTCCAACAGTGCTGCGCCAAACCGCGCGCCGTCGGGCGCGGTCAGCAGGAATCCCGCGCCCGCCCAGCAGTAGGCCGGATTGCTCCAGGGCATGTTGCCGACGCCGTTAGTCAGTTTCGGCCGCGCTTCAGGGGACAGTTGCCCATACAGAATGGTGAGATCCATCTCGTTCAGATAGCCGGTGGCGCGCGCCGGAATGATCGCGGTCGGTTCGTCTTCGATCAGGCTGCCGAGACCGAACGGTACTCCGATTTCCTCCTTGATCATGGGGACGAAGGAGCGGCCGGCGGCCTTCTCCATCACCATGGAGGCAAGGGTGAAGCCATAGGAGGAATAGCTGACGCGCGTGCCCGGCGGCGCAACAAGGGGATCGTTTATGAAGAGGTCCAGCACATCCTGGTTCGTCCGATAGCGCCGCATGTAAATCGCGCCGCCGGGGCCGGTGATGTCGAAATCGCGTGGAATATAATGGCGCACGCCGCCTCTGTGCGTCAGCAGCTGCCGCATGGTCGTCCGGCGGTGATGGGCGGGCAGGTCCGGCAGCCATTTTTCGATCGGCGCATCGAGATCGAGAATGCCGCGCGAGACGAGCTTGGCCGCCAGCGTCGATGTCAGCACCTTGCTGACGGACCCGATACGAAAACTGTGGGCCGTGGTGGCGCCCACGCCGAGTTCGAGATTCGCGAGGCCATGGCTCGTCGACCAGACCAGGCCATCGGCACCGGCCACCGCGATGGAGAGCGCGGGGACCTTGCTCTCGCCGAAGATCGCCTTGCCATAGCTCGATGCCGCCTTGGCCGTTGCCGGTTTGAGCCTTGGTGTCGCGCTGACGGCCTTGCCGGCGATGAGCGTCGCTGCCGTTGCGCCGATGAGCAGCTCGCGGCGATTGGGGGTGAGGGGGGAAGTCATGCGTCGGTCTCCATTTGCTGAATTGACTGCAAACCGCGCCGCCAGCCCTCATGCCGACTCGATTTATCGATAAACGATATTCTATTTACTGATTATCGGCAATGTGATATCGATAAGAAATAAGATCGATCATGAGGAACGATATGTCGCTTTTGAAAACCGACCCGCTGCTGGCAGTCTGCAAGCTGCTCGCTTGGCTCATCTTCGTGGGGCTGCTCGGTTCGCTCTTGCTCGTCGTCCTTCTCGGTATCGCCGCGCTGTTGGGCGGGGATCGCTTCGAGACGCGCCTGCTGAGCTCCTATCCGCAGTTGAAGGCGGGCGTTGCGCCCCTTTTTGCGCTGGCCATGGCTTGCATTGCCGTCGGTTTGGGCATCATGGTCCGCTTCATGTGGGCGCTTCTCGCGATCATTCGGTCCGTGCAGGATGGCGGCGCATTCACGCTCGCCAATGCCGGACGCATTCGGCTGATGGCCTGGATCTCTCTCGCCAGCTTTCCCGTGGGGCTCGCGATCAGCACTGGGCTCGGCATGCTGGTCGATCGGCTGGGGCCCAAAGCGCCGGATGCGGGCATTCATATCGAGCGTTTCAACGGCCTTGGTCTGGGCTGGGGCCAGCTGATGCTCACCCTGCTGCTCTTCGTTCTCGCCCGCCTATTCGCGCAGGCGGCCGATATGCGCGACGAGATCGAGGGAACGGTGTGATGGCTGTGATCGTGAAACTGGACGATCTGCTGCACGAGCGCCGGATGACGCTGACCGAGCTGGCCGACAAGGTCGGCATCACCCTGGCCAATCTTTCGGTGCTCAAGACCGGCAAGGCGCGCGCGATCCGTTTCTCGACCCTCGATGCGCTCTGTGCGGCGCTCGACTGCCAGCCTGGCGACCTGCTCGCCCACGTGCCAGGCGCGGAACCGGCCGATGAGGACGGCGAGGGCGCGAGCGCCTGACGCCCGCATGGCAAAGAAAAAGGGCGGCCCCAGCGGGACCGCCCTTTCCTTGTTCCGGTAAACCGGAAGAAGCTTACTTGAGCTCGACGGTCGCGCCGGCAGCAACGAGCTTCTTCTGGATCTCTTCGGCGTCGGCCTTGCTGGCGCCTTCCTTGACGGCCTTGGGAGCCGACTCGACGAGCGCCTTGGCTTCGGTGAGGCCCAGGCCCGTGATGGCGCGGACTTCCTTGATGACGGCGATCTTGTTGCCGCCGTCGCCGGTCAGGATCACGTCGAACTCGGTCTGCTCTTCAGCAGCCGGGCCAGCAGCGGCCGGGCCAGCGGCAGCAACTGCGACAGGTGCGGCAGCCGAAACGCCCCACTTCTCTTCGAGAGCCTTCGAGAGCTCAGCGGCTTCGAGGACGGTCAGGGCGGAAAGCTGCTCGACGAGCGAATTGATGTCAGCCATTTTGAAAACACTCCATTTCTGGCGGGTCTGTAACAAGAACCCTATTCATTTGATTGAAAACAAAAGAGTTCGGCCTCTTGTCAGGCCGCATCCTTGGTAGCGTAGGCGT
>JAGIAA010000064.1 GCA_017745115.1 Sphingobium sp. | reverse complement strand
CAGCTGGTCATAGCGATAGCGCGGCACAGTGGCCTTCACCCAGCTGAACACGAAGAAGAAGAACAGGATCTTGGCGAACAGCCAGAGGATGCCCGGAATGTAATAGAGCGGCGCCCAGTCGATCGGCGGCAGCCACCCGCCCCAGAACAGCACGGCATTAAGCGTGCACATCAGGATGACGTTGGCATATTCGCCGAGCCAGTAGAGCGCGAAGGCCATGGACGAATATTCGGTCTGGTAGCCGGCGACGAGCTCGGACTCCGCCTCGGTCAGGTCGAAGGGCGCGCGCGCCGTCTCCGCCATGGCCGAGATGAGAAACACGATGGCCATCGGGAACAGCAGCGGATTGAAGCCGTGACCGTTGATAAAGCCGTAATAGCCCTTTTGGCTCTCGACGATGGTCGTCAGGTTGAAGCTGCCGGCCCAGAGCACCACGCAAATGAGCACGAAGCCGATCGAAACCTCGTAGCTGATCATCTGCGCACTGGCGCGAATGGCGGAATAGAAGGGATATTTGGAGTTCGACGCCCAGCCCGCGAGGATGACGCCGTAGACGCCCAGCGAGCTGATCGCGAGGATATAGAGCAGGCCGACATTGATGTTGGCGAGCACGACACCCGCTTGGAACGGGATCACAGCCCAGGCCATCAGTGCGACCGTGAAGGTGATGATCGGCGCGATCAGGAACAAAGCCTTGTTCGACGCCGACGGGACGATCGTTTCCTGCAGGAAGACCTTGAGGCCGTCGGCGAAGCTCTGCAGCAGGCCGAACGGGCCGACAACGTTCGGGCCACGGCGCAGCGCCATGGCCGCCCAGATCTTGCGGTCGGCATAGATGATCATCGCCACAGCCAGCATCAGCGGCAGCGCAATCACGAGAATGTCGATCAGCGTCGCGACGAACCAGGCCCATTCATAGGGCAGGAAGCCAGTGAACCAGCTGGTCATGCGTTCCCCGTCATTTGAGCCATATCCACAAGACCAACCCCGTTATTGCAGCAGCGACCAAGGTCCAGCATCCGATTCGGACCGGCTTGGGCAGTCTCTTTTCCGCTTCCGTCAGCGCATCGGCAGCAACTGACTGCAAGATCTCGCTCAGAAAGTCGTGCATCGACCATCACTCCGCCGCCTCCATGATCGTCTCGCCATGGACAAGTTCGGCGGAACAGCGCTGCATGGTCGGGCTCGCGCGGCAGATCGCGTTGGTCAGGTAGAAGTCCTTGATCGGATAAGTGAATTCCCCCTGTGGGTTGGCAGACAGCTTGGGCACCGACCAGCCATAATTGGCCACGCCCTCCTCGCCGAGTGCCGGCACCGCGGAGATCATCGCCGCGCGGAGCTGCTCGAAGCTGTCGAAGGGCAGCGTCTTGCCGAGCACATCGCTGAGCGCCCGCAGGATCGACCAGTCCTCGCGCGCGTCGCCAGGCGCGAAGACGGCCTTGTCACTGCGCTGGACGCGGCCTTCGGTGTTCACATAGGTGCCGACCTTTTCCGTATAGGCGGCGCCGGGCAGCACGACATCGGCGGCATGCGCGCCCTTGTCGCCATGATGGCCGACATAGACCTTGAAGCTCTTGGCGAACTTGGCGGAATCGACATCGTCCGCGCCCATGAGGAAGAGCAGCTTCGGCTCGGCAGCGGCAACGGCATTGATGCCGCCCTGCGTCGCGAAACCCAGCATCAGCGCGCCCATGCGAGCGGCCGCGAGATGCACGACGTTGAAGCCGTTCCAGCCATCCTTGACGAGACCGAGCGTCTCGACCAGCGCCAGCGCCGCGCCATGCGTGCCGTCGACCGCGATCGCGCCGCCGCCCATGATGAGCGCGGGACGCTGCGCGCCCTTGAACGCGTCGAGCACGTCCTGGGGCAGCTTGGTAAGCAGGCTTGCATCGTTGCCGAGCCAGGTCGCCTTGTAGCTGAGATCGATCTGCGGGCCGATGGCGAAGACCTTGGCGCCCTTCTTGCGGACGGCCTTCTGGATGCGCGTGTTGATGAGCGGCGCTTCCCAGCGCAGGTTCGTACCGACGAGCAGGATGACGTCGGCGGTCTCGAGATTGGCGATGCCGGTATTGAAATTGACCGCCGAGAGGCTCGACGTGTCGTAGCTGAGGCCGCCCTGGCGTCCTTCGAGCAGCGAGCCGCCCAGTGCTTTCACGAGGCTGGATGCCGCGAACATCGTCTCGCAGTCGAGCTGGTCGCCGGCAACGGCCGCGACCGAGCCCTTGGCATCCTTCGCAACCTTGGCAATCGCGGCGAATGCCTCGTCCCATGCCGCAGGCACGAGCTTGCCGTTCTTGCGGACATAGGGCTTGTCGAGGCGCTGGCGAACGAGGCCGTCGACGGCGTGGCGCGTCTTGTCGCTCGCCCATTCCTCGTTGACGTCGTCATTGATGCGCGGAACCACGCGCAGGACCTGACGGCCGCGGCTGTCGATGCGGATATTGGTGCCGACCGCATCCATCACGTCGATGCCGAGCGTCTTGCGCAGCTCCCACGGGCGAGCTTCGAACGCATAGGGCTTGGAAGTGAGCGCACCGACCGGGCAGAGGTCGACGACATTGCCGGAGAGCTCGCTCTTGGCGGCATGCTCCAGATAGGTCGTGATCTGCATATTCTCGCCACGGAAGATGGCGCCGATTTCCGGCACGCCTGCAACTTCCTCTGCGAAGCGGACGCAGCGGGTGCACTGAATGCAGCGGGTCATCACCGTCTTGACGATGGGGCCCATATATTTTTCGGTGACCGCCCGCTTGTTCTCGTCGTAGCGGCTTGCACCACGGCCATAAGCCACGCTCTGGTCCTGCAGGTCGCATTCGCCACCCTGGTCGCAGATCGGGCAATCGAGCGGATGATTGATGAGCAGGAATTCCATCACGCCTTCGCGGGCCTTCTTCACCATCTCGGATGCGGTGAAGATTTCCTGGTTGTCGGCGGCGGGCAGCGCGCAGCTGGCTTGCGGCTTGGGTGGCCCAGGCTTCACCTCGACCAGACACATGCGGCAGTTGCCGGCGATCGACAGGCGCTCATGATAGCAAAAGCGCGGGATTTCCTTGCCCGCGGCTTCGCAAGCCTGGAGCACGGTCGCCCCGGCGGGGACCTCAACTTCGATACCGTCGACTTTGAGCGTAGGCATGATTAGCGCAGGGCCTCCACAGCCACGGTCCGGCCGGCCTCGATCTCACGATAGAGCGCTTCGGCCAGCATGGCGGAAAGATTGGAACGGTTGACGGTCATCTGGGCATTTGCCGGAAAGCACGGCCCGAGCTTCGGCTGAATCGCGACCAGCGCGGCGGTTTCGGCCTTGCTGTCAGGCTCGGCCATCACATAGGTCCGCACCCCCGCCGGATCGGCGCGGACGACGCAATCGGCGAAATCAAGCGTGACGAGATAGCGGGCGACGTTGGGCTGCTTGGGATCTTCGACATGGGCCTGAAAGTCGACGGGCGTCTCGCGCAGCTTGAGCTCGACCTTTTCGAAATCGCGATAATAAGCCGCGCGGAAGATCGCGCCACGGAGTAGCGTGGTCGGCATGCGCAGGTCGGCGTTCCACAGGCACTCGCTGTTGACCAGCGCATTCATCGACTTCGACGAGGCCTGCGATTCCGCCTTGGCATCCATGAAGGTCGCGGCATTCTTCTTGTTCGAGCGGATCGCGCAGTCGGCGAGCTGATAAACCATCAGGCGCGCTTTGGTGGCGTCTGCCATGGACACCGAGTCCGGCACATCGGCCGGCTGCGGACGGCCGACGCGCGAACCCGTCGGCGTATATTTATCGCCCTGGGCCAGTGCCGCCTCGCCGGTCAGCAACGCTAACATAAGCAAAGTCGCGGCGCGCAGGCCGATCCCCCCGTTCCTCATTCCGCTGCCTCCCTCTCGGGCGCCGTCTTTCCAGCCTTGTTCTCGGCGATGCGGCGCTCGATCTCGGGGCGGAAGTGGCGGATGAGGCCCTGGATCGGCCACGCCGCAGCGTCGCCCAGTGCACAGATGGTATGCCCCTCGACCTGCTTCGTCACCTGCTGGAGCATGTCGATTTCCTGCACCTCGGCATCGCCCGTGCGCAGACGCTCCATGACGCGCCACATCCAGCCCGTGCCCTCACGGCACGGCGTGCACTGGCCGCAGCTCTCATGCTTGTAGAAATAGCTCAAACGCGAAATGGCGCGGACGATGTCGGTCGACTTGTCCATGACAATCACCGCTGCCGTGCCGAGGCCGGAGCCCAGCGCGCGCAAGCCGTCGAAGTCCATCGGCGCGTCCATGATTTCCGCCGCCGGCACCAACGGCACCGAAGAACCGCCGGGAATGACCGCAAGCAGATTGTCCCATCCGCCGCGAATGCCGCCACAGTGCCGCTCGATCAGCTCGCGGAACGGGATCGACATCGATTCCTCGACCACGCAGGGCCGGTTCACATGGCCCGAGATCTGGAAGAGCTTGGTACCCTTGTTGTTTTCGCGTCCGAAGCCGGCGAACCAGGCTGCGCCGCGCCGCAGGATGGTGGGCGCGACCGCGATACTCTCGACATTGTTGACCGTGGTCGGGCAGCCATAGAGACCCGCGCCCGCCGGAAACGGGGGCTTGAGGCGCGGCTGGCCCTTCTTGCCCTCCAGGCTCTCTATCATCGCGGTTTCTTCGCCGCAAATGTAGGCGCCGGCACCGCGATGGACGAACACGTCGAAGTCATAGCCGGACTTGCAGGCGTTCTTGCCGATGAAGCCCGCTTCATAGGCCTCCTTAACGGCGGCCTCCAAGACCTTGGCTTCGTAGATATATTCGCCGCGCACATAGATATAGGCCGCGCGTGCGCGCATTGCGAAACCAGCGACCAGCGCACCCTCGATCAGCTTGTGCGGATCATGGCGGAGGATCTCGCGATCCTTGCAGGAGCCCGGCTCGGATTCGTCGGCATTGATAACCAGGAAGCTCGGACGGCCGTCACGGCTTTCCTTGGGCATGAACGACCATTTCATGCCGGTCGGGAAGCCCGCCCCACCACGGCCGCGCAGGCCCGAGGCCTTCATGATCTCGATGATCTGATCCTGGCCGAGTTCGAGCAGCGTCTTGGTGTTATCCCAGTCGCCGCGCTTCTGCGCCGCGGGAAGGTTCCACGGCTGGTAGCCATAGACATTGGTGAAGATGCGGTCCTTGTCCTCGAGCGGCCCCACGAAGGGCGGCGGAGGCGGCGGCGCGTCGGGCGCTTGCGTAGCCATTACCAGCTCCCCCGATAATCGTGATTTTCCGTGACCATCGCGCCCAGGTTGGTCGGTTTACCCAGCGGCTCGACGGTATGACGCCCGGGCTCCTGCGTGCCCACCTTCGGCTGACGTCCGGCCGCGAGCTCGTTCAGGATGAACTCCATCCGCTCGGCTGTCAGATCCTCGTAATTGTCGTCGTTGATCTGCACCATCGGCGCGGACGAGCAATTGCCCATGCACTCGACCTCGGTGAGCGTGAACAGGCCGTCCGCCGTGGTCGCGCCCTTCTTCATGCCGCGCTTCTTGCAGGCGTCGAGAATGTCGTCCGAGCCGCGCAGCATGCAGGGCGTGGTTCCGCAGACCTGCACATGGAAGCGGCCGACCGGCGCCATATTGTACATGGTGTAGAAGGTGACGACCTCATAAGCGCGCATGAACGGCATATCGAGCAGGCCGGCGACATATTCGATCACGGGGATCGGCAGCCAACCCTGGGTGTTGGTCTCCGCGCCGACCTGGCGCTGCGCGAGATCGAGCAGCCCCATGACCGCGCTCTGTTGACGCCCGTCGGGATAATGCGAGATCAGCTCCTTGGCGCGCGCCATGTTGGCGTCGGTAAAGGCGAAACCGCCCCACTGCGCACGAACCGTCGCTTCATCAGGAATTTGGGGTGCGTCGGCCATTAACGGATGAACTCCACGCGCGACACCTTGTCGCCCTCGAACGAATAGATGGACATGACCTCGAACTTGTCGCCGTCGGGCGCGCGGGCGACCTTCTCGTGCAACACGACGGTCTCGCCGAGGCACCAACTGCCGATGATGTCGGCGCGGTTCTGCGGGAATTGCGCGAACATGGCCTTGAGGCCGGTGCGCGTGCCTTCCTTGCCTTCGCGCACGACTGCGCCGCGATAGCCCGCCTCGCAGGCATCGTCGGTCATGAACGCGACATACGCGTCGGCGTCCTGCGCGTTGTAGACCTCGATCATCTTGTGGGTGATCGCGATGCGCTCGTCGGCGGAGAGGAGAGTTACGGCGTCAGTCATTATGGCGATCCTTCGACGCACTCCGGAAATAGGCCGTGGTCTTCTGAAAGGATCTGACGATATTGCTCAGTCCACGCCAGACGACATAGGCAAACCACACGCCAGAAACGGCAGCGCCTGCAAGAAACGCGGTATCTTCGGTCGATTTCGAAGCTCCTGCCGCATTGAAGGCCCAAGCGGGAAGCAACGGAACGATCACGAGGAGAAAACTCCACGGGCGCGTATTGTTGAGATCGTTATCGATCCATCTCCAAATTTCGCGCACCCTCACCGGTCGCACTCCCCGAACACGATATCCATCGCGCCGAGAACGGCCGTGGTGTCGGCGAGCATGTGGCCCTTCATCATGAAGTCCATCGCCTGGAGGTGGCTGAACGCGGTCGGGCGGATCTTGCAGCGGTACGGCTTGTTGGAGCCATCGCTCACCAGATAGACGCCGAACTCGCCCTTGGGGCTCTCGGTCGCGACATAGACCTCGCCGGCGGGCACGTGGAAGCCCTCGGTGTAGAGCTTGAAGTGATGGATGAGCGCTTCCATCGACTGCTTCATCTCGCCGCGCTTGGGCGGGGAAACCTTGCGGTCGTCGGAGCAGATCGGGCCATCGGGCATTTCGCTCAGGCACTGCTTCATGATCCGCGCGGATTGGCGGACTTCCTCGACGCGCACCATGAACCGGTCATAGCAGTCGAACTGCGTACCGACGGGCACGTCGAACTCCATGCGGTCATAGACGTCGTAAGGCTGCGCCTTGCGGATATCCCATGGGATGCCCGAGCCGCGGATCATCGGGCCGGAGAAACCCCATTTCAGCGCGTCTTCCTTGCTCACCACGGCAATGTCGACGTTACGCTGCTTGAAGATGCGGTTGTCGGCGACGAGGCTGATCGCATCCTCGAACAGGCGCGGCAGGCGGGTGTCGAGCCAGTCGGCGATGTCGGTCAACAGCTTGAGCGGCACATCCTGGTGGACGCCGCCGGGGCGGAACCAGGCCGCATGCATGCGCGCGCCCGAGGCCCGCTCGAAGAAGTTGAGGCAATCCTCGCGAATCTCGAACAGCCACAGGTTCGGCGTCATCGCGCCGACGTCCATGACATGCGAACCGAGGTTGAGCATATGATTGCAGATGCGGGTCAGCTCGGCGAAGAACACGCGCAGATATTGCGCGCGCAGCGGCACCTCGAGGTTCAACAGCTTCTCGATAGCGAGCACATAGCTGTGCTCCATGC
>JAGIAA010000063.1 GCA_017745115.1 Sphingobium sp. | reverse complement strand
AGGAAGAGCTGGGCGACCGCGCGCATTATGCCGGGACGGCCATTTTCTCCTGATAATGGCGGTGCTCCTGCGAAGGCAGGAGCCCAGGGCGCAACGGCACGCTCTATCGGCTCCTGCCTTCGCAGGAGCACTGTCAATGCACCGTCCGGCAAGTCGGTGCGGCGCGTGAAGGGCAGAGTGCTCGTATGAACGACCGATCGACCGTCCACGCCACGCTCAACTATTTCGATGCGCAGGTGCCGCGCGGCCGCTTCGACCTGGTCGATCCCGCGCGCAATCTCATGCCGTTCGAGGCGCATGAGGTTGCCATCCATGACATACGGTCGGCGGCGCAACCGCCTTCGATCGAGCGCGAGGGTTTCATGCTCGCTTCGCATCGGAGCGATTATGCGCGCCGGCCCGAGATGCTCGATACCAATCTCATCGCGCAGGATGGCCTGCCACCGATCAACCGCGCCTATTATGAAGAGCTTCAGCCGCTCATCGAAAAGATCAGCGGCGCGCGGGAGGTCATTCCGCAGGCGACCGGGCTCACCGTCCGTTTCAGCCCACATGCGCAGCGGCAGAGTTGGGCAGCGGCAGCGGGCTTCATCCACGTCGACGTGACCGAGAAGTCCGTCGGCCGCTTCCTGGATTTCAGCCTAGCCGCCCTGGGCCGTGAGATCGCGCCGTATCGCCGCTTCGTTCTCTTCCAGACATGGCGCACGGTTTCCGATCCGCCGCAGGACAATCTGCTGGCACTCATCGACCGGACTTCGGTCGAACCCTCCGACGTGGCACTCTACGATGCGGTACTCACGGCCAAGGGCTCCATGCTGGAAAGCGTCGAGGCGGCGAGCTGCCGTTACAATCCCGATCATCGCTGGTCCTACGCTTCGAACATGGGCGCGGAGGATGTGCTGGTCTTCCTCGGCTACGATTCCGGGCGGCCCCAGGCTGCCCAGCCGTTCCACACGGGCTTCGACGTACCGGATCAGGACAATGCCGCGCCGCGTGCCAGCCTCGAGGCGCGCTTCTTCGCCTTCTACGACTGACTGGGGATAAAAGCCTCGGCTCTTCGCAATCCTGACTCGGTTCACCGCAGCGCGGCAATTAAGCCTTGCCAAGACCGAATCAGTCTGATTCTTGGGTAGGCATGGCGCAACTGGCGAAACTCCGGCTACTTTTTGGCTCGGCCCTCTGGCCCGCTTTCGCCATCATGCTGCTCATGGTCTTCATGGGCTATGCCGTTTTCGGTCCCAGCGGCATCCTGGCGTGGGGCGATTATTCGCGCCAGCTGGACCAGCGCAAGGTCGAGCTCGCTCAGCTCAAGAAGCATGAAGCGGCCATCGCGAACCGCGTGAAGCTGCTCGATCCGCGCAAGGTCGATCCCGACATGGCCGATGAACTTGTGCGCAAGGAACTGGGCGTGACCCATCCCGACGAGGTTGTGCTGCCCCAGCAATGACTGTGGCGGCGAGGTCTCGGCCCGTCTGATTTTCCGCCCAAAATTCCTCCCAGAAACCTGTCGGGGGACGTTGCGCTTGCGCTTGCCGCGAGACTATAGCAATGGCCAAATTCCCGCATGAGAAGGACGAACCCCCTTGGCTAAACCGGCCTCCACTCGCACGACAAAAGCTTCGAAACCTGCCGCGGCTCCAGCGCCGGCAGATCATAATCGCGAGCGCCCCGGCGAGCCGCAGCCCTATGCCGCCAGTAAGGACGAGCTTCTCGAATTCTACAAGCAGATGACGCTGATCCGCCGCTTCGAGGAGCGCGCCGGCCAACTTTACGGCCTCGGTCTCATCGGCGGTTTCTGCCATCTCTATATCGGCCAGGAAGCGGTCGCGGTCGGCATCCAGTCGGCGCTGAAGCCCGGCAAGGACAGCGTCATCACCGGCTATCGCGACCATGGTCACATGCTCGCATACGGCATCGACCCCAAGGTCATCATGGCCGAGCTGACTGGCCGCGCCGCCGGTATTTCGCGCGGCAAGGGCGGCTCGATGCACATGTTCAGCGTCGAGCATAAATTCTACGGCGGTCACGGCATCGTCGGCGCGCAGGTGTCGCTCGGCACCGGCCTGGCGTTCAGCCACAAATATAATGAGGATGGCGGCGTCTGCGTCGCCTATTTCGGCGACGGCGCGTCCAACCAGGGCCAGGTCTACGAGAGCTTCAACATGGCCGAGCTCTGGAAGCTGCCGATCATCTATGTAATTGAAAACAATCAATATGCCATGGGAACGTCGGTCAACCGCTCGTCGTCCGAGGACCAGCTCTACCGCCGCGGCGAGAGCTTCCGCATCCCGGGCATCCAGGTCGACGGCATGGACGTGAACGCCGTGCGCGGCGCGACCGAAGAGGCGCTCGCCTGGATCCGTGCGGGCAACGGCCCGATCATCCTCGAGATGAAGACGTATCGTTACAGAGGACATTCCATGTCCGACCCTGCCAAGTACCGCTCACGCGAGGAGGTGCAGGCTGTTCGCGACAAGAGCGATCCGATCGAGCATGTGAAGAAGATCCTGGTCGAGGCAGGCGCCAAGGAGGACGATCTCAAGGCGATCGACACGGAGATCCGCAAGATCGTGGCCGAAGCGGCTGACTTTGCCGAGAGCTCGCCCGAGCCCGACATGGCTGAACTGTATACCGACGTGCTGGTGGAGCGTTACTAATGGGTCTCGAGATCAAGATGCCGGCGCTCTCGCCCACGATGGAAGAGGGCACGCTCGCCAAGTGGCTCGTCAAGGAGGGCGACACCGTCAAGTCCGGGGACATCATGGCCGAGATCGAGACGGACAAGGCGACCATGGAATTCGAAGCCGTCGACGAAGGCACGATCGAGAAGATACTGATCGCCGAGGGCACCGACAATGTGAAGGTCGGCACCGTCATTGCCGTGCTTGCTGGCGAAGGAGAGGTCGCGTCGCCTGCTCCGGCGGCGCCTGCCGCTGCTCCCGAACCGGCACCCGCGCCGGCACAGGCAGTTGAAGCGGCGCCTGCGCCCAAGCCTGTCGCTGCTGCTGCCGCCGCCGATCCTGCGATTCCCGCCGGCACCGCCATGGTCAAGACGACCGTGCGCGAGGCGCTGCGCGATGCCATGGCAGAGGAAATGCGCAAGGATCCGCGCGTTTTCGTGATGGGCGAGGAAGTCGCCGAATATCAGGGCGCTTACAAGGTGACCCAAGGCCTGCTCGACGAGTTCGGCCCGAAGCGCGTCATCGATACGCCGATTACCGAACATGGTTTTGCCGGTCTCGGCGCCGGTGCGGCGATGGGTGGTCTGCGGCCGGTCATCGAGTTCATGACCTTCAATTTCGCCATGCAGGCGATCGACCAGATCATCAATTCGGCGGCCAAGACCAACTATATGTCCGGCGGTCAGATGCGCTGCCCGATCGTGTTCCGCGGCCCCAATGGCGCGGCCTCGCGCGTCGGCGCGCAGCACTCGCAGAATTACGGCCCCTGGTACGCCGCCGTGCCCGGCCTCATCGTCATCGCCCCTTATGATGCGGCGGACTGCAAGGGCCTGCTCAAGGCCGCGATCCGCAGCGAAGACCCTGTTGTCTTCCTCGAGAACGAACTGGTCTACGGCCGCAGCTTCGACCTGCCCGAGATCGAGGACTATGTGCTCCCGATCGGCAAGGCGCGCATCGTGCGCCCCGGCAAGGACGTGACGATCGTCAGCTACTCGATCGGCGTGGCCGTCGCACTTGAAGCCGCCGAAGCGCTGGCCGGCGAAGGGATCGACGCCGAGGTGATCGACCTGCGCACGCTGCGTCCGCTTGACACGGCGACCGTGCTGGAAAGCCTCAAGAAGACCAATCGCCTCGTCGTCGTCGAGGAAGGCTGGCCGGTCTGCTCGATCTCGTCCGAGATCATGGCGGTCTGCATGGAACAGGGCTTCGACGATCTCGACGCGCCGGTGCTGCGCGTCACCAACGAGGACGTGCCGCTGCCTTATGCCGCCAATCTCGAAAAGGCTGCTCTTGTCAGCGCACCGCGGGTCGTCGCGGCGGCCAAGAAGGTCTGCTACAAGGGCTGAGCGCCCGCCTCACCATGGGCGCGCCAGGAGCATCGCCCATGGACCAGGATCTTCCGCCCGACAGCAAGCTGACCCAGTCCAAGCGGCGCTGGGCCAGCGAGCATAAATTCCTGACCGGGAGGGAAGGGCGGTCCGACGACGATCGCCTGCCGCCGGGGCAGCATCTCACCGACGGCTGGCCTGTGCTCGATCTCGGATCGCAGCCCGACGTGCCGCTCGACCGCTGGCAGCTCAAGGTCAGCGGTCGCGTCGAGACGCCGGTGACGCTGGATTGGACGGCCTTCATGGCACTGCCGCAAAGCGAGGTTCGCAGCGACATCCACTGCGTTACCACCTGGTCGCGCTATGACAATGACTGGCGCGGCGTTTTCACCCGCGACCTGCTCGACGTCGTCATGCCGCACGACGAGGCAGGCTTCGTTATGCTGCACAGCTCTGACGGTTATACGACGAACGTGCCGCTGGCCGATTTTGCCGCGCCCGATGCCATGCTCGTGCACGGCTGGCAGGGCAGGCCGCTTGCCCGCGAACATGGCGGGCCGGTGCGGCTGGTCATCCCGCATCTCTATTTCTGGAAGAGTGCCAAATGGATCGACGGCATCGAAATCCGCGCGGCGGACGCGCCGGGTTTTTGGGAGCGCAACGGCTACCACATGCGCGGCGACCCCTGGGCGGAGGAACGCTACGGCTAGGGCAGCCGCTCAGGTGCAGACCGAGGCTGTCGCGTGAGCCGCGTTGTAGACGCCGCTTCCGCCGGTCGTATGCGTGTCGTCGCCTGCGAGATCGCGGTCATCACGAACGATCATGGCGGCCGAATCGGTGAGCACGGTGTTGGGCACGAGACGCGAGGAAATGAGCGGCTTGTAGTTATATGCCACCTCGACATACATCACCGCCGTCCCTGTCGTCACCGATGTGACCTGACGGCCGGTCGGGCCGATATAGGACAGGTTGTTCGCGCCCTGGTTCTGGCTCGCCGCATAGACCTTGTTGCCATAGCAGCGCTGCCAGTGGACATAGAATTTGCCTGCATTGCTCGCGTCCGCCTCGAGACTGTAGAGGATGACCTTGCCGCGGCTCTGCAGGCCGAGCGTGCCGGCCTGGAGGTTGGCGCCGATGAAGAGATCGTTGATCTGCGTCTCGCTGATCTGCTTGACCGAGAGCGCCGTGTCAGTGCCGATGCGCGAGGCGTTGTCGACGATGTGCAGCGCGATCTGGCTCACGCGCATTCGGGTGATCGCATAGTTGGTCAGCTCGGCGCCGCTCAGGAAGATGGTGAGCACGATCGGCGCGCTCAACGCAAATTCCACAGCGGCAAGACCGCCTGCGTCACCGCGAAGCCTGGTAGCGAAGGCCCGAAAACCGCGGATCATGTGCAATGTCCTACGCTCGCCGCACCGTAGGCGGCCTGGTTGCCGAAAGGCTGGTTGGCCAGCACGGTCGTGGCCGTGAGTTTCGTCGTGCCGTTGCCGCCGATCAGCTTGTCGATCGGAAACATGCGCGGATAGCTGAGCGAGACGGTATACACGACATTGTCGCGCGCACCGGCATGATCGGCCGAGTCTGCACCGTCGGTGTCGCGCACGCCGTTATTGTTGCGATCGTCGAACGGCTCGCCATGATTGCAGATGCCATCATGATCGGTGTCGGTGAATGTCTCGGCCGCTGCCGCCGCGGCATCGGTAAAGGTCCGGTAGAAACGGCGGCTGATCGTCACGGTCGCCTGCTTGTGCAGCGTCTTCACCTGGTTGCGCACGATCGTGTCGATCGTGTTGCGGGCCGTATCGTCCGTTCCGGCGGTCTGCTGCAGCGTCCCGTCTCGCGCCGCCTTCTGAACCGCGCCCTGCAGAACACTCTGCATGTAAAGCGTGTGGCCAAAGTCCAGCGCGCCCAGGAGCATGATGATCAGCGACGGCGCGATGAGGCCGAACTCGAGGATCGTTGTGCCGCGTTCGTTCTGCCGCAGCCCGGCGAGCGCTGTGCGCGCCCGCAATGTGAGGATGGTCTTGCGCATCAGCCGGTCAACCTCAGTGCGGAAATCTTGGCGGCGATCGCCTGGAAGTTCGAGATCAGCGTCGGCGTATCGGCCGCGTTGAAGAAGTGATTGGCGTCGGTCGCGCAGGTCTGCAGGCGGGTCTGCGTCGTGGTGTTCACGGATGCGCCGTAGGAAACCACCCAGAGCTGGATATTCATGTTCTTAATCTGCGAGCAGATCTTGAGCAGTCGCGCATTGAGCACGTTGTCTGTGCTGGTTTCGCCGGATGTCGAGCTCACGTCCGCGCTGAACTGGTAGCGGTTGTAGAAGCTCAGCCCATAGGCGTTGTAGTTGTTGTAAACGGTGTTGGTGCCGCCGTCGGTCATGAAGATCAGGTGACGCTGGATGGCGCCGCCGGTCGATGCAGCGGCATTCTCGCTCGCGAAGATGCCCTGCGGCGAGATCAGGCGGCCGCCCCAGAGCATGCCGATGTCATGATAGGTGCCGACGTCGTTCGCGGCCAATCCGTTCACATAGGCGAGGAAATCGGTGTTGGTGCGATACTCGGCGAGCTTGCGGGCGGCCGAGGTCGTACAGACATATTTGAAATCGGTCGTATTATTGCCGTTGTTTTGGCCGCCGTATGACGACGTCGCGGAAGACGCATTTCTTGTCCAGTTACCACTGCCATCGACCCGCACCCAAACGGCGCCATAAACAGTGGTCGCGCTCGGCGCTGGGTTGCTGCCGGCATTTGCCAGCATTGGGCCCCAGAATGTGCCTGGGCCAAAGTCGGTGGCACTGTTAAGCCAAGGGTCGCGCGAAGCCACAGAGCTTGACCAGTCGGGGTTGGTCGACGTTCCGTCGGGAATGAGATTGACGTTCACATCATAGGCATTCGCGTTCAGAGTTCCCCACTCCGTGGTCGGGTCGGCACCTGTGTTCTGATAGGTTTGCGCTTCCTCGATGCAGCCATCCCATGGGATTGTCGCGCTCGTCGCTAAGGTCAGCGTCGTGGGAGAGCCTTGCCCGGAAAGCGTGACGGTGGGGCCGGTCGCGGTTTTGAGATAGGGGAGTGTAATCGTGCTGTTCCAGGAGGAGCCGCCAGCCTTGAGAGAGTGGACGTCATGCTTGATGGGCCGGTAGCTCCAGCTGCCGGTGAAGACGTCGTCATACTGGGTCCAGATAATGGCCTTGGTCGACGTGCCGCCGGTCCGCGTGAGATTGTAGCCGCGGGTACCGAGCTGCAGCCTGCAACTGCCGCTGCCGCTGGTGTTCCAGACATATTTATAGCCCGATACCGAGTGGGCGTCCGTTCCCGTATAGGTCAACGTCTGTTGCGCGGGATTCCCCGGGGAGACGTAGGTCGGCGGATTGTTGGTCGTGCTCTGCAGCGTGCTCGTGACATTGCCGGAGTCCGTGTAGGCAAGCATCTTGTTGGAGCCGGATCCGATCGTGTTCAGCGTCGGGCAGTTGGCCTGGGTCGTGCTGGGGCGTTTCGTGACCGTGACGCCGTTGATCACCATGGTTGTCGGGGAATTGGAGATATCCGACCAGCCCGAATAGGTGCTCTGATCGCTCAAGCTCGATGATGTCGGCGTGGTCCCGCTCCAGTTGCTCCAGCCCGTGATCGCAGTCTCGTTGTCGAGCGTATAGCCGTACTTGGTCGTGTGAAGCGCCTCGCGGCTTTGATAGACCCAGCTGTTGGCCATCACATTGTTCGGCAGGATCCTGCCGACATTGACGTTCACGCCATAGGGCACGAATCCGATGCGGACCTGCGCGGTCGTGGTCGCGGTTGTTGCCGTCGGATCGCCCGTGCTCGTGTACGTGCCGCCGCTATATGTGCAGGGTTCCGGCG
>JAGIAA010000062.1 GCA_017745115.1 Sphingobium sp. | reverse complement strand
CAGCGACCTCGGACGAAACCGCGTCCGCCACCAACAAATCGTTGAAATTATCCATAAATCCTGTCCTGCGGTCGGACTCTAGGGCCCGTTTCGCCCGTGACCGCCTGGAAGAAAACCGTGCGGCCCCATAGAAGTAATGCCCGCGTGGGTCAACCGCCACCCATCGGCATTCATACTATGGGACGAGGCACGGCTTCGTGCACGATCGCCGGTACCTCCCCGATAGCAGCAAAGCCTTTAGAAGCTCTTGCCGAGCGACGAGATCATCCCTTGGGCGGCTCGACCCAGCCGATGGTGCCGTCGTTGCGCCGGTAGACCATATTGAAGGCGG
Organism: Sphingobium sp.; assembly: GCA_017745115.1. The sequence goes on along the minus strand of JAGIAA010000062.1, from coordinate 7,639 downwards.
ACGTCTTGCTGTTCACGAACAGCAGTGCGTTGGTGTTGCGAAGGTCGAGCATCATGACCGCGTCGGACACGCTGGTATGAGGGATGTCGACACGCATCTCGGCGACCACGACGGGTGCATCGGGCGCACCTTCCTCCTCGTCCTCATGACCCTGGAAGACGGTGTAGCTCGCATCCTCGATGCCGTTGAGCGCGACCCTGGCCGTGTCGAGATCCCGCTGCAACTCGGCCGCGGCGCTCTGTTCGTGCCGGTCCTTGAGACGGCGCATGTAGCGCCGCAGCTGCTTGTCGATGCGTTCCGCCGCCTGATCGCAGGCGATGTGCGCGTCCTGCGCCTCGCCCTGTCCCTTGAGGATCAGGCCGGACATGACATGACAGACGATATCGCAATGGAAAGCGCCGTGCGGCGCGGGGCGGAAAGTCGCATGCGCGGAAAGCGCTCGGGGGAAATATTTGTCGACAGTCCCTTGGAGGCGGGTGCTGACATGGGTCTTGAGTGCATTGCCCGTGTCGATCTGATGGCCCGAAACGCGAATGTCCATCGACTGTCTCCTTCTTGTTGACGGCCTGAAAGGCCCTTCCTTCTGCTCCCGGTCGGATCAGGGCGTCGTTTCCCCTTCCAGCCAGAGCGCATTGTCGAGTTTGGCAATAAAGGCTCGATGCCGTTGCAGTTCCCCTTCGCTGGGGGAAAAGATGCGGGCGGTGCGGATAGGCCGTGCGACGGCCGCGACGACAGTGATCGAGTCCGCCACCCTCTCGCCCTGGTCCGCGACCAGCGTCAGGCCGATCTGCCGCCCGCCCGTCAGTTCGACGTAGAGCTGGGCCAGCAGCTCGGCGTCGAGCAAGGCGCCATGCTTGATGCGGTGGCTGCGGTCGATGCCGTAGCGCGTGCAGAGCGCGTCGAGGCTGTGCTTGGCGCCGGGATGCAGCGCACGCGCGATCGCCACCGTGTCGATCATCCGCGCCATGTCGACGGTGACCTTGCCGCAGCGCTCCAGCTCGGCATTCAGGAAGCCGAAGTCGAAGCGCGCATTGTGTGCGACCATATGCGAGTCGCCGATGAATTCGAGAAGCGCATCAGCCTGGCTGCCGAACAGCGGCTTGTCGGCAAGGAAGCGCGCCGAAAGGCCATGCACGGCTTCGGCTGCCGCAGGCATGTCGCGCTGGGGATTGAAATAAGCGTGGAACGTGGCGCCGGTGGGCATCCGGTTCACCAGTTCGATGCAGCCGATTTCGACGAGGCGATCCCCATTCAGCGGGTCAAGGCCGGTCGTTTCCGTGTCGAATACAATCTCGCGCATCGTCGCTCGTGACTCGTTGGGAAGGCATTATCGGACTTGGGCGGCGCGAAGGCAAGCGAGGAGACGCGCAACCTGTCCGCGCGTCTGCCATTTGGGGCGAGCCGTCGAAATGACGATGTCGGCGCCGGCCTGCTTCATCCGGTCCGGGAGCTGGCTAGCGATGAGTCCGCGCAGCTTCGCCGCCGTCATGCCGCGCCGGCGCAGCACGCGGCGGCGCTGGACGTGGGCGGGCGCCGTGACGACCGCGACGGCATCCATTTCCGCGTCGATTCCGCGCTCGAAAAGCAAGGGAATGTCAAGCAGCACGAGGCGGTGGCCGGCATGGCGCCGCAGAAAAGCCGCCCGCGCATCGGCGACGGCGGGGTGCACAATGGCCTCGAGCGCCCGCAATTCACCGGGCTTGCCGAAGACATGGACGCCGAGCGCGCCGCGGTCGACGCCTTGCGGGCCAGTCGTTCCCGGAAAGCGCGCCTCGATCGCGCCGAGCAAGGCGCCGCCGGGACCTTGCAGCCTGTGAACTTCGGCGTCGGCATCGAAGACGGGCACGCCCATCTGGCGGAAAAAACCCGTGACCGTCGACTTGCCCATGCCGATGGAGCCCGTGAGGCCAAGGCGGAATGGACGATGAGTCATGACTCAGGCCGGCGCGAGAATCAGCGCGCGCAGTTCGGCGTCCATCTCGCGCGGCGGCTGCGCGTCGAAGAAGATGTCGAAGGCAAGCGCCGCCTGACCGATCAGCATTTCCAGGCCGTCAAGCGTCGCGAGGCCGCGCGCCCGCGCCGCCGCCAGCAGGGGCGTTTCGAGCGGCGCGTAGACGATGTCGTAGACCATGGCACTGGCCGGCAGGCCGGACAGGTCGGGCGCATAAGCCGCATGGCCAGTCATGCCGAGAGGGCTCGCATTGACCAGCAGGTCCGCGCCCGGCAGCGCCACGTCGAAATCCTGGACATGGCCGTCAAAGCCGAGCCGCTCAAGCAAGGTCCGGCCCTTTTCGGCATCGCGCGCGACGATGGTCAGCTCCTCGATCCCGACGGAGCGCAGGGCAAAGGCAATGGCGAGCGCGGCCCCGCCGGCGCCGACCATGATCGCGCGCCTGCCCGTCCACTTGTCGCGCAACAGCGGCTGGAGGAAGCCGCCGGCATCGGTGTTGGTGCCGATGAGCGGGCCGCCCGTCTCGCAGGCGACGGTATTGATCGCGCCGATCCGCTCGCGCACGCCGCCCGGATCGTCGACATAATCGAGCGCGGCAATCTTGTGCGGGATGGTGATGTTGCACCCGAGCCAGTCCGGATCGGCGCGGCGCTTGAGGAAATAGCCCGCCAGTTCGCCAGGATGGACAAGGGTCTTGCGATATTCCGCCTCGATGCCGAGCTCGCCCAGCCAGAAATTGTGGATGACGGGCGACTTGCTGTGCGCGATCGGATCGCCGATCACTTCGGCATAAGGCAGGTTCTGACTCATGCCGCGATGATAGAGCGCGTGCGCAAATAGTCGAGCAGCGGCAGCAAAGGCAGGCCCTGAACCGCGAACAGGCTTCCCGAGATGCGGCTGAAGAGCTGCGCGCCCGGTCCTTCGACCCGGTAGCAGCCGACGCACCAGCGGCATTGCTCCCAGTCGTTGTCGAGATAGGCCTCGATGAAGGCGGGGCTGAGCGGCCGCACATGAAGCGTCACGCTCTCGATATGCCGCCAGACCGGCCGGCCGCCTTCGGCAATGACCGCCGCGCTATACAGCTTGTGCGGCTCGCCGCTCATCCGGGCGAGAAGGGCGGACGCCTCCTCGCGCGTCTCGACCTTGTCGACGCGCGAACCGTCGGCCAGCTCCAGTGTCTGGTCACAGCCCAAGATGACATCGGCCGGATTGCGCATCGACGCGCTCATAGCCTTGAGCTCGGCCAGCGCATCGGCCACGTCGCGCGGGCCGAGCCCTTCCGCGTCGAGCGCGTCCTTGGCCGCATCCTCGTCGACCGGCGCGCGCACGATCTCGAACGGCACAGTTGCGTCGCGCAACATGCGCGCGCGGCTCGTGCTTTGCGAGGCCAGCAGCAATCTCGGGGTCATGCCTGGTTCTGCGCCTGGTTTTGGGGCTGCTGGGGCTGGGCAGGATAGGCCTCCGCCTTGATCCGCTCCTGGTAGAGATTGATGATCGCGGCGGCCGTCTCCTCGATCGATCGGCGCGTCACATCGATGACCGGCCAGCCATTGTCGGCGAACATGCGGCGCGCATGGGCCACCTCGCTACTCACCTTGTCGAGATCGACATAGGCGGTCTCCGGCGCCTGGTTGAGCGTCAGAAGCCGGTTGCGGCGCACCTGCACCAGCCGCTCGGGGCTGGTGGTGAGCCCGACCACCATCGGATGCTTCAGGTGGAACAGGCTGTCGGGCGGCGGCGATTCCGGCACCAGCGGGATATTGGCGGCCTTGTAGCCGCGATTGGCAAGATAGATGCTGGTCGGCGTTTTCGACGTCCGCGAGACGCCTGCCAGCACGATATCGGCCTCTTCCCAATTCTCCCAGCCGACCCCGTCGTCATGGGCGATGGTGAACTGGATCGCATCGATGCGCGCGAAATAGGCCTCGTCGAGGATATGCTTTCGGCCCGGCCTGTTCCGCATTTCCTGGCCGAGCAGGTTCGACATGGCGTCGGTCACTGAATCCAGCGGCGCTACATAGGGAATGGAGAGCGCCCGGCAGCTCTTCTCGAGTTTCTTGCGCAATGCCGGATTGGCCAGCGTAAAGAGCACCATGCCCGGATTGCGCACGATTTCCTCGATGATGCGCTCGAGATGCTGCTCGGAGCGGACCATCGGCCAGAAGTGCCGGATGGTCTCGACATTCTCGAACTGCGCGATCGCCGCCTTGCCGATATGCTCCAGAGTCTCGCCGGTGGAGTCGGAGAGGAGGTGCAGGTTCAACCGGTTCATCGCCCAAGTCTGTGGGTAAAACCGGCAGAACACAAGGGATAGCCCTCGGGATAAAGCCGTGGAGAAACCGCGTGCCCGATTCCGCCCCCGCTTCTGGGAATCCTGCCCACGGGTCGTCCACAGGTCCGGCAATCCATGCACAGTCTGTGGATCATGGGAGTCGTGATATCCGACTCGCCGGTCGCTCGCGGACTCTCGTTGTCCAGCTGTTGGCAAAAGCGGGGCGAGCGCATAATGCCCAGCTTCCACGGCCCCAACAGACTCCAACAACCTTATTCTAAAGACTCTATAGAAGGATATTGTCCTGTCGTCCGATCCCGCCCTTCCGCCCCTTCTCGCCACCTTGCGTGGGGAGCGTCAGGCGGTTCCACCGCTGTGGCTCATGCGTCAGGCCGGCCGCTATTTGCCGGAATATCGCGCATTGCGGGCGCAAAAGGGCGGCTTCCTCGAGCTTTGCTATGACAGCGAGGCGGCCTGCGAGGTCACGCTCCAGCCAATCCGGCGGTTTGGCTTCGATGGCGCCATCCTGTTTTCCGATATTCTCGTGGTGCCGCACGCTTTGGGGCAGGATCTCTGGTTCGAGGCCGGGGAAGGACCGCGTCTCGCGCCGCCGCTGGAGAGTGCGAGCCTTGGCGACCTGACCGCCGAGACGTCACGCCTCGAGCCGGTGATCGAGACCGTGCGCAAGGTGAAGGCCGCGCTGTCGCCCGAGACGACCTTCCTCGGTTTTGCGGGCAGCCCCTGGACGGTCGCCACCTATATGGTCGCGGGGCAGGGCTCCAAGGATCATGCCGCCGCGCGCCGCATGGCCTATGCCGATCCCGTTCGCTTCGGTGCCATCATCGAGGCGATCATCGAGACCACGGTCGAGTATCTGTCCGCCCAGATCGATGCCGGCGTCGATGCCGTGCAGCTCTTCGACAGCTGGGCAGGCTCGCTCTCGCCCGGCCAGTTTCGCGAATGGGTCATCGCGCCCAATGCCGCCATCGTCGCGGGCCTCCGCGCCCGGCATCCGGAAACCCCGATCATCGGCTTCCCCAAGGGCGCGGGCGCCAAGCTCGTCGATTATGCCGAGGGGACCGGTGTCGATGCGCTCGGCCTCGATGAAACGCTCGACCCCAAATGGGCCGCACGCGCGCTGCCGAAGGATCTTCCGGTCCAGGGCAATCTCGATCCGCTTGCTCTCATTGCCGGTGGCGCGACGCTGGACCGGGCCGTTGACGAGATCTTGGAGGCACTGTCGGACAGGCCGCACATCTTCAATCTCGGCCATGGCATTCTGCCCGATACGCCCATTGAAAATGTCGAGCGGCTGGTCGATAGGGTTCGCGGTAGCCAGACAGGAGTTTGAAAAGCCTCATGTCTCTCATTCTTGGTATCGGCTGGCTCGGCGCGGCCTATCCGTGGGTTCGCGCGGCCCATGTCATCTTCGTCATCTTCCTGATGGCAAGCCTGTTCATGATGCCGCGCTATTTCGTCTATCATTATGTGACCGTTCCCGGTTCGGCCGAGGACCGGCTGTGGATCGAGCGCGAGATGCGCCTGAAACGGGTCATCATGAATCCCGCGATCGCCATGGTCTGGATCCTGGGGCTGATGCTCGCCGAGAATATCGGCGCCTGGACGGATCACTGGTTTCAGATGAAGCTGCTCCTGGTGCTCTTCCTGTCCGGCTATCACGGCTGGTGCGTCGGTTTCGCCAAGAAGCTCGCACGCGGCGAGCGGCCGCTCACCGAGAAGAGGCTTCGCATGCTGAATGAGGTGCCGGCGCTGCTCGTCACCCTGGTTGTGATTCTGGTGGTCGTAAAACCGTTCCAGTGAGAGCGGGCCTCCTGGGGGGAGATTGTCATGAAGATGTTGGCGATGGCTCTTCTGGCTGCGGGTTTCGCGGTGCCGGCGGCGGCGCAAGTCTCCACGCAAGTGGCAGGCGATCTGCGCTGCATCACCATTTTGTCCGCGGTGACGGCAACACTGTCCGAAAACCAGCGTCCGCAGATGGCCGCGGCCGTCTTGTACTTCGTCGGCCGGGTCGACGGCGCGGCGCCCAATCTCGATCTGACGGCGGAAATCAAGCGCATCGTACCGGCCCTCACGTCATTGAACCTTGGCGATGAAGGCAAGCGCTGTGCGGCGGTCCTGACCGAAAAGGGCGCCAAGCTGCAGGATGTGGGCAAGGCTTTGCAGGAAGCAGGCAAGGCCCAGGGCGGCAAATAGGCGAGACCGCACTGGTCCGGCCGAACGATTTGCATGCAGTGCCATTGCTGCCGTTTGGCGGCGATTCTTCTGCTCGGAAATATTGAACTGCGCCCGGCGCTGCCCCATGGAGCAGCGATGATATCGAAACGAAAGATCGACCCTTGAAGCGGGTGCTCGTCACTGGCGGCGCAGCGGGCATTGGCCGGGCCATCGCCGAGCGGTTCGTTGCGGCCGGCGACCGGGTTCTGACCTGCGATGTCGACGCTGCCGAGCTCGAGGCCGCGAAGTCAGCCATGCCGGGACTTCTGGCCATCCCATGCGACGTCTCCGATCCGATCCAGGTCGACATGTTGTTCGCGGCGCTTGCGCGGGACCTTGGCGGGCTCGATGTGCTGGTTGCCAATGTCGGTATCGGTGGCCCGACCCTGCCGGCCGACGAACTTCCGCTCGCCGACTGGCAGCGCGTCATGGACGTCAACCTGACCGGCACGTTCGACGTGACACGCCGCGCGATTCCCTTGCTCAAGCAGAGCAAAGGCACGATCGTGATCATGTCCTCGGCGGCGGGACGCCTCGGCTACCCCAATCGCATGCCCTATGCCGTGTCGAAATGGGGACTGGTCGGCATGGCCAAGACGCTGGCCGCGGAGCTCGGCGAATTCGGCATCAGTGCGAACGCGATCCTGCCCGGCGCGGTCGGCGGCGAGCGGTTCGAACGCGTCATCGAGGGGCGAGCGGCATTGAGCGGCCGCGCCTTCGAGGATGAGATGATGGCCGGTTTCGCCAATCAGTCGCTGAAACAGGTGGCCGAGCCGGCGCATGTTGCCGATCTCGTCCATTTCCTGACGACTCCTGCTGGCCGTTCCATATCCGGCGCCGCCTTGCCGATCGACAACGACCTGCACAGGGGTTGAAGGCAGACCAAGGAACGAGCGGAGGGTTCGCTCTCGGCCCGTCGCATTGACACGCGAGCACCTTGACTTGGGCGCGCGCGCATCATAATTCCTTGGTATTCCTTCCTTGCGGCGTGGCGACTTCTTTCTGCCTGCCCTTTCCGGCTTTCCGGCCCAGATTCAAAAACCCCCACCACAGCATTTTCCGGACTCCGACTCCATGCATCTCAAAGAGCTCAAAAGAAAAGCACCCGCCGACCTCGTCGCCATGGCAGAGGATCTGGGCGTCGAAGGCGCCTCCACCCTGCGCAAGCAGGACCTCATGTT
>JAGIAA010000061.1 GCA_017745115.1 Sphingobium sp. | reverse complement strand
CCCGAGACCAAGGCTGCGGCCGACCGGCTGGTCAAGAACATCATCGCTGCCATGGGCCGCCGCATCGACGGCCTGACCTGGATGAGCGCCGAAGCTAAGGCGCGCGCCCATGATAAGCTCGCCGCCTTTACGCCCAAGATCGGCTATCCGGACAAGTGGCGCGACTATGCAGGGCTGGACGTCAAAGCGAACGACCTGTTCGGCAACGCCTGGCGCTCGAACCAGTTCGACTATGCCTATAATATCGGCAAGCTCGGCAAGCCCATCTACCGCTGGGAGTGGGGGATGACGCCGATGGAAATCAACGCCTATGCCAATTTCGGCATGGTCGAGATCGTCTTCCCGGCCGCAATCCTGCAACCGCCTTTCTTCGATCCCAATGCCGACGACGCGGTCAATTATGGCGGCATCGGCGCGGTGATCGGCCATGAACTCAGCCACCATTTCGACGATCAGGGCGCCAAGTACGACAAGACCGGCAAGCTGGTGCAGTGGTGGACGGACCAGGATGTGAAGAACTTCAAGACCCTGACCGATCAACTTGCGGCGCAGTACGACCAGTATGAGCCGCTGCCGGGCGAGCACGTCCAGGGTAAGCTGACGCTGGGCGAGAATATCGCCGACCTCGCCGGCCTGACGGTTGCCTGGGACGCTTATAACGCATCGCTCGGTGGCAAGGCCGCCCCGGTGATCGACGGCACGACGGCCGCGCAGCGGTTCTACTTCGGCTGGGCGCAGGTCTGGCGGCGCAGCTATCGCGAGGCGAACCTGCGCCAGCGGCTGCTTACGGACCCGCATTCGCCCTCGGAGCAGCGCGTCGCCACCGTCCGCAACCTCGATCCCTGGTATGAAGCCTTCATGGCCCAGCCTGGGCAAAAGCTCTACCTTGCGCCCGACAAACGCGTGCGCATCTGGTAAGCAGAAAAAGAGGGCCGGGGCGCAATCCCCGGCCCTTCTCGACTCGTGTGGCAGCGGTACAGCCGCCTTGCCGCAATAAAACACTTTCCATTCATTGCGCGTGGGGCCAGACTGCCGGCACCCTCAATCTGCGCCGGAGGGCTCCCGGTGCCTTTGGCGAAAGACACATCACATGACCGACCTCAACCGTCGCGAAGCGCTCGCCGCATCGGCGCTCGCAAGCCTCGTTCTCGCCGCGCCGGCCCTGGCGCAAGGTTCAGCCGCCGCAGGCGCGACCGCCGCATGGGACCTCACCGAACTCTATCCGACCGAAGCTGCCTGGGATGCCGCGCGCAAGGCGGCGCTGGAGGCCGTGAAGGGCCTCGCGCAATATAAGGGACGTCTGGGCGAGAGCGCCGACACGATGGCCAAGGCGCTGCTGCTGCAGTCCGACCTCGATCGCGACATCAGCCGCATCTACACTTATGCGAGCCTCAATGCCGACGCAGACGTGCGCGTCGCCGCCAACCAGGAAAAGCAGAGCCAGGCGCTGGACCTCTATACGAGCTTCGGCGAGGCTTCGTCGTGGATCGCGCCGGAGCTGCTGACCGTCGGCGAAACCAAGATCAACAGCTTCATCGGCCAGAATGTCGCGCTGAAGACGCGTTTCGACTTCCTGCTCAAGGATACGATTCGGCAGGCCGCGCATACGCTTTCGCCCGAGGGCGAAGTCCTGCTGGCAGGCACCAGCTCGCCCTTGCAGGGCCCGAACGACATTTCCGAACAGCTGCGCTCGTCCGACATTCCCTGGCCGACGATCAAGCTCTCGACCGGCAAGGACGTCCGCCTCGATGCGCAGGGCTATACGCTGAACCGCGATGCACCCAACCGGGCCGACCGCGTCGCCGTGTTCGATGCCTTCTGGAAGACCCATGGCGAGTTTCGCAACAGCCTCGGCGCCTCGCTCGTGTCCAAGGTGAAGGGCGACATCTTCCGCGCCAAGGCCCGCAAGTACAAAACCTCGCTGGAGAGCGCGCTGTCGGGCAACAACATCCCGGAAGGCGTCTATCGCACGCTGGTCGCCGAGGCGAACAAAGGCCTGCCGCAGCTGCACCGCTATTTCGAGTTCCGGCGCAAGATGCTGAAGCTGCCGGACATCGGCTATTACGACATCTATCCGCCGATCGTGTCGCTCGACAAGAAGTTCGGCCTCGCCGAGATGCGCACCAATACGCTGGCCGCCGTGGCGCCGCTCGGCCCGGACTATGTGAAGCAACTGGCCACGGCGACGGCCGCCAAGTGGATGGATCCCTTCCCGCGTCCGGGCAAAACCTCGGGCGCCTACATGCAGCCGGGTGCCTATGACGTGCACCCATATCTGCTGCTCAATCTCGGCGAGAATTACGAGGGCATGAGCACCTATGCCCATGAATGGGGCCATGCGATGCACTCGCTGCTGACCAAGGCCAACCAGCCCTACGACAAGTCGAACTATGCGACCTTCATCGCGGAGATCGCCTCGACCTGTAACGAGCAGCTGCTCGTCGCCTACATGCTCAAGAACGCCAAGACCAAGGAGGAGAAGCTTCTCTATCTCGGCCAGCAGATGGAGCAGATCCGGGGCACGTTCTACCGTCAGACCATGTTCGGCGAGTTCGAGCTGGTGATCCATGACAAGGCCGAAGCGGGCGAGGGCATGTCCGGCGCCAAATATACGGAGATCTACTACGATCTCCTCAAGCGCTACCACGGGCCCAATGTCATCATGAAGCCGGATTACGGCAATGAATGGGCTTACATCCCGCACTTCTACCGCAACTTCTACGTCTACCAATATGCGACCTGCATCTCGGCGGCCGCCTATTTCAGCCAGTCGATCCTGAAGGGCGGCGCCAAGGAGCGGGACAATTATCTCTCGGTGCTGAAGGCCGGCGGATCGGATTATCCGGTCGACATCCTCAAGCGCGCCGGGCTCGATATGACGACGGCGGCGCCCTATGCCGCGGTGGTCAGCCTGCTCAAGGACACGCTCGACCAGGCCGAAGCGCTGATGGCCTGACCTGAAGACGGGCACGGCACGGGCTTGACGGACGGCCTCGGCTCCGTCACAGGCCGTGCCATGCACGCGACCATTCGAGGTAAAGCATTCTGGGCATCCTGCTGCGGCGGGACGGACTGGTTGCGCGCATAAGACAACCCGGCCGTTTCTGCCCAAGGTGGCGGAACGGCATATGAGGTTTCCCCGTCATCGAGAGCAGCACGCGGCCTCCCAAGGAAGGAGACCCGTCCCTATGACACAGACGCAGGAAACGCTGGCGCAAGACATCGAGACATCGCCCGACTGGCAGCCCCTGCTCGTTGGCGAAACGGTCGTCCTGCGTCCGATGGCGGCGGAGGACTGGAAGGAAATGTTCGCGGCGGGCTCCGATCCGCTGATCTGGGCCGTGCATCCCGTGCGCGACCGATACAAGGAACCCGTGTTTCGCCGCTATTTCGAGGAAGGTCTGGCGAGCGGGAGTACCCTCGCGATCATCGAACGCAGCACCGGCGCGATCATCGGCTCGAGCCGCTACCACGTCCATGACCCGGCAAGCGGCGAGGTCGAGATCGGCTGGACCTTCCTGGTGCGGCGGCATTGGGGCGGCGCGACGAATCGCGAGGTGAAGCGGCTGATGCTCGATCACGCCTTCCGCTGGTTCGATTGCGTGATCTTCAGGGTCGGCGATACCAACTCGCGGTCGCGCGGTGCCATGACGAAGATTGGCGGGCGGCTGCGCGACGGCCTGATCGACGTGATGGTCGATGGAGAGCCCAGACCCTATGTGGTGTTCGAGATTCGCAGGCCCTGACGCGCTGCACATGCTAAATGGGGGCCGGCATTGCTGCCGACCCCCACTGCACCGTCGCCTTCAAATCCGTTGCCGGACATCCGGTGACTGGCATGGCGGTCTCGTCCAAATCGCAAGCGATTCTTCCTGCTCCGCCGGAACAAGTCACCTCGTAAAACGGGGTTTCTCATTCCTTGCCCCCATCTTGGCCGGACGGCCTCCTCGGGGACTGGACAGGGGCGCCTTGCGGCAGCCGGCCTATCCATTTCGGGCGCTCCTTCAAGCCTAGACAGCTTGCCCGGCACCCAAGCCTCTGGTCCGATTCCAGAACTGCGCCGAAGCGCCGTCACACGGTCCCTCGCCAGTGGCCGCACTTCGGGATCCAAGCCTTTCAGCAGGACGCACCTCGATGCACCAGACCACTCCAAACCTCTGATTTCTCAAAGCTTTCTCGTCGTCTCGATGATTGAATGGTGTCACGCTTTTCGAGTCGTACCAAGAGCGATTCGACGCCGCAGCGCGATGCGGACCGTCAAAATTGTGGACGGATGTGGATAAGTCCGGGGGCTTCTGGTGCCGCACCGGCGCAAGTTACGAAAAAGGGGCGGTTCCTTGCGGCCCGCCCCTCATCGATCTTATCACGCCCGGGAGGCGCCGATCCGGTCAATAAAACCCGAAGTGGGTCATCGCACCGTATTTTTCGGTCGAATCCAGATAGGCTTGGACCAGCTTCTTGAGCAAACGCATCATGATATCCTCCATTGTCGTGGAGGCACCCTCTTCTTCCGCCGTGCGAGATATGTTGCGGTGCAGCGAATCTCAACTGCAAAGGGGGTCGGGCGATTGCAAGAAATGCAATCGTGAAGCCAAGCGCCGCTATTCCGTACCGCCCGCCATGTCGAGGATATGGGCGAATTCTTCATCGCGAACCGGCGCCACGGAGAGGCGCGACTGGCGGATCAGCTCCATCTTCTTCAGCGCGGGATCGGCCTTGATCGCCTTCAGCGTCACCGGCTTGGCGAGCTTCTTGTACGGCGCCACCATCACGGCCTTCCATTTGCCGGTCTCGTCGGTGCTGTCCTGCGCCGCGGTCCGCACGATCTTCATGATGCCGACGCATTCGAGGCCAATATTGCTGTGGTAGAAGAGCGCCTGGTCGCCGACTTCCATGGCCTTCATGTTGAGCTGCGCCGTGTGGTTACGCACACCGTCCCACTCCGCCTCGCCTTTCTTGACGAGATCGTCCCAGGAAAATGTGTCCGGTTCCGATTTCATCAGCCAATAGCGCATCGCCGCCTCGTTCTCCGTCGCATGAACGGCCCCGCCATCCCACGGCACCGCCGCTTGCGCAACCCCAGCCTCAAGCCTAGTCCTTTCGTCAACAAATCCATTTTCGAACGAGTCATGCATGGCCACCACCGACATCGAACGGATGCCCGTTCTCTCCCTCTCCGGACTTTCGGAGGACGACTTTGCCGACGCGATCGGCGGCAGCTTTCGCGAGTTCGGCTTCGCCCTCGTCAAGGATCACGGCATCGACCAGGCGCTGATCGCCAAGAGCTGGGATCTCGCCAAGCAGTTCTTTGCCCTGCCCGAGGCAACCAAGCGCGCCTATCTGCTTTCCGGCGCCGCCGGCCAGCGCGGCTACACGGCATTCGGCACCGAGATCGCGAAGGGCGCGTCCGAGAACGACCTCAAGGAATTCTGGCATGTCGGCCGCGAGCTGCCCGCCGGCAGCCCGCTCGCCGAGACCATGCCGCCCAATGTCTGGCCGAGCGAGATCGCCGGTTTCCGCGAGACCTTCGAACAGCTGTTCAATGCCATGGATGCGACCGGCGCCAAGATTCTCCAGGGCGTTGCGCGTCATCTCGGCCTCGATGCGCACTGGTTCGACGACAAGATCGACGAAGGCAATTCGATTCTGCGCCTCCTCCATTATCCGCCGGTCTCGGCCAATGCGCCGGGCATTCGCGCCGGCGCACACGAGGACATCAACCTGATCACGCTGCTGCTCGGCGCCGAAGAAGGGGGCCTGGAGCTGCTCACCAAGTCGGGCAACTGGATTCCGGCCGCACCGCCTCCGGGCGCGCTCGTCATCAATGTCGGCGACATGCTGCAGCGCCTGACCAATCACGTGCTGCCCTCGACCAGCCACCGCGTCGTCAATCCCCCGCCGGAGCGCCGGGGCATTCCGCGCTACTCCATGCCCTTCTTCCTGCACCTCGAACCTCAGGTGATGATCGAGGCGCTGCCGCAGACCGTGACGGCCGACAATCCGCTGCGCGAGCCGCCGATTTCGGCGCACGACTATCTGCATCAGCGCCTGCGGGAAATCGGCCTCATCAAGTGACGGTCGGCGTATGACCGTGGTGGCGGCGCGCCGCTATCGCGACGGCAAGGCCGTCGGCGAAGTCGTGCTCGGCCATAAGCCGGAGCATTGGCCACCGGCGAAGAACGAGTTCGTCTGGATCGGCCTGTTCGAGCCGAGCGACGAGGAACTCGACATGGTGGCCGCCTGCTTCGGATTGCACCCGCTCGCCGTCGAGGACGCGCAGGCCAAACGCCAGCTGCCGAAAGTCGAGCAATATGGCGACCAGCTCTTCCTCGTGCTGCGCACCGCCCATCTCGAGGAGGATGACGAGATCACCTATGGCCAGACGGCGATCTTTCTGGGCGAAGGCTTCATCGTTACGGTCAGGCAGGGCTCGGCGCGCAAGCATGACGAGCTGCGCGCCCATCTCGAAGCGACGCCCCAGGCCCTGTCACATGGCCCGGACTATGTGCTGCACTCGATCCTCGACTTCATCGTCGACGGCTATTTCCCGATCGTCGAGCAGCTGGAGGACGAGGCGCTGGCCATGGAGACGACGGCCAGCGACTGCTTCCTGGATCGCGATTCGATCCTGCGTATCTTCGCCATGCGCCGCGAGGTGGTGCGCTTCCAGCGCGTGCTGGGCGTGATGATCGACGTCGCGGCGCGCATGGCCAATGTGTCGATGCCGCACGTCGATTCGAACATGCGGCCCTATTTCCGCGACGTGTACGATCATGTCCGCCGCGCCGAATATCGCCTCGGCGGCCTGCGCGAAATCCTGACCTCGGTGGTGGAAACGAGCAATCTGCTCGAAATGCAACGCCAAGGCGACAACACCCGCAAACTCGCGGCCTGGGCCGGTCTGCTCGCGGTCCCCACCGCCATCGCCGGCATTTACGGCATGAACTTCAAGTTCATGCCCGAGCTGGAATGGCGCTACGGCTACGACATGGCGCTCGCGCTGATGGGGTTGATCTGCGCCGTCCTCTACTGGCGTTTCCGGAAGTCGGGCTGGCTTTAAAGTGCCTTCTCCCGCTTGCGGGAGAAGGATACGAAGCGGAGAAGGATACGAAGCCTTGCCGACGCAGTTGGCTAGGCGAAGTTGGATGAGGGTGTCCCGCTCAGGTCATTCGTAGAAGACCCTCACCCTCCCACCGCTATGCGGCGGGGCCCGCCCTCTCCCGCAAGCGGGAGAGGGGATATGTTCAAGCCGCGACGAGCGCCGACGCGTCGTCGTAAAGGTCAAAGGCTACGTCGCCGCACATGTCGCTCTCGCCGGCGTCCTCATAGACCATGGCAAGCGCTTCCTCGCCGCGGCCGGCGCTGAACCGGCGAACGAACGTGCCGGTTGGACGGAAGCCGAGCTTGCGCATGACGCGGCCCGAGGCGGGGTTGTCGACGAAATGGCTGCAACCGATGCCCGTGAGGCCGGTAGCCCGCGCAATGCGCATGACGGCGCGCGTGGCTTCGGTCGCGAAACCGAGGCCCCAGTAAGGGCGCGCAACCCAGTAGCCGAGCTCGAGGCTGCCATCCTCGCGACGACCGATGCCGCAGCCGCCGATGAGCAGCGGCCGGCCCTGCGTCCGGTTGAACGCGAGGAACATCGGCAGGCGCGGGTCAGGCTCCCGCGCCAGGAAGGTTTCCGCATCGGACAGCGAATAGGGCCAGGGTGCACGCGCAAGGTTACGCACGACACCCTCGTCCGCCATCGCAGCGTGCAGGGCCTGGGCATCTTCCTGCCAGCCGGGCCGCAGGAGCAGTCTTGGTGTACGGGCGAACATGTCTGTCTCTCCTTGCCGTAGCGCGGCGGATGCCGTGCTTTGGTGACGCTTTCACGACATCCTAAGGCATTGCGATTGCACGTGCGGCAATCGCGCCGAAGCTTTGGTCGTTCCAAGGGAGACAAGAAAAAAGGGAGGAGGGGCGACCCTTCTCC
>JAGIAA010000060.1 GCA_017745115.1 Sphingobium sp. | reverse complement strand
GCTGTTCTACGCGATGCAGCGCGGCCTCGACGCCGAGACCGCTGTCGGCCTCATCGTCAACGGCTTCGCCAAGGAGGTGCTGCAGCAGCTGCCGATGGAGTTCGCGGTCGAGGCGCAGAAGCTGCTCGGCATTAGCCTGGAAGGGAGTGTGGGGTGATGGAGAGGCGGCTAACTGCGCGGGGTTCGTCGACCTTTCTCCCTCTCCCGCAGGCGGGAGAGGGCCGGGGTGAGGGTCTTATGGCGCTGCCCTCACCCTCCCACGCCTCCGGCGCGGGTCCCTCCCTCTCCCGCGGGCGGGAGAGGGGTCCCGAAGGCCCCATGCTTACCGTTAACCGAACATTCGTGCTTAACAGCATTGTAACGAATCGGACGACGCGGTTAGTCCCCTCTCAGCCCGGCGCGATGTGGAAGTCCCCGGGCAGCCTTGAGAAGGGAAGCGTCGATGAAAGCTGGTTTGACTTTAGTCATGGGCATTCTGGCGATGACGTCGGCGCTTCCCGCTTCTGCAAAACAGATGACGCAGCCGATCGCGCTCTCGACCGAAGAGCTGCCGCTGACGGACCGTTTCGCCGGCCTTCTCACCAGCTATCGCAACTGCGTCCTCGCGGAAGTCGAAGCCTCACCGCTCGGCATCCAGGAGACCATGGCACGCGAGGCCATGACGGCCTGCGCGATTTCGCGCGGCGAGCTCCGCTCGCAGCTCATCTCGGACATTCGCGAGAAGCTGCCCAAGATCAGCAACGCCGTGGCGCTGCGCAGCGCGGAGGGTGGTCTGGCCCAGGTCGATCCGATGATCGAGGAGGCCGCCATCGACTGGGCACACAAGCGCTACGCCCGCACGATGTACTGACATCGTTGTTCCCCGGCGAAGGCCGGGGCCCATGTCTTGCAGATCTGTGCGGGGCCGAACGCGCCAGCGCTGGACCCCGGCCTGCGCCCTGGAACGGCTTAGCCGGGAGGGCCGCCTGATGCCCGATCCCCGGATAATTCCCGAGAAGATGGTCATCTCGACCGCCGACGTGCCGCTCAATGACTTCAGCGGCGGCGGCGATTTCGCGCTGCACATCGGCCGCATCGGGCCGTTGCTGGGCCTGACCGATCTCGGTTGTGCGCTGCAGGTCGTGCCGCCGGGCAAGAAGGCCTTTCCCCACCATGTCCATCATTGCGTGGACGAGATGATGGTGATCCTCGAGGGGACGGGCGAGTATCGCTGGGGCGAGGAGCGGATGCCGGTCAAGGCCGGCGACCTCGTGGGCGCGCCGAAGGCCGTGAAGGCGCATCAGCTGATCAACACCGGCACGGTGGACCTTAAATATCTGACCTTCTCGAACAATCCTTCGGCGGACGTCTGCGAATATCCCGATTCCGGCAAGGTCGCCTATCGCGCCGGCGTGATCGCGGGTGAGCGGACGTCAGGCACGGCCCGCGCCATCGGCCGAATGGCCGCGACCGAATATTGGGATGGGGAGGTCGGGTGATGGCTGCTCTTCTTTTTGCCGCTGCGCTCAGTGTTGACGGCCCCGATCTCGCCGCGCTCGACAAGGCTGTGGCGCGCTGCGACGCCAAGCTCATGACCGCGACCTTCTCGGCCGAGCCGCAGCGCCGTCGTGCCTTCGCGATCGATGCGTATCACGAGCAGGAAGCGATCGTCGTCGCGCGTCGTGCCCTGGCCATGAAGCGCCTGGCGCCCGTGCTCGTTGCAGCGCCGGCGGCGGGCGGGCTGGTCCCCGCGAGCAATGCCGATCTCGATCATGAGGCGGGCCTGATTGCCGAGCGGCAGCAGGAGCTGGACGATGCCCGCATGCTCTCCAGCCAGCGCGATCAGCTGCTCGATCTCATGCGGCAACAATATCTCGCGAAATGTTCAGGCGGAAAATTTGATGCTCAAAATTGAAAATCTCCAGGCCGAAGTCGACGGCAAGCCTATTCTCAAGGGCCTCTCGCTCTCGCTCAACGCGGGCGAGATCCACGCGATCATGGGACCGAACGGGGCCGGCAAGTCGACGCTGGCGTATACGCTGGGCGGCCGTCCGGGTTACGACGTGACCGGCGGATCGGTCTACTTCGAAGGCGTCGAGCTGCTCGACATGGAGCCGCATGAGCGCGCCGCCGCTGGTCTGTTCCTCGGTTTCCAATATCCGGTGGAGATCCCCGGCGTGTCGAACGTCCAGTTCCTGCGCGAAGCCTTGAACAGCCAGCGCAAGGCGCGCGGCGAGGAGCCGCTGAGCGCCGCCGATTTCCTGCGTCTCGCCCGCGAGAAAGCCGGGCTGCTCGGCCTGGACATGGACATGCTCAAGCGGCCGGTGAATGTCGGCTTCTCCGGCGGCGAGAAGAAACGAGCCGAAATGGTTCAGATGGGTATCCTGAACCCGCGCCTGGCGATCCTCGACGAGACGGACAGCGGCCTCGACATCGACGCGCTCAAGGTCGTGGGTGCCGGCATCAACGCGATCATGCGCGCGCCCGACAAGGCGGTGCTGCTCATCACCCACTATCAGCGCCTGCTCGATTATGTGCAGCCCGATTTCGTGCATATTCTCGCCGATGGCCGCATCGTGAAATCGGGCGGGCCTGAGCTGGCCCATGCGCTGGAGCGCGAAGGCTATGCCGAGGTGATCGCGGCGTGAGCGGCATCCTCGCCTTGTCCCTGATGCTCGCCGCCGGCGCTGCCCCGGCGCCGCCGGCTGAGGACGAAATCGTGGTGATTGCGCGGAAAATGCGCTTCATCAAGGTCGACATCAAGGCGCCCACGCGCAACGGGCATCTCGTGCTGGAGCGCTGCCGCGTCAGCCGGTCGAGCGGCGATGCCGAGCTCGATGCCGTGCCCTGCGAGGTCACGCAGGCCTGCATGACGAGCAATCCGAAGACCCGCAAGGACTTGCGCATATGCGTCGAGCAACGCTCGCAGCTTCGCATCAACGAGATCGCCGCCCGCCGCCGCGCGGCCCGGAGCGGCCAGTCATGAGCGCGCTCGCCCTCCCGACGCGCAAGGACGAGGCCTGGCGCTACAGCGATCTCGACGCTGTGGCGCGCGCCTGGCCGATCGATGAACCGGATCGGTTCGTTGTTGCACCCGGAGAAACCGCGCGCCGGGCCATATTGCAGGATGCTTCGTCCGGCGACGTTGCGATCCGCGATCTCGTCGTTGAAATCGGCGCGGGCGGGTCGTTCGGTCTGCACCTGCTCGACATGGGCGGCATGCTCGGCCGGATCACGCTCGACGTAACGCTGCATGAAGGCGCGCATTTCGAACTCAAGGCCGCCTTGCTCGGCTCGGCCACGCAGACCATCGAGCTGGTGACGCGCGTCACCCATGCCGAGCCCAATGCGACCAGCAGCCAGACTGTCCGTGCGATTGCCGCCGACAAGGCGACGACGAGCTATCTCGGCCAGGTCCGCGTCGCACGCGACGCACAGAAGACAGACGCCTCGCAGAGCTTCAAGGCGATGCTGCTCGATCGCGGCGCGACCGCCAATGCCAAGCCGGAACTGGAGATTTTCGCGGACGACGTGAAGTGCGCCCACGGCGCCAGCGTCGGCGAACTCGATGCGCAGGCGTTGTTCTATCTTGCCTCGCGCGGGCTGGATCCGGCGCGGGCCAGGACGTTGATGCTGCAGGCGTTCATCGCCGGTCTGTTCGACGACATGGCCGACGAAGCCGAGCGCACATGTTTCGAGGGCGCCGCACTCGCCAAGCTGGAGGCGATGGGATGAGCGAAGGCACCACCATTCCGTTCGTGTCGAGCGACGTCGAGACACCCAAAAACAGCGCTTCCCGTGTCTCGACTTCGCTCGACACGAACGGTGTGCATAATGCTCGGGCCGACTTCCCGGGCCTCGTCACGGCCGACGGCGCGCCTTGGCACTATCTCGACACCGCCGCCACGGCGCAGAAGCCGCAGGCCGTCATCGACGCGACCGTCCGCGCCATGGGCGCCGATTATGCGACCGTGCATCGCGGCGTCTATGCGCGCTCGGCCGACATGACGCTGGCTTTCGAGGCGGCCCGTGTCCGTGTCGCGCGCTTCCTCAATGCCGCGAGTACCGCCGAGATCGTCTTCGTGCGCGGCGCGACCGAGGGCATCAATCTCGTCGCCAACAGCTGGGGCGGCGCGAACCTCAAGCCCGGCGACCGCATCCTGCTCTCCACGCTCGAGCATCATTCCAACATCGTGCCCTGGCAGCTCATCGCCGAGCGCACCGGCGCCGCGATCGACGTGGTTCCGCTGACGCCGGACGGCAAGATCGATCTCGATGCGATGGAGGCGATGATCCGCCCCGCGCACAAGATCGTGGCGCTCGCCCATGTCTCCAACGTGCTGGGCTCGCCGCTCGACGTCGCCCGCGCCGCGAAGATCGCGCACGATGTCGGCGCATTGCTGCTCGTCGATGGCTGCCAGGCCGCGCCGCGCATGAAGATCGACGTGCAGGCGCTCGGCTGCGATTTCTATCTCTTCTCCGGCCACAAGCTTTACGGCCCGACCGGCATCGGCGTCCTCTGGGCGCGCGGCGACATTCTCGCCGCGATGCCGCCCTGGCAGGGTGGCGGCTCGATGATCGACACCGTGACCTTCGAGAAGACGACCTATGCGCCCGCGCCGACCCGTTTCGAGGCCGGCACGCCGGCCATCGTCGAGACGATTGGGTTGGCTGCGGCGATCGACTATGTCGACGCCATCGGCCTCGATGCGATCGCAGCCCATGAGGCCGCACTGGTGCGCCAGGCGCGCGAGGCGCTGCGCGGGGTCAATTCGGTCCGCCTGCTCGGGCCGGACGATGCCTGCGGGATCGTGTCTTTCGCGATGGAGGGCGTGCATCCGCACGACATCGGCACCATATTGGACGAGAGCGGTGTCGCGATCCGGGCCGGTCATCATTGCGCCCAGCCGCTGATGCGCCATCTTGGCGTGGATGCCACCGCCCGGGCCAGTTTCGGTATCTACAATGACGAGAGCGACGTTGCCGCGCTGATCCGCGGCCTCGAGCGCGTAAGGACGATTTTCGGATGAACGACGAACCCCGTATCCGCACCGAAGAGGTCGAGCAGGTCGAGACGCCGCCCCGCGCGCGCGTGAGCGACGCCGATGAAACCGCGCTGCCCGAGCCGGTCGCCCGCAAGCGCGACTATCTGGAAGGCTTCCTCAAGCAGCAGCCGAGCACGGTTCCGGCAGGCGAGCCCGGCGGGGGAATTTATGACGCGATCATCGAGGCTCTGAAGGAGATCTATGATCCTGAAATTCCAGTGAACATCTATGATCTGGGACTCATCTACGCTGTTGAGGTCACGGAAGACGGCCACGCCGCCGTCACCATGACCCTGACCACGCCGCATTGCCCGGTCGCCGAGTCCATGCCCGGCGAGGTCGAGATGCGCGTCGGCGCCGTCCCCGGCGTGGGCCATGCCGAGGTCAATCTCGTCTGGGATCCGCCCTGGGACCCGCAGAAGATGAGCGACGAGGCCAAGCTCGAGCTGGGGATGCTGTGAACGCCACTGCTGCCAGCAGATCTCGGGCCAGTCTCGTCGTCGAGCGGGTCGATTATGCCGATCCGGCGCAGGGCGACGCATTGTTCCGCCTGCTCGACGGCTATGCGCGCGATCCTGCCGGCGGTGGCGAGCCGCTCGATCCGGCAAAAAAGGGCAGGCTGCTCGCCGGCCTCGCCGCCACGCCCAATGCTTTCTCGCTGCTCGCCTATCTGGACGGGCAGGCGGTCGGGCTGGCCAATTGCTTCACCGGCTTCTCGACCTTCGCGATGAAGCCCGTCGTCAATCTCCATGACCTCGCCGTCGACCCGGATTTCCGAGGCCGCGGCATTGGCCGCGCGCTGTTTGCCGCCGTCGAGTCCGAGGCCCGTTCTCTGGGCGCGGCGAAGGTGACGCTCGAGGTTTTGAGCGGAAACGAACGAGCCAAGGGCCTTTACCGCTCCTTGGGCTATGGCGATTATGTTCTCGATCCCCATATGGGCCAGGCTCTGTTCTGGCAGAAGGTACTCTGAATGAACGCGAAGGTCTCAGCATTGGGCGACAAACCGGCCCGCGTCCGTCCCGCCGCCGTCACCCTGACGGAGGGCGCGCAGGCCCGTGTGGGCGAACTCATGGCGAAAGCGCCGGAGGGCGCGATCGGCGTCAAGCTCTCGACCCCGCGCCGGGGCTGCTCGGGCCTCGCTTATTCGGTCGACTATGTGCGCGAAGGCGAGGCCGGCGCGTTCGACGAGCGCATTGAGACGCCGGGCGGCACCTTCTTCATCGACGCGGCCAGCGTGCTCTACCTGATCGGCTCGGTCATGGACTGGAAGGTCGACGATTTCGCGGCCGGCTTCGTCTTCGAAAATCCCAATGCCAAGGGCAGCTGCGGCTGTGGCGAGAGCTTCACGGTCTAGGCGGTGAATGAATAGGCGGCGTGTCTCGTATGGGGTGGAAAGCGGTCACCAGTCAAAGAAGCCGTAACCCGAGCTCGCTTGCTCTGCGGCGACACCCAGGAGCATTAAGGCAATCACGCCAGCTAGCAGCCATGCCGCTGCACGGCGGCAACCCTGCCTTATCAATGCCAATGCCGGCAGAAGGCCGAATGTGCTTGCATTACCAACAATCATGACGCCCCAGCCTGGCGTTGGGTATACAGGATGTCGTACGGTCGCGACCACCACGCCAGCGCCTATTAGGCAGGCTAATGCAAACAAACCGAGCAAGAGCAACCTCATTGGCACGCGTTTATCATTAGGCTTTCCCGTCAAGTCCACAATGTCGTGGTGTCCGGAATGGCGGCTTTTCGGTTAGGGCCTTCAATAGCGGGACGACCAAAATGCGGCGGGAGCGGACATTGCGCATTGTCCTTTCCCCAAAAACTCCGTTCGTCCTGAGCTTGTCGAAGGGGTCCTTCGACAAGCTCAGGACGAACGGGGCGAGGTAAGGGACGTCCGCAATGTCGTCCTATCCTCACAGTCCGCCTTGTAAGCCTCCGACTTAGCCTACCACCGCGCCGACCAGCGCAATGCAGCGCCATAATCGTCGCGCATGGCCGCGACATTGCCCGCCTGCGTCCGCGCGAAGAGATTGGCGCCCAGCCAGCCGCCTGACAGTCCAAGCCCATAGCTGAGCTCATAGTCGCGCTCGGACCCGTGCGGGACGAGGTCGAGCGGGGTGAGCGCCGTCGATGCGGTCTGGCTCTTCCAGTCCCAGCTCTGCGGCAGGTCGAGCATGAAGCGGCTCGCCGTGACCCGCAGCGGCGCGGAAATGCGCAAGCCGAAGAGATCGCTCTTTGCCAACAGGTTCGAGCGCGCCAGGTCCAGCGACCAGCTGCGCGATTTGATGAGACCGCCATCGGCCAGCGCCCCGCCGGACGCTGCATAAGTCCAGCCCTGCTGGAGGGATGCGGAGAGTGTCAGCTGCGGCGCGGCCTGGGCGCTCATGGAGAATGATGCGAACATCGTGCGCGCCGACTGGCCGCCAAGCGCGGGCGCGAAGCGGGCGCCGAGAGCGCTCCCGGTCTCGCTCACCAGACCGAGACCGCCCGTCAGGTTTAGCGCGCCGCGCTTGAAGGACAAGGCAGTGTTGAACGCCTGGTAGCGGGCGGCGCGTCTTCCCGCCGGATCGAGCGGCATGCCGGGGCGGTTGGCCGAGGCATCGATGTTCCCCAGTTCGACGCCGCCGATGAGCGAAAGACCGGGCGCGAGGGACTGGCGCCAGCCGATGCTGGAATGGGCGCGCAACTCCGGCGCGAGCGACCCCGCTCCGTCGTCCGCGACCAGGAAAGCGGGCCGGACACGTCCGTCGAGCGACGGCGACAGATCCTTGAATCCTGTCCGCAGGCCGAAGGCGACGACCGCGCCGCCCGCCAGCCGCGTGCCGACGGTGCCGGAGAGAAAGCGCGTCCGCGCCGGGTCAGCGTCGGCTGGCATCCATGATCCGCCGCGTCCCGGCGCAAGATTGAGCGAGAGGCTGATCGGACCTGCCATGCCTTGCAGTTGCCGTGTCGTTCCGGCCAGGGCAGCGGTCAGGCGGCTACGCAGGCCGGGCCGCTCCATCCGCGCCGCGAGGTCCATGCGGAAGGGGCGGCGATAGCCGTCGAGGATAACCGTCGCGAGCCCCGCGGGGTTGGCGTCGCCCATGGCGCCCGAAAGCAATGTCGGCGCGCTGGCGCTGAGGGATGCTGACGCACCGGCAAGGCTGGTCGTGCCCTGCGGACGGAAGGCGGCCGCGACATCGAGCACGCCCATGCCGTAGATTGCATCGGGGCCGGTCGTGCCCGCATCCTTGGCCGTATTGAGCAGCAGCTGGACGATCTGTGCGCTGCTGAGATTGGGGAAGGCCTGGGCAAGCAGGGCCGCAGCCCCCGAGATCTGCGGCGCGGAAAAGCTGGTGCCGGTGTAGAGCAGGTCGGCGCCGCGATTGTCCATGGTCTTCACGGCGTCGCC